>DAIDHD010000005.1 GCA_027459765.1 Gammaproteobacteria bacterium | reverse complement strand
TTGATGCAGAGGAACATGATCTCCTTCTCCAGCAGCCGCACGTCGCTGACGTTCTGGCGGAGGTTGTCGATCAGCTGGTCGAACATCTTCGGCGAGAGCTTCAGTTCCATCAGCTCGCCGCAGATCTTCTTGCGGATCTTCAGGGTCTTCGGATCCTTGGCGCCGAGCTTGTCGAGGGCATTCACGAACTGGGTGTACGCCTTGCCGATGGAGGCGAAGCGCCTGGCGGCCTCTTCCGGATCCGGACCCGTGTCGATCGCCTCCTCGCCGTCCTCGCCGTCCTCCTCCTCGTCGCCGGACTCTTCGCGCTCCAGCGCCATCATCTTCGGATTCTGCGGCTGCGCGATCTCGTCCGGCGCATTCGGATCGACGAATCCCACGATCACGTCGACGAGGCGCATCTGGCCCGCCTTCACGGACTCGTAGCTGCGCAGGAGCAGGTCGTAAGTGCCCGGGTAGCTGCCGAGCGCGATCTTGACCGCTTCCAGGCCCTCTTCGATCCGCTTGGCGATGCGGATCTCGCCCTCGCGGGTGAGCAGTTCGACGGTGCCCATCTCGCGCATGTACATGCGCACCGGATCGGTGGTTCGGCCGAACTCCGCGTCGAGATTGGCGAGCGCGGCGGTGGCTTCCTCGACCGCCTCCTCGTCGGGCGCGGCGGTCGCGTCGGTGAGCAGCAACGACTCGGCATCCGGTGCCTTCTCGTACACCGGAATGCCCATGTCGTTGATCATGTTGACGATGTCTTCGATCTGTTCGGGATCGACGATCTCGCTCGGCAGGTGATCGTTGACTTCGACGTAGGTGAGGTAGCCCTGTTCCTTGCCGCGCGCGATCAGCAGCTTGAGCTGCGACTGGCGCTCGTCCGCGATTTGAGATGCCGTGCCGGCCGGCGCCGCTTTCTTGATCAAGGTGACCGCCTCTTTAGAAAAAGCCACTCGAAGGTTTCCGCTTAAGAACCTACGCCGCTAGCTCGCGAGGCGTAGCCGGTTAGTATACAAAAATGAACGTTTTTTGACCAGTTTCGGGCTGGTCTGGTCGTTCAAGCCGGCCGCGGCCGCTTCAGCGCCTGCAGCAACTCCGTCAATTCCCGCTTTTCCTCGGAATTCAACCCCGTATCGGCATCCTTGCGCAAAAGTTCGCCCATCCGGCGCCGCGGACCGTATTCCTCCACCAATTTGGCCACCGCCATGGCCAGTTCCCGGCCCGCCGCGCCCGGGTCCGGGACCAGGGTCTCGCCGAGCGCGAGTTCCACCAGGCGGGCGTGTTCCGGCCGTTCGCGCCAGCGCTCGAGCAGCGCGGCGGTGGTGGGGTTCGCCATGGCGGCGGCCTGTTCCAGCAATTCCTTGAGGACGCCCACCCCGGCCCGGTCTACCGAATCGAGCAAGCCCGCGTCCGGCACCGCCGCGGCGGCACCGGGGTGCTGCAGCAGGAGCCGAATCGCCTGGCTGAGCAGGTTGCCCCGCCCCGCTCTCCATCGACCGCCGCCGACCGGCCGCGGTTCCCCGCCCGCGTCATGGCGGGGCGCGCCGGCCTGCGACGCGCGCTGCGGCCGGGCGGCGTCGGCCGCGACCAGCAGCGCCTTGAGTCGGGCGGCCGGCATGCGGATCTGCGCCGCGAGCCGGTCTGCGAGCAGCTCCCGGTAGATCCCGTCCGGGATGCGGGCGAACAGCGGCCGGGCGAGCGCGGCGAGCTTGGCGCGACCGTCGACGTGGTCGCCGTCGGTCTCCTCCGCGAGGTGTCGCACCAGGTACTCTGACAGGGGCAGCGCACCGGCGAGCCGCGCCTCGAAAGCCTCCCGGCCCTCCGCCGCCACCAGCGTGTCGGGGTCATGCCCCTCCGGCAGGAACAGGAACTTGAACTCGCGCCCGTCGCGGGCCAGCGGCAATGCGTTCTCCAGCGCCCGCCACGCCGCCTGGCGGCCGGCGCGGTCGCCGTCGAAGCAGAACACCACCTCGCCGGTCATGCGAAATACCTTGTTGAGGTGTTCCTGGGTGGTGGCCGTTCCGAGGGTGGCCACCGCATAGGTGACGCCGGCCTGGTGCAGACGCACCACGTCCATGTACCCCTCGACGATCATCAGGCGCTTGAAGTCGGCGTGCGCCTGGCGCGCCTCGTACAGGCCGTACAGCTCGCGCCCCTTGTGGAACAGCACCGTCTCGGGCGAGTTCAGGTACTTCGGCTCGCCGGCGTCGATCACCCGGCCGCCGAAGGCGATCACGCGGCCGCGGGCGTCGCGGATCGGGAACATGAGGCGGTCGCGAAAGCGGTCGTAGTAGCCGGGCTGCCGCTCGCCGGCCTTGGGCTCGCGCTCGATCACGAGACCCGCCTGCAGCAGCCGGCGCCGCTCCTCGGGATTGGCGCCGAAGCGATTGAGCAAGGCGTTCCAGGAGTCCGGCGCGTAGCCCAGCGAGAACTTCGCCGCGGTGGCCGCGTCGATGCCGCGACGCGCGAGGTAGTCCCGCGCACGCGCATCGTCGCTCAGGTTCTGCGCGAAGAACCGCGCCACGCGGCCCATCAGGTCATGCAGGTCGGCGCCGCCGCCGTCGCGCGGGCCCTGGGCCTCGCGCGGCAGTTCGAGTCCCGCCCGCTGCGCGAGCTCGGCCACCGCGTCCGGGAACTCGAGCTTCTCGTACTGCATCAGGAAGCCGATGACGGTGCCGTGCGCGCCGCAGCCGAAGCAGTGGTAGAACTGCTTGTCGGGACTCACCCAGAACGAGGGGGTCTTCTCGGCGTGGAACGGGCAGCAGGCCTTGTATTCGCGGCCCGATTTCTTGAGCGGCACCCGCGCGCCGATCACCTCGACGATGTCGGAGCGGGCAACCAGGTCGTCGATGAACGCCTGAGGGATGCGGCCGGCCATGGACCGGTGGGGTTCAGCCGCCCAGCTTGGCTTTGATCTTCGCTCCAACGACGGCCATGTCGGCGCGTCCCTGAGCCTTCGACTTGATCACGCCCATCACCTTGCCCATGTCCTTGACGCTCGCGGCGCCGGTGGCGGCGATCGCCTCGGCGACCAGCGCGTCCACCTCGGACTCGGAGAGCTGGGCGGGCAGGTAGGTCTGCAGGAGCGCGATTTCCGCGCTCTCCTTCTCGACCAGGTCCGGACGATTGCCGGCCTGGAACTGAACCAGCGATTCCTTGCGCTGCTTGATCATCTTCTCGATCACGACCATCACCTGGGCGTCATCGAGGCTGATCCGCTCGTCCACCTCGCGCTGCTTGATGGCGGAGGTGATCATGCGGATGAGCCCGAGGCGGTCGCGCTCGCCGGAGCGCATGGCCGCCTTCATGTCATCCGTTATCCGCTCCTTGAGAGACATCGTCACGAGCGCTCGCCCGCGGCGGGGCGCGTCAGTAGGCGCGCGCGGAGGAGGCCGGAGCGCCGCTCGAAGCGCCGCCGGCGCCGCGCATGCTCTCGCGGGACAGGCGCTTCAAGTGCCGCTTCACGGCAGCCGCCTTCTTGCGCTTACGCTCCTGCGTGGGCTTTTCGTAGAATTCCCGGCGGCGAAGCTCGGTGAGGACGCCGGCCTTCTCGCAGGCGCGCTTGAAACGGCGCAGGGCGGCGTCGAAATACTCGTTCTCGCGGACACGAACGCTCGGCATTCGAACCTCAATGGGTGAGCGCTCCGCCGGCAATCGGCGGTGCGGGCCGCGCATTCTAAAGTGCCGTCTACCAAAAGGCAAAATCCCTGTATAAGGCCCAAGCCATGCGCATCCTCGGTATCGAAAGCTCGTGCGACGAGACGGCGGTCGCCGTCTACGACGACGCGCGCGGATTGCTCGCGCACCGCCTGCACAGCCAGGTTGCGTTGCACCAGGCGTATGGCGGGGTGGTGCCGGAGCTTGCCTCCCGCGATCACGTCGCCCGGCTCCTGCCGCTGGTCCGCGAGGTACTGGATGCGGCCGGCACTCGTCGCGGCGACGTCGACGGCATCGCCTACACCGCCGGACCCGGGCTCATCGGTGCCCTGCTGGTGGGCGCCTGTTTCGCACGTGCGCTGGCGCTCGTCTGGGACAAGCCCATCGTGGGCGTGCACCACCTGGAGGGGCACCTGCTCGCGCCGCTCCTGGAAGCCGACCCGCCGGACCTGCCCTTCCTCGCGCTGCTGGTGTCCGGTGGGCACACCCAGCTGGTGGACGTCGCCGCCGTCGGCCGCTACCGCATCCTCGGCGAAACGCTCGACGATGCCGCGGGCGAGGCCTTCGACAAGACCGCGAAGCTCCTGGGGCTGCCGTACCCCGGCGGTGCCGCCCTGGCGCGCCTCGCCGAGCGCGGCGCGGCCGGGCCCGTGCACTTCCCGCGTCCCATGCTCGACCGACCCGGCCTCGATTTCAGTTTCAGTGGCTTGAAGACCGCGGCCCTAGTAGCCTTGCGGGGCCGCAGCGTCGACGAGCAGACGCGCGCCGACGTTGCACGGGCCTTCGAGGAGGCGGTGGTCGACACGCTCGCCGAAAAGACCCGGCGCGCGCTGTCGCTCACGGGGCACCGTCGGCTCGTCGTGGCCGGCGGAGTCGGCGCCAACCGGCGCTTGCGGGAGCGGTTGGCGGCCACGGCTCGCGAGGCCGGCGCGCGGCTTTATTTCCCGCGAGCCGAATTTTGTACCGACAACGGCGCGATGATCGCGCTCGCCGGCTGCCTGCGCCTCAAGGGCGGGCACCCGGCAGGCGCGGCACCGCCCGCGCGTGCGCGCTGGCCGCTCGACGAACTCGAGCCGGCGCGCCTATGAAGCGTGACGAGACGAGAAGGGGTTCATGGACACGATTTTCATCCACGACCTGAAGACCGAAGCCATCATCGGGATCTTCGACTGGGAGCGACAGGTCAAGCAGACGGTGTCGGTGGACATCGAGATGGGGTTCGACATCCGCAAGGCCGCCGCGAGCGACGCGATCGACGACACGCTCAACTACAAGCGCGTCGCCAAGCGCGTGCTCGCCTTCATCGAGTCTTCGCAGTTCCAGCTGGTGGAGCGCCTGGCGGAATGCATCGCCATGCTGGTGCTGGACGAGTTCGCCGTGCAGCGGGTCAAGCTCACCCTGAGCAAGCCGGGCGCGGTGCGCAGTTCGCGCAACGTCGGCATCGCCATCGAGCGCAACCGCGACGACCTCGCGCGCTGGAAGGCCGCCGCCCCGGGCGCGTGAGCGCGTCAGATGCTGCGGCCGCCGTCGACCGCGATGATCTGGCCCGTGATGTAGGGCGCGTCCTTGGCGAGGAACAGCGCGGTCCGCGCGATGTCCTCCGGCGCGCCGCGCCGCTTGAGCGCCGTCTTGTCGACGATTTCGCGCTTCAGTTCCTCGCTCATCGGCCCCTCCGGCCACATCACCGGACCGGGAGCGATGCCGTTCACGCGCACCTCGGGCCCGAGCTCGCGGGCCAGCGAGCGCGTGAGCATGGCGAGTCCCGCCTTGGCCGCGCAGTACACCGGATGCGCCTTGAGAGGGCGTTGGCCGTGAATGTCGACGAGGTTGATGATCTGGCCGTGCCGTGCGCGCAGTTCGGGCGCCGCCGCCTGCGCGAGGAACAGCGGAGCCTTCAGATTGGTGCCGATCAGGTCGTCCCACTGCGCCAGGGTGATGCTGCCGATCGGCGTGGGATAGAAGCTCGACGCGTTGTTCACGAGCAGATCGAGGCGGCCGAAGCGATCGACCGCCGCGCGCACCAGCGCCCCCGGTGCATCTGGATCGAGGAGGTCGGCGCCGTGAGTGGCGGCCGAGTCCGGTCGCGCCACTCGCAGCTGCGCCGCCAGCGTCTCGGCCTCGTCAGCGGACGACCGGTAGTGCAGCAGCACGCGGGCGCCGGCGGCGTGCAGCGCGCGAGCGATGGCCGCGCCGACGCGGCGGGCGCCGCCGGTGATCAGCACCACGCGCCCTTCGAGACCCGCCGTTTCGCTCTGGTCGTTCACGGCGGCGAACGATACCGGAATGTCCGCAACGCGGGTACCCGTGGCCATTGAGCAGGATCTCAGCGCGGACCAGGCTGCGCATGCGGCGCGCGTGCGCGCCCACCTGGCGGCGCTGGTCGCAAGCGCCGGAGGCTGGCTGAGTTTCGAGGACTACATGGACGCCGCGCTCTACGCGCCCGGCCTCGGCTACTACAGCGCCGGCGCGCGCAAGCTCGGCGGCGACGGCGACTTCGTCACCGCGCCGGAGATCTCGGCGCTGTTCGGCGGCTGCGTGGCACGCACCTGCGCCGAAGTGCTCGGCGCGGTCGGTGGCGAGATCCTGGAGATCGGCGCGGGCACGGGTCGGCTCGCGTGCGATCTGCTGCTGCGGCTGGAATCGCTGGGCGCGCTGCCGGCGCGCTATCGCATCCTCGAGGTCAGCGCCGATCTGAAGGATCGGCAGCGCCAAGCCTTGGGCGCGCGCGCGCCGCACCTGCTGGGGCGGGTCTCCTGGCTGGACGAGCCGCCGAGCTCGCCCTTTCGCGGCGTGATCGTCGGCAACGAGGTGCTGGACGCGCTGCCGGTGACCCGGTTCCGGCGGCACGCCGGCGGTTACGAGGAACTCGGTGTGGTCGTCGTGGACGGCGCCTTCGCCTGGGGTGCGCGGCCCGCCGACCCCGGACTCGCCGCCGAGTGTGCCCGCCGCGAGTCCGCCGCCGGCGGCTGGCCCGACGGTTACGCGTCCGAACTCTGCCGCCGATTGCCCGCCTGGACCGCGGCCGTCACGCGTGCGCTCGAGGCGGGCGCGGTGCTCTGGTTCGACTACGGGCTGCCGCGCGCGCAGTACTACCTGCCCGAGCGAGACGACGGCACGCTCATCTGCCACTTTCGTCACCGCGCGCACGCGGATCCCTTCTCGTATCCCGGCCTCAACGACATCACCGCCTGGGTGGACTTCAGCGCACTCGCCGAGGCCGGAAGCCACGCCGGCTTCGAGGTCGCGGGCTTCGCCACGCAGGCGTTCTACCTGGCGGGCGCCGGCATCGAGTCGGAAATGCGGGCCGCCGGCGAGGCAGGGCCGGCCGCCGCCGCACGCGCGGCGCACGAGGCCCGCCGCCTGATGTTGCCCGGCGAGATGGGTGAACGCTTCAAGGCGATGGCGTGGTGCCGCGGCGGCGTGCCCCCGCTCGGCGGCTTTTCGCTACAGGACCTGCGTCACTCGCTTTGAGGCGCCGGCGGGCTCGCGCGCAATGCGCGAATCGCCTCGAGCCGCCGCTCGCGCAGGTCGAGCGCTATCTGCGGGCCCGAGAGGCCCGTCGCCGCCCGCGGCTTCACCGCCGCCGCCGCCGCGCCCGCCGCGGCCAGGTAGGCGCGCTGCGGGTAGGGCCTGTCCTCGAAGCCGGTGCGTCCGCGCGAGTCCGCCTCGCAGGCGAGCAGTGCCTCGGCGAAGCGCTCCGGCCGCCGGAACGCGTCGGCTCGTTCGAGCAGTTCCAGCACCGTCGTCGCCTTGAGTTCGGCGGCGCGGTGGATCACTCCGTGGTGGCGCGCCACTAGCAGCGCCAGGTCGCGGTACTCGCGCGGCAGACGCAGACGCTCTGCGAGCGCTTCGATCAGCCGCGCGCCACGCTCCTCGTGGCCGCGATGCCTGGGCCATTCCGCCGGCGGCGTCGCGCCCTTGCCGAGGTCGTGCAGCAGCGCGGCGAGCCGGGTGCGCGGATCCTCGCTGAGGCGTACCGCCTGGTCGAGCACCATCAGCGTGTGCACCCCGGTGTCGATCTCCGGGTGCCACTCGGGCGGTTGCGGCACGCCGAACAGCGCGTCGATCTCCGGATAGACCCGCGCCAGGGCGCCGCACTCGCGCAGCACCCGGAAGAACGCGCTCGCGCGGGCCTCGCGCAGGGCTTTGCGCGTCTCCTGCCAGACGCGTTCGGCGACCAGGGCGTCCACCTCGCCGCGCTCGACCATCGAGCGCATGAGCGCCAGAGTCCCGGGCGCCACGCGAAAGCCCAGGGGCTCGAGGCGAGCGGCGAACCGAGCCACGCGCAGCACCCGCACCGGGTCTTCCGCGAAGGCCGGCGACACGTGCCTGAGGAGCCTCCCGTCGAGGTCGGCGCGGCCGCCGAAGGGATCCACCAGCGTACCGTCGGCGGCGCGCGCCATCGCGTTGATGGTGAGGTCACGCCGCCCGAGGTCTTCCTCGAGCGTCACCTCCGGGCCGAATTCCACGCTGAAGCCCCGATAGCCCGGCGCCACCTTGCGCTCGCGCCGTGCGAGCGCGTACTCCTCCTGGGATTCGGGATGCAGGAACACGGGGAAGTCCCGCCCGACCTCGCGGAAGCCTTGGCGCACCAGGTCGTCACGGTCGGCGCCGACCACCACCCAGTCGCGCTCCGTGACGGCGAGGCCGAGCAGCTCGTCGCGAACCGCTCCGCCGACCAGATACACTTGCATCGGTGAATAGTAGCAAGTCGGCGCTGGTCCTGGTCGCGCTGGCGGTGCTCGCGCTGCCGGTGTCCGGGTGCTACCTGGTGCAGAGCGCCGTGGGGCAATTCGAGCTCATGCACGAGCGGCGGCCCATCGACGCGCTGATCGCGGACCCGGCGCAGCCGCCGGCACTGCGCACGCGCCTCGCCGCGGTCGCCGAGATCCGGGATTTCGCCACGCGCGAGCTCGCGCTGCCGGACAACGGCAGCTACCGCAGCTATGCCGACCTGCACCGCGAGTACGCGGTGTGGAACGTGGTGGCGGCGCCCGAGTTCTCGATCGATCCGATCCGCTGGTGCTTCCCCGTCGTCGGCTGCGTCGCGTATCGGGGCTACTTCGTGCAGGCACGCGCGCAGGCGTACGCGCGGCGCCTGCGCGCCGACGGCGACGACGTCGCGGTGGAGGGCGTCGCCGCCTACTCGACCCTCGGTCACTTCGACGACCCCGTTCTCAACACCATGCTCGGCTACAGCGACACGCAGCTCGCCAGCATCATCTTCCACGAGCTGACGCACCAGCTCGTATACGTCGCCGGCGACGCATCCTTCGACGAGGCGCTTGCGACCACGGTGGAGGAGGAGGGCGTACGCCGCTGGCTGCACGCGCGCAGGGAAGACGCGCAGATCGCCCGTCGCGACCGGTGGCGCGCGCGCCAGCTCGACGTGCTCGCCCTCCTGCAGCGTACGCGCGAGGCGCTCGCGCGACTCTATGCGTCCGGCATTCCCCCCGCCGAGATGCGCGCGCGCAAGCGGGCGCAATTCGAGGCGCTGCGCGCGCAGTACGCGACCCTCACCGCCGACCTCGGTCCGCGCGCGCCCTTCGCCGACTGGTTCGACGGCCCGCTGGACAACGCGCGCCTCGCGTCCCTGGCCACCTACTACGACTGCGTGCCGGGATTCGAGCGCGAACTGCGTGCCGCCGGCGGCGACCTGCCCGCGTTCTACCGGCGCGTGCGCGCGCTCGCGCGTCTGCCGAAGGACGAGCGCGACCGCGCCGTGTGCGCGCAACCTTGAGCGCGCGCCCGCGATGAGCGCCGACCAGCACCGCATCCGGCACGGCACGCCGGCGTTTCGCCGCACGAACGCGGCGCTGTTCGCGGCTGGCGTGGCCACCTTCGGCCTGCTGTACTGCGTGCAGCCGCTGATGCCGGAGTTCAGCCGCCAGTTTCAGCGCACCGCGGCCGAGAGTTCGCTCGCCCTGTCGTCGAGCACCGGCGTGATGGCGGTGGCGCTGCTGTTCGCGGGCGCCCTGTCCGACGCCGTCGGACGCAAATCCGTGATGGCCGCGTCGCTTTGGTCGTCGACCGCGCTCGCGCTCGGCACGGCGCTCGCGCCGACCTGGGGTGCGTTCATCGCACTGCGAGCCGCTCTCGGCCTGACCTTGAGCGGGCTGCCCGCCGTGGCGATGGCCTACCTGGCCGAGGAGGTCGATGCCGAGTCGATCGGCCTCGGCATGGGGCTCTACATCGGCGGCAGCGCGCTCGGCGGCATGGGCGGGCGGCTGGTGGTGAGCGCCGCGGTCGATCCCCTGGGGTGGCGGGGCGCGCTCGCCGCGGTGGGGCTCGTGGGCGCGGTGGCGAGCCTGGTGTTCAGCCGCTGGCTGCCGCCGTCGCGGCACTTCCAGCCGCGTCCCCGCGCGCTGCACGGAGCGCTGGCGCGATTCGGGACGACGTTGCGCGATCCCGGGCTCCCGTGGCTTTACGCGGTGGGGTTCGTGCTGCTCGGCAGCTTCGTCACGGTCTACAACTACGTCACCTATCGCCTGCTCGCGCCGCCGTATTCCCTGAGCCAGGCCGCCGCCGGGGCGGTATTCGCGCTCTACGTGGTCGGCAGCGTGAGTTCGACCTGGATCGGCCACCTCGCAGGGCGCCTCGGGCGTCGCCGCGTGCTGTGGCGGATGTTCGTGGTGATGAGTGCCGGCCTCGCGCTGACGCTGCTCTCACCCTTGCCCGCGGTGATCGCCGGGATCGCGGTATTCACCTTCGGATTCTTCGGCGGCCACTCGATCGCGAGCAGCTGGGTCGGACGGCGCGCGGGAGAATTCACGGCGCAGGCCAGCGCCGCCTACCTGTTCGCCTACTACCTCGGCTCGAGCGTCGCGGGCGTCGCCGGCGGCCTCTACTACGCGACTCACGGTTGGCGCGGCGTGGTCGCATTCGTCGCGGCCCTCCTCGGCACGGGCCTCGCGTGCGCGTTGCGCCTCGCGCGTCTCGCGCCGCTGGCGAGGAATCTGCCGGGCCAACCTGCGGCCGCGCAGAATGCGGCCGCGCAGAATTAGGAGCGCGGCCGCCCCGCGCTCGCGCGGTCGTGACTCAGGCGCGCGTTGTCCTCGAGCGTACCGAGGTACTGCCGCGCCACCGCGAGCATGGACTGCGGCCGGATGCCGAGGACGGCGAAGCCGTCCTCGGCGCAGACGCTGTCCACCGTGAGCGAGCGGTAATTGTCGCTGGAGAAGGGCCGACCCGGCACGAAGTCCATGATCAGCCCCTGCACCCGGGCCACCCAGTCGGGCAGACCGACGATGGCCCGGCGGCGCCCGGTGAGTTCGGCGACCCGGGCCACGATCTGACGCAGGGTGAGCACTTCCGGGCCGCCCAGCTCGAGCGTGCGGCGGCTGGCCGGACCGCCGCGCAGGCAGCGCACCAGTGCCTCCACCACGTCGTCGACGAACACCGGCTGGAAGCGTGCGTCGGCCCGCGCCAGCGGAAACACCAGGGGTACGGCGCCGAGCAGCGCCGCGAACCGGTTCAGGAACGAGTCGCGCGGTCCGAAGATCACCGACGGCTGGAAGATGGTCCAGTCGAGAGTGCCGTTGTGCTCGCGGATCAGCCGCTCCGCCTCGCCCTTCGAGCGCAGGTAGTGGCTGGGTGCGCCGGGCGCAGCCTTGAGCGAGGACACCTGCAGCAGCCGCGCGACGCCGGCGGAACGCGCCGCCTGCAGCACCCCGCGCGTGAGCTCGGTGTGCGCGCGGCGAAAGCCGCCGCCGCCGAAGCCGCGTTCGTTGAGGATGCCGACCAGATTGATCACGACGTCGCGGCCGCGGAAGCGTTCGCTCAGCTGGGCCTCGTCGTAGACGTCGCAGTTCTCGATCGCGAGCCCGGGCAGCACCAGCAGGTGCTTGTGCTGTTCGCGATCGCGCGACAGCACGGTGACCCGGTGCCCCTCCTTCAGGAGGCGGGAGACGAGCCGCGTACCGAGGAAGCCGGTGCCGCCGAGAATGACGATCGACAGATGCTGCATCTTCTTCACCGCACCGGGATGAGCACCGACATGCCGCCGCGCCGGATGTTGAGCACCAGCACGTTCGCGCCCTTGGCCGCCTCGCGGAAGCTCTTCAGACCGGCCACCGGCGTGCGGCCGACGGCTACGATCACGTCGTTGGCGCGCAGGCCGAACTGCGCCGCCGGACTGCCCTCCTGCACGGAACGGATCAGCACCCCGCCACCGTCGGGCGCGTCCGCGAGCTCCGCTCCCTCCAGGCCCTTGTTGATGTCGACCGCCGCCGCGGCGGTGGATTCACCGCGTTCGCCGATCGAAGCGACGATGGTGCGCGGCTTGCCGTCGCGCAGCACGCCGAGTTCCACCTTGTCGCCGACGCGCAGCATGCCGATGTCGTTGCGCAGCTCGCCGGAGTCCTTCACCGCCTTGCCGTTCAACGAGACGATGACGTCGCCGGTCTTCACGCCGGCCCGCTCGGCGGCCGAACCGGGCTGCACGCCCGCGACCAGCGCGCCGCTCGACTCGCTGAGCCCGTACTGCTTGGCGATGTCCGGCGTGACGCTGTAGAGATTGACGCCGAGGATGCCGCGCTTGACCTGGCCGTACTTGATGAGCTGGTCCATCACGCCCTTGACCATGTTCACCGGTATGGCGAAGCCGATGCCGATGTTGCCGCCGCTGCCGGAGAGGATGGCGGAGTTGATGCCGACCAGTTCGCCGCGCAGGTTGACCAGCGCGCCGCCGGAGTTGCCCGGATTGATCGAGGCGTCGGTCTGAATGAAGTCCTCGTAGCCTTCCGGGTTGATGCCCGTCCGCCCGAGCGCGCTCACGATGCCCGCGGTGACCGTGTGCTGCAGCCCGAACGGATTGCCGATGGCGACCACGTAGTCGCCTACCTCCAGGCGCGAGGAGTCCCCGAGCGACATCGCGGTGAGGTTGGGCTGCTTCGCCTGCAGCACGGCGATGTCCGCGCCTTCGTCGCTGCCGACCACCTTGGCGGAGAAGCTGCGGTTGTCGAGCAGCGTGATGGTGATCTCGCTGGCGTTCTCCACCACGTGGTGGTTGGTGACGATGTAGCCGTTCTTCGCGTCCACGATCACGCCCGAGCCCGCGCTCTGGAACTGGCGCTCGCGCTCGCGCGGCGCCGCGTCGGGTGGCACGTCGAAGAAGCGCCGGAAGAACGGGTCGTCGAGCAGAGGATTGCGCTGGCCGCGCTCCTTGATGGTGCCGCGCGTCGAGATGTTGACGACGGCGGGCGAGACGCGCTTGACCATGGGCGCGAGCGTCGGCATGGGAGTCGCGTCGGCGGCCGCCTGGCTGGCGACGGCGGCGGAGACGGTGACGGCGGGTATGGTTACCGCGAGGGCGACGGCGAGCGCCGCCTTTGCGAAGCGCAAGTGCATGCGTGATCCTCTGAGGCTCGATCTTTTAAGGATGTCGGACGCGTCGGTGGTGCCGCCGACGGCCCTTCATATTACCTCAGCCCGGCGCACCCACCCCGCGCGCCGGCATGCCGCCCGACGCGCGGCGGCTACCGCCCGCGGCGAGGCCGCGGGCGGTTCGCTCGTGATCAGGCCGCCTCGACGGTGATGCGATGCGGCTGCACCTGGGCCTGCTTCGGGATGCTGAGCTCGAGCACACCGTTGATCGCCCGGGCACGGATGCCCTTGACGTCGGCGGACTCCGGCAGGCTGAAGCGCCGCTGAAACTCGCCGGTGATGCGTTCGATGCGCCGGTAGCCTTCGCGCGACTCGCGCCGCGCCTCCTCGCGCCGGCCGCGGATGGTCAGCACGCCCTTCTCGGTGGTGATCTCAACGTCCTTGGGATCCACGCCGGGAAGATCGATGTGCAGCAGGAATTGCTGGTCTTCCTCGTGGATGTCGACGGGCGGCAGCCAGGCCCCCGAATCGGCGGCGGTGGTCTGCGGTGCGCCGAACAGGCGGTCGATGTCCTTCTGCAGCTGGCTGACCAGCGCCCAGGGTTCGTAACGTACGACGGTCATGGTGTGCTCCTCGAAAATCAATGATTGGTGGTGAATGTCCGTTACCGATTCGGGTCGGCCATGCGACCTCGCTGTGGGGGAGATAGGGTCGGGCCGAGTCTTTTCAACGGCTGTCAAGAGGGACAAGGTGTGCATATCCTGTTGAACACAAGATGTTGCGATGAAGGGATTGGATGATTGACCGCGCAGCGCACCAATGCAGAGCTTGAAATTTCCCGACGAAAATTCGTAACTGATTGATAAATAAAATTAAAAGGTCGCGTTTTCGGGGATCAGAAAATTCTTGACGCTGTACATTGTCAAGTCTTAACCTCCCCATTCAAACACAAGATCTTGTGGTCACGAGCCGCCGGCCCCGCACCCGAATCGACGCCTTCGCGGTGATCGTCGTCGATGCCCGGTCGCCTCCGGCCCGCGAGTGCCTTTGGATCATCGCGCGATAATGAAGGGAGTAATTCGAAAACCCATGAACACGGTGGTCAAGATTCCCGCCAACGACGTCGGCGCCATTGCGTACCAGGATGCGTCCCTCGACATCTGGGACAAGAAGTACCGCTTGACGGCCAAGGATGGTTCGCCCATCGACAAGTCGATGGACGACACCTACAAGCGCGTCGCGCGGGCGCTCGCGGACGTCGAAGGCGAGAACGTGCGCGAACAGTGGTACGAGTCCTTCCTGTGGGCGCTTCGTCACGGTGCGATTCCGGCCGGCCGCGTGACCTCCAACGCCGGAGCGCTCGAGCACAAGCCCGCCACCTCGACGATCAATTGCACCGTCTCCGGCACCATCCGCGACTCGATGGACGACATCCTCGGCAAGGTGCACGAGGCGGGGCTCACCCTGAAGGCCGGCTGCGGCATCGGCTACGAATTCTCGACCTTGCGGCCACGCGGCGCGTACGTGTCGGGCGCAGGCGCGTACACCTCGGGTCCGCTGTCCTTCATGGACATCTACGACAAGATGTGTTTCACGGTCTCCTCGGCCGGCGGGCGCCGCGGCGCGCAGATGGGCACGTTCGACATCGGCCACCCGGACGTGCTCGAGTTCATCCGCGCGAAGCGCGAGGCGGGGCGCCTGCGTCAATTCAACCTCTCCCTGCTGATCACCGACGAGTTCATGAAGGCGGTGAAGAGCGACGGCGAGTGGCGGCTCGCATTCCCGGTCAGCCGCAAGGAGTTCGACGCCGAGCTGCCGGACCTCGACGACCCCAGGAAATTCGTCTGGCGCGAGTGGCCGTACACCGACGGCTACGTGACCAACGACGAAGGTCTGGTCGCGTGCAAGATCTACAAGACGTTGCCGGCGCGCCGGGTGTGGGACCTCATCATGTCCTCCACCTACGATTTCGCGGAGCCGGGGTTCATCCTGATCGACCGCGTCAACGAGATGAACAACAACTGGTGGGAGGAGAACATCCGCGCCACCAACCCCTGCGGCGAACAGCCGCTGCCGCCGTACGGATCGTGCCTGCTGGGGTCCGTCAACCTCACCAAGTTCGTGCTCGATCCGTTCACTGAGGAGGCGCGCTTCGACTGGGAGACCTACCGCCGGGTGGTGAAGATATTCACCCGCATGCTCGACAACGTGGTCGAGATCAACGGACTGCCCCTCGAGCAGCAGCGCAACGAGATCACTCGCAAGCGCCGGCACGGCATGGGCTTCCTCGGCCTCGGGTCGACGATCACCATGATGGGCATGAAGTACGGCTCGAAGAAGTCCGTGGCCTTCACCCAGAACGTGTCCCGCGAGATGGCCCTGGCGGGCTGGGAGGCCGGCCTTGAACTCGCGCGCGAGAAGGGCCCGGCGCCGATCATGAGCGAGGAGTTCACCGTCACGGCCGAAATGCTGCGCAAGCGGCCGGAGATGGTCGAGGACGGCTGGCGGGTCGGCGCGAAGGTACCGGGCCGGGTCCTGCACGCGCGCTATAGCCGTTACATGCAGCGGGTCGCCGAGGCCGCTCCGGAACTCGTCGACGAACTGGCGGAGGTCGGGGCGCGCTTCACGCACCACACCTCGATCGCGCCGACCGGAACCATCTCGCTGTCGCTCGCGAACAACGCGTCGAACGGCATCGAGCCGTCGTTCGCGCACCACTACTTCCGCAACGTCATCCGCGAGGGCCGCAAGACCAAGGAGAAGGTCGACGTATTCTCGTTCGAGTTGCTCGCCTACCGGGCGCTCATCAATCCGCGGGCGATGCCCAACTCGCAGAATCCCGCGGAGAAGCTGCCCGACTACTTCGTCACCGCCGACGACATAGGCCCGAAGGAGCACGTGGACATACAGGCCGCGGCGCAGATCTGGGTCGATTCCTCCATTTCGAAGACCGCGAACGTGCCCACGGACTACAAGTACGAGGACTTCAAGGACATCTACCTCTACGCCTACGAGCAGGGCCTCAAGGGCTGCACCACCTTCCGGTTCAATCCCGAGGCCTTCCAGGGCGTGCTGGTGAAGGAGGACGACCTCAAGAACACGGTCTACGTGTTCACCCTGGAGGACGGCTCCGAGGTGGAGGTGCGTGGCGACCAGGAAATCGAATACGACGGCGAGGTGCACACCGCCGCGAACCTGTTCGATGCGTTGAAAGAAGGCTATTACGGGAAGTTCTGACGATGGCATCCATCAAGATCGAGAAGAAGATCACCAAGTACCGCGTCCAGAAGCCGGAGTCCAAGGAGCCGGCCGCGCCGGCGGCTGCCCGGGAACCGGCGAAGGCGGCCGACAACGTCATCTGGATGCACGAGAAGCTGGAACGGCCCGAGGTGCTCGTCGGCTCGACGTACAAGATCAAGACCCCGGTGTCCGATCACGCCATGTACGTCACCATCAACGACATCGTGCTCAACGAGGGCACGCCGCACGAGCAGCGCCGTCCCTTCGAGGTCTTCATCAACTCGAAGAACCTCGATCACTTCCAGTGGATCGTGGCGCTCACGCGGGTCATATCGGCCGTGTTCCGCAAGGGCGGGGACACCACGTTCCTGGTCGAGGAACTGAAGGCCGTGTTCGATCCGCGCGGCGGCTATTGGCAGCCGGGAGGCAAATTCATGCCCTCGACGATCGCCGAGCTCGGTCACGTGATCGAACGGCACCTGCAGTCGATCGGCCTGCTCAAGAAGCCGGAACTCGACGTGCACCAGAAGAAGCTGGTGGCGGAGAAGCGAGCCGAGTTCGAGGCGCGCGGCAAGCAGGCCGACGCCTTCTCGAATTCCCACTTCCCGGAGGGCGCCCAGCTCTGCCTGAAGTGCAGCACCGCCGCGGTGGTCATGATGGACGGTTGCTACACCTGCCTCAACTGCGGCGATTCGAAGTGCGGCTGACGGGAACGGCGCCGGAATTCCCCCGCCGTTGATTCGCCGGACGGCCACGCCTGCGCAGGTCGCGAAGACGTGAGCCAGTCCCGATTATGTCGTGCCGGGGAGCGGCTATACTCCCCTCCATGAGAAGGACTGGAACATGGCTCGCGGCCCAGGCGCTGGCCTGTGCCGCGGCGCTGGCCTGTGCCGCCGCGGTGGCCGACCCGGCGATCACCTCGTCGCCCGCCGTTGCGACCGCTTCCGGCTCGGCGCTGGCCATGGCCGACCGCGTCGTCGTCCGCAAGTCGCAGCGGCGCCTGTACCTCTACCGCGGAGATCGGGTCATCGGCGAATACAAGGTCGCCCTCGGCCTGGTGCCCGAGGGTCCGAAGGAGCGGGAGCGCGACTTCCGCACGCCCGAGGGACGCTACTTCCTCGGGCGGCGCAACACTCACAGCGACTATTTCCTCGCCATTCAGGTGTCCTACCCGAACCGTGAGGACGAACAGCGCGCACGCAAGAATCACTGGGCGCCGGGGGGATCCATCATGATCCACGGCCTGCCCAACGTTCCCAAGCATCCGGCGAGCTATTACGCCACCAGCGACTGGACCGACGGGTGCATCGCCCTCTCGAATTCCGACATGGTCGAGGTGTGGATGCGAACCGAGGACAACATCCCCATCGACATCTTCCCGTAGGGTCCCGGCGTGGCGGCGATCGAGACCAGCATCCTCTCCTCGGACATGGTCGACGCCCGCGTCGCGCCGAAGGGCAGCCTCGAGCACCTGTCGCAGCAGGAGATCGCCAAGCTCCTCGACTCGGGACAGGGCGGCCTGTATCCGCTGTTCCGCAAGTGCGCGCTCGCGGTGCTCAATTCGGGCAGCCCCATCGACGACTCGCGGCTCATCTTCGAGCGCTATCGCAACTTCGAGATCGCGATCGTGCGCCAGCCGTGGGGTATCAAGCTCGAGATCAAGAACGCGCCGGCGGCCGCGTTCGTGGACGGGGAGATGATCCGCGGCCTGAAGGAGCACCTGTTCGCGGTGCTGCGCGACGTGGTGTTCATCTCCAACGAAATCGTCGACAGCGGCCGGTTCGACCTGGACTCCTCGCCGAGCATCACCAATGCGGTGTTCCACGTGCTGCGCAACGCGCGCGTGCTCGACCACCAGGGCCGGCCCAACCTCGTGGTGTGCTGGGGCGGACACTCGATCTCGCGTGAGGAATACGACTACACCAAGAAGGTCGGCTACGAGTTCGGCCTGCGCGGGCTCGACATCTGCACGGGCTGCGGGCCGGGCGCCATGAAGGGCCCGATGAAGGGCGCGACCATCGGCCACTCCAAACAGCGAATCGTCGGCGGGCGCTACCTGGGCATAACCGAACCGGGCATCATCGCCGCCGAACCGCCGAACCCGATCGTGAGCCAACTCGTGATCATGCCGGACATAGAGAAGCGCCTGGAGGCGTTCGTGCGGCTGGGCCACGGCATCGTGGTGTTTCCCGGCGGCGCCGGCACGGCCGAGGAAATCCTGTATCTGCTGGGGATACTGCTGGATCCCGCCAACGCGGACCTGCCGTTCCCGGTGATCTTCACCGGCCCGGCGAGCGCGGCTGCCTATTTCCAGCGCCTCGACGAATTCATCGGCGCCACGCTCGGACCGGCCGCGCAGGCGCGCTACCAGATCCTGGTCGACGATCCAGCGGCGGTCGCCCGCGCCATGGTCCAGGGACTCGGCGCCGTACGCGAGTATCGACGGCGCAAGAGCGACTCCTACGGCTTCAACTGGCTGCTGCGCATTCCGATCGAGTTCCAGCGACCGTTCGAGGTGACACACGCCTCGATGCGCGCCTTGCGTCTGTCCCACGCCCAGCCAGTGCACGAGCGCGCCGCCAACCTGCGGCGCGTGTTCTCGGGAATCGTGGCCGGCAACATCAAGGATTACGGGATCGAGGCCATCGAGCGCGACGGTCCGTTCGAGATTTCCGGCGAGGCGTCGATCATGGAGCCGCTCGACCGGCTGCTGCGTTCCTTCGTCGCGCAGCAGCGCATGAAGCTCGCGGGCAGCGAGTACACGCCCTGCTATCGCCTCGTGGCATGAGCGCCACCACGGCGGTCCGATACCGCTTCGAGATGCCGGACGGCAGTTCGACGACCCTGGATTTCGTGTTCAGCACCACGGATTTCCGGCTGCTCAACCCTGCGCCCGCCGAGCCGCCGTACTGGACCGAACTCGAATTCAATCGTTGCGCAAACTGCCCCTTGGCGCCGGCGGCGGCGGCGCGCTGCCCCGCGGCCCTGCACATGGCCGATCCGCTCGCGCGCCTCGCGGATCTGGTCTCCTTCGACACGGTGCGTGTCACGGTGACCCAGCCCGAGCGTACCGTGTACGCCGAGACCAGTGCGCAGCAGGCGGTCGGTTCGGTGATCGGATTGATCATGGCAACCGCCGGGTGCCCCTGGACCGATCGATTCCGGCCGATGGCGCGATTTCACCTGCCGTTCGCCAGCGAAACCGAGACCACGTACCGGACCCTGTCCATGTTTCTGCTCGCCGCGGTGGTGCTCGGCGAGCCCGCACCGGTCGACTTCGCCGACCTCGAGCGCCTGTACGCGAATCTGCACCTGGTCAATCGCGCCATGGCGCGCCGTCTCGGAGCGGCGACGCGCACGGATCCCGCGCGCAACGCGCTTGCGCTGCTTGATTCGCAGGCCGTGCTCGCACCGGTCGTGCTCGGCGCAACTCTCGAGGAGTGGAAGCCGCTTTTCGCAGCGTGGCGGCGGTCCGCCGCGATTTAACTTACAGCGGCGGCGTTTGAGAGCCGCTTCGCAGTGCTCGTCGCCGATCAGCGACACCCGCTCGATGCCTGTGACACAGTTCCTGTCGACCATCGGACCCCGTCCTTACTGTGTCTCGCATGAATTCAGGTATCCGACGATGAGCGACAGCAAGGTTCCCACGCGCTACAACGGAGTCGACCGCCGCGCGCCGCGAGACGGCACGCCGTCGAGCGAACCCTACAAGCCCGGTGGCCGGCACGCCGCGATCACCAACAGCCTCTACAGCTGGCACAGCTACAAGAACTGGGCCGAGCGCATGCGCGGCTCATGGGACGACAGCAAGAAGTGAGGCGGAGCTTCAGCCGCCCGCCAGCGCCGGCAGCGAGCCGCCGCCCGCGGCGGCGGCGGTCGGTTCCCTCGACTTGAGCCACGCCAGGAGCGGACGCCAGTCCTCGACGTCCTGGGACGCCGCCGAGGCCTTCATCTCGTGCAGACCCACGCCCTGTTCCGCGGCCCGCACGTAGTTCTGAGAGTCGCGCAGCGTCGCCACCACCGGTATTCGCAGCGTTTCCAGAAAGCGCATCAGCGATTGATAGACGAGCGTGTTGCGCTTGACGCGATTGGCGATCACGCCGATCCGATGCTCGTCACGGCGGACCTTGGCCACCAGCAGCAGGTCGGCGATGCACTTCGAGCAGGCGTGGATGTCGATGTCGGACGGCATCACCGGCACCAGGATCGCGTCCGCGGTTCGGGTCATACCCGGCATTTCGTGCGCCGGCACCGCGGCCGGCGTGTCGATCACCACGTGTTCCGCTCCCGGCGGAACGCGCATCTGCCAGGCCCGGGTTACCTGCGTGTTGCGCTCGAAGCCCGCCACGCCGTGGATCAGAGGCCTTTCGGCGCCGCGCTTCCTGAGCCAGCGGGTGCTGGATCCCTGCGGATCCATGTCGACGAGAAGAGGGCTGTCGCCGATGCTCGAGAAGTAGCTGGCGAGCTGGGTTGCCACCGTCGTTTTCCCCGAACCCCCTTTGGGGTTGAGGACGAGGATTCGCTGCATCGAGGCCAAGCCTACGCAGGCGTCCGCAGCGTGGCAAGTCCGTGACCCGCCGCACGGAGAGCCTCGCGGCGCGGGCGTAGAGTCCGGGCATGGAGTGGATGCTGCAACTCGCGGACGAGATCGACGACGCCGTGGCGGTCGTGCGCCAGGGTCTGCTCGCTCTGCAGGCGCGCTTCGAGCGCCGTCGGCGCGCGGACGCATAGCCCGCCGCGGCCCGATTCCTCTAGAATCCGAAGCGATGCGCCGCTTCGCCAAGATCGCATGTTTCATCGCCGCCCTCGCTTCGTTGGGTGCGGCGGGGTGCTCCTCGCCGGCGCCGCCCGCGGCCCCCACGGCCGGGGTGGACGCCCTGGTGGTCACCGACCTCGAGGCCGGCACGGGCGCGGCGGTGACCCGCGGCCAGCGCGCCGTGGTCGAATACACCGGTTGGCTCTATGACGCCGCGGCCGCCGATCACAAGGGACGCAAGTTCGATTCCTCTCTCGATGCGGGGCAGCCATTCGGCTTCGTCGTCGGGGCCGGCAACGTGATCAAGGGCTGGGACCAGGGTGTCGAGGGCATGCGTGTCGGCGGCAGCCGGCGACTGGTGATTCCGCCGTCGCTCGCCTACGGCGACGCCGGTGCGGGTGGCGTGATTCCTCCCGGCGCCACGCTGGTCTTCGACGTGCATCTGGTCTCGGCGCAGTGAGTTCCCCGGAAGCAGCGCGATACACCCGCGGCGACGTCGTGGTCGAGAAGTTGTCGGTGGCCGGCCCTGCCGGGCCGCTGGAGACGGTGGTCGAGATCCCCGCATCTGCCGCGCAGGCGATCGGCGTGATCTGCCATCCACACCCGTTGTACGGCGGCACGATGGACAACAAGGTGGTGGTCACCCTGGCGCGGGCGCTGAGTTCCATCGGCATTCCCGCGCTGCGGTTCAATTTCCGCGGGGTCGGCGCGAGCGCCGGTCAATACGACGAGGGACGCGGCGAAATCGACGATGCCGCCGCCGTCGTCGCCTGGGCGCAGCAGCGCTGGCCCGGCCGCAAGCTCGTGCTGTGCGGATTCTCCTTCGGCGCCTACGTCGCCCTGCGCCTGGCGCAGCGGCTGCCGGTGGCGCACCTCGTCAGCATCGCGCCGGCGGTGGGTCGCTTCGACTTCTCCGACATCAGGGCCCCGGAAGGCTCCTGGCTCCTCGTTCAGGGCGACGCGGACGACGTGGTGGATCCTGCAGCGGTGCTCAGGTGGGCCGAAAGCTTGAAGCCCGCACCCCGAGTGGTGGTGATGGCCGGAGCGGGGCACTTCTTCCACGGACGCCTCACCGAGCTGCGAGACGCCGTCATCGAGGAAATCGATCCGGAGCGGCTGAGCCAGTTCAACCGCTCCGAATCCAGTTAAGCGATCAGTTCACGAATTCCTTGAGGTTCTTCAGCGCGGCGATGCGCACCTTCTTGCTCGCCGGCTTCGCCTTGAACATCATCTTCTCGCCCGTGAAGGGATTGACGCCCTCGCGCGCCTTGGTCGCGGGCTTCTTGACCACCTTCATCTTCAGCAGGCCCGGCATCGTGAACATGCCGTGACCGCGCAGGCTCTTCTTGATCACCGCGGAGAGCGAGTCAAACACGGCTCCGACCTGCTTCTTGGAGAGCTCGGTCTCCTTGGAAATCGTCGCGAGGATCTCCGACTTGGTCGGCGCAGCATTCTTTTTCGCCATAGATGAATCTCCTGTTATTGGCAAGCGAACGCGGACGTCTGACGGCCCGCCTTTTTCTATTCGGCGCCGAAAATAACACAGAAAAAAGCCGATGTTTAGCGAAGTCGGAAAAATCTTCGCCGAGGCGATGCGTGCCGAAGCCCTGATTTTTCAGGCTCGCGCGCTTCGGCCGCGCGTTCAGCCCAACAGCGCCAGCAGCGCGCCGATGAGGATGGACACCCAAAGCACGGAAAAATCGATCCGCCCGATCGGTGGAATGACCCGGCGCACCGGCCGCAGCACCGGTTCGCAGAGCTGCGCAACCAGCCGAGTCCCCGGGGCGTAGCCGCCGGGCGCAACGAAACTCGCGAGAGCGTACAGCAGCAGCGCGAACAGGTAGACCCGCAGCAGCATCTCCGTGAGGCCGCGCACCACGATGGCGGCCAGCGCCGCCCAGGGCGCCCCGCCCACGCCGGCCAGCGCCAGCAGCGCCGCGGCATGCACCGTGGCGGCCAGCAGCGTCGCGACCACGGTTGCCGTGTCCACACGCGCCACGGGCGGCAGCGCGCGCCGCAGCGGCAGGACCAGCCAGTTGGTGACGCGCACGACGGCGTCGGCGATCGGGTCGCGGAAGTCGACGCGCACCCACTGGAACAGCAGGCGCAGCAGGAACGCCAGCGTGAGCAGCCAGAGGAGGGTGTCGATCACGTACCGGACGGCTTCCATCAGGGACTCCAGCGTGCCTTTGCGGTCGTCATTCGGATCCGAACTCGGCGGCGAGTTGCGCCGAACGGAGCTCGGCCGCCGCGATCGCGCGCTCCACCAGGGCGCCGAAGTCCGCCGCAGCCAGCACGTCGAGCGCTGCCGCGGTCGTGCCCCCCTTCGAGGTCACCTGCTCGCGCAGCGCCGCAAGCGACTCGGTCGAGCGGTGCGCCATCTGCGCCGCGCCGAGGGCGGTTTCCAGGGTCAGCGTGTGTGCCACCGAGCGCGGCAGCCCGCGTGCCACCGCCGCGGCCTCCATCGCTTCCATGAGCAGGAAGAAATAGGCGGGACCGCTGCCCGACAGCGCCGTCACGGTGTCCATCCCGATTTCCCGGTCGACCCACACCGTGACACCCACCGCTCCCAGGATCGACTCGGCGAGGGCGCGTTGCGCCACGCCGACGCCCGCCGGAGCGTACAAGGCCGTCGCGCCGAATCCTTCCAGGGCGGGGCGGTTGGGCATGGTCCGGACCACCGCCGGGTTGGGCGCGAACCAGCGCGCGAGCGCCGCGTGCGGGATACCGGCCGCCACCGAGATGACGAGCGTCGCCGAACTCCCCAGCCGGGGCGCGAGCTCGAGCGCGACGGCGCGCATCTGTTGTGGCTTGACGGCCAGGATCACGGCGTCGGCGCCCTCGACGGCGCTCGCGGCGTCGGCTGCGGCCTCCACCCCGTGGCGTTGCACCACCCGCTGCAGCGCTCCGCTGTCCGGATCGGCGACCGCTATGCGCGTGCCCGGCAGGCCCCGGCGCCGGAGCCCGCCGATCAACGCGCCGGCCATGTGGCCGCCGCCCACGAAGGCCAGCCTGCGCACCGACTGCAGCGCCGGACCGCTCACGCGCGCTCCCCGAACAGCGCCGTACCCACCCGCACCAAGGTCGCGCCCTCCGCGATCGCCGCTTCGAAATCGCCGCTCATGCCCATGGAGAGCGCGTCGAGTGCGAATCCCGCGGCGTTGAGTTGCAGCAACAATTCGCGCAGACGGGCGAACATCGCCCGTGCCGCCACGGCATCCGGTTGCGGCGGAGGAATGCACATCAGGCCGCGCAGCCTGACGCGCGGCAGCGGCGCGATCCGGGCGGCCAGGTCGGCGAGTTCCGCCGGCGCCACGCCTCCCTTGGTCCGTTCCGGAACCAGCGCCACCTGGATGCACATGTCGAGCGGCCGCGCGTAGTGCGGCCGCTGGTCGGAGAGCCGGCGCGCGATGTCGAAACGGTCGACGGAGTGCACCCAGTCGAAGCGCTCGGCCACGACGCGTGTCTTGTTCGATTGCAGCGACCCGATGAAGTGCCAGCGCAGCGGCAGGTCCTCGAGCTCGGCCAGTTTGGCCTTCGCCTCGCTGACGTAGTTTTCGCCGAAATCCGTGACGCCGGCCGTGGCGGCGGCCCGGACCGATTCGGCAGGCTGCGACTTGCTGACCGCCACGAGTTGCACCGTGGCCGGATCCCGGCCGGCCGCGCGCGCGGCGGCTTCGATCCGGCCTCGCAGTTCCTCGAGGCGCGACGGCAAATTCTGCGGACCAATTAACATATTGGGTGCGCGGACCCTCTTATATACTCGGGTTCGGATGCACTCGTGCCCAGCCAGGAGCCGTAAATGGCGGTCGACATCGCCCAGCTGCTCGCCTTCGCGGTGAAGAACAACGCTTCGGACCTGCACCTCTCCGCGGGTGTGCCGCCGATGATCCGGGTGGACGGCGACATGAAGCGCATCAACATGCCGGCGCTCGTGCACAAGGAAGTGCATAGCATGGTGTACGACATCATGAATGACAAGCAGCGCAAGGCCTTCGAGGAATTCTTCGAAACCGACTTCTCGTTCGAGATCCCGAAGCTCGCGCGCTTCCGGGTCAACGCCTTCAACCAGAATCGTGGCGCCGCAGCGGTCTTCCGCAACATCCCCACCACCATCCTGTCGCTGGACGAGCTGAACGCGCCCAAGACGTTCAGGGATCTGTGCATGCTGCCGCGCGGGCTGGTGCTGGTGACCGGGCCGACCGGCTCGGGCAAGTCGACCACGCTCGCGGGCATGGTCAACCACTGCAATGACAACCGGCCCGACCACATCATCACCATCGAGGACCCGATCGAGTTCGTGCACGAGAGCAAGCGCTGTCTCGTGAACCAGCGCGAGGTCCACCGCGACACGCTGGGTTTCAGCGAGGCGCTGCGATCGGCCTTGCGCGAGGATCCCGACGTGGTGCTGGTCGGCGAAATGCGCGATCTGGAGACCATTCGCCTCGCGCTCACCGCGGCGGAGACCGGCCACCTCGTGTTCGGCACGCTGCACACGAGTTCCGCGGCCAAGACCATCGACCGCATCGTCGACGTGTTTCCCGCCGCCGAAAAGGACATGGTGCGCGCCATGCTGTCGGAGAGCCTGCGCGCCGTGATCTCGCAGACGCTGTTGAAGCGCATCGGCGGCGGCCGGGTCGCCGCGCACGAGATCATGATCGGCACCCCGGCCATCCGCAATCTGATCCGCGAGGGCAAGATCGCGCAGATGTATTCCGCCATCCAGACCGGCCAGGCGCAGGGAATGCAGACGCTGGACCAGTGCCTGCAGGAACTCGTGCAGAAGGGAGTGGTGAGCCGCGAGGAGGCGAGATACAAGGCGCAGAACAAGGACAGCGTCTAGCTTAAGGAGTCGTTCCATGGAGCGCGATCAAGCCATCCGGTTGATGCAGGACCTGCTGCGTCGCATGATCGAGAAGAAGGGCTCGGACCTGTTCATCACCGCCGGTTTCCCTCCGGCCATCAAGGTGGACGGAGAGATCCGCCCCCAGTCGGATCGAACGCTCACGGCCGAGCAGAGCGCGAGCCTGGTGCGCGCGATCATGAACGACCGCCAGACCAAGGAGTTCGACGCCACCAAGGAGTGCAACTTCGCGATCGCCCCGCCGGGCATCGGCCGCTTCCGGGTGAGCGCGTTCGTCCAGCAGGGCTACACCGGCGCGGTGCTGCGCACCATCAACGCCAAGATCCCCACCATCGAGGACCTCGAACTTCCGCCCATTCTCAAGGAGGTCGTGCTCTCGAAGCGCGGACTCGTGATCCTGGTGGGCGGCACGGGCTCGGGCAAGTCCACTTCGCTCGCTGCCATGGTCGGCTACCGCAACGAGAAGACGCGGGGCCACATCGTCACCATAGAGGACCCGGTCGAGTACGTTCACCCGCACAAGGGCTGCGTCGTCACGCACCGCGAGGTCGGAGTCGACTGCGACAGCTGGCACATCGCGCTCAGGAACACCCTGCGGCAGGCGCCCGACGTCATCCTGATCGGCGAGATCCGCGACCGCGAGACCATGGAGTACGGGATACAGTTCGCCGAGACCGGGCACTTGGTGCTCGCCACCCTGCACGCCAACAGCGCCAACCAGGCCCTCGACCGGATCATCAATTTCTTTCCCGAGGAGCGCCGCGAGCAGCTGCTGATGGACCTGTCGCTCAACATCCGCGCCCTCATCTCGCAGCGGCTCGTCCCGCGCGAGTCCGGGACGGGCCGGATCGCCGCCATGGAGATCATGCTGCAGTCGCCGCTGATCTCGGACCTCATCTTCAAGGGCGACGTGGGCAAGATCAAGGAAGTGATGGCCCGCTCCAACCGCCTCGGCATGAAGACCTTCGACCAGGCGCTGTTCGAGCTGTACGAGGCCGGCCTCATCTCCTACGAGGACGCGCTGCGCAACGCCGATTCGAAGAACGAGCTGCGGCTACGGGTGAAGCTCGAGAGCAAGCGCGAGCTGCGCGCGTCCGACGAGGGCGGCGCATCGTTGCAGATCCTCGAGGAAGAAGAAGGCAAGGTGTTCTAACCCATGGCAGCGACCGCGCCATCGCAGACGCTCAACACCAAGCCTCTGTTCAAGCTGATGGTCGAGAGGAAGGCCTCGGACCTGTTCTTCACCTGCAATGCGCCGGTGAAGATCAAGATCGAGGGCAAGATCCTGCCGATCAACAAGCAGGTGTTGAGTCCGGAGACGGTGCGTCAGGCGGCTCTCGCGCTGATGACCCAGGAGCAGATCGAGCACTTCAACGAGGAGCTGGAGATCGATTTCGCGATCTCGGAGCCCGGCCTCGGCCGCTTCCGGGTGAACGTGTTCTACCAGCGCGGCTATCCCGCGATGGTGCTGCGCTACATCACCGCGGAGATGCCGCGGCTCGAGGATCTCGGAATGCCCGAAGTCCTCAAGGAACTGGTGATGCTCAAGCGCGGCCTGATCCTCATGGTCGGGTCGGCCGGCGCCGGCAAGTCGACGACCCTCGCGGCCATGATCAACTACCGCAACGAGACTTCGTCCGACCACATTCTCACCATCGAGGATCCGATCGAATTCCTGCACACCAACAAGAAATCGATCATCAACCAGCGCGAGGTCGGCCTCGACACCAAGTCCTACGGCAAGGCGCTGCGCAGCGCCGTGCGCTCGGCGCCCGACGTCATCCTCGTCGGCGAGATTCGCGACCGCGAGACCATGGAGGCCGTGATCGCGCTCGCCGGCACCGGCCACCTCTGCATCGCCACCCTGCACGCGAACAACTGCGCGGAGACGCTGGACCGCATCATCAACATGTTCCCGCGCGATCAGCACGCGCAGATTTTCCTCGACATGTCGCAGTATCTGCGCGCCATCATCTCGCAGCGGCTGGTCATGGCAAAGTCCGGCTCGCGAGTCGCGGCGGTGGAGGTCATGGTCAACACGCCGCACGTCTCCGAACTCATCAAGAAGGGCGACGTGATCGGCGTGAAGGAAGCGATCCAGACCAGCAACGAACGCGGCATGCAGAGCTTCGACCGCTCGCTCTACAATCTGGTTCGCGAAGGCAGGATCGACATGGAGGAGGCGCTCTCCTCAGCCGATTCGCGCACCAACCTCGAGGCCAAGATCAACTTCGGCTGAGCGGCAGGCGGCGAGATTGCCCTCGAACTCGCGGGTGGATACGTCCCAGCCGGCGCGCAGCGCCTGTGCCCGGCAGGCGGCCGGGTCCAGGTCGAGCGCACGCCGTGCGGCGCGCGCGAGGTCGGTGTCCAGCGCGCCGGTGACGCCGTCCTCGATCACGTCCACCGGGCCGGTCACCGGGAAGGCGGCCACCGGCACCCCACAGGCCATGGCCTCCAGGATCACCAGCCCGAACGTGTCCGTGCGGCTCGGGAACACCATCACGTCGGCGGCGGCGAGGTGCGCAGCCAGGTCCTCGGCGTATCGATAGCCGGTGAACACGGTCTCCGGGTGCTCGTGCTGCAGGCGCTGGCGCTCGGGGCCGTCGCCGATCACGAGCTTGGCTCCGCTCCAGGGCATGGCGAGGAACGCGTCGATGTTCTTCTCCACGGCCACGCGGCCGACGTAGGCGGCCACCGGGCGGCGCAGATCGAGGAACTCCTTCGGCCCGGGTCTGAAGATCTCCGTGTCCACGCCGCGCCGCCAGCTGACGAGGTTGCGGAAGCCGCGCAGCTCGAGTTCGCGGCGCAACGTCGGCGTGCTCACCATGCAGCGCACCCCCGCCGAGTGGAAGCGTCGCAGGATGCGGTAGGAAAGGCCGAGCGGCACCGGCAGGCGCGCCCGCAGGTACTGGGGAAACTGGGTGTGATACGAGGTGGTGAAGCGTCTGCCGCTGCGCAGGGCGTGGCGGCGGGCCGCGTGGCCGAGCGGGCCTTCGGTGGCGATATGCAGCGCCTGAGGGTCGAACTCCTCGATGCGGCGCGCCGTGGCGCGGCCCGGCAGCAACGACAGGCGTATTTCGCGGTAGGTCGGCATCGCCACGCTGGCGAAGTCCTGAGGCGTGATCAGGCGCACTTCGTGCCCGAATCGGGACAGCCACGCGGCCGTCTGCGACAACGTCCTAACGACGCCGTTGGTCTGCGGGAACCAGGCGTCGGTCACGATCATGATCCTCATGCCGCGACAGAGTCGCATTTTGCGATGACGAACTGATGACTCCGGCCGTTTGTCATGGACCGGTAACGAATCTTCGATATTTCTGTCACCCCGCGACGGTCGACCGTCGTCGAATCCACCACGAGGGACTTGCATGCACAGCTTTCTCGAAGAACTCAGGATCCAGCGCTGGGACGATCACCGCTTCTACCACCAGAGCCGGATCAACCAGTCGCTGCACCTGTTGAGCGCGCTCAGCTTCCTGGTCGCGTACGTGATGATGTTCTCCGACCCGGTGGCCGCCGCGCTGATCGGCTGGCTTGTCGCCATGGTGAGCCGGCAGTCCGGCCACTTCTTCTTCGAGCCCAAGGGCTACGATGAGGTCAACCAGGCCACTCACGAGTACAAGGAATCCGTGAAGGTGGGTTACAACCTGAAGCGCAAGGTGGTGCTGCACCTCGTGTGGGCGCTGTCCCCGCTGGTGCTGTGGATCGATCCGACGTGCTTCGGCGTGTTTCCGCCGCACGCCAACGCGGAGGAATTCGTGCGCCACGTCGGCGCCATCTGGCTGGTGGTCGGTCTCGGCGCGCTGCTGTTTCGCATGGTACAGCTCTTCTTCATCCGCGACGTCAAGACCGGGATCGCCTGGATCACCAAGATCCTCACCGATCCGTTCTACGACGTGAAGCAGTACGCCAAGGCGCCGCTCTATCTGCTGCGCGGCGAACTGATGGATCCGATGGGCGACGTCCACCGCGCCTGAATGGTCTCCTTCAGCACGCGGCGGCTGATGGCACGGTAGCTGGTCTCCGGCGCCGTCCACCACCAGCCGTCGCGTTGCATGCGTCGCGCCGCCGCGAGCATCCGCTCGCACACGGCGGCGAACTCCTCCTCGGTGTAGTTCAAGCTGAAGATCAGGCGGCCCGTGCCCACCCAGCTGAGCGCGAGACCGGCGGCGCGGAAATAGAACTGCAGCATCCAGTGATAGCGCGACGGACCGGTGTAGTAGATGAGCCAGACCGTGGACATGTTGGCGACGCGGACCGGCAGATGCTCCGCGGCGAAGCGCTCGTTCAGTCGCTGCGCCCGCGCGTCCCACAAGGAGTCCAGGTCTTGGTAGAGCGCCTGCACCGGTGCGGTTGCGAGCCGCTCGAGGAACTCGCACATCGACCCCATCACGTAGGGGTGGGAGTTGAACGTGCCGCGCGCGAAGCAAACGTCCGCCGGCCGGTCTTCGCGGAAGCGGCGCATGTAGCGCGCGGCGCCGCAGACCACGCCGATGGGCAGTCCGCCCGCCACCGTCTTGCCGTAGGTGACCAGGTCCGCGCGCACGCCGAAGTACTCCTGGGCGCCACCGGGCGCGAGGCGGAAGCCGAGGAACACCTCGTCGAAGATCAGCACGATGCCGCGCCGGCTGCACACGTCGCGCAACCTGCGCAGCCACTCCGTGTAGGCGGCGCGATCGAAGTGCGCGCGCCGCTTGCCGTCCACCAAGGTCGAATCACTGGGCGCGCCCGCGTTCGGGTGCAACGCCTGCAGCGGGTTGACGAGCACGCAGGCGATGTCGTGCCGCCTTTCGAGAACCCGCAGCGAGCGCTCGTCGAGGTCGCGCAGCGTGTAGGTCTCGCGCGCAGGGACCGGGTTGCCGACCCCGGGCTGCACGTCGCCCCACCAGCCGTGGTAGGCGCCGCAGAAGCGCACCACGTGCGAGCGGCGCGTGTGGTAGCGCGCCAGCCGCACGGCCTGCATCACCGCCTCGGTTCCGGACATGTGGAAGGAGACTTCGTCGAGCCCGGAGATCTCCTTGAGACGCCGCACGTTGTAGGCGGTCACCGGGTGGTAGCCCGCCAGGACCGGGCCGAGATCGCGCACCCGCTCGCTGCCGCGCGCGATGCACTCCTTGTAGAAGTCGTAGCCGAACACGTTGACGCCGTACGAGCCGGTGAGGTCGTAGAAGCGGTTGCCGTCGAGATCGGTGAGCGTGACGCCCGACGACGCCGCGAGGAAGTTGCCGCCCTTCAGGTTTTCGCGAACGATGCGGCTGAACTGGAACGGCACCCGGTATCGGGACGTGAACTGAAGATCGCTCACGAAATCGACCACCTCGGCGGTTGCCGCGGCGCTGCGGGGGAAGCGCTGCGCGTACTCGGCGGCGAGCTCGCCGAATCCCGCTCGCCGCCGCGCGGCGACCTCGTCCGGCGCGCCGTCGGCGCGGAAGAAGCGATCCTCGTCGTATTCATAGAAGGGCACCAGGGCCGCGAAGCGCCGCGCCATGCGCGAGTGGCCGGTGAGCGAGGGGTGCTTCGCGAACGACAGTTCCAGCCGCCGTCGGAGCTTGCCGAGCGCGAGCAGGGCGACGAGTGCGGCGCCGATCGAATACCAGATCGTGTTCATGTGGTTCTCCTCGAGTCGCGCGCAAGTTATTGCAGCCGGATGACAACAAGATGACCGCGCGCGCGCTGTTCGCCCGCATCCTCGCGCACGAGGGCCTGAATTTCGTGCTGACCAATCGCCTGCCGAGGCGCTGGCTGACCGTGTTCATGGGGTGGTGGAGCCGCATCGAGAATCCGCTGGTCTGCCGCGCGAGCATCGCGGTGTGGCGCGCCTTCTCGGACCTCGATCTGAGCGAGGCGCGGCAGACGCGATTCGCGACCTTGCAGGAGTGCTTCACCCGCGAGTTGAAGGATGGTGCGCGGCCCATCGATCGCGATCCGGCCACGCTGGCGAGTCCCTGCGACGCCCTGGTGGGCGCGTGCGGCGAGATTCGCGACGGCCTGGTGCTGCAGGCGAAGGGATCACCCTACCGGCTCGAGGATCTGCTGTGCGATCCGGAGCTGGCGCGCTCCCTGGCCGGCGGCCGCTACGCCACGCTGCGGCTCACCTCCACCATGTACCACCGGTTCCACGCGCCCGATGACCTGCGCGTCGAGCGCATAGACTACGTCGCCGGCGACGCCTGGAACGTCAACCCGCCCGCGCTCGCGCGCGTGCAGCGGCTCTACTGCCGCAACGAGCGCGCCGTGGTGCGCTGCCGTCTCGCCGATGGCGCGCCGCTGGTGCTGGTGCCGGTCGCGGCGATCCTGGTGGCGAGCATGCGCTTCCGTTTCGTCGACGTGCGTCTGCACCTGCGCTATCGAGGCCCGAACGTCATTCCCTGCGACGCGCGCCTGGCCAAGGGCGAGGAAATGGGGTGGTTCGAGCACGGCTCGACCATCATCGTGCTCGCGCCGCCGGGTTACGCGCCGGCGCCGGACGCGGCGGCCGGAGGGCGCATCCGCATGGGCGAGGCGTTGCTGCGCAGAGAGGGCTGAGGAGCCGCGGATCGCGCCGCTACAGGGGCCGGCGGTGTCGGGTCAGGGTGGCCGCTATCGACGCGAGCACCGCCATGCGCACGGCGACGCCGTTGTTGACCTGCTCGCGAATCACCGAGTGCGGTCCGTCGGCGACCTCGGAGGCGATCTCCACGCCCCGATTCATGGGCCCCGGATGCATGACCAGCACGTCGGGAGCCGCGTGCGCCAGACGCTGCCTGTCGAGCCCGTACTCGCGGTAGTAAGCCGCGTCGTCGAGGTCGGCGCTCTTCGCCATGCGCTCCTTCTGGATCCTGAGCATCATCACCACGTCGGCGCCTGCGATGCCGTCCTCGATGCGCGTGAAGCGCTGCGTTCCTGGCAATTCGTGCTCCTCCGGCAGCAGCGCCGGCGGTGCGACCACCCGCAGATCGGCCGTTCCGAGGGTGCGCAGCGCCTGCGCGGTCGAGCGCGCCACGCGCGAGTGCTTGATGTCGCCGACGATGGCGACCTTCAGGCCGGCAAAGCGGCGTTTGTGGATGCGGATCGTGAGGGCATCGAGCAGGCCCTGGGTGGGATGCGAGAGATGGGCCTCGCCCGCGCTCACCACCGACACGTGCGGCGCCACGTGATCGATCAGGAACTCCGGCATGCCGGGTTCGGAGTCCCGTATCACGAACACGTCCACGTTCATGGCCTCGAGCGTGTAGATGGTGTCGAGCATGGTCTCGCCCTTGACGCGCGAGCTCGAATTGACGTCGAGGTTGAGCGTGTGGGCGCCGAGCCGGCGGGCCGCCAGGTCGAAGGACGCGCGGGTGCGGGTGCTCGGTTCGAAGAAGAGGTTGGCGACCGTCACCCCGGCGAGCTCGCGGCCCTCGTAGGCGGGCTGGCCCGGAAGCCGGCGATAGCCCTCCGCCCGGTCGAGTATGGCCGTCAGGGTGTCGCGCCCCAGGCCGTCCAGCGTGACCAGGTGGCGCAGACCGCCGGCGTTGTCGAGTTGTACGCGCATGCCGCCCTCAATCCACAGGTTGAGCCGATAACCAGCGCTCGAGGATGACGCAGGCCGCCGCCGCGTCGACGTCGGTCTTGCGCACCCGCTTGCGCCGCGTCCCAGCGGCCCGCGCCGACTGCAGACGACTCTGCGCTTCGAGGGACGAGTAACGTTCGTCGACGAGTTCCACGGGCAAGCCGTAACGGGCCGCCACCGCGGCTGCGAAGGCGCGCGCGGCGCGCGTCGAGCCGCTCTCCGAGCCGTCCGCATTATACGGCAGCCCGACCACCATCAGTGCCGGACGCCATTCGCGGACGACGGCGTCCACCTCCTCCCAGCGGGGACCGCCATCGCCCGCGCGGATGGGTGCCAGTGGCGCCGCGGTCCTGGACAGCGTGTCGCCGCGGGCGGCGCCGATCCGACGTGCGCCGTGATCGAAGGCGACGACCAGGCGCGGCCCCGCGCCCTCAGGCACGGCCGCTCAAGGGGCTGATGCGTGCGAGGTCGACGCCCAGCAGACGCCCGGCTGCCTGCCAGCGGGACTCGAAAGGCAGGTCGAAGATGATTTCCTCGGCGACGGGCGCGTTCAACCAGACGTTGGCGCGGATCTCTTGCTCGAGTTGGCCGCCCTCCCAGCCCGCGTAGCCGAGCGCCACCACGGCGTCACGCGGGTCCTCTCCCCGCGCGATTGCCGCCAGCACGTCGCGCGACGTGGTGACGTGCAGCGTGCCCGACACTTTGAGCGTGGAGTCCCAATCGCCGCAGGCGCGGTGAATCACGAAGCCGCGATCCGTGCGCATCGGTCCGCCGCGCAGCACGAGGCGATCTCGCAGGTCGCTATCCGGCGCCTGGATGTCCAGCTGTTCGAGGATCTCGCCCAGCCGCATCTCCAGTGGCCGGTTGAGCACCAGGGCGAGCGCGCCGCGCGGGCCGTGCTCGCACACCAGCGCTACCGTCTGCGAGAAGTTCGGGTCCTGCATTCCCGGCATGGCGATGAGCAGCTGATTCGACAGGTAGGTGGCGGCGCTCACGGGCTCACCGCGGCTGCGGCTGCGTCGCGGGCGGAGCGTACAGCACGCTCGAGCCGGCGGATGCGCCGTCCAGGAACTGCCACTCGTAGGCGATGCGGATGGCGTCGTGACGCGTCGCCAGCGGCGCAGGGAAGGGGTCGTAGGGCGCCGCGAGCTTGAGAATGCGCAGCGCGGCCTCGTCGAGTTCCGCGTGGCCGCTGGTGCGCTTCACCGTCGCCGCCAGCAGCCTGCCCGTGGCGCCGATCGTCACTTCGATGACCGGTGTGCCGGACATGCCGCGGCGGCGAGCCACGTCCGGGAAGTTCACCGTGCCCACGCGCTCGATCTTGCGGCGCCAGTCGTTGAGGTACACGGCGACCTCCGACTCGCGCGTGTCGGCCGCGATCCACAGCTGCTTGCGGGCCTCGCCGCGCACGCGCAGCTGGACTCCGTCGTCGTTCGGCGTCATGCCGAGATCGGCGCGCCTTTCGAGCAGCAGCGGCATGCGGGCCGACTCCGCCCCGGTCGCCGGCGTCGCAAAGTACACGATCCTGGACGTCATGCCGCTGCTGGACACCAGTTCCTCGGCGCCGGTGGCGGCTGCGGCCTGCGCCGCCGCCGCACCGTCGCCGTTGGGCAGGCCCGGGCTGTCGACCGGCGCGAGCGAAGAGCGTGGAATCAGCGTGCGGGCACCGTCGCGCGAATTGCCCGAGCCCAGCTGGCTGCGCTGGGCGAGATAGGGCGCGTTCGGGTTGGCCGCGGCCGCAGGCGCCTGGTCGTTCACCAGCACCACCTCCAGGCCCGCGGCTGCGTCGCCGTCACCGCCGTGGCGCTGGTAGCCGAACGTGACGCCGAGAATCAAGACTGCGTGCACCAGCGCGGCGAGGAATCCGGTGGTCAACATCCGGTCCTGCGCCGGCGGCAGGCCGGACTTGAACGACAGTTCCGGAGATACGCCGCTCACGCCCCGCCCACGCGCGCGGCCAGGGCGTCCATCAGGACGCCGCCGACGTCCAGGCCGTGCTTCTTGTCGAGCTCGCGGATGCCGGTCGGACTGGTGACGTTGATCTCGGTGACGAAGTCGCCGATCACGTCCAGGCCGACGAACAGCATGCCGGCGTCACGCAATTTCGGGCCGATGACGCCGCAAAGCCAGCGATCGCGGTCGTTGAGCGGCCGGCTCTCGGCGCGCGCGCCGGCGGCGAGGTTGCCGCGGTTGTCCTCCGCCGAGGGCACGCGCTTCAGTGCGTATGGAATGGGTTCGCCGTCCACGAGGATGATGCGGCAGTCGCCGGCGGTCACGATCTCCGGCAGGTAGCGCTGGACGATGGCGTAGCGCCGGCCGTAGTCCGTGAGCGTCTCGAAGATCACGTTGCGGTTCTTGTCGCCCTGGTCGAGCACGAAGATCGACCTGCCGCCCATGCCGTGCAGCGGCTTGCAGACGATCCTGCCGTGCTGCCTGAGGAAATCCCCCATGTCGCGCATGTCGCGCGTGATCAGGGTGGGCGCGCAGCACTCCGGGAACCACGCCGTGTACACCTTCTCGTTCATGTCGCGCAGGCCGCGCGGATCGTTGCAGACGAAAGCGCCCTGTTCCTTGGCGCGGTCGAGGATGTAGGTGGTGTACACGTACTCGGTGTCGAACGGCGGATCCTTGCGCATCAGGATCACGTCGAACTCGCCCAGAGCGGCGATCTCCGGTGCGCCGAGCGCATACCAGCGCGCGGCATCGTCGAAGACCTCGAGCGGCGAGAGTCGGCCGAACGCCACGCCGTCGAGCAGCCAGAGGTCCCCCTGGGTGGCGTAGCGAAGCTGCCAGCCGCGCGCCTGTGCGGCGAGCAGGATGGCGAGCGTCGAATCCTTGGCGGGCTTGATTTCCGCGATCGGATCCATGACGACGACGAGGCGCCGTGGCGCGGTGCGATTCTGGTTGGACATCGCCGCAGAGTGTAGCCCAAGCGGGACGCAGGCTCCGTCTTGCGAAACTGTGAACCACGCCACCGTCGTTCGGGCGATATTGCCGCGAAATCCCGTCCGCACACGTGGCTTGCGTGCCCTGGATATGTTAAAAAGTCACGTAATTCCGGTACCTACGCGCTTCTCGCGCGCCCCTTTGGAGCAACCGCGGATCGGGTCCATGGAGAGCATGATCAGCAACGGCAAGCCCAAGCTCACCGGCCTCAAGGTCCTGGTGATCGACGACAGCAAGACCATCCGCCGCACCGCCGAGACGTTGCTCACCAAGGAGGGCTGCGAGGTGTTCACCGCGGTGGACGGGTTCGATGCCCTGTCCAAGATCGCGGATCATCAGCCCGACATCGTGTTCGTGGACATCATGATGCCCCGGCTCGACGGCTATCAGACCTGTTCGCTCATCAAGCACAACAAGGTGTTCCGCCAGATACCGGTCATCATGTTGTCGAGCAAGGACGGCCTGTTCGACCGCGCCCGGGGGCGCATCGTCGGATCGGAACACTACCTGACCAAGCCGTTCACCAAGGACGAACTGCTCGGTGCGATCGAAGCGCACGTCGGCAAGTGACGGAGACACGAGAGCATGCCACTCATCCTGATCGTAGACGACTCTCCCACCGAGGTGTTCGTCATGCAGAAAGCGCTCGAGAAGCACGGCTTCAAGACCGCCGCGGCCGAGAACGGCGAAGAAGGCGTGCGCAAGGCCAAGGCCATGAAGCCCGACCTCATCTTCATGGACATCGTGATGCCCGGCGTCAACGGGTACCAGGCGACGCGCATGCTGGTCAACGATCCGGAAACGCGCCTCATCCCGATCATCATGGTCACCACCAAGGGACAGGAGACGGATCGGGTCTGGGGACTGCGCCAGGGCGCAGTGGACTATCTGGTCAAGCCGGTTTCCGCTCAGGTACTGGTGGAGAAGGCGCAGGCCGCGCTGGCCTCATGACGGGCGCGACGGGCGCAACGGACGCCAATCTGCGCAGCCTGCGCGACCGCCCCTTCGAGTTGCTCAAGGAACTCGAACGGCGCAGCCGCGGCAGCGCGGCGAGCGGCGCCCAGGACGCGGCCGACGGCCGCGAGTGGGTGGGAATTGCGTTCCGCATGGGCGGCGAGACTTTCCTGGTGGCGCGCGAGGAGACCCGCGAGGTTCTCGGCTATCCCGCCGCCGTGACCCGGATTCCCGGGGCCAAGTCCTGGGTGAAGGGGCTCGCCAACGTGCGCGGCCAGTTGTTGCCGATGATCGATCTGCGCCAGTTCCTCGGCAGCGGCGCGGCCGCCGTCGGCCGCAACACCCGGGTGCTGGTGATCAGCTCGCGCGAGATCCCGGCCGGGCTCGTGGTCGACGAGGTGTTCGGCTTCCGACGGTTCGGCGAGGCCGAGTTCGACGCCGACGCGCCGCCGACCGTGATTCGTTGCGACAGCTACCTGGCCGGCGCATTTCGCCGCGGCGGCGAGGTCTGGCCGGTCCTCAGTCTCAAGAGTTTGGTGGAGAGTCAGAGCTTCCTGCAGGCGGCCAGTTGAGCGCCGCCGGTACCCCGCCATGAACAAGCAACCCGAATCGAGTCCCAAGTCCCATCTCGCTCCCGCGCTCGCGGCGTGTGCGCTCCTGTGCCTCGCGGCCGCGGGCGTCATCGCCTGGTTCTCGCGGCCCGGTGCCCCCGTCGCCGACCCCGCCGGGCAGCTCGCGTTGCTCGCCCAGCGCATGCCTCTGGAGGCCGACAATGCGCTGCGCGGCGACTCGGCCGCCTTCGACGCGCTGCACCGTAGCGTCGCGAGCCTGGATGCTCTGCGCGGCGCCGTGGGTGACGCGAAGCTCGCCGGCGATGCGGACTGGAGCCGCCTCGCAGACGCCGCCGCGACCATCGCGCGCACGCGCCCCGCGGTCGAGGCCGTGCAAGGGGCGAACCGCGAGACGCGCGAGCTCGCACCGAAGCTGCTGTCCGAGCTCGGCGACGTCGCGAGCGCAGTGGGCGTGAAGAATCTCGACGGCATGAGCCGCTACCTGGAGCGCTTCGAGATCACGGTGCAGCGCATCCAGCAGGAACTGGCGGGCCTGGCGGGCGGCACCAGTGATCCCGGTCCGGCGGCGCAGCGGCTCGCCGACGGCCTGGAGTTCCTCGGCCAGGTGATGCGTGGCCTGTCCGGCGAGGAGTCGGGCCTCGCGCTCTCGCGCGTGACGGGCGCCGATGCGACCGAGCGCCTCAAGGTTGCCGTACAGGGCAACCAACAATTCGCGCAGAGCGTGCGCAGGGCGATCGCCGCCGCGGACGCGCTCGGCAAGGGACAGGCCGCCGCGCGCACGCTGCGCGCCGCCGCCGCCGGACTGACCGCGCGAGCCGGAGCGCCGGCCGCCACTTCCGCCGAGGGCGGCGGTGACGGCTCCCGCTATGCCGTGATCGCACTGCTCGCCGTCGCCGCGGCGCTGCTCGCGGCGCTCTACTGGGTGTTCGCCAAGTCGCTCGGGGCGCGCCGGCACTCCGAGTTGCGCGAGCGGGAGAATCAACGCAACCAGGAAGCCATCATGCGGCTGCTCGACGAGCTGTCGAGCCTGGCCGACGGCGACCTGACGGTGCAGGCGACCGTCACCGAGGACATCACCGGAGCGATCGCCGATTCCATCAACTACGCGGTCGAGGCGCTGCGCGATCTGGTCGTGACCATCAACGACAGCGCCATCCAGCTGGACGGTGCCGCACGGCAGACGCAATCCGCCGCGGCGCACATGGCGAAGGCCAGCGGATCGCTGTCGCGGCAGATCTCCTCGGCCAGCGAGTCCATGGCGGACATGGCCGCCTCCATCGAGGAGGTTTCGGGCAACTCCGAGCGGTGCGCCGACGTGGCGCGACACTCGGTGGACGTCGCCCACAAGGGCGGCGACGCGGTGCGTCGAACCATCGACGGCATGAACGCGATCCGCGAGACCATCCAGGAGACGAGCAAGCGGATCAAGCGCCTGGGAGAGAGTTCCCAGGAGATCGGCAACATCGTGGAGTTGATCAACGACATCGCCGAGCAGACCAACATCCTGGCGCTGAACGCATCGATCCAGGCGTCCATGGCGGGCGAGGCCGGGCGCGGCTTCGCGGTCGTGGCCGACGAGGTGCAGCGACTCGCCGAACGTGCCGCGAACGCGACCAAGCAGATCGAGGTCCTGGTGCGCACGATTCAGACCGACACCAACGAAGCCGTGGTGTCCATGGAGCGCAGCACCACCGACGTGGTCGGCGGCGCGCTCCTCGCCGAGAATGCGGGCGCCGCGCTCGAGGAGATCGAGCAGGTCTCCAACCAGATCGCGAGTCTGGTGCAGAACATCTCGGCCAGCGCCCGGCAGCAGGCGCTCGCCTCGGGCAACGTCTCCAAGAACATGCAGGTGGTGCGCGAGATCTCCTCGCAGACGGCCGATGCCTCCACCTCGACGTCGGCGTCGGTCGCGAAACTCGCCGCCCTGTCGGCCCAGCTGCGCAAGTCGGTCGCCGGCTTCAGGCTGCCGGACTACGGCGGCGGCACGACCACGACCGTCGGCGCCACCTCGACGCGCCTCAAGGCCCTGGCCGAGGCTCCAGACACCGGTGCGACGGGCCAGATGCGCAAGGCGAGCGGTATCGGCGCCTGAGGGCGCCCGCCCAAGATCAACGACATGACGGACATCAGTTCCCAGACTCTGCACGTGGTCGCCAAGGAGCTCGCGGCGACCCTCAACGAGGCTCGCGCCGCGCTCGAGGCATATGCCGAGCATCCGGACCAGTCGGCGCTGCTGGAGAAGTGCGCCACCGAACTGCACCTCGCGCACGGCGTGCTGCGCATGGTGGAGGTCTACGGCGCCGCCCTGCTCGCCGAGGAGATGGAGCACGTCACCCTGTACCTGCTCGCCTCCGGGCACGACCAGAAGCGGCGCATCGAGGGTCTCGACGCGCTGATGCGGGCGATGGTCCAGCTGCCGACCTACCTGGAACGCGTGCTGTCGGGCGGCCGCGATCTCGCGCTGGTGCTGTTGCCGTTGCTCAACGATCTGCGCGCGGTTCGCGGCAGTCCGTTGTTGTCGGAAGGCACGCTCTTGCTGCTCAATTTGCGCTCGGACCAACCGGCGCAGCCCCAGCCGCAGCCCCGAGGCGAGCCGGCGATCTCGGTGGTCCAGTGGGCGCGGCGCCTGCGTCCGCGCTTCCAGATCGGACTTCTCGGCTACCTCCGCGGCGAGCGTCCGCTGCAACACCTCGAGATCATGGCCAAGGTGGCCGAGAAGCTCGAACAGGTCGCCACCACCCAGCCGGTGTTCCAGCTCTGGTGGGTCGCGGGCGCCGTGCTGGAGGCGTTGCGCGCCAACGGCCTCGAGGCGAGCGCCACCCTGAAGCGGCTTCTCGGACAGGCCGACCGCCAGCTCAAGCGGCTCTACCAGCTCGGCGAAGCACGCTACGGAGAGGATCCGCCGCTCGACCTGCTGAACAATCTCCTCTATTACGTGGCCCGCGCCTCGGTCAGCGGCGGCCGCGTCGGCGCGGTGCGCGCGTCCTTCAAGCTGTCGGAATTGCTGCCCGCGGACGACACCGTCGAGCAGGAGCGCGAGAACCTGTCGGCGCCGAGCGTGAAGCTCATGCGCACGGTCGCCGCCGCCATCAAGGAAGACCTCTCGAAGGTCAAGGACGTCCTCGACATCTTCGTGCGCCGGGGTGGTGGACGCGGCGATGAATTGCTGCCGCAGCTCGAACTGCTGAAGAAGATCAGCGATACGCTCGGGGTTCTCGGTCTCGGTGAGCTGCGACAGCGCGTGCAGCAGGAGGTGGCCGACCTGGCCGCGGTGCTCGGCGACGGCAACACGCCCTCCGAAGCCGCGCTCGTCAAGATGGCCGGCGTGCTGCTGTCCGTCGAGGACAGCCTCGACGACCAGCTCGTGCGGCTGATCCTGCCAGTGGAGGGCGCCGCAGGCGATCGCGGCGCCACGGAGCAGGACGTCGAATTCCGCCAGGTGAGCGAGGCGGTGCTGCGCGAGTGCATCGTCAATCTCGCGCGCATCAAGGAAGCCGTGTCGGTCGTGGTACAGAAGCCCGGCGACTCGGCGCCGCAGGGGCTCGACACCGTGCCGCAGCTGCTGCGCGGAATCACGGCCGGCCTGCTGATGCTCGGCAAGATGCGCGCCGTGGAGATCATGGAAGGGATCGGCGCGCAGGTACGCAAGCTCGTCGAGCCCGGCGCACCGCCGCCGGACTCGGCGCGTCTCGAGCGCATCGCCGACGCCATCGTCAGCATCGAGTACTACATGGAGACGTTGCAGAACGGACGCAACGATCCCTGGTACATGCTGGACAATGCGGAAGGGTGCATCAAGGCGCTCACCGAGGATGCGCTGTCGCGGGTACCGGCGCTGGAGCCGTCGGCCGCGGACCTCGCTCAGACGGTCAAGATCGATCCCCAGGCCACCCTCGCGATCGAGCCCGCGCCGGCGGCGATGTCGACCGTGGTGGTGCCCCCGCCGGCGGCCGAAGCCGTGGATCCGCAGTTCCTGGAGCTGTTCATCGAGGAGGCCCGCGAGGAGATCGCCTCCATCGACAAGAGCTTCCCCGCGTGGGACCAGAACCCGCTGGATCTGGATTCGCTGGCGGTGATCCGCCGCAGCTTCCACACGCTCAAGGGCAGCGGTCGCATGGTGGGGGCGAGGTCCATCGGCGAGTTCGCGTGGTCGATCGAGAACCTCCTCAATCGCATCATCGACAAGACCCGGTCGCGCACCCCGGGGATGATGGCGCTGCTGCGCCAGGCCGTTGCGCTGCTGCCGCAACTGGTCGAGCAGCTCGAATCGGGGCGGGCGCCCGTGGCTGCGGCCGAACCGCTCATCCGGCGCGCCTTCGCCTATGCGGAAGGCCGTCTGGAGGAGGAGAGCCCGCCGACGCTCGCGCCCGAGGACCTCGCCGCTGCGGAGAGCTCCGTCACCGCCGCACGCGCCGCACCCGGTGCGGTCCCCGCGGCGCCGGCTCCCGCCTCGGCTGCCGCGCCGGTCATGGACCCGGCGCTGCACGATATCTACAGCAAGGAGACCGCGAATCACCTCGCGGAGATACGGGATTACCTGCGCAAGCGTTCCGGCCAGCCGGCCCCCCACGATCTGCCGGAAGGCGTGTATCGCGCGATCCACACCTTGAGCGGAAGCTCCAAGATGGCCGACGCGCGGCACGGCATCCGCGTCGCCGAGCCGCTCAATCACTACATGCGAAAGGTCTTCGACAGCGGCCGCGGCCTGTCCGACGAAGGTCTCGCCGTGCTCGGCGAATCCGTGCAGGCGATCGACAACGTGGTCGCGCACATCAACGAGTCCACCGCATTCTTCTCGGATCAGCCGCGATTGCTGGAGCGGATCGTCCGCCTGGAGCGCGAACTCGACGCGGAACTCGCCCACGCCGCCATCGACACCAGCGCATCCGCCGTGCTCGCGACGCCGGCGGCGCTTGCCGCCGCCGCTCCCGAGGAACACGTCCCGGCGGCGTTCGCGGCGCCTGCCGCCGAGGACGCGGTGTTCGTCCCGCAGGCCCGGGTCGACGAGGAACCCCCGGTCGGCGAAGAGGCTCCCGACGTCGCGCAGGCTCCGGTCACCGAGGAGGCTGCGGCCGTTGAGGAATTCGACCAGGAAATCGCGGCGATCTTCAGCGAGGAGGCCACCGAGATCCTGGAGGCCGCGGAAGCGTCACTGTCGGCGTGGAACCACGATCGTCGCGACCGCGACCGGGTCGCCGAGCTGCAGCGCCAGCTGCACACCCTGAAGGGCGGGGCGCGCATGGCGGGCATCACGGCCATGGGCAATCTCAGTCACGAGCTGGAGAGCCTGGTGATCCGAATCGACGGCGGGCTGATGCCGGCCGACGAACAGGTCTTCAGCGTGCTGCAGACCAGCCTCGACGAATTGGCGCGCATGCGCGACCAGGTGAGCGCCGGCCGGATGCCGGCGCCTGTCGCCGCGCTGCTGGCGCGAATCCGCGCGCTCACCCTGGGAGAAGCCGCCCTCGCGCCCGCTCCCCCAGCGGCTGCCGTGGCGACCCCGGCGCCCGCTTCACCGGCGCCCGCTTCACCGGCGGCTGCCGTGGCGAGCCTTGCGGAGGCTGCGGCCGAGGACGCCGCGCCCACGCTGGACGCCGTGGCGCCGCAAGTCGAGGCGTCGGAAGGGGTGTCCGAAGACTCCGCACCGACTCTGGACGTGAGCAGCGCCCTGCCGCTGCCGGGACGCGAGAGCGCGCCCGCCGAACGCGTGGAAATGGCGCGAGTCGACGCCGACCTGCTCGACACCATGCTGAACAATGCCGGCGAGGTCAGCATATTCCGGGCGCGGCTCGATCAGCAGGTCAATTCCATCGATTTCAATCTCGCCGAGCTGGCGCGCACGGTGACGCGCCTCAAGGACCAGCTGCGGCGCCTGGAAATCGAGACCGAGTCCCAGGTTCTCAACCGGCATCAGGACGAGGCTCCGCATCGCGGCGACTTCGATCCCCTGGAGCTCGACCGCTACTCGTCCCTGCAACAGTTCTCGCGTGCGCTCGCCGAGACCTCGGGCGACGTGGCCAGCATCCAGGCATTGCTGGAGACTCTGACGCGCGAAGCGCAGAACCTTCTCACGCAGCAGGCGCGGGTGATCACCGAGCTGCAGAACAGCCTGATGCGCACGCGCATGGTGCCCTTTCAGCGGCACGTGCAGCGGCTGTCGCGCCTGGTCCGCCAGGCAGCGAACGACACCGGCAAGCGCGCGGAGCTGCACGTGGTCGGCGCGGCGGCCGAACTCGACCGGCAGATGCTCGAGCGGATGGTGCCGCCCCTCGAACACATGCTCCGCAACGCCGTGGTGCACGGCATCGAAGCGCCGCAGCGACGCGCGTCCGCCGGCAAGCCGGCCGTAGGGCGCATCACCGTCAGCCTGGAGCGCGACGGAGCGGAGATCGTGATCGTCGTCACCGACGACGGCGGCGGCATCGACGTGCGCCTGATCCGCGACAAGGCGGTGGCGCTCGGCCTCATCGACGCGCAGGCCCGGCTGACCGACGAAGAGGCCATGCAACTCATCCTCGAGCCCGGCTTCAGCACGGCAGGACAGCTGACGCAGGCGGCCGGGCGCGGGGTTGGCATGGACGTGGTCGCCACCGAGGTGAAGAAGCTCGGCGGCGGGCTGTTCATCGAATCGACTCCGGGACACGGTTCGCGATTCACGATTCGCCTGCCGTTCACTCTCGCCATCAGCCAGGCGCTCATCGTGCGCACCGGCGAGGAGGTGTACGCCTTGCCGCTGGCGACGGTCGAGGGCGTGGTCCGGCTTCCGCGCAACATCGTCGTACGCCAGCTCGCCAAGGACGCGCCGCCGTTCGAGTACGGCGGTCAGCGTTACCGCTTCCAGCACCTCGGTTCGTTCGTCGGACTGGGGCCGACGCGCATGCCGGACTCCGACGTCTCGATGTCGGTGGTGCTGATCCGCGCCGGCGAGCACTCCACGGCACTGGTGGCCGACGAACTGGTCGGCAGTCGCGAGATCGTCGTCAAGTCGCTCGGTCCGCAGATATCCGGAATCCGCGGCATCGCGGGAGCGACCATCCTCGGCGACGGTCGCATCGTCGTCATTCTCGACATGGGGTCGCTGGTCAGGTCGGAGTGGAGGGCGCGTCCGAGCGACAACGTGCACGACTCGCGCGACCGGCGCCACGTGGCGCTGGTGGTCGACGACTCGATCACGGTGCGGCGCGTGACCCAGCGGCTGCTCGAGCGCAACGGCCTGCGCGTCCTGACGGCGAAGGACGGGATGGACGCGGTGTCCCTGCTGCAGGAGCAGCGGCCGGACATCATCCTTCTGGACATCGAGATGCCGCGCATGGACGGCTACGAACTCGCGGCGCACGTGCGCAACGATCCCCGGCTGAAGGACATCCCCATCGTGATGATCACCTCGCGGGTGAGCGAGAAGCACCGGGCCCGCGCGATCGAACTCGGCGTGGACGACTATCTGGGCAAGCCTTACCAGGAGCACCAGCTGCTCGACGCCATCGAGCCGCTGATCAACCGCCGTGCTGACGCCGCGCGGGCCGCTCCGCATGTCTGAGCTGCGCGACGAACTTTACAGCCTGCTCGTGCCGCTCGCCGGCGAGCGCCTGATCGTGCCGCGCGCGTGCGTGGCCGAGGTCATCGGCCACCAGGCGCCCACCGAGATGGCGAACGCGCCGCCGTGGTATCTCGGGGTGGTGAGCTGGAATTCGCACGGCGTGCCCGTGGTGTCCTTCGAGGGCGCGATCGGCCAGCCCTTGCCGACGGTCGGCAGCCGCACGCGCATCGTCGTGTTCAATGCGAGCGCCGGCAAGCTCTCCACCGGCTATTTCGGCGTGCTCACGCAGGGGTTCCCGCAGCTCGTGCGCGTCAATGCTGAGGTGCTGCGGCCTGATCCGTCGCGAAGTTTCGCCGAGCGCGTGCCCGTGCTGTGCCAGGTGCGCATGATCAACGAGACGCCGCTCATCCCGGACCTCGAGCGTCTGGAGGAGATGATCGCCGAGGAAACCTCGGTGATGCCCTGACGGCAGCCTCAGTCCCCGCGCAGATCCGGCCGTGGGACCCGAAAATCGCCGAAACGGGCCTGCAGCCAGGTGATCGCCGCGAGTGCCGCGGTTTCGGTGCGCAGGACCCGCGGCCCCAGGGTCAGCGCCTCGAAGCCGGCGTAGCGGAATGCCTCCAGTTCGTCGTCGGTGAAGCCGCCTTCCGGGCCGATCGCGACCTCGACGTTCGCCGGCGGTTCCGGCCACGACCCGGGCTCGCCGGCGTGCGCGCCGGGCTCGAGGACGAGGCGCAATTCGGCTGGCGCCTCCGCGCCGAGGTAGTCGCCCAGGGCACGCGGCGTGTCCACCTCCGGCAGCCGGTTGCGACCGCACTGTTCGCAGGCCGCCACCGCCACCGCGCGCCAGTGCCGGGCCTTCGCCTCCGCCTGCGCCGGATCGATGCGCACCACACTGCGTGCACTGATCACCGGGGCGATGCGCGTCGCGCCGAGTTCCGTCGCCTTCTGCACCACGAAATCCATGCGGTCGCCGCGCGGAACGCTCTGCACCAGCGTCAAGCCGAGCGGCGATTCCCGGTCGATCGCGCGGACTTCCCCGAGTTCCACGGTGACTCTCGTGCCGCGCACGCCGGCGACGATGGCGGCGAATTCGCGGCCGTCGCCGTTGAACAACGTGAGCGCATCGCCGGGGCGGGCGCGCAGCACCCGCGCCACGTGCATGCCCGCCTCGTCCGGCAGCGTCAGCACGGCACCCGCCGCGAGCGGCGACTCCAGGAACACCCGGGTCAATCGCACGTCGCGCGCTCAATGCCCGCCGCGGCGACGTCGACCATGAGGTCGATCTGCGCGCGGTCGATCACGTACGGCGGCATGAAGTAGACCACGTCACCGATCGGACGCAGCAGCACGCCGTGCTCGAGCGCGTGCCGATGGATCCGCCGACCGCGCCGCTCGGTCCACGGAAACGGCTCGCGAGTGCTGCGGTCGCGCACCACTTCCGCGGCCACGATCATGCCGGTTTGGCGCACCTCGGCGACGTGCGCCAGCGACTCCAGCGCTCGCGCGCGCCGGCCAAGGTATTGCGCGGTCTCCCGGTTGCGCTCCAGGATCCGTTCGCTTTCGAAGATGTCGAGCGTCGCGTTGGCGGCGGCGCAGGCGAGCGGATTGCCGGTGTAGCTGTGCGAGTGCAGGAACGCATTGAGCTTCACGTAGTCGTCGTAGAACGCCGCGTAGATCCGTTCGCCGGCGAGGACCGCCGACAGTGGCAGGTAGCCGCCGGTCAGCCCCTTCGACACGCACATCAGGTCCGGAGAGATGCCGGCCTGTTCGCAGGCGAACATGGTGCCGGTCCGCCCGAAGCCCACCGCGATCTCGTCGGCGATGAGGTGCACGCCGTGGCGGGTACAGGCGGCGCGGACCTGCGCGAGATAGCTCGGGTGGTGCATCCGCATGCCGGCCGCGCACTGCACCAGCGGTTCGAGGATGACCGCCGCGATCTCGTCGCCGCGTTCCGCGAGTACCCTCTCGAGATGCGCTCCGGCGCGCGCCGCGCACTCCTGCCACGACTCGCCGGGTTCGCGCAGATAGGCGTCCGGCGAGGGCACGGTGATCACGTCCATGAGCAGCGGCCGATACAGCGCCTTGTACAGGTCGACGTTGCCCACGGCCAGGGCACCGAGGGTCTCGCCGTGATAGCTGCCGGACAAAGTCACGAAGCGGGTCTTCTCCGGCCGGCCGGCGTTGCGCCAGTAGTGGAAGCTCATCTTGAGAGCGACCTCCACGGCAGCGGAGCCGTTGTCGGCGAAGAAGCAGCGGGTGAGGCCGGGCGGAGCCAGCGCCACGAGGCGTTCGCCGAGCCGTACGGCCGGCTCGTGCGTGAAGCCCGCGAAAATGACGTGCTCCAGCCGCTCCAGTTGCGCCGATACCGCTTCGTTGATGCGCGGGTTGGCGTGGCCGAACAGATTCACCCACCAGGAGCTGACGGCGTCGAGGTAGCGGCGGCCGGAGACATCCTCGAGCCAGACCCCGCGCCCGGCACGAAGCGCCACGGGCGGCAGGTCCTCGTGGTCCTTCATCTGGGTGCAGGGGTGCCAGATCACGCGCAGATCGCGTGCGGCCAGGTCGGAGGCGGGCGCCGTGGCAGGTTGGTGCATAATCCCGAAATTCTCGCACAATCGAGGCCTTCGCTTGACTACGCGGCCGACCGCATTACGGATCGACCCGGCCGACGGCTGGCTCGTCGGGGTGTCACGCGTGCCTTCGCCGAACTGCGACCCACGGCCCGCGGGAGCGGCCCCCGAACTGATCGTGGTCCACGGCATCAGCCTTCCGCCCGGACGATTCGGTGGCGGCTGGATCGAACGGCTGTTCACCAATGCGCTGCCGCCGGACGCGCACCCGTACTTCGCCGAGATCGCCGGCTTGCGCGTCTCGGCGCACGTCTGCATACCCCGCGATGGTTCCGTCACGCAGTACGTCAGCTTCGCCGATCGTGCCTGGCACGCCGGCAAGTCCGTGTGGTGCGGCCGCGAGGCCTGCAACGATTTCTCGGTCGGAATCGAGCTCGAGGGCACGGACGAGCTGCCCTACGAGCCGGCGCAGTATGCGGCGCTCGCAGGCGTGGTGGCGGCGCTGTGCGCGGCCTATCCGTCGCTCTCGCCGCAGCGGATCGTCGGTCACAGCGACATAGCGCCCGGCCGCAAGACCGATCCGGGGCCCGCGTTCGACTGGCCGCTGGCGCGCCGACTGATCGCCGCACGCTGCCCGCCCGAGCCTCCGCTGGCGCCGTCGCTGACATAACGCGCTCCCGCGTCTTACATAAGGCGGGCGCGCCACGGCGGATCGTCGCCGGCGTGACGCAACTCCCACTGCGGGGCAACAGAAATCAGCGGTCCTGCCGATGCTGCCTTCAGGATGGGGATCACGTCGGCGCTGCCTGGCAGGCCGGCGGCAAATCCGATGAGCCTGGCCGCACATTCGCGTGGCGCGAGTCACGAACGACCCGGTGGCAAGGCGGTTCGATGCGATGGTTCCGAGGCAGCCGATGGAAGATAGGTCGAACGCGCCGGCGACGGTTTTGATCGTCGACGACGATCCTGGCGCGCGTCTGTTGCTCGGCACGGCACTGGAACTCGCCGGGTTCCGCGTGCAGACCGCCGCCGACGGCGCGAGCGCGCTGGCCCAATTCCACGCCGATCCCGCCGACTGCGTCATCGTCGACGTGGTGATGCCCGGCATGAGCGGCTTCGACGTCTGCGCCGCGCTGCGCGAGCAGCCGGACTGCTGGCACGTGCCGATCCTGATGCAGACCAGCCTCGACGACATCGAGTCGGTCAACCGCGCCTACAACGCCGGCGCCACCGATTTCTCGACCAAGGGCATCAACCCCATGCTGCTCGCGCAGCGGGTCAAGTTCCTGGTGCGCGCCAAGCAGACCCAGGACCGCCTGCGCGAATCCGAGGCGCGCGTCCGCTACCTCGCCTTCTACGATCCGCTCACCTCGCTGCCGAACCGGCAGCGTCTACTGCAGATCCTCGAGCAGCAGGTGCTGTGGGCGCTGCCGCGCCAGCGCGGCATCGCCGTGATGATGATCGACGTCGACAATTTCTCGCGCATCAACGACACCCAGGGGCCGTCGGTGGGCGACGGCGTGCTGAAGGAGGTCGCTGCCCGACTGCAGCGCTGCCTGCGCGAAGGGCATCGCGCGGCCGGCGAGGAAGACGCGCACCGCGACCTGTCGGATTGCGTCGCGCGTCCCGGCGGCGACGAGTTCGCCGTTGCGCTTCCTGGCATCGAGTCGACGGAGGACGCACTCGCCGTGGCGCGGCGCATGCAAGCCGCACTCGCCGAGCCCTGCGCCGTCGCCGGCCAGGAAATTCCGTTGTCCGCGACCATCGGCATCAGTCTCTTCCCGGGCGACGCCGGCAATGCCGAGGCGTTGCTCAAGAACGCCGACGCGGCCATGCATCACGCCAAGCGGGCCGGACGCGGCGGACTCGAGCCGTTCAAGCGCTCGATCAGCACGCGCGCGGCCCGCCACTTGTCGCTGGAGGCCGATCTTTGCAAGGCGCTCGACCGCGGCGAGTTCGCGCTGCACTACCAGCCGCGATTGCGTCTCACCGACCTGGTCGTGGAGGGTGTCGAGGCGCTGTTGCGCTGGCGCCATCCGCAGCGCGGCTGGGTGCCGCCCGACGACTTCATACCGCTCGCCGAACAGACGGGCCTCATCGTCGACATCGGCGATTGGGTGCTCAGGGAGGCGTGTTCCCAGGCGCGCCGCTGGCGCGAGGACGGCGGCCCCGACTGGCGGGTCGCCGTGAACGTCTCCGGCGTGCAGTTTCGCGACGGAACGCTGATTTCGCGGGTGACCCGTGCCCTCGCGCACGCGGACATCGGCGCGCAGGCGCTGGAACTGGAATTCACGGAAGGCACGCTGATCGAGTATTCGAGTGCGGTGAGCAAGGCGCTCAAGGCGCTGAAGGACCTCGGCGTCGCCACCGCCCTCGACGACTTCGGCACCGGCTACTGCTCCATGTCCTACCTGCGGCACTTCCCGGTGGACACGCTGAAGATAGACCGCAGCTTCGTACGCGACATCGGCGCCAAGAGCGCCGGCAACGCGCCGCTTGTCGACGCCATCATTGCGATGGCGCGCAGCCTCGGTCTCGCCACCGTCGCTGAAGGTGTCGAGACCGATGCGCAGTGGCACTACCTGCGCATGCGGGGCGCGAACCAGGCCCAGGGGTATCTCTTCTGCCGGCCGCAGGCGGTGGCGGAACTCGAGCGCTGGCACGCCGACTGGCTGCACTCGGACCGACTGCGCGCCGCCGGCGTCGCCAGCGTCGCCTGAGCGTCGCCCGCCGTGTCAGTCGCGAATGCGTCGCCAGATGACGTCGCCGCCCTGCGCGTGGCGCGCGAGTACGCGGGCCACTACGAACAGCAGGTCGGACAACCGGTTCAGGTAGCGAAGAGCCTCCGGAGCCACTTCCTCGACGCGCGCCAGGGCCCAGCAACGCCGCTCGGCGCGACGGCTAATGGCCCGCGCCAGGTGGCAGGCGGCCGCCGCCGGCCCGCCGCCTGGAAGTATGAATTCCTTTAGCGGCGGAAGATCCGCGTTGAACGCGTCGAGCTCGCTCTCCAGCCGCTCCACGTGCGCCGCCGTCAGCATGCGGTGCCCCGGGATGCACAACTCGCCGCCGAGATCGAACAAATCGTGCTGCACCGACGTCAGACAGCGCCGCACGGCGTCGGGAACGTCCGGCGCGGCGAGCACCACGCCGATCGCGCTGTTGGCCTCGTCGAGGGTGCCGTAGGCCTCCACGCGCAGATTTTCCTTCGGCACGCGCGTGCCGTCGCCGAGGCCCGTCTCGCCTTCGTCGCCCGTGCGCGTGTAGATCTTGGTCAGCCGGTTGCCCATCGCTCGGATCCTCTCGTCGGGCTGCGACGGTAGCACAAGCTTTGCTATGGTGTGAGCGCAGGGAGGACGTGCATGCAGACATCGGCGGAAATGGCGGCGGCCCTCGATGCGGCGGCCGCGGCGGCGAAGATCGCACGTGCCCTCTACCGGCGCGGACCCGCGGTGCGGATCAAGCCGGACGGTTCACCCGTCTCCGAGGCCGACGAGCGCTGCGAGGCGGCGATCCGCGAGATCCTGGAAGCGCGCTTTCCCGAGCACGGCTTTTTCGGCGAGGAGACCGGGGCCAGCCGTCTCCATTCCGAGAGTGTCTGGTTGGTCGACCCGATCGACGGCACCAAGGCGTACGTGCGCGGCTACGACATGTTCTCCACGCAGATCGCGCTGATGCGGCGCGGCGAAGTGGTGCTCGGCGTGTCGAGCGCACCCACTTACGGCGAACTTGCGCACGCCGAGCGCGGCCGGGGCGCCTATCTCGATGGCGCGCGGCTGGCGGTGAGCCGTGTCGACACGCTCGAGTCGGCGGTGCTGTCGAGCGGCAATCTCACGAGTCTCGCCAGCGGGCCCCAGTGGACGCGCTACGGCGCCCTGGTGGCGCGTGTCTATCGAAGCCGAGGCTACGGCGATTTCCTGCAGTACCATCTGCTCGCCGCGGGAATGATCGACGTGGTCATCGAGACCGACATCAACGTGCTCGACATCGCGGCGTGCGCGGCGCTGGTGGAGGAGGCGGGCGGACGATTCACCGATCTTGCCGGCTCGCCCGTGACGCTCGCGACGCGCTCGGTTCTGGCGACCAACGGTCGCCTTCACGAGGCGGTGCTGACGGCGCTTTCCTGAGGTGCGTCCGGCCGGGCCGGACCTTCAGGCCTGGAAGAAGATGCGGCGTCCGTTCCACGGCACGTCCTCGAAGCGCGTGCCGTACAGCGCCGACAGATTGCGCGCGCTCAAGACCTCCTTGCTCGCGCCATAGAGCCAGCCACCCTCGAATCCCACCAGAAGCGTGCGATCCGCGAAACGCGCGGCGAGATTCGGATCGTGCAGCGTCACCAGGACCGCGGCGCCCGCGTCCGCGCGGGCGCGCAGCAGCTCGAGCGCCTCGAGTTGATGATTCGGGTCCAGCTGATTGGTGGGTTCGTCCAACAGGAAGACGCGCGGCGCCTGCGCCAGCACCGCCGCGAGCGCCGCCCGCCGCCGTTCGCCGCCCGAGAGCGTGAATACGTCGCGATCCGCGTGATCCGACAGCCCGACGGCCGCGAGTGCCTGCGCGGCGATTGCGAGATCCGCGGGCGATTCCCACTGCCAGCTGGGAATGTGCGGATGCCGGCCCAGCATCACCGTTTCCAGCACCGTGGCCGGGAACGGGTCCTCGACGTTCTGCGGCAGCAGCGCCAGCACGCGCGCGAGCGCCCGACGGCTCCACTGGGAGAGTTCGCGACCCTGCACCAGGACCTCGCCGGCGAGCGGGTGGCGCAGTCCCGCGAAGGTGTGCAAGGAAAGGCTCTTGCCGCAGCCGTTGGGCCCGAGGATCGCGACCACCTCCCCCGCCGAGACGCGCAGATCCAGGCTGCGCACCAGCGTTCGCTGCGCGATGCCGACGTCCAGGCGCCGACACTCGAGCAACGGCTGCGCGTGCGGGTCGGCGGGGCCGTCGGATACCGCAGCGGGGCGCGTGGCGGCTGCCGCGGAGGACGTGTCGGTCAAGCGGCCGATTCGACGCGCAATTCGTCGACCTCGCCGCCGCTGGCGCGCACCGACACCAGCATCGGACGGCAGCACACGGGACAGTCCTCGATGTACGACTGTTCGGCGACCGACGTGTCCACGGTGAGCTCGATGCTCTCCCAGCAGTGCGGGCAGGTGGTCACGTGCCCGTCGAGGAAGCTCACCACGCGGCGGCCCCCTGCAGGGTCACGGCTGCAGCCGGACCGCCGGCCACGGTGCGCCGGCGAGCGACGGCCGGGAGAACCGTGCGCGGTCGTGCACGCGAAACTCGCCCTCCACCCACAGTTCGATGGCATCGGCGTGCAGCCGGAATCCGCCCCAGTGCGGTGGCCTCGGAACGTCGGCCTCGACGTCTTCCGGTTCCGGCGCGCCGGGTCCGGCGTACGGAATGCCGAAGCGCCTTGCCGCGGCCGCCACTTCCTGCCCCAGGCGCTCGCGCGACTCGAGCGGCTGGCTCTGGCGGCTCGCCCAGGCGCCGAGTCGGCTCTGCCAGGGACGCGTCCGGAAATAGACGTCGTTCTCGGCGTCGCTGAGCCTCTCCACACGACCCTCGATGCGCACCTGGCGGTGCAGGTAGTCCCAGTGGAACACGGCGGCGACGCGCGGATTGGCCGCCAGTTCCCGCCCCTTGCGGGAGTCGTAGTTGGTGTAGAAGAACACGGCCCCGGCGGCTGCGTCGATGCCCTTGCACAGCACCACGCGCGCCGACGGCTGCCCCTGGGCGTCCACGGTAGCCAATACCATGGCGTTGGGATTGGGACGCACGGCGTCGTCGACGGCGCGCTCGAGCCATGCATCGAGGACGGCGAACGGATTTGCGGGCAGCGGATCCGGCAGCAGCTCGGTAAAATGGACTTTTCTCGTTGCGCTCATGCGTGCCATGGTATCGCGAGCCATCCGGCTTGCGGTAGCGGTGCGCGGTTGAGTAAAAGGATGGGTCTGCGACCGCATTCCTCCAAGGCGCCCATGAATCTCGACGATCTTCGCGCGGCCATCACGGAAACCGACGCCGAGCTGCTCCGCCTGGTGGCGCGCCGCCAGGCGCTCTCCGGCCAAGTCGCCGCGGTGAAGCGGGCCACCGGACGCGCAACACGCGACTTCGCCCGCGAGCGCGAGGTCATCCTGCGGGGACGGCGCACGGCCGAGGAGCTCGGCGTCGCGCCGGACCTCGCCGAAGCGCTGCTGCGGCGGTTGATCGAGTCCTCGCTGACCACCCAGGAGCAGGCGCGGGTCGCCGCGCAGGCGCACGGCAGCGGCAAGCGGGCGCTGATCATCGGCGGCCGCGGCAAGATGGGCGGCTGGTTCGCCGAGTTCCTGGCCTCGCAAGGCTTCGAGGTGGCGGTCGCGGATCCGGCCGGCGCGCTGCCCGGATTCGCGCACTTTGCGGATTGGCGGCAGACCGCGCTCGACCAGGACCTCATCGTGCTCGCCACTCCGCTGCGCATCACCGCGCAGCTGCTCGAGGATCTCGCACAGCGCCGCCCGCCCGGACTGGTGTTCGACCTGGGTTCGCTCAAGACCCCGCTGCGCGGCGGCCTCGCCGCACTCGCGCAGGCGGGCTGCCGCGTGACCTCGCTGCACCCGATGTTCGGGCCCGACACCGAGCTTCTTTCGGGGCGGCACGTCATATTCATCGATCTGGGCCACGCCGGGGCGCTCGACGAAGCCCAGGCGCTGTTCGCCCCGACCATGGCGGAGCGTGTGGTCATGGGTCTCGACGAGCACGACCGGCTGATCGCCTACGTGCTCGGGTTGTCGCACGCGCTCAACATCGCCTTCTTCACGGCCCTGGCGGAGAGCGGCGAGGCCGCGCCGCGGCTCGCACGCCTCTCGAGCACGACTTTCGACGCACAGATGGAGGTTGCCGCGCGGGTCGCCTCCGAGAGTCCGGAGCTCTACTACGAGATCCAGAGTCTCAACGAATACGGCGAGGAGTCCCTGCGGGCGCTGCAGGCGGCGGTGGCGCGACTCGTGCAGGCCGTGACGGGTCGGGACCCGGCCGCCTTCGCCGTGCTCATGAGCGGCGGTCGCGCCTACTTCGACGTACGCGCGGCGGCCCGCGCCCGATGACCGCGAGCCGCGAGAAGCCGGGGCCGGAGGATGCCGGGCGCGAGCTCGACGAACTGCGCGCGCGCCTCAAGGAACTGACCGCCGAAGCCGCCTACAACGAGGCCATTCTCAAGCGCACCCAGGCGCGCGAATTGTCGCTGCTGCAGGCGGACAGCCTCTCGCAGTTGCTGCGCGCCATGGTCGAGGGCCTGAAGGATTCCTACGGGCTCGACGCCGTCAGCGTGGTGTTGCTCGACCCGCAGCACGAGATCCGTCACCTGCTGGTCGCCGGCGGCGAACGGCCCGACGAATTCAAACAGGTGTTCTTCGTCGATTCGCTGGTCGGACTCGCGCCGCAGCTCGCGTCCCTGCACAAGCCCTGGCTCGGCCCCTACGTGGGCGCGGATCACCACCTCGTCTTCCCGGGCGCTGCCAATTTGCGCAGCGCGGCGCTCGTGCCGCTGCCGCGCAAGGATCGCGCCACCGGTGCGTTGTGCTTCGGCAGCCGCGATCCGTCGCGCTTCACGCGGCACCACGGCTCGGACTTCCTCGCGCATCTCGGCGCGGTGGCCGCGGTGTGCATCGAGAACGCCGTGAATCGGGCGCGTCTGCTGCGTGCGGGCATCACCGACTTCCTGACCGGCTGGCACAACCGCCGCTACCTGCAGCAGCGCCTGAAGGAGGAGCTCGCGCGCGCGCAGCGGTGCGGCGGCTCGATCGCATGCCTGATGATCGACATCGACCGCTTCAAGAGCATCAACGACGGCTACGGTCACCTCGCCGGCGACAATGCGCTCAAGGAGGTCGCGCAGCGCGTGGAGAGCCAGATCCGCAGCATGGACACCGCCGCGCGGTTCGGCGGCGACGAACTCGCCATCCTGTTGCCGGAGGCGACCGCCGCCGAGGCCGCCAAGCTCGGCGAGCGCATCCGCGCGGCAGTGGCGGGGGCCGCGTTCACGCTGACGGCGCAGGTCGAGCGCAGCCTCACCATCTCCGTGGGGGTGGCGGCGGTGTCGCCGACCCGCAATGAAACCGACCTGAAGGCGGTGGCGGACCGCCTGCTCGCCGACGCCGATGCCGCGCTCTACCGTGCGAAGGCGCTCGGTCGCAACCGGGTGCAGATCGGCACCGGCTAGGAGCCTGCCCGAGTATTCCACTCGGCTCACGGGGAATACTCGGGCAGGCTCCTAAAAGGTCACGCGCCGCTCGCGGCGCATCAGCATCAGGAAGAGCGGCACGCCGATCAGCGCGGTGAGTGCACCCACGGGCAGCTGGCGTGGCGCGGCGGCGACGCGCGCGAGCGTGTCCGCCAGCGTGAGCAAGGTGCCGCCGAGCAGCACCGACGCCGGTACCACGACCCGGTGATTGCTGCCGGCGGCGAGGCGCGTGAGGTGCGGCGTGACGAGCCCGATGAAGCCGATCCCGCCGGCCGTCATCACCGCGGTCGCGGTCAGCGCGGCCGTGGCGAGGAACAACGCGACCCGCGCACCGGCGAGCGACACGCCGAGGCTCTGCGACTCGATCTCGCCGCGCGCGAGCACGTTGAGGCTGCGCGCGCCGGCGGTGGCCGCGATGCCGAACAACAGCAGCACCGCGACCGGGAAGAGCGAGAAGCGGGCGAACGACAGGTCGCCCATGAGCCAGAACAGCATGCCGCGCAGCCGGCTCTCGTCGCCGAGCGCGAGCATCAGGCTGACCGCCGCCGCGCAACCCGACGCGACCACCACGCCCGTGAGCAGCAGCCGCTGCGGCGTCCAGCCGCCGCGCGCGTGTGCGAGCGCGAACACGAGCAGCGTGGCGCCCAGCGCACCGGCCCCCGCCGCCGCATCGATGACGAAGCCACCGAGGCCGAGCAGCATGGCGCCGAGCGCCGCGACCGCCGCGCCGCCCGATATGCCGAGCACATAAGGATCCGCGAGCGGGTTGCGCAGCAGGACCTGCATCAAGACCCCCGCGAGCGCGAGCAGTCCGCCGGTGCAGAACGCGTTCAGCGCGCGCGGCAGGCGCAGGCCGAACAGGACCTCGCGGATGAGGGGATCCGCGGTGCCGCTCACGGCCCGCCAGGCCTCGCTGAAGGTGAACGGCGCGCTGCCCACGGACACCGCGAGGATCACCGACGCCACCGCCGAGAGCGCCAGCGCCGGCAGTAGTCGGCTCGGTTTCATGCGCCCATTACCTTACGGACAGGCGACGTCGATCACAAGCGACGTGGGTTGTGGAAAAATGTCGGGGTGACCATGCAACCGAACGGCGACTACATCGACAGGGACGGATTCCGCGCCAACGTCGGCATCGTCCTCACGCGCGGCGCGGGGGAGCTCTTCCTCGGCGGCCGTGTCGGCGGCCGTGGTTGGCAATTCCCGCAGGGCGGCGTGAATCGCGGCGAGCGCGTCGAGGACGCCTTGTTCCGCGAGTTGAAGGAGGAGATCGGCCTGGAGCGGGACGACGTCGAGGTGCTCGGCTCCACCCAGGGCTGGCTCCGCTATCGCCTGCCGCGCCAGTACGTGCGCGACCGCTGCATCGGCCAGAAGCAGCGCTGGTTCCTGTTGCGCCTGCGCGCGGCGGAATCGAAGCTGCGTTTCGACGCCACCGATCAGCCGGAGTTCGACCGCTGGCGGTGGTCCGACTACTGGACGCCGGTGCGCGAGGTGGTCTACTTCAAGCGCCGGGTGTACGTGCGTGCCTTGCACGATCTCGGACCCCTGATCTTTCCCGAGGGTCTGCCGCCGTATCCGGAGTGGTGGCCGCAAATCGGGGGGCCGTAGGCGGTAGCCGTGTCGCAGCGGTGGTTCAAAAGGGCTTCGCCACCGCGAGCACCACGATGAACACCAGCAGCAGCGAAGGTATTTCGTTGAAGACGCGGTACCAGCGCGCCGAACGCCGATTGCGGCCGGCGGCGAATTCGCGGGTGATTCGCGCGCAATACGCGTGATAGGCGATCAGCAGCGCCACCGCGACCAGCTTGACGCGCAGCCAGCCGAGCGCGAGGTAGCCGGGTGAGGCGACGATCATGGCCACGCCGAGCGCCACGGTCGCCGCTCCCCCTATGGTCATCAGCGCGAGCAGCCGGCGCTCCATGACCTTGAACCGTGCGTCCCCGGCGGTGTCCAACGTGTCGGCGTGATACACGAACAGGCGTGGCAGGTAGAAGACGCCTGCGAACCAGGTGACCATGGCCACGACGTGGAAGGACTTCAACCAGAGCAAGATTCGTTCCCCGGGACGGTGGATGCGGCATGATAGCGCGTCCGCTCGGCGACCCGTATGGGAGCCGGGCAAGCGCGCGAGGAGGCGATGAGGGAACGCTGGAACAACCTGGTCGTGCGCCCCCATGCGCCGCGCCGCCGCGCGCTGATGCTCGCCGGCGCGGCTCTGTTCGCGGTGCTGCTGCTGTACGCGGCGTTCGAGGTCGGTCGCTACGACGCCGGCTTCAGGGTGGTGGACTCGGTACGAGGAGCGCTCGCGGCCAGCGCCCGCATTCGGGAGCTGGAGGCCGAGAACGCGCGCCAGCGCACCCAGCTCGAGGCGGCCGAAGTGGCGCGTCGCGTCGATCGGGAAGGCTACAAACAGGTCGAGCGCAGCCTCGGGGACATGCAGAGCCAGATCGCCAGGCTGACGCAGGACCTGTCCTTCTACCGCGGGCTGGTGCAGCCCGACTCCGCGGTGCACGTGAAGGTGCAACAAATGCAGATCGTGCCGCAGGCGGTGTCCGGCCAATTCCACCTGAAGTTCGTGCTCATGCAGACGGGCAAGCCGGACCGAGAGGTGAGCGGCAGCGCACTGGTCGCGGTGGAAGGGCTGAAACAGGGAAAGCCCATGACCTTCGCGCTGGCTGACCTCTCCCCCACTCGCCGCGCTGCCCTGGCATACTCGTTCCGCTACTTCCAGGACTACGACGAAGCGGTGCAGCTGCCGCCCGGATTTGAGCCGACGCGGATCGACGTGCAGCTCCGCAGTTCGCGCGATCCCGGCCACGGTTTCCGCCAGGCGTTCGTCTGGAAGGCGCAGGGCATGTCCCTGGAGACCGAGGCGGGCGGCGATCCGGCGATCAAGGGTGGCGTCAATGTTCAAGCGGAAACCGACTAGCAAGGCCAAGATCGACACGCTGATCGGCGCCCGCACGCGCATCAACGGCGACGTCGAATTCAGCGGAGGCTTGCACCTGGACGGCCACATCAACGGCAACGTCACCGGCGAGGCGGGCCCGGATTCGCTGCTGTCGGTGAGCGAGCAGGGGTGCATCGAGGGATCGGTGGTGGCGCCGAACATCGTGCTGAACGGCGTGGTGAAGGGCGACATCGAGGCAGCCGACCGCGTCGAGCTCGGCGCCAAGGCGCGGGTGCTCGGCAACGTGGTCTACGCCGTCATCGAGACGGCGGTCGGTGCGCGCATCAACGGCAAGCTGATCCACCGCGGCAGCGCGCTCGAGTCGGCCGCCGGGCCCGATCCGCAATCCGACGCCGCGGCGCCGGATTTTGATCGCGCGGGGCGCGGGGAGTAACATGCCCCCCATGAGTACCGTGACTGAAGCCCTGCCGAGCGATGCGCCCGCGGCCCCGCCGGCCATCCTCGTGTTCACCGACGCCGCCGCGGACAAGGTCGGCGAGTTGATCCGCGAGGAGTCCAATCCGAACCTCAAGTTGCGCGTGTTCGTATCCGGGGGCGGTTGTTCCGGCTTCCAGTACGGGTTCACGTTCGACGAGAACCTGGAAGACGGCGATTTCTGCGTCGAGAATCGAGGCGTCAAGCTGCTCGTCGATCCCATGAGCGCGCAATACCTGATGGGCGCGGAAATCGACTACAAGGAAGACCTGCAGGGCGCCCAGTTCGTGATCCGCAATCCGAACGCCAAGACCACCTGCGGGTGCGGTTCGTCCTTCTCGGCCTGACGATGGCGCCGGCGGGCCGATGAGTCGCGGACGCCGCGTCGTCCCCGACGTGCTCGCCGCCGTCGACCTGGGATCCAACAGCTTTCACATGGTCGTGGCCCGGCACTCGCACGGGCAACTCCTCATCGTCGATCGGCTGCGCGAGATGGTGCGGCTGGCCGCGGGCCTCGACGACAGCGGACGCCTGGAGGACGCGGCCATGGAGCGCGCCCTGCGCTGCCTGGAGCGCTTCGGGCAAAGGCTGCGCGCCATGCACGCGGGCAGCGTGCGCGTGGTCGGCACCAACGCGCTGCGGCGAGCCAAGCGAAAGCGCTGGTTCCTCGAGCGTGCGCGTGCGGCGCTCGGCCACCCGATCGAGATCATCTCGGGCCAGGAGGAGGCGCGGCTCATCTACTCGGGTGTCGCCCACACCAGCCCGTTCAGCACCGACAAGCGGCTGGTGATCGACATCGGCGGTGGCTCGACCGAGATCGTCATCGGCCAGGGTTTCGAGCCCGTCCTGCTCGAAAGCCTGTCGGTCGGCTGCGTCGGCCTGACCACGACCTGCTTTCCGGACGGGCGCATTTCCGCGAAGCGCTTCGAGCGTGCGCGCACCGCGGTACGGCTCGAACTGGAGCCGGTTCTCGAGGCCTACCGCAAGCTCGGTTGGCAGGAGGCATTCGGCAGCTCCGGCACCGTGCGCATCCTCGGCGAGGTGGTCCGGCGCCTGTACCCGGACTCGCCGCGAATCACCCTGGACAATCTGCGCAGCCTCTCCGAGCGCGTGACCGCCGCCGGGCACGTCGACGACCTCGAACTGCCGGACGTCGACACCGACCGGGCGCCGGTGTTCGCGAGCGGCCTGGCGATCCTCCTGGAACTGGTCGAGAGTCTCGGCATCGACCGCGTGCGGGTCGCCGAAGGCGCGATGCGCGAGGGGCTGCTCTACGACCTCGTCGGCCGGCTCACCGACGAGGATGCCCGGGTGCGCAGCGTGCGTGCCATGGAGAAGCGCTACCACGTCGACGAGCAGCAGGCCGAGCGCGTCGAGGCCACCGCGGTCGCACTTCTGGCGCAGGCCGAGGCGGCCTGGGGGCTCGAGGATCCGCTCGCCGAGCTCATCCTGCGCTGGGCGGCACGGTTGCACGAAATCGGACTCGACATCGCGCACTCCAAGTACCACCGGCACGGGGCTTATCTCCTCGAGCACGCCGACATGCCGGGATTCCCGCGCGAGGAGCAGCAGGTGCTCGCAGCCCTCGTGGGCGCGCACCGACGCCAGCTCGCTTTCGACGCGCTGGAGGACCTGATGCCGCCCTGGGACCGGCACGCCGAATCGTTGATCGTGCTGCTCCGGCTGGCCGTGCTCCTGCATCGCGGCCGCAGCCCTCAGCCCTTGCCGGACATCCGGCTCGAGGTGCGCGGCCGGTCGCTGCAGTTGACGCTGCCGCAGCGCTGGATGCGTGACCACCCGCTGACGCTCGAGGACCTGGACCAGGAGCGCGCCTACCTGAAGGCGGTCGGCTTTCGCCTTCAGTTCTCCAGCAGCGCCACGCGGTCGTCGTAGAGGCGAAGCTCGCGCATCTGCGCGCAGACGTTGCCGCCGGAGCCGCTGCGCACGTAGCGACCGTCGGGTTGCAGCATCCACGACTGGGTGTCGTCCGTGAGGTACAGCGTGAGATCGTCGACCACCCGCATCTGCAGGTCGCGCGACTCCACCGGAAAGGCCACCTCGATGCGCCGGAACAGGTTCCGGTCCATCCAGTCCGCGCTCGCGCAGTAGATCTCCCGCTCGCCCGCGTTCTCGAAGCAATAGACGCGCGAGTGTTCGAGAAACCGGCCGACGATGGACCGCACCCGGATGCGCTCCGACACGCCGGCGATGCCGGGCCGCAGGCAGCAGACGCCGCGCACGATGAGGTCGACGTCGACGCCCGCCCGTGACGCCCGATAGAGGGCCTGTATCACGGTCGGCTCGGTCAGTGCATTGAGCTTGGCGATGATCCGGGCGGGGCGGCCCGCGCGCGCATGCTCACTCTCGCGCTCGATCTTGTCGATCATCGCCTGGTGCAGGCCGAAGGGCGCCTGCAGCAGCTTGCGCAACCGCGGCACGCGCGTGAGTCCGGTGAGCTGCAGGAAGATCTCGTGTACGTCCTCCCCGATGGCCTCGTCGGCGGTCATCAGCCCGTAGTCCGTGTACAGCTTGGCCGTGCGGATGTGGTAATTGCCGGTGCCGAGGTGGCAATAGCGGCGCAAGCCGCGCTCCTCGCGGCGAACCACCATGACGAGCTTGGCGTGGGTCTTGTAGCCGACGACGCCGTACATCACGTGCGCGCCAGCCTCCTGCAGCGTGTTGGCGAGCTCGATGTTGGCCTCTTCGTCGAATCGCGCGCGCAGCTCGATGATGACGGTCACGTCCTTGCCCGCCTGCGCCGCCTCGACCAGCGCGCCCACGATCGCCGAATCGGTGCCGGCGCGGTACAGGGTCTGCTTGATGGCGAGCACCTGGGGGTCGGCCGCCGCCTGCCTCAGGAAGTCGATCACGGGACCGAAGCTCTGGAACGGGTGGTGCAGCAGCACGTCGCCCTCGCGCAGGGCCGCGAACACGTCGCCCCCGGCGCGCAGGCGCTCGGGCGTGCTCGGCGCGAACGGCGGATACTTGAGATCGGTTCGCTCCACGAGGTCGATCACACCCGCCAGCCGGTTCAGGTTGACGGGGCCTTCCACCTTGTAGAGGTCCGCCTCGCCGAGACCGAACTGGTCGAGCAGATAGCTCAGTATCTCCTGCGGGCAGTCGTGCGCGGCTTCGAGACGAACCGCGTCGCCGTAACGGCGCGACGCAAGCTCGCCCTCCACCGCGCGCAGCAGGTCGTCGACCTCCTCCTGCTCGACGAACAGGTCGCTGTTGCGCGTGACCCGGAACTGGTAGCAACCGCGGACCCGCATGCCCGAGAACAGGTCGGCGACGAAGGCCTCGACGATCGTTCCGAGGAACACGAAGAGCCGGCTGCCGAGCTCGTCCGGAAGCCGGATGACTCGCGGCAGCGAACGCGGCGCCTGCACCACGGCGAGGCCCGCGTGCCTTCCGAACCCGTCCTCGCCCTCGACGATCACGGCGAAGTTGAGGCTCTTGTTGAGTATCTTCGGGAAGGGGCGCGCCGGGTCGAGCGCCAGCGGGCTGAGCACCGGCTCGACCTCGCTGCGGAAGTAGGCCTTGAGCCACTCGGCCTGAGTGCTCGTCCAGTTCTCCGGCGACAGGAACACGACGCCGTTGCGCGCGAGCTCCGGGATGAGCACGTCGTTGAGCAACTGGTACTGCTCGTCCACGAGCCTGCCGGCGCGCGCGCGGATGGCGGCGAGCTGTTCCGGGATCGACAGGCCGTCAGGTCCGGGCTGCACGGCTCCGGCCTCCTGCAGCTCCTTCAGGCCGGCGACGCGGATTTCGAAGAATTCGTCGAGGTTGGTGCAGGAGATTCCCAGGAAGCGCACTCGTTCGAGCAGCGGGATCCCGGCGTCCCTGGCCTGCTCGAGGACGCGCTGATTGAACTCGAGGAAGGACAGCTCGCGATTGATGAACAGCTCGGGTCGCTTCAGATCGGCGTCGTTCATCGTGGGAAGTGTGCCCGTCGCAAGGTGAAGATTGCGTTACCGCGGCGCACTCAGGCGCCGCGATAGATGCCTCCCAGCACGCGTGCGCCGGCACCCCCGGTCACGGTCGGGGTCGCCAGCGGCTCGCCGCGCAGGGTGCGGCGTGCGAACCACGCGAAGGCGATCGCCTCGACGAAATCCGGGTCGAGGCCGAGCGCCGCGGTGGTCAGCGTGGGTGCCGGCGCCAGCCGCCGCGCGATCGCCGCGAGCAGCGCCGAATTGCGGGCGCCGCCCCCGCAGGCATAGACGGCGGCGCCGGGAGCGCAGCCGCGGATCGCGCGCGCCACGCTCTCGGCCGTGAGTTCGAGCAGAGTCGCCTGCACGTCCGCCGGCCTTGCGGCGCTCGCGCCGAGCCGCTGCTCGAGCCAGGCCACGTTGAAGAGCTCGCGCCCGGTGCTCTTCGGCGGGGGCAACGCGAAGTAGGGATCGGACAGGCAGCGGGCGAGGAGCGCCGGGTCGCAACGACCGCTCGCGGCCCAGGCGCCGTCGGCGTCGAACTCGGTGCCGAGGTGACGGCTTGCCCAGGCGTCGAGCAGCCGGTTCGCCGGGCCGGTGTCGAAGCCGTACACGGGGCGGTCGGCCGCCAATACCGTGACGTTGGCGATCCCGCCGAGATTGAGGATGACTCGATTCTCGGCGGCGCTGCGAAAGACCTGGTCATGGAACAGGGGCACCAGGGGCGCCCCCTGGCCGCCCGCCGCCACGTCGCGGCGGCGGAAATCCGCCACCACCGTGATGCCCGTCGCCTCCGCGAGCACGTTCGGATCGCCGATCTGCCAGGTAAACGGCAACGGCAGATCGGGCCGGTGACGCAGCGTCTGCCCGTGGCTGCCCATGGCCTCGATGGCGGACGGCGGGATGCCCGCTTCGGCGAGCAGGCCGAGCGCCGCCGCCGCGAAGGCGCGACCGACGGCCACGTCCACCTGGCCGATCTCGTCCAGCGCCACCGTGGCGGGCGCGTCGATGAGCGTGGCCACGCGCCGCTTCAATTCCGGATCGAAGGCCGCGGAGCGCGTCGCCAGCACGCGCAGCGGATCGGCGTCGAAATCCACCAGCGCGACGTCGATCGCGTCCATGCTGGTTCCGGAGATCAGGCCGAGGTACAGACTCACCCAGGGAACCTTGCGGCCGCGCTCACCCGCCGGCTTGCTGCGGCTGCGCGGCGGGGCCGCGTCCGGGCGAGGCGGGTTCGGGAGCGGGTACCCGATCGGCGAGCGGTATCCCGGCCGCGCCGGCGCGCGCCACCCCCTCGACCTCATCAGCGGTCGGGTGCGCGAGCGCCGCCAGCAGCGGTTGCGCCGCGTTGCGGAAGCCCGTCAACTCCTGCGCGCGCAGCGGTGCGGCTCCCGGCAAATGGACGGTCTGAGGGTTCTGGTACACGCCGTTGACGCGATACTCGTAGTGCAGGTGAGGGCCGGTCGCCAGCCCGGTCATGCCGACGTAGCCGATGACCTCGCCCTGCTGAACGCGCTCGCCGTCGTGCAGTGTGCGCGCGAAACGCGACAGGTGGCCGTAGAGGGTGGTGACCCCGCCGCCGTGCTCGAGCAATACCGCATTGCCATACCCGCCCTTGCGGCCGACGAAGACGACCCTGCCGTCGCCCGCGGCGTACACGGCGGTGCCGACCGGGGCGGCATAGTCGGTGCCCATGTGTCCGCGCACCACGTCGAGAATGGGGTGGCGGCGATGCGGATTGAAGCCGGAGCTGACACGCGTGAAGTCGACCGGCGCGCGCAGGAAGGCCTTGCGCATGGGGCGACCGTCGGGCGTGTAGTACCCGGTCCGCCCGTCCGCGTCGGTGTAACGCACGGCGCGGTACACGCGGCCGTCGTTGACGAACTCGGCGGCGAGCACCGCGCCGTCGTGCAGGTAGCGGCCGTCCTGGAACACCTGCTCGTACTCCACCGTGAAACGGTCTCCCGCACGGATGTCGAGCGCGAAGTCGATGTCCCACGCGAACACGTTGGCGAGCGCGAGCGCGACCGTGTCCGATACGTGCACTCCCTGCGCAGCCTGGAACAGCGAACTGTCGATCACCGCGCTCGCCGTACGCACCCGGGTCTCCACCGGATGGCTGATCACGCGGGCGGCGAAACCCGAGTCGCCGCGAACGACCTGCAGGGTCTCGGTTTCGCTCACCTTGCGCGACAGTTCGCGCACGGTGCCGGCCGCGTGAGTCACCCTGATGTGCTCGCCCGGCTTGAGGAAGTCCATGCTCTGGCGAATGCCCGGGAGGTTCCTGATGGCCGCCAGATCGGAGGGGTCGAGCGCCATCCGTCGAAAGATCGCATCCAGCGTGTCGTTGCGGCCCACCACCACCTGGATGGTGGCGGCGACCGTGGCCTGCCTGGCCGCCGTGTCACCCGTCGCCGCCACCTGGCGCGAGTCGGGATAGATGAGGGGCGCCGGCGCACCGCTCTCCGGCAACGGTCGATCGTGCGCTGCATGCCAGAGGACGAGGGCTGCGCTCGCCGCCGCGGCGTAGGGGCCAAGCCGCGCCATGCCTGCGCGCCAGCGGCGGATGGCGGAATCGTCGCGTGCTGATGTCGCCACTGATTATTTCCTGCAAGGACAAGCGGTTAAGGCTAACGTCCGCTTGCCGGTCGGTCAATCCGCCCGAGCGCTCCGCGACGGCGGGTGCGGACGTACCATGCGCGACGCCATGAACCGACGAGATTCTCACCGGGGCAACAAGTCCTATCTTCCCAGCAAGCCCTGCGCCCGCTGCGGCCGGCCCATGTCCTGGCGCAAGCGTTGGGCGCGGGTCTGGGACGAGGTCAGATACTGTTCGGACGCGTGCCGCAACCGGCCGGCAGTCGCGGGGCGCGACCCGTGAGCGTGGATACGCTGGTGATCGTGCTCGGCGATCAGCTCGACCTGAACGCCGCCGCCTTCGACGGCTTCGATCCGGCCCGCGACGTCGTGTTCATGGCCGAAGTGGCCGAGGAGTCGACGCACGTCTGGTCGAGCAAGGTGCGTATCGCGCTGTTCCTGGCGGCGATGCGGCACTTCGCGGAGGAATTGCGCGGCGCCGGCCGGCCGCTGCGCTACGTGGCACTCGACTCCCCCGGCAACCGCGGCTCGCTGGCCGCAGAACTCGCCGCGGCGGTCGCGGAATTGTCGCCGCGGCGGCTGGTGATGACGTCGCCGGGTGATTTCCGGGTGCGAGAGGCCCTGCAGCGCACCGCAGCAGGGCTCGGGGTGACACTCGATATCCGCGAGGACCGGCACTTCTACTGCTCGAGCGCCGACTTTGCCGCCCACGCGCGCGGCCGCAAGTCGCTGCGCTTGGAGTATTTCTATCGGGAACTGCGCGCCCGGCACGGCGTGCTCATGGACGGCGCCCAGCCGGTCGGCGGGCAGTGGAATTTCGACGCCGACAATCGCGAGAGCTTCGGCGCGAACGGTCCCGCGACGGTGCCCGAGCGCACGGGCTTCGCCCCGGACGCGATCACCCGGCAGGTGCTCGATCTGGTCGCGGCCCGGTTCGCGGACCATCCCGGTTCGCTCGAGGAGTTCGCCTGGCCGGTCACTCGCGCCCAGGCGCTCGAGGCGATGCGCCGCTTCATCGAGCAGCGGCTGCCCGATTTCGGCCGCTTTCAGGACGCAATGTGGCGCGGCGAGCCGTGGCTCTATCACTCGCACCTGTCGGCTGCCCTCAATCTGAAGCTGCTCGATCCGCGCGAACCGGTGGCGGCCGCGGAGCAGGCCTATCGCGCCGGCCGCGCGCCGCTGGCGGCGGTCGAGGGCTTCGTGCGCCAGATACTGGGCTGGCGGGAGTACGTGCGCGGCATCTACTGGAGCCGCATGCCGGACTACGCCGATGGCAACGCGCTCGGCGCGACCGAAGACCTGCCGGCCTGGTACTGGACCGGCGCCACCGACATGGCCTGCCTGCGCGACGCGCTTTCGCAGACGTTGCGCTTCGGCTACGCGCACCACATCCAGCGCCTCATGGTCACCGGGCTCTACGCGCTGCTGCTCGGCGTGCGTCCGCAGCGACTGCACGAGTGGTATCTGGCCGTATACGTGGACGCCGTGGAGTGGGTGGAACTGCCCAACACCCTCGGCATGAGCCAATACGCGGACGGCGGCATCATGGCGAGCAAGCCCTACGCCGCTACCGGCAACTACATCGCGCGCATGAGCAACTACTGCGCCGGGTGCCGCTACGATCCCACGCAACGCAGCGGCGACCGGGCCTGTCCGTTCACCACGCTCTACTGGGATTTCCTCCTGCGCCACGAGCAGGTGCTGGCGCGCAATCCGCGCATGGCCCTGCAGGTCAAGAATGCGCGCCGCCTCGACGAAGCCGCGCGCGCGGCGATCCGCGCGCGAGTCGAGGCGATTCGCCGCGGCGACGTCGGCAACGGCTGATCCGCCGGCCGGTATTGTCGCGCCCCCGGCGATTGGCCTACATTGCACGGCTCCGGCCGTCGGCCGGTTCATCGTGGGCGACGAGGGTGCACACAGCCGTGGCGACTTCCGTGGACGAACAGATCGCCGAGCTCAAGCGCGGCGCGGTGGATCTCATCCAAGAGGCCGACCTGCGCAAGCGCCTCGGCCTCGGCCGGCCGCTGCGCGTGAAGGCGGGATTCGATCCGACCGCGCCCGACCTGCACCTCGGGCATACGGTGCTCATCAACAAGATGCGCCAGTTCCAGCAGTTCGGGCACGACGTCATATTCCTGATCGGCGACTTCACCGGCATGATCGGCGACCCGACCGGCAAGAACGTCACCCGTCCGCGGCTGAACGCCGAGGAGGTCGCAGCCAACGCGCGCACCTACCAGGAGCAGATCTACAAGATCCTCGACCGCGAGCGCACCACCATCGAGTTCAATTCGCGCTGGTTCGGTTCGATGAGCGCGTCGGGCCTGATCGAACTCGCGGCCAAGCACACCGTCGCGCGCATGCTGGAGCGCGACGATTTCGAGAAGCGCTACCGCTCGGGCCAGCCGATCGCCATCCACGAATTCCTCTATCCGCTCGTGCAGGGCTACGACTCGGTGGCACTGCGCGCCGACGTGGAGCTCGGCGGCACCGACCAGAAGTTCAATCTCCTGGTGGGCCGTCACATGCAGGAAACCTACGGCCAGGAGCCGCAGATCGTGCTCACGACGCCCCTTCTCGAGGGACTGGACGGCGTGCAGAAGATGTCGAAATCGCTCGGCAACACCGTGGCCATCGCCGACCCGCCGCAGCAGATGTTCGGCAAGCTCATGTCGATCTCGGACACGCTCATGTGGCGGTACTTCGAGCTGCTGTCGTTCCGTCCGCTCGCCGACATCGCACGCCTGCGCCAGGCCGTCGCCGAGGGCCGCAATCCCCGCGACGTGAAGTTCGAGCTCGCGCTCGAGATCGTGGCCCGCTTCCACTCGACGGCCGAGGCCGAGCGCGCGCAGGCCGACTTCACCGCGCGCTTCCAGCAGGGTGCGCTGCCCGCCGATCTGCCCGAGCGGGTGCTGACGATAGCGACCGCGAGTGCGCGTCTCACCGCCGTTCTCAAGGATCTCGGTCTCGTCGCGAGCACCTCGGAGGCGACGCGCAAGATCGAAGAGGGCGCGGTACGCGTCGACCAGGAAAAAGTGACGAATCACCGCGCGGAACTGGCCGCCGGCGCGAGCCACGTGCTGCAGGTGGGCAAGCGTTCGTTCGCGCGCGTGCGCCTCGAAAAGTCCCCTCGCGAGGCTTGATTTCCCGTGGCCCCGGCGGCCCGGAAGCGGACGCGATTCGAGCCGTATTACAACTGGTTGACAGCGGCGAACACGGGGCTATACTGCGCGCCCTTTCCAAGTGAAAGCGGTTTTGCAGCAAACGTCGGTAGTTGACGGGACCTGAAAAGCAGCTATACTTGAAAGTCTTTCCCCGAGGCCTTGTCGTCCCGGGTGCTATTTAAAAAATCGAACAGGTAACTTGTGTGGGGACTCGCGTCGGTTGCTCGAAAGCGCAATTGATGAACGAGTTCCAAACGACCAGTTGTTCGAAAGAACAGGCTGAAGTTTGGGATCGTGATTGCTTCAGTTCTAAAGTGTATTAACTGAAGAGTTTGATCCTGGCTCAGATTGAACGCTGGCGGCGTGCCTAACACATGCAAGTCGAGCGGTAACAGGCGTAGCAATACGTGCTGACGAGCGGCGAACGGGTGAGTAATGCTTTGGAATCTGCCCAGTAGTGGGGAATAACCAGTCGAAAGATTGGCTAATACCGCATACGTCCGTAAGGGGAAAGCGGGGGATCGTAAGACCTCGCGCTATTGGATGAGCCAAAGTCGGATTAGCTAGTTGGTGGGGTAATGGCCTACCAAGGCGACGATCCGTAGCTGGTCTGAGAGGACGACCAGCCACACCGGAACTGAGACACGGTCCGGACTCCTACGGGAGGCAGCAGTGGGGAATATTGGACAATGGGGGAAACCCTGATCCAGCGACGCCGCGTGTGTGAAGAAGGCCTGCGGGTTGTAAAGCACTTTTAGTGGGGACAAAAAGCCA
>DAIDHD010000081.1 GCA_027459765.1 Gammaproteobacteria bacterium | reverse complement strand
GAGCCCGAACCGGCCGCCGGGCATTGCACCCGGCGGCCGGTCGGATCCGTGTCGCGCTACTTGAACTTGATGTTGAAATCCACGCCCGCCGTGCGCGGCTGGCTCACCGCGATGCGGTTCCAGTCGGGCAGGTTGATGGCGGCCTGCGTGATGTTGTTGAGGAGCGCACGCTTGTCGGTGACGTTGTTGACGAACAGCACCGCGGTCCAGCGGCCGGCATCCAAGCCCGCGCGGACGTTGGTCAACTGGTACGACGGCAAGGTATTGACGTAGTACGTCGCGTCCGTGCGGCTGCCCACGTAGGTCGACTCACCGTGCGCCGTGAACGCGAGGTCATCGGCCACGTCGTGCCGATAGTCGAGCGCCACCGTACCGGTGACCTTCGGAACCTGCTGGATCGGCGTACCGGGGTTGAAGCCCGCGTCGACCAGATTCGCGCTCACCAGCGCCGAGTGCGAGTAGGACAGGTTGGCCGAGGCTTGCAGGTCGTTCACCACGACGGCCTTGGCTTCGACTTCGCCGCCGTAGACATGCGCGTTGCCGGCATTCGCGGTGTACACGTAGCCGCAGGGCAGGGCATTGACCTGTTGCACGCCCGTCCAGCTCTCGAAGTAGCCGGCCGCGTTCACGCTGAAGCGATTGTCCGAGGAACGCCACTTCTCGCCGAGCTCGTAGCTCCAGACGCTGTCGGAGTTGAACGTGGTCGGTCCCGGCACGAACTTGCCGTTGGAGTTGTACTCGGTCTGCAGTGCCGCCTCGCAGGAAAGCGGGCCCGAGGTGGGCACCGGCCCGGTGCCGCCGCCCGGCCGGAATCCCTTGGCGGCGGTCGCGTACGCGAGAAGGTTCTTGTCGAACTGGTACGACAAGGTCACCTTCGGCGTGACGCCCTGCGCGTTGATCGAGCTCGCGCTGACCACCGTGTCGGTGAGCGCGCCGAACTGGTTGAGATACGTCGAGGAGTCGTAGTGATAGCGGCGCGCACCGATCGTGATCGAGAACGGATCGGTGATGTTGTACGTCGCCTCGCCGAAAACCGACTGTTGGATGATCTTGAACGGCGTGTAGTAGCTGAAGAGATTATTGTCGCCGAATACCTGTGCACCGCTCTGCGAGGGGAAGATGATGTCCCAGGGCGAGCCGAAATCGGAATAGAAGTAGCCCACCAGCCACTTCAGGCGGGTATCGCCCACCGACGCGATGCGAAATTCCTCGGTGGTCTGGTGCGACTGATTGTCCTCGATCGCCGAGGCCTGGCCGATGCCGGTGGCGCCCGGACCGTACGAGGTCAGTCCCAGGCCGGTGGTCCAGGACTCGGCCGTGTCCTGGATCAGCGGCTCGTGCCGCGACCAGTACGCCGTCGCCGAGCTGATCTCGAAGGCGTCGGTGTGGTACTTCACGCTGAGCGCGGTGAGGTGGAACTCGTCGCGATAGCGCTCGGGGGTGTCGAACGGCTGATAGAAGGCGTCGGTGAGCGGCGGGCTGTCGATGTAGGGCAGACCGCCGGAACGCAGCTTCTGATAGAAATAGCTCGGCGTGATGGTGAGCCCGTCGATGGGCTTGAACACCGCGCTCACGCGCACGCCGGTCTTCTCGACGTCGTTGACGTTGTGATAGTCGTTCGCCACCGGTGCGGCGAGCACGTTGCCGCGCGTGGTGCCGTTGGCGAGCGGAAATTGACCGGGCGCCGTGACGACGCGATCGATCCACCCAGCGTCGCTGCTGTAAGAGCCGACAACTCGCAAGGCCGCCTTGTCGCCCCAGAACGGCATGTTGACCATGGCATTCTCGGCGTGGTCGAAGCCGCCGTGGTCGGTATCGGCGAACTTCACCTCCGCGGAGGACTCGAACCGCTCGGTATTCGGGGCGTTGGGGACGACCTTGATGGTGCCGCCCATCGAGCCCGAACCGTACAGCGTGCCCTGCGGACCACGCAGCACCTCGACGCGGCTCAAGTCGTAGAGATCCGGCGAGATGACGATCTTGCCCTCGTTGGTGGCTGCCGGCGCCGTGAGCGGCGTGTCGTCGAAGTAGAAACCGACCGTCGGCGAATTGCCGCCGTTCGAGGCGACGCCGCGCATCTCGAACTCGGTCATGCCGGGTCCGCTGGTGCGGATCGACACGCCGGGCACGGATTGCATCAGCGAGGCGAGATCGGTGAAGCCACGGTTCTGGATGTCGGCGCCCGACACCGCCGTCAGACTGATGGCGGTGGTTTCGACGGTCGCTTCGCGCTAGGCGGCGGTGACCACGATCTCTTCGAGTTGACCGGAGTCGCTGCGCGCCGGCTGATCGGCATTCGCATGCGCGGCGATCACGGTGGTCAGGGCCAGGGTGCCGGCGCGCGCGGCGCCGAGCGATGATTTAGAGTTTTTCACGGCAATTACCTCATCCCGATCGTTCTGGATATTGTCCAACCAGCGGCGCAGTGTACCCGAACTGCCGACGCTGTCGTGTCCCCGAAGCGACGCGCGCGGATCAGGGAAAACCCTACGAGGCCGAGGACTGAGTCGTTCACGCAACAGGTCGGTCGGGGTCCGGACGGCGCGGTCGGCGGCGGGCGGGCGACGCCTGGCACGCTGCCCGCCGCTTGCCTCGGCGCGCTTGCCCGAGTCCGGTGTTTTTTATAGTCTCGATTGACTCTTATATAAGACAAGAGACGGGCGATGCCGGAGAGGTCCGCGTGCCTGCGCTGAGCCCGTCTCGCCGCAGGGTCCTGATTGCGCTGCTCGCGGCTGCGGGCATCGTCAATTACGCCGATCGCCAGGTCATCGCAGTGCTGAAGCCGATGATTCAGCGCGACGTCGGCTGGACCGACGATGCCTACGGGCGCATCGTCGCCGTATTTCAACTCGCATCCGCGCTCGCCTGTCTCGGCGCCGGACGGTTGGTGGACCGGATGGGGCTGCAGCGCGCAAATCCGGCCAGCGTGGGCGCATTCAGTCTCGCGGCCGCCGCGCATGCCTTCGCACGTACCACGCCCGAATTCATGCTCGCCCGTGCTGCGCTCGGAGCGACCGAGGCTCTGGCGACCCCGGCGATCATCAAGACGGTGGGCGCCATGTTCGCGTCCGGGCGCCGCTCGGCCGCCATCGGCTGGATCAACGCGGCCAACAGCGTCGGTGCGATCGTGACTCCCCTGCTGGTGCCCGTTCTGGCGTCCGCATTCGGCTGGCGTCAAGCATTCCTGTACATCGGTATGGCCGGCATCGCGTGGGTCGTGGCCTGGCTCGCGTTCAGCCGCGGCCTGGATGCCCAACTCGCAGCGGGACGCGGCGCGGCGGTCGGCACAGGAGGGGCCCCGGCGTGTGGTGCCGGCGATCGTCCATCGCCGGCCAGTTGGCGCGCAGCACTCGCGGATCGGCGGACCTGGGCGATTCTCGGCGCCAAGGCGCTGATCGACCAGGTCTGGTGGCTGCTGCTGTTCTGGACACCGGATCTTTTGCACCGGCGCTTCGGACTCGACGTGCGCGGCCTGGCGCTGCCCGTCGCGGCGATCTACCTCGCCGCCATTCTCGGCTCCATCGGCGGCGGCAGCGTCTGCGCGCGACTCGTCGATGGCGGCATGGACGCGTCGGTGGCGCGCCGGCGAGTGATGAGCGTCTGCGCGCTGCTCGGTCTGGCACTATTCATCGTGCCGAGCGCCACGCGCCTCGACGTTGCGGTGCTGACGCTCGGTATGGGTATCGTTGCGCATCAGGGCTTCTCGGTGAACCTCTTTGCGCTGATCACCGACATCGTGCCATCGGTGCGGATCGGCACCGTGACGAGTCTCGGTGCGCTGGCCGGAAATCTCGCGGGCATGGTGGTGCTGTGGCTGCTCGGACATCACCTGGCGCAAGGGGGCAGCTATCGACCGTTCCTCGATTTTGCGGCCGTGGCATTTCTTCTCGCACTCGTCTGGCTCGCCGCGCTCCTGCGCGCACCCGGCCTCGAGCCGGCGAGGGGGCGGCATCGATGATGGATAAAGTTCGCTGGGGCGTGCTCGGTACCGCGAAGATTGCGTTGCGACACGTATTGCCCGCCATTGCGGCCGGCGAATCCTCGACGCTATTCGCGATCGCCTCGCGCGATGCGCAACGGGCGCGGACGGTGGCCGATGCCATGGCGATACCGAATGCCTACGGCTCGTACGAGGCGTTGATCGCCGATCCCGCCGTCGAGGTCGTGTACGTCCCGCTGCCGAACGATCTGCACGTGCCGTGGACGATTCGCGCCCTCGAGGCGGGCAAGCACGTGCTCTGCGAAAAGCCGATTGCCCTGGACGCGGCGGGCGCGCGCCAGATCGCCGCGGCTGCCGCGCGCGCCGGCCGTCTGGTCGCCGAGGCATACATGATTCGCTTCCACCCCCAGTGGCACCGGGTCCGCCAGATCGTCGAGGCCGGCCACTTGGGCGAGGTGCTCGCCATCCGCTCGCACTTCGCGTATTCGTACGCGGACCCCGACAACATCCGCAACCGTCTCGCGCAGGGTGGTGGCGCACTGTACGACGTCGCCGGCTACCCCATCGTCGCGGCACGCTGGTTGTTCGGCACGGAGCCGCAGCGGGTCATCGCGGCGGTCAGGCGTGATCCGGCGAGCGGTGTCGACCGTGTCAGCACCGGTGTCGTCGAATTTCCCGGCGGAAGACAACTCGACTTTCTCTGCGGGAGTTGCCTGCCGCGGTCGCAACGAGTGCTCGTGCTGGGCACCGCGGCCACGCTGGAGGTGGAAACGCCGTTCAATCCGGACAAGGGCCGGGCGACCCGACTGCTGATCGACGCTGCCGCGGACCTCTACGGTGGCGGGGTCCGTATCGAAACGGCCCCCGCGGCGGATCAGTATGCACGGCAGTGCGAGGCCTTTGCGCGGGCCGTGCGCGGCCAAGGCGCGCTCGAATTCGGCATCGACGACGCCATCGTGAATCTGCGCACGCTCGATGCATTGTTCCGCTCGGAATGCTCGGGTCGATGGGAGGCGGTGTAAATGAGGCTCTCGAGGCATGGCGAGTCGGCGGCGGGTGGCGCCGACGAGCAGGGTCGGCGCATCGCCGCGCGGCACGCGCGGGCGGGGATGGCCGCGCTCGTCGCGGTGCTCGCGATGGTCGCCGTCCCGTCGAGCGCGAGGTCGGCGCCGAGCGCGGCGGTCGCGCCCGCGCAGCGTCGCTGGGCGCCGAACGATCCGGGGCGGCCATTGCCGCCTACCCTCGAGCCGCGCGGAGCCGTGCTCGGATTGGCGCCGCCGCCCGATGCCACCGTGCTGTTCGACGGACACGGTCTTGGCGCCTGGGAGGTCGCCAGCAACGCCGGCGGCTGGACCGAGCAGGACGGCGTGATGATCCCGGGCGGCTTCCGGTTCAACAAGCTGCTCAGCAAGGCGCGCTTCGGCAGCATGCAATTGCATCTGGAATTTCGCGAACCCAGTCCGGCGGCCGGCAGCGGTCAGCACCGCGGCAACAGCGGGGTGTTTCTGATGGGAGTCTATGAGATCCAGTTGCTGGACTCGGTCGACAACCCGACCTATGCAGACGGCACGCTGGGTGCGATCTACGGGCAGACGCCGCCCCGCGTCATCGCCGCGCGCGCACCCGGTGAATGGCAGAGCCTGGACGTCATATTCGATGCGCCGCGCTTCGCCGGCGCACGGGTGCAGTCACCGCCCTATGCCACGGTCATCCTCAACGGCATCGTCATCCATGATCACCAGGAGATCTACGGCGACACGAGCTCGCGGCCGACGCCGCTCGGGTTTGCGACGCGCCTCGAGGAGGGCCCGATCGGACTGCAGGATCACGGCACCGCCACCGATCGCGTCGCCTTTCGCAACATATGGGTGCGTCCCATCGGAGCCACGCTCGATGTCCGCTGAGCCCTTCGACGTCGTCGTGATCGGCTCGGGCGCGGCGGGCGGAACCGCGGCCTATGCGCTGACGCGAAGGGGCGCGCGAGTCTGTCTGCTGGAGGCGGGCCGAGACTACGATCCGTCCGCCGAGACGCCGATGTTCGCGCGCAACGCCGACGCGCCGCTGCGTGGCGCGTCGACGCCGGACAAGTTCTTCGGCTACTACGATGCGACCGTGGGCGGAGGGTGGGACGTCCCGGGTGAGCCGTATTCGGCGGCGCCCGGCACGGAGTTTCGCTGGTGGCGGGCGCGCATGCTCGGCGGACGGACCAATCACTGGGGACGCGTGACGCTGCGCTACGCCGCGCACGATTTCAAGGCGGCGTCGATCGACGGTCTGGGCGCGGACTGGCCGTTCGACTATCGCGAGTTCTCGCCCTGGTACGACCGCGCCGAGCGCCTGATCGGCGTGATCGGCCGAAACGACGGGCTGGACGATGCGCCGGATTCGCCGCCGGGAATTTTGCAGCCACCGCCGGTGCCGCGCTCGCACGAGCGTTTGATCGTCGCCGCAGGGCGCAAGCTCGGCCGACCGGTGGTCGCGAACCGTGCCGCCGTGCTGACCCGGCCGATCGATGGTCGGGCGGCGTGCATCTATGCGACGCCGTGCCTACGCGGCTGCTCGATCCGCGCCAACTTCCAATCGACCACCGTGCTGCTGCCCGCGGCGCGGGCGACGGGGCGTCTGCATACGCTCACCGGTGCGATGGCCTCCGAGATCGCGCTCGACCGGGAGGGGCGGGCCACCGGCGTGCACTACGTCGACACGGCGACGGGGGCGCATCGGTTCGTCGCCGCCCGCGCGGTGATGCTCGGCGCGAGCGCCATGGAGTCGGTGAGGCTGTTGCTGAATTCCGGCGGTTCGCGCTTTCCCGGCGGCATCGGCGCCGATTCGGGTGCACTCGGCCGTTACGTGATGGATTCGGTGGGCAGCAACCTCTGGGCCCAGTTCCCGCAAATGGAGAACCTGCCGCCTTTCAACGACGACGGCATCTGGTTTCCGCACGTCTACATACCCTGGTGGGGTCTCGCCGAGCAGCGGGCTGGTCGCCTGGACTTCCCGCGCGGTTATCACATCGAGCTCTACGGCGGGCGCATGGAGCCCGCCGCGGACACCTTCGATTTGCTGGACGAGGTCGCGCCGGGACGCTACGGCAAGTCGCTCAAGCAGGCCGCGAGGCGGTACTACGGCAGCTTCGTGCGTCTGTCGCAGCGTGGCGAACCCGTTGCGCTCGCGCGCAACCGGGTCGAAATCGACCCCCGCGGCAGCGACCGATTCGGCATCCCGACCTTGCGTTTCGACGTGCGTTGGAGCGAGCACGAACTGAAGCAGACCGCGCACGCCCAGAAGAGCATGGCGGAATTCATCGTGGCGGCCGGTGGTCGCGTGCTCGGCGACCCGAGGCAGGATCCGGCGCGTGCCATCCTCAGTCCCGGGCGGGTGATACACGAGGTCGGGGGCGCGCGGGCCGGCAGTAGTCCGAAGGAGTCGGTCACCAATTCATACGGGCGCGTGTGGGCGGTGCCGAACCTTTACGTTATCGATGGCGCGGTATTCCCGAGCAGCGCGCACAAGAACCCCACCCTGACGATCGTCGGCTTCGCTTGGCGCGCGAGTGAACACCTGGCGGAGCATCTCGGCCGTGCATGACCGGCGCGAGGTGATCGCCCGCCTGCTGCGCGTGCTTGCCGCTGGCGCGCTGCTGCCCGCCCTGCCGGCGCCGCTCGGCGCGGCCGCGGAGCGCGCCGACCCGCAGGACGCGGCCGAGGCGGGGGCGCTCGGTTATGGCAGGGACCCGAATCTGCTCGCGCCGAGCGTGCCGTGGCCGCTGCTGCTCGACGCCAAGTTGCGGCCGACCGTGGCGCGGCTCGCCGACCTGATGCTGCCCGCGGACGAGCGCTCGCCGTCGGCGAGTGCGCTCGGCGTGCCGGAGTTCATCGACGAGTGGATCAGTGCGCCGTATCCGCAGCAAGCCGAGGACCGGCGGTTGATCCTGGACGGGTTGCGCCAGCTGGACTTGGCGGCCGGCGGGTCTTTTGCCACGGTCGATGAGTCCGCGGCCGTCGCGCTGCTCGACCAGCTCTGCGAGCCCGGCGGTTGCCGCGATCCGCTGGCGGCGCGTTTCGTGGCGTGCTTTCGCCGCATCTGTCTGATCGGCTACTACACGACCCCGGCCGGTGTCGCCGAACTCGGCTACGTCGGCTATCAACCGGCGGCGCACTTCGAGGGTCCGCCGCCGCAAGTGCTCAGGCGGCTCGGGGTGTAGCGCCCCGATTTCGCACCAGCAGCCAGTTGACGGTGGCGACGAAGATCACGGTGATCAGGATCAGCGATCGCGAGAAGTCGACCCGCGTCAGGAGCGCGACACAGATCAGGATCCCCAGGGCCGGGAGCGTCATTCCGCCCGGCAGGCGATACAGCGCTGCCTGCGGTTGCCGACGGCGCAGGACCGGCACGGCGGCGCACACCGCGGCGTAATAGAAAAGTCGCGCCACGGCCGAGAGCGTCACGTTCCAGGCGAAGCTGCCCGACAGGGCGAAGACCCACACCGCGACGGCGACCGCGAGGATCGACAGGTGGGGCGTCCGATAGCGCGGGTGGATGGCGGCGAATGCTGCGGGGAAGTCGCCGCGCGCAGCGAGCGCATAGGTGCCGCGCGGCACGGTGAGCAGATTGGCGCTGAGATAGCCGTACACGGAGATGAGGGCGCCGGCCGACACCAGCGTGGCACCCGGCGCGCCGAGCACGACGCGCGCGGCGTCCGCGAGCGGCCGCGCGCTGTGGGCCGCATCCGGCACCACGCTCACCACGATCAACTGCAGCGTGGTGTAGACCACCGTGACCACGGCGAGCGCGACGATGAGCGCAAAGCCGGCGTCGCGGCGCGGGTCGCGCGCTTCGCCCATGGGGTTGAGCGCCGCCTCGTAGCCGCCGTAGGCGAAGAAGAGCAGCAAGGTGGCGTCGAGCCAGCCGCCGCGCCCGTGGCTGCCGATTTCGTGTGCGGGAACGGGGTGCACGGCCAGATAGCCGAGTCCGGCCACGCAGATCACCGCCAGCGGCGCGAGTTTGGCGAGCGTCGCCAGGTTGCTCATGCGGGTGCCCGAGGCGACGCCGCGGTAGTTGGCCCGCGCAAGCGTGGCGACGAGTAGCGTCATGACGGCGAATCGCGGGCCGCGCTCCGTGGCTTGCGGCCAGAATTGTCCCAGCGAGATCACGAGCAGATTCACCGCCGCCGCACAGGCGGTGAGCCTGCTCAACAGGTTCATCCAGCCCACCTGCAGGCCGGCGAGCCGCCCGAAGGCGTGACGCACGAATAGGTACTGCCCGCCGGTCTCGGTGAACTGCGACGCGGCTTCGGCATAGCAGCCGATGACCACGGCCATGGCGGCACCGGCCAGCAGCACCACCAGCGGACTCCAACGGCCGGTGAGACCCGCCACCACCGACGGCAGGCCGAAGATGCCGCTGCCGAGGATGCTGTTGATCGCAAGCGCCACCCAGCTCCAGCGACCGATGTCCCGCCGTAGTTGCGGGTCTGCACCGGGGGACGAGGGCTGCACCATGGCGTCCTTGTATCACAAGGCCCGCCGCGAATCCGGGTCCGACCGGGCGGGCCCCGGCGCGCGTCGTCAGTCGGGACGGCCCATCGCGGTACGCGGCAATCTCACCGGGAACTTCACGCGGATGGCCGCGTCGACGGCGTCGGCGATGTGGCGCGGGTGGTGGCCGGCGAGGATGTCGCGAACCCGGGCAGCGGCGCGCGCCGTGGTGTCGAGCGAGCCGCGTTCCACCCATTCATTCGGGCTGCGCCGGTCGCCGATCGCCGGATACAAGTAGTCGGTCTGCATGAGGTTCAGCGTCTGTGCCGCACCGAGGAAGTGGCCGGGACCGTGCAGGCACACGTCCTTGATGGTGTCGAAGGAGAGCTTCTCCTCGGTCACGTCGATTCCCTTGATGGTCCGTTGCACCGAGCCGATGATGTCGTTGTCGATCAGCAGTGCTTCGAGCGAGAAGCCGAGAAGGCTGGCGTGCATGCCGGCGGACTCGTAGATGAGATTCGCACCGGCATTGCCGACCAGGGCGTGATTCAAGGCCTTCTCGGCCCCGGACTGCGCGTCCGGCAGTTTGGCGTCGGTCATGCCCGACGCGGTGCCGCCGGTCAGGTCGTAGAAGTGCGCCATTTGCCCGGCGGCCGCGGACAGCAAGGCCTGCTCCGGGCTGCCGCCGGACATGGCCCCGGTGCGCAGGTCCGACACGAAACACCAGGTACCGAAGATCGCCGGATGTCCCGGCGAGATGGCGTTTACGTAGACCAGTCCCGCGAGCACCTCGGCCACCTCCTGGGCCAGCGCACCGGCGAGCGCGGCAGGCGCCGTGGCGCCGGCCTGACCCGCCGACAGCAGCAGCACCGGCATGCCGCCACGGACCGCAACCTCCAGGCAGCGGCAGGCGTCGTAGGCGAACTTCATCGGCGGCACTACGAAGCAGTTCGATTGGCTCACGAAGGGGCGCGCGCGCCACGCCTGCTCGCTACCCGCGATCCAGTGCAGCATCTCGAGCGAGGCCTCGAGGTGCGCCGGATCGACCCAACTGCTGCCGACGTGCTTGGTGGTGGCGCTCACCGACGCATAGCAGGTGTTGAAGTCCATTTCGAAGGGATCGGGGATGTCTCGCGGTACCACCGCGCGCTGGAAGAAGTGCACGTGTTCGAGCGTGTCGACGATGCGGCCGATGTCGTACAGATCGGTGATCGTCGACTCGCGATAGCGGCCGCCCTGCTCGACCACGTTGACGGCGGCGCCGGCGGTGCCGAAGTAGACCTTCTTCCCCCAGGGCTCCATGTCGTGACGCGGATCCTGGCCGTGCAGAACGAATCGGCGGGCCGCCTTCGCCAGCGTGTCCTCCACCAACGCGCGCGGAAACAACAACCGGCCCTGCTCGCTCACGGTGCAACCGGCGGCGGTGAGTATTTCTACGCCGGAGGGCGGTGCGTCGGCGAGACCGATCTCTTCGAGCAGACGCAGCGCGGTGCGGTGGATGTCGCGAATGCCGTCGTCGGTGAGCGGTCGGTAGTTGCCACCCGCCATGCCGGGACGCACCGGACGCAGGTTGTCCGGCAGGGGAGCGGCCCGTTGCGCTCGGCGCAGTTCGCGTCCATTGCGGCGCGCGGTCGGTTGGCATTCGGCCATGGCCTAACCTCGGATGAACACCATGCCTTGTGATCCTACCGCCGGCAGGTCTGGCGCGGCGTCTGCAAAAGGCTCACGCTATCATGCACTGGAGGAATAATGACCCGGGCTCCGCGGCGCTTGCCGCCCTTCTCCACGCTGACCGCCTTTGATGCTGCTGTGCGGCACGGAACACTCACGCGCGCGGCGCGGGAACTCAACGTCAGTCAACCCGCCGTGAGCCGCCGCATAGCGGCCTTGGAGCGTGATCTGGGTACCGCGGTGTTCGTGCGTAGTCACCGGCCGCTGACGCTCACCGCGCAGGGCAGGCGGCTGTTCGAGGTGTTGCGCGCGAGTCTGTCGCGACTCGAAGAAACGGTGGACGAGATTCGCGCCACGCATGCTCGAAATACGGTGGTCATCGGCGCGGATCCGGGCTTTGCCTCGTTCTGGTTGTTGCCGCGGCTGCCGGCCCTGCAGGCCGCATTTCCCGAGCTGTCGTTGCGTATTCTGACGGGCGATCTGTCGCGAGATCGGGACGCACTCGATCTGGCGATCGCATTCGGTCCCGGCACGCACACGCACGTGGGTCGTCTACTCGGGGAGGACGTATTCGCGGTGGCGGGACCGGCGTATCTCGCCGGGCGACGGCTTCCCCTGTCGGTCGCCGAAATTCGTGAACAACGGCTGTTGCACCTCGAGGATCCTGAGGATCGCTGGTATTCGTGGAAGTCCTGGTTCGCGCAGTTGCGACAGCCGCCCGCGGATCCGCCCGTCGAACCGATGCAGTTCAACGATTATTCTCTCCTGATCCGTGCGGCGCTCGCCGGCCAGGGAGTCGCGCTCGGCTGGGCGGGGCTGATCGATTCGCTGCTGGAAAACGGTACTCTGGTGCGTATCTCGCGCGAATCGGTGCGCTCGGAGCGCGGCTATTTCCTCGCCTGCGCGGATCCGAAGAACGTGTCGGCACGCGCGGTGGCCGATTGGCTGCTGGAGGCGGCAACCAAGCAGGTTGGTGCGGTACGGGCGGAGCCTGCGTGGGAGAAGGGCGACTGACCTATTGGGTGCCTGTAAATTTGAAAGCAATTGGGCCAGTCCTTAAGCTCGAAGCGCGGGCCATCCGCTCCAACGAGCGTCGCGTGCCGAGATTGCTTGCCATAGTGGGTTACGGTTCAGGGAGGTGCCGTCGCCGTGGATCATTCGCCAACACAGACGAAGGGTTACCGAGATTCGATCGCGGTAGTGGTTGCCGCTCTCGCCGCAATAGGCGGCGCGTGGGCGCTCTTGGTGGGGGCTTCCGATGATTTGAATGTCTTACAGGGAGTCGGAGCAATTTGGTTTCTGTTGAGCTTTTTGGTGCAGGGACCGTCAGCCAATCGATACCTGCACTACAAACTGAGTGACATTCATGCGGCGGCGAAACGAGGCGAACTGCAGAAGGCATTGAGATCGCGACCGAAGGCTAGCCGCTGGTTGGAGTACGGTGGACAGGTGATGATTTTCGCCGCCTTGGTCCTCTGGATCATTCGTTGACGCTCCGTATCGGTGTTTGCGGCGGTGATTCGCTCGTCCGCGCCGAGCGTCAGTCTCGATTCGATCGATGCTCTTCACGTCGTGGTTCGAGGCTATCTCACCCACTCGTACAGAGGCTTGTGCTTGTCGACGACGTGCACGGTCACGAGCTTGAGGGGTGCGTCACCGACCACGGTGAAACCCCCATGTGGCACACCGCGCAGGTTCATGAAGGCGCTGCCGGTCTGCATCATGACCGGGGCCTTCCCGGGAAACTGCACCATCGTGCCCTGCAGTACGTAGCCGGTTTCGATTCCGTTGTGGAAGTGACGCGGAAGGCGTTCGCCCTTTTTCAGTTCGCTGACCGACGTTATCGCTTCCATCTCTGGTGATGTCGTCAGGTCGGCGCGCTCGAGTTCCTGGCGCTGCGGCAGGTCGGCTCCCACCGGGGCGGCGCCGGCGATCATGGCGAACACCGACACGACGGCGAGCAATCCCTTCGTTCCCATGACGTCCTTCCACGGTGGATCGTATCTACCCCTCAATGTCGCTACGTGAGCTCTTGCATTGCTCGACCATAGCCCCCGAGGTCCCTCGATACCGTATCTCGTCATACGCCAACCGTCGAGTCCGTTGGCGGCGCTTTTCGATGTCGTTGAGACCAACAAAACCTATCGCGTGGACGACGGGCGCGCACCAAAAGGGAAGCGCACTCGGTTCACGAATCGACACTCTTGTGATCGGAGATCGAGTCTTACGATTTGCCGCGCCAGGGCGTAGGATCAAAAGATCCTGGTAGACAAGGACGTGCCGATGCTCTGGAAGGTCTTGCGCTGGATGTTCGGTGGCTACTATCTCCTGGTCGGTGTTGTCTTCACGCTGACATTGCTTGGCGTGCTGCGGCCACCGAAGCTCGCCATCAGTGCCAGCTCTGCCGCCTTCCAGCATGCGTTGGCTTCGACGGGCTTCGTCATACCGATGCTGATTGGAACGTACATCGTGGGCGGGGCTGCCCTATTCTTCGTTCGCACCGCACCGCTTGGCCTGGCGATACTCGCGCCCGCCGTGGTGATGATTTCATTGACGGACTCGATACTCGACACGGCCTACGCAGTTGCCGTGACGAACCTGTCGGTGTTCCTGGCGCTTGCGTGGAATATGCGCGCCGCCTTTCGACCCATGTGGACTTTCGAGCCGCCGGCGGGGCGCAGTCACTGAGGCCGAAGGCGGCTGTGGGTATTTGCCGGGAAGTGATGGAGAACACTCGGCAGGCGGCCGACACGTCTGGACGATTGACGGAAGCCCGAGCTTACGGCGCGATCTCCGGCGCTTCAAAATCGAAGCGACGACTTTCGGACCAAACCTCTCAGGTGCGGCAGCTGCTGGGTATGCCGACTAGCCAGCGGGATCTGGGTCATCCCCGGCGCTCCAGAGCTGCATCGTGACACGATCTCGATACGCTAATGGCGGATCTGCGCCAGCGACCGCACGCCGAATGGCGTGACGAGCCGCGCGTGGCGTCGCGGGGGGTGTTCCTGGCGCTGTTCCAGGAGGACCGTGCGGCTCGAGCCCATCCGCGCCGAGCGGCGGGCGGGGGACCTGCTGCGAGAGAAGAATCCGCAGCCTAACCGGTCGAAAAGCTAGTGCTGCGGCGCATTATCGAAACATCGCAACACTTCACGGATATTCCGGGAGTCGTAGTATATTGTTGACACTACGGATGGTGTCATCAAAACGTGACTATCGAAGAAGCCCTTGCGGAACTGCGGCAAAAAAAGTACGGCCTGTCTGCCACCGAGTTAGAACGCATCTTGCGGTCGCTTGGATTTGTGATACGCGACTGCAATCGTGGCGGTCACAAGGCGGTGACGCACCGCGGACTCTCATCCTTTCATGGCTGGAGCTATAACGGCGGAACTAACCCAATACGCGGCCCTTATATCGTCAAGCTGATTGGAATCATTCGGCTTTACAACGAGGAACTGCAAGATTTTTTGGAGAACAGAAAATGACGGACGTCGATCGCTACGCAATTACGGTTCGCTTCGTTTCGATTGACGGCCAAAAATGGTGGCAGGCCACAGTACGAGAACTTCCAGATCTCGCAGAGTTTGGTGAGACGAGGGAAGAAGCTATTGAACTGGCGCTAGATGCGATAGAGGCACTCAAGCGAGCGGCGATAGAAGAGGGTCGACATTTTCCTGAGCCGATTGAGGAAGAGGAAGAGCATAGTGGTCGGGTAACTTTGCGAATGCCGAAAACACTACACAGGGACGTTGCTCGCGCGGCCGAACAAGAAGACGTGAGTATTAACTCTTATATCGTGACCGCGTTATCGAAAGCGTTGGCGAGTGGAGGTCACACCTTTTCGGTCGCGAGGGGTTGGCCGTCGACCAGTTGCTCTGCATTTGCCGCTGGCATTCCGTCAATCGGACGGACGAGTGATAGCGATTACGCGCAGCAAGTAGCGTATGTGATGGGGGGATCTGGACTTATCAAAGTGGTTTCAATTCAAGGGGCGAATGTGACTCGTTCCTCCGGTGCTTCGGAGCCAGTTCAATTTCTTGAGCCGAATAAATCAGTGCCAAGAAGCCTCAGTTCGATTCGGCGCAAGGTGGCCGCCGAGAGGCGATGAAAGTGAGTGTTGATACTGTTAGGAAATCGAATGTCCACCTGATCGTTGCGGAGGATGTCCGATCCGAGATAGACGGTAAGTTTTCAGCTCTGGGCGTATTTGCAGGGGAGCGCATCACCGTTGCAGGTGCTCTTCCAGAGTTACCATCAGATGCTCCTCCTGTCGCCTTTCTGTTGCCGTCTCTCGCCGTAATTTTTGTAGTCTCAGGATTTGCAGGTGAGACCGCAGGCAAGGTGAGGATATTAGCGCCCGACGGTACCACCGTAGTGTTTGACACTCAATTGCAGCAATTTCGCTTTTTCAAAGATAGGCCGGCCGTGATCGCGTGTGGTTCGAAGCCGTTTGCGGGCCCGGCGTTTGGTACCTACAGCGTTCAGTTGCACCTAGGCGCCGGCAAGCTGAGCTTTCCTTTGCGCATTGAAGCCGTAGCTACTGCGGGTGCCGCTATCGGTGTTGCGAACGCGCCAGCAAAATTGCGTAACGCGAAGCCACGCAGAAGGAAGTCTGTCCAAAGTTGAGCGCCGTCTGCCGGTGCGGGGACCTGCTTAAGCAGGTGGCGCCGCAGCCGGGCGCTCGAACAGACTTGAACCCTCATGTCGCCGCCGTCACGAGGTCCGACACAGTGAGCCGCGCGGGATTGAGCGAGCGTCAACGGGTGACGGCACTCCGCGTCGCGGGCACAGCCTTATGGATATGCGCGGGCAAATTTAACGGGAAATAGGCGCGATAAAAATGAAGGGCGACTTACTGTGTCCGCACGCGTCGTTTCCCGTTTGGTTGGACCATTGGCAGGCGCTCATCGCCGGTATTGTTGGTGCCATTGCCATTCTGATCACGGTTTGGTGGACGCTGTCCACCGAGAAGCGCCGACGCGCGGACGAAACCCGGAATATGCGCGCGGCCCTGGGGGCGGAATTACGACAATTCATGACCCAGACTCTCTCGGTACTTGGCGAAGCGCTGGATGCGGTGAATCGCATGGGGCCCGGCGCTAACGCCGTCTCGTTTTCATATGCGCAGATTAGAAATTTCGGGCGATTCCCGGACGCCGTCGTATATCGAGGGTCAATTGGCACCCTGGGTAGCCTTGGGGATCGCGCGTTCCAGGTCGTCCATTTTTTCGGCCAAATTCAGGTCGTGCGTGATGCAATGATTGCGATACGGGAGATGGAGGGAATGGGGCAGTCACCCAGGCTCCATCAAATCGAGAACACCGCGAGGGCCCTGTTGGCCGCAGCGCAGGCAGGTCTTGATGCGCTCCCGGCATTCGGCACCGCGAACTATGCAGATTATGACCGGCGCCTATCCGAGTTGGTGACCGATCGCGCCGAGGCCATGAAGGTGCTGTTTCCGAACACCGAGCCTTCTGTCGCACCTGCACAGAAATAAAAAGGCCGCCCCACAGGCAGGCGGCCGACGAGCTGCACGGCGGGAAGCCCGCCGCCGCTGAGACGAGTTAATTCTCGGTGCGGACCGGCGGCTCGAATTCGTTCAACAGATCCACGAGCGGGCCGACGACGTGCTCGGTCAGCACGTTCGCGGCCTCGACCGCTTCCTCGAGCTCGGTGACTATCAAAGACCGCGCGACCACGCGCACGGTGCCGATGATCTTGTCGATGTCGGCGTGCCGGCGACTGGCCGCGTCGAACTCATGCTGGGTGGTGCCGTTGACGGCCGGGGGAGGGAGAATAGATGGAAACGGTCGACATGATGAATGCTCCTTTCGTGCGTATGGAACCGTTGAGCACTCAAGGGCAACACTGGTTCAAGAACCTGGCGCGACTTTCCGTACAGATTCCGTACGGAACGGAGTGGTGTCGCGCAAGTGCTTGAAAAGGTGGCGCTCCCTACCGGATTGTGCGGCGCTGTCGCGCCGCATCCCTCGGCGGTCGGCGTGGCGCCGCCCGCGCTCGGGACCGCCGTCGCGGGAGCGCTCCGGCGTCCAAATCGCCCGGGACCGGGCGATTTGTCGAACCTTCGGTTCGAATCTCGGCAACTAGGGAAGATTCGAGGGTCGGTCGTCGGTACTAAAGCCGACGCGGGCGGATGGCGCTCCCTACCGGATTCGAACCGGTGTTACAGCCTTGAGAGGGCCGTGTCCTAGGCCTCTAGACGAAGGGAGCGGGTTTTGGATCGGGCCGCCTCACCCGTGAAAGGGCTGGTAGTATACGGGCCAATTTTGGGGACTCAAGCGGAAGTCTTGTTTTTGAACGAATCGTCCACGCCAACCCGCCCGGTGGTGATCCCCCGGGCCGAACACCCGATCTCTCGCTCTGCGATCTCGCCCAACGCTCTGAAGGTGCTGTACCGGCTGAAGGAAGCCGGCTATCAGGCTTTTTTGGTGGGCGGCGCCGTGCGGGACCTGTTGCTTGGGGTGACGCCGAAGGATTTCGACGTCGCCACGGACGCGCTGCCCGAGGACGTGCGGCGGCTGTTCCGCAACTGCCGGCTCATCGGCCGGCGGTTCCGGCTGGCGCACGTGCACTTCGGCCAGGAGATCATCGAGGTGGCCACCTTCCGGGCCGCGGCGGCGCCGGAACGGGAGGAGGGGGACGAGCAGGTTCCCGAGCGCGAGGCGGACATCGACGCCGAGGCGGACGCGGACCTCGAGGACGCCGGCGAACTCGTGGCCGAGGCCGAGGCCCGCGACGAGGCCGACGAGTCCGAGATGCGTGCCGAGGCCGAGTCGCACGCCACGCCGGCCCCGGAGGACGATTCCGCAGCTTCGCTGGCCCGGCAGGCGCCGCCGGCGGCGCGCCGGGCGGCCTTCGAGGTCGAGGAGCTGCCGGCGTCGATCGACGACGAACACCGCGCCGTCGACCGCACCGGTCGCATCCTGCGCGACAACATCTACGGCACCATCGACGAGGACGTCTGGCGACGCGACTTCGCGGCGAACGCGCTCTACTACAACATCGACGATTTCTCGATCTGGGACTTCGTCGGCGGGGTGGCGGACGTGCAGGCGCGCCGCATGCGGCTGATCGGCGACCCGGAGACGCGCTATCGCGAGGATCCGGTGCGCATGCTGCGCGCGGTGCGCTTCGCGGCGAAGCTGGGTTTCACGCTCGATCCGCACACCGAGGCGCCGGTGGAGCGGCTCGCGCCGCTGCTCGACGGCGTGCCGGCGGCACGGCTGTTCGACGAAACCTTGAAGCTGTTCCTGTCCGGCTACGGTGCCGTCTCGTATCGGCTGCTGAAGCATTACCGGCTGTTCGAACATCTGTTTCCGCAGAGCGCGGCGGCGATGCGTATGGCGCCCTACGCCTATGCCGAGGAGATGCTCGAGCTGGGGCTCGCCAACACCGACGCCCGCGTCGCCGCCGGCAAGCCGGTGACGCCGACCTTTCTGTTCGCGATCCTCCTCTGGGGTGCGCTGCTGCGGGAGCTGAACGAGCGACACGCGGGCTCGGCTCCCGACACCATGACGCTGATGCAGGCCTGCGACGCCGTGTTGAAGGCGCAGCAGCCGCGCGTCTCGATCCCGCGGCGTTTCTCCGCGCCCATGCGCGAGTTGCTGATGCTGCAGCCGCGCTTCAATCGCCGCAGCGGCGTGAAGTCCTTGAGCCTCCTGCAACACCCGCGGTTTCGGGCGGCCTACGACTTCCTCATGCTGCGCGCCCAGGCCGGGGTCGCCGATCCGGAAATCGCGCAGTGGTGGACCGACGTCCAGCTCATGCCGCACGAGGAGCGGGTGGCGCTGGTGCAGGCGCGCCCCGCGGAGCCCGCCGACACCGATGCCGGGGTCGCGGGCACGGGCGGCACGGGTCGCACCGGCCGGCGTCGCCGGCGCCGCCGTCGGGGCGGTGGCGGCGGTGGTGGCGGCGGCGGCCAGGCGCGCTCGTGACGATGCGGACGCCGCGTGAGCCGCGGCGGAGTTTCTCGCCGGTATGACGCCTCGCTGGTTGCCGGCGTACGTCGCGCTCGGCAGCAACGTCGATGATCCGCCGGCGCGCATCGCCGAGGCCTTCGAGCACCTGGCCGCGCTGCCGGGCACGCGCTTGCTGGCGCGCTCGCGGCTGTACCGGACCCGCCCGCTGGGACCGCAGGATCAGCCGGACTTTCTGAACGCGGCCGCCGGTCTGCTCACCACGCGAGAGCCGCGTGAGCTGCTCGCGGATCTGCTCGGCATCGAGCGGCGGATGGGACGCGAGCGCGGCCTGCGCTGGGGACCCCGGCGCATCGATCTCGACCTCTTGTGGATGCCGGTGCCGCCGATCGACGAGCCGGGGCTCACGTTGCCGCACCCCGGGGTGTCTCGACGAAATTTCGTGCTGTATCCTCTGGCCGACATCGCCCCGTCGCTGGAGATTCCCGGGGTCGGGCAGGTGTCGGCGCTGAAGCAGGCCGCCGGCACCGACGGCATCGAGGTTCTCGCGGAGTAGGGGATGGCGAGCGCAACGTCGCATCGATTCATCGTGATCGAGGGGCCCATCGGCGTCGGCAAGACCAGCCTGGCGCGCCGGCTCGGCGCGTCCCTCGACGCCGAACTGGTGCTCGAACAGGCGGACCAGAACCCGTTCCTCGAGCGCTTCTACAAGAACCCCAGGGCGGCCGCCTTCCAGGCGCAGCTCTTCTTTCTCTTCCAGCGCTCGCGCCAGCTCGAAGAGGTGCGCCAGGGCGACATGTTCGGTGAGGTGCGGGTCGGCGACTACCTGCTCGACAAGGACCGGCTGTTCGCCCGCGTCACCCTCGACGATGCCGAGTACGCGCTCTACGAGAAGGTCTATGAGCGCATCGCCGTGGACGCGCCGAAGCCCGACCTCGTGGTCTACCTGCAGGCGCCCGTCGACGTGCTGGTGGATCGCATCGCCAAGCGCGGCATTCGCTACGAGCAGCTGATCGAGCGCGCCTACCTCGAGAAGCTGACCCAGGCATACGCCCGCTTCTTCCACTCCTACGACGCGGCGCCGCTGCTCATCGTCAACGCCGCGGGCATCGATCCGGTCAACAACGAGGCCGACTACCAGTTGTTGTTCGCCGAGATCGTCAAGGCCCGTCGCGGACGTCACTTCTTCAATCCCGCGGGGCACAGCCTCCTGCCGGCGGGCTGAGCGGCGGCGCGGCCGCGCGCGCTTCAGGTGTGCCGGCGCGGTGCGCTGCGAGCGCCCAAGCCACGTGCTCGCGCACCAGCGCCGAGGGGTGATCCGAGCGCGCCGCGAGAGCGGCAAGGACCGAAGGCGTGCCGGGCGCGTTGCCGAGCGCCACCGCCACGTTGCGCAGCCAGCGTTCGTGGCCGATGCGGCGGATGGCGCTGCCCTCGGTGTGCGCCAGGAACTCGGCCTCGCTCCACGCGAACAGCTCGACCAGCGACGCGGCGTCGAGGCCGTGGCGCACCCGGAAGTCGGGCAGGGCCGCCGCCCGCGCGAACTTGTTCCACGGGCAGACGAGCTGACAGTCGTCGCAGCCGTAGACGCGATTGCCGAGCGCAGGCCGCAACGGTGTCGGGATGGAGCCCTTCAGCTCGATGGTGAGATAAGAGATGCAGCGGCGCGCGTCCAGCCGGTAGGGGGCGACGATGGCGCCGGTCGGGCAGGCGGGGATACAGGCGCTGCAGGACCCGCAGTGCGCGCTCGACGGGGGATCGGCCGGCAGCTCTATATCGAGATAGATTTCGCCGAGGAAGAAATAGGAGCCGGCGTCGCGATCGATGAGATTGGTGTGCTTGCCGATCCACCCGAGGCCGGCGTTGCGCGCGAGCGCCTTCTCCAGCACGGGCGCGCTGTCGGTGAACACGCGATGCCCCACCGGGCCGACGGCCTGCTCGATACGGGCCGCGAGCCGTGCGAGACGGCCTCGCAGCACTTTGTGGTAGTCGCGCCCCAGTGCGTACCGCGACACGTAACCGCGACTGCCGTCGGCGAGCACGGCTGCGGCCGGCGCGGCCTCGGCGGGCCAGTAGTCGAGCCGCACGCTCACGCAGCTCACCGTGCCCGGGACGAGTTCGGCCGGCCGGCTGCGCTTGAGGCCGTGGCGCGCCATGTAGTGCATTTCGCCGTGGAACCCGGCCGCGAGCCAATCGAGGAAATGCGCCTCGTCCTCGGCGAGCGCGACGTTGGCGATGCCGACGCGACCGAAGCCGAGTTCGGCTCCCCAGCGGCGGATGGCGTCGGCCAGGCCTGCCTTGTCGAGCGCGACTGTCGCGGGAGCGGTGACGGTCATGCCGCTATAATGGCCGAACACGCGCCGATCCGGCGTCTTTCCGCAGCCACCGCGACACGCCGATGAGCGCCATGCCGGACCTCGACCTGCGCCTGCCCGATGTCCACGCCACCGAGACGCTCGGTGCCGCGCTGGCGGCGAGCCTGCCGCCACTGCCCGCGCCGATGGTGGTGCACTGTTACGGTGACCTGGGTGCGGGCAAGACCACGGCGGTGCGCGCCTTCCTGCGTGCGCTCGGGGTCGGCGGCCCGGTGCGAAGTCCCACCTACACCCTCATCGAGACCTACCATCCGGCGAACCTCACCGTGGTCCACCTGGATCTGTACCGTTTGGGCTCCGCCGAGGCGGTGGAGGAACTGGGACTGCGGGACCTGGCACGTGCCGAAACCGTGTTCCTGATCGAGTGGCCGCAACAGGGTGGCCGCGCGGTGCCGGCCGCTGATGTCGAACTGCACCTGCATCATGTCGACCCGGGTCGTGAGGCGCGCCTGCAGGCCCGGTCGGCGCTCGGCCAAGCCTGGCTGGAAAATCTGGTAACTGACACTAGATTGTTACCCTATCTATCTAATTTAACTTGAAAAATACATCTCTCTAGCGTTAACGTTCGCGCATGAGGGCGGCTTCGCTAGTGGGGTGGTTCGTGGCCGGCGCATTCGCCGCGCTGGCGCTCGTGTCGCCGGTCACGGCGGCGGCGCGGGTGGACGTGCGCGACTTGCGCCTGTGGGCAGGTCCCGATGGCACGCGCGTAGTGCTCGATCTGTCGGCGGGCACTGCGCACAGTCTCATGGTGTTGAAGCATCCGGACCGGGTGGTGCTCGACGTCAGCGGCGCACATCTGTCGTCGCGGGCGCACGCGCCCGCGGGCGCCGGCGTGGTGCGCCGGGTGCGCCTGGCGGCGCGGCCGGACGGGCAATTGCGGATCGTCCTGGATCTCGACCGCGCGGTGCACGCGAAGAGTTTTCTCACCGCGCCCAATGACCGCTATGGTTACCGGCTGGTGGTGGATCTGAACGGCGGCGCCACGGAAACGCCGGTCAAGGTCGAACACGCACGGCCGCGCGCGCGCGACCTCGTGATCGCGGTGGACGCCGGCCACGGCGGCGAGGATCCGGGCGCGATCGGGCTGCACGGTACGCGCGAGAAGGACGTGGTGCTCGCGATCGCCAAGGCGCTCGCGCGCGAGATCGACGCCGAGCCCGGCATGCACGCGGTACTGACGCGCGACGGCGACTACTTCGTGCCGCTGCGCGACCGGATGCGGCGCGCCCGCGCCCGGCAGGCCGACCTGTTCGTGTCCATCCACGCCGATTCGGTGCGCGACCGCAACGTCGACGGCTCCTCGGTGTACATCCTGTCGCAGCGGGGCGCCACCAACGAGGCGGCGCGCTGGCTCGCCGAGCGCGAGAACGCCTCCGACCTCATCGGCGGGGTGTCGCTCGAGGACAAGAGCGACGTGCTCGCCTCGGTGCTCCTGGACCTGTCGCAGTCGGCGTCCTTGAGCGCGAGCCACGAGGCGGCCGAACAGGTGCTGAAGGCGCTCAACCACGTCGGCGAGGTGCGCAAGCCGGCCGTGCAGCAGGCCGGTTTCGTGGTGCTGAAATCTCCGGACATTCCCTCGATGCTGGTCGAGACGGCCTATATCTCCAATCCCGCCGAGGAATCGCGGCTGCGCCAGCCGGCGCGGCAGGCGCGGCTCGCGGGTGCGATTCGCGAAGGACTGCACCGCTACTTCTACGCCGATCCGCCGCCGGGGACGCGGATCGCGCAGCTCGCCGGTGCGGAGCCGCCGAGCGCTCGCGCCGGCTCCGGCGACGGCTCCGGCGACTGACCCTCCCGCCGGCCGGGGGCCGCCCCTGCGGGGTGTGCGAGAATGCGCGCTCCGCGAGGTGGTGTGTGCCCATCCGAATCCTGCCCGACGAACTCATCAACCAGATCGCTGCCGGCGAGGTCATCGAGCGCCCTGCGTCGGTGGTCAAGGAGCTGGTCGAGAACGCTCTCGACGCCGCGGCGCGGCGCATCGAGGTCGAGGTCGAGCGCGGCGGCACCGCCGGTATCGTCGTGCGCGACGACGGCATCGGCATCGCGCCCGCGGAGATCCCGCTCGCGCTCTCGCGTCACGCCACCAGCAAGATCGGCTCGCTCGAGGACCTGGAGCGGCTCGGCACGCTCGGCTTCCGCGGCGAGGCGCTGCCGAGCATCGCGTCGGTGTCGCGCCTCACGCTCGCATCGCGCACGGCCGGCGCCGCGCACGCCGCGCGGGTCGAGGTGCGCGAAGGGGCGGTGAGCGCCCCGCTGCCGGATCCGCTGCCGCAGGGCACCCGCATCGAGGTGCGCGATCTCTTCTTCAACGTGCCGGCGCGGCGCAAGTTCCTGCGCAGCGAGGCGACCGAGTACCAGCACATCGCGCGCATGCTCGAGCGCCTGGCGTTGTCGCGCTTCGACGTGGCCTTCACGCTCGTGCACAACGGCAGGACGGTGTGGTCGCTGCCCGAGGCGCGCAGCCCCGCGCACCAGCTGGAGCGGGTGGCCCGCATCTGCGGCGAGGAGTTCGCCGGCCACGTGCTGCAGCTCGACCACCACACCGAGAGGCACAGGCTCTCGGGCTGGATCGCGCTGCCGACCTTCTCGCGCAGCCAGGCCGACCTGCAATTCGCCTATCTCAACGGCCGCTTCGTGCGCGACAAGCTGATCGGCGGCGCGGTGCGTCTCGCCTACCAGGACGTGCTGTTCGGCGGCCGCTTCCCCGCCTATCTGCTGTATCTCGAGATACCGCCGGAGGAGGTGGACGTGAACGCCCACCCGCAGAAGCTCGAGGTGCGCTTTCGCGACTCGCGCCGCGCGCACGATTTCGTGATGCGCACCGTGGAGCGGGCGCTCGCCGAGACGCGGCCCACCGCGACCTCGGCCGGGAGCGCGCCGCTCGACTGGCTCGCCGCGAGCGGACGTTTCGCCGCCGACGCGGCGCCCCGCCAGGCGCACTTCACGCTGCCGCCGGCGCGGTCCGCCGGCGGGTCGGGCGTGGCCGGCGCCTGGAGCGGGGCGGTGGCGGACGGCGCGGCGGCGCACGGCGCCGGCGAAGCGACCCCGGGCGCCGCGGACGCGCACGCTCGCAGCGACGGCACGCCGCCGCTCGGCTTCGCGATCGCGCAGCTGCACGGCATCTACATCCTCGCGCAAGCCGTGAACGGGCTCGTGCTCGTCGATATGCACGCCGCGCACGAGCGGGTGATGTACGAGCGAATGAAGCGCGTGCTCGCGGGCGACACCGCCCGCCAGGCGCTGCTCGTGCCGCACGTGCTCGAGGTGACCGCGGCGCAGGCCGATGCGGCCGAACGGCACGCCGGGGAGTTCGACGCGCTCGGCTTCGAGCTCGCGCGGCTGGCGCCGACCCGCGTGACCGTGCGCGCGGTGCCGAGCCTGCTCGCCGACGACGACGCGTACGGGGTGCTCGACGAGGTGCTCACCGACTTGGCCGAGCACGGCCGCTCGCGCAAGGTCGAGGAGTCGATCAATCAGCGCCTCGCCACCATGGCCTGCCACGCGGCAGTGCGCGCGCACCGCCATTTGAGCCTTGCGGAGATGAACGATCTGCTGCGCGCCATGGAGGGTACCGAGCGCGCCGATCAGTGCAATCACGGCCGGCCGACCTGGGTGCGCGTGTCGCTCGAGGACCTGGATCGACTGTTCCTGCGCGGACGCTGAAGGCGCGCCGTGCGTCGTGCCGCGTTCATCATGGGGCCGACCGCGTCGGGCAAGTCCGAGCTCGCGCTTGCGCTTGCCGAGCGTATCGACGTGGAGATCGTGAGCGTGGACTCGGCGCTGGTCTATCGCGGCATGGACATCGGCACCGCCAAGCCGGACGCGGCCACGCGCGCACGCGTGCCGCACCACTTGATCGACATTCTCGACCCGGCGCAGTGGTATTCCGCCGGCGAGTTCGTGCGCGACGCGCGCGCCGCGCTCGAGGGAATCTGGGCCCGCGGCCGTCTGCCCCTGTTGGTGGGCGGCACCATGCTGTACTTCCACGCCCTCAGCGAGGGCATCGCCGAGCTGCCGCAGGCCGACCCGGCGCTGCGCGCGCAGCTCGACCGCGAGGCCGTGGAGCGCGGGCTGGCGGCGCTGCACGCCGAACTCGCGGCGATCGATCCGGCGGCGGCCGCACGCATTCACGTCAACGATCCGCAGCGCATCCAGCGCGCCCTGGAAGTGCACCGGCTCACCGGCCGCGGCATCAGCGAGCTGCAGGCGCGGCGCGGCGGCTGGCTCGAGGACGTGCGGGTGACCGAGATCGCGCTCGTGCCGGCGGATCGCGCGCGGCTGCACGCCCGCATCGAGGCGCGCTTTCGCGCCATGCTCGCCGGCGGATTTCTCGAGGAGGTCGCGCGGCTCATGCAGCGGGCGGACCTGACCACGGAACATCCGTCGATGCGCGCGGTCGGATATCGGCAGATGTGGCCGGTGTTGCAGGGCCGGACCAGTCTCGAGGAAGGCACCGAGCGCGCTATTGCCGCAACGCGGCAACTCGCCAAGCGGCAGTTGACCTGGCTGCGCAAGCGGGCACGGGCAACCTGGCTCGATCCCACCGAAGCGGCTTGGATCGAGCGCGCCGCGCACCTCGTGAATGATTAAAATATTTAATTAATACAATGTGTTACAAGAAATAAACGGCGAGTGTGCTAAACTCTTGACGTAATGACGACCGGCCGTCGCCCCAGGGATGGAAGGCGCGGCCGGCGAACACTAACAATGACACCAAGAACGAAGGAGCATTGAGTCATGGCCCGTGGTCAGTCCTTGCAGGATCCCTTCCTGAACGCCCTGCGCAAAGAACGCGTGCCCGTGTCGATTTATCTGGTGAACGGCATCAAGCTACAGGGCCAGATCGATTCTTTCGATCAATTCGTCGTGTTGCTTCGAAACAGCGTCAGTCAGATGGTCTACAAGCACGCCATTTCCACCGTCGTTCCGGCGCGCAACGTGCGACTGCCGACCGGCGAGGATGGCGAGGTCACCGAGCCGGCGGTCGTCGAGTGACGGAGCGCTCCGCTGCAGCTCTTTGAACGCCCGCGCGCCGGCGAGCGCGCCCTGCTGGTCGGGGTCGGCATCGGCCACCCGGTGGATCCGAACGACGTCGCCGAGTTCTCGGCGCTCGCGGCCTCGGCGGGCACGGTCGAGGTGGGCGTCGTGCTCGCCAACCGGCCGCGCCCCGATCCGAAGTATTTCGTCGGCAGCGGCAAGGCCGAGGAGATCAAGGCCGCCGCCGAGGCGCAGGGCGCCGAAGTGGTGCTGGTCGACCAGACCCTCACGCCGAGCCAGGAGCGCAATCTCGAGAAGCTGACCGGGCGGCGGGTGCTCGACCGCAACGGCCTGATTCTCGACATCTTCGCGCAGCGCGCGCGCAGCTTCGAAGGCAAGCTGCAGGTGGAGCTCGCGCAGCTGCAACACCTCTCCACGCGCCTGGTGCGCGGCTGGACCCACCTCGAGCGCCAGAAGGGCGGTATCGGCCTGCGCGGTCCCGGCGAGACCCAGCTGGAGACGGATCGCCGCCTGGTCGCGAAGCGCATCCGTACCTTGAGGCAGCGGCTGGAGAAGCTCGCCCTGCAGCGCGATACCAGCCGCCACGTGCGCCGCGAGGTGCCGGTACCGACCATCGCGCTGGTGGGTTACACCAACGCGGGCAAGTCGACGCTCTTCAATGCACTCACCGGCGCCGGCACCTACGTCGCCGACCAGTTGTTCGCCACCCTCGATCCGACCGTCCGGCGCATCAAGCTCGCCGGCGTCGGCGAGGTGGTGCTCGCCGACACCGTCGGCTTCGTGCGCGCGCTTCCCCACGAGCTCGTGGCGGCGTTCCGCTCGACGCTGCAGGAGGCGCGCGAAGCGGATCTGCTGCTGCACGTGGTGGACGCGCACGATCCGCTGCGCGACGAGCGCATCACGCAGGTGCGCGAGGTGCTGACTCAGATCGGCGCCGGCGAGCTGCGCGAGCTCACGGTGTTCAACAAGATCGACGTCGCGGGCGAGGCGCCGCGGATCATCGCGGGCGCCGACGGCATCGCCGCGCAGGCCTGGGTGTCGGCGGCGACCGGGGCCGGTCTCGATGCGCTGCGCGATGCGCTGGCGCGTGCCGTGCGGCCGAATCTGACGAGGCGCACTCTGCACGTCGCGCTCGCCGCCGGCGCGGTACGCTCGGATCTCTACCGGCGCGACGCGGTACGCGCCGAGCGCCAGCGCGACGACGGCAGTTGGGACATCGACGTGGAGCTCGAGCCGGGCGAACTCGCCAAGATTCTCGGCGTGCGCGGCGTGGTCGCGGCGCCCGAGGCGACCCGGCCGCGCGCCAAAGCGGTCGCCTGAAGCCGGTTTGTGACGGGCGAGCCGGCTGCTAGAATGCGCGGCTCTGCATCATTTTCCGGGAACCGCAGTTCCCAGACCTTAGGCACTCAGCATGGCTTGGAACGATCCCGGCGGCGAAAAGCGCAATCCCTGGAACCGCCCGCAACAGTCGCAGAACGACCTCGAGGACGTGCTGCGCAATCTGCAGCGCAAGCTCGCCGGATTGTTCGGGCGCGGCGGCGGCTCGGGCTCCTCGAACCTCGGCGTCGGCTTCGGCGGCGTGCTGGTGGTGTTGGCCGCGGCCTGGATCGGCAGCGGCGCCTACCGCGTCGATGCCCAGGAGCGTGCCGTGATCCTGCGCTTCGGCAAGTACGTGGAGACGGCGGGGCCAGGCTACAACTGGCACCTGCCGTGGCCGATCGAGCGCAAGCTCATCGTCAACGTCTCCCGCCAGTACAGCGTGACCGACGACGCCAGCATGCTCACCGCCGACACCAATCTCGTGGAGGTGAAGTCGGCGGTGCAGTACACCCAGCCCGATCCGCTCAAGTACCTGTTCAAGGTCAAGGACGTCGAGGAGACCCTGACCCAGGTGAGTGAGAGCGCGATGCGCGAGGCGGTGGGCCAGGCCTCGCTCGACAAGGCGCTCGCCTTCGACCCCTCGATCACCGACCGCGCGCGCGTGCTTCTGCAACGCACGCTCGACAACTACGACATGGGCATCCGCATCCTCTCGGTCAACCTCACCGACGTGAACGTGCCGGAGCCGGTGCAGGACGCGCAGCGCGACGCGATCAAGGCCGACAAGGACCGGCAGCGCTACCAGCAGGAGGCGGAGCTGTACCGCAACGACATCCTGCCGCGTGCGCGCGGCGAGGCGGCCGAGAAGGTTCAGGATGCCGCGGCCTATCGGCAGCAGGTCGTGGCGCTCGCGGAAGGCGAGACCGCGCGCTTCGATCAGGTGCTCGCGCAGTACGAGCACGCGCCCGCGGTGACGCGCGAGCGCATGTACCTCGACGCCGTCGGCGGCGTGTACAAGAACGCCCGCAAGGTGCTCATCGACACCAAGGGCTCGGGCAGCATGCTCTATCTGCCGCTCGACAAGCTCGTCGCACCCGGCGCGTCCGCGGCGCCCGCGCCGGCGCCGGCCGAGCCGGTCGCGGTGACGCCGGTACGGCCCGCGGAAGCGGCGCCGTCGGCGCCGGATGAAGCGGCGCGCGCGCGGGGAGTACGCTGATGCAGAACCGCGTGCTGTACGTGCTGCTCGCGCTGGTCGCCGGCGTCCTGGTGGTGCGCGCGAGCGTGTTCACCGTGTCGGAGGGACAGCTCGCCATCAAGTCGATCGGCGGCGAGATCGTCGACGCGAACCTGCAGCCGGGGCTGCACTTTCGCATCCCGCTGGTGCACGAGGTGCGCTGGTTCGACCGCCGCATCCTCACCCAGCTGTACCCGGCCGAGCGCTTCCTCACCCGCGAACAGGAGCAGCTGAACGTGGACTTCTACGTGAAGTGGCGCATCGCCAACCTGCGCCGCTTCTACGAGACCACCGGCGGCACCGAGGACGTGGCCAACGCGCGACTGGGCGAGACCATCAAGGACAGCATCAAGAGCGTGGTCACGCAGCGCACGCTGCAGCAGGTGATCACCGCCGACCGCGGCGAGTTCACAGGCGCCATGATGAAGAACGCGCGTCCGGCCGCCGAGGCGCTCGGCGTGGAACTCATCGACGTGCGCATCACCAAGATCGACCTGCCGCAGCAGGTCCGCGATTCGGTGTACGACCGCATGCGCGCGACGTTCAAGGCCCAGGCTGCCAAGTTGCGCGCCGAGGGCGTCGAGACCGCGCAGCGCCTGCGCGCCGAGGCCAACAAGCAGCAGACGGAGATCCTCGCCGACGCGTCGCGACAGGCGGCGCAGATCCGCGGCCAGGGCGATGCGGCCGCGAGCGAGGTGTACGCCAAGTCCTACTCGAAGAATCCCGAGTTCTACGCCTTCTACCGCAGCATGCAGTCGTACCACGACTCGCTGGGCACCGCCGGCGACCTGCTCGTGATCGGCCCCGACAGCGAGTATTTCAAGTACTTCAAGGGCCCGCAGGCCGGCACGTCGTCGCCGGCGCGGCGCTGATGCTTCCAGAGGCGAACACCGGCATGGGCAAGAATCTGGTCGTCATCGGCCTGCAGTGGGGCGACGAGGGCAAGGGCAAGGTCGTCGACCTGCTCACCGAGCACGCGCACGCCGTGGTTCGCTTCCAGGGCGGTCACAATGCCGGGCACACCCTGGTCATCGGCGGCCGCAAGACCGTGCTGTCGCTGATCCCCTCGGGGATCCTGCACCCGCAGGTTCGCTGCCTGATCGGCAACGGCGTGGTGCTGTCGCTCGAGGCGCTGTTCAAGGAGGCCGAGACCCTGATCGCCCAGGGCGTGCCGGTGTTCGAGCGGCTGCGACTGAGCCCGGCCTGTCCGCTCATCCTGCCGTCGCACGTCGCGCTGGATCGCGCCCGCGAGCAGGCCCAGGGTGTCAACGCGATCGGCACCACGGGCCGCGGCATCGGCCCGGCCTACGAGGACAAGGTGGCGCGGCGCGCGCTGCGCGTGTCGGATCTGTTCCACCGCGAGCGCTTCGCCGCCAAGCTGGGCGAGATCCTCGATTACCACAACTTCGTGCTGCAGCGGTACTTCAACGCCGCGCCGGTGGATTTCCAGCAGACGCTCGAGTCGCACCTCGCGCTCGCCGAGCGCGTGCGGCCGCTGGTGACCGACGTGGCCGGCGAGCTGGAGACGCTCTGCCGCGAGGGGCGCCACGTGCTGTTCGAGGGCGCGCAGGGCGCGATGCTCGACGTCGATCACGGCACCTACCCCTACGTCACCTCGTCCACCACCACGGCCGGCGGCGCCGCCGCCGGCACCGGCGTCGGGCCGCGCCGGCTGCACGAGGTGCTGGGGATCGTCAAGGCGTACACCACGCGCGTGGGCGCCGGGCCGTTCCCGACCGAACTGTTCGACGAGTTCGGCGAGCACCTGTCGCGCGTCGGGCACGAATTCGGCTCGGTGACCGGCCGACGACGCCGCTGCGGCTGGTTCGACGCGGTCGCCCTGCGGCGCTCGATCCTGCACTCGAGCTGCTCGTCGCTGTGCGTGACCAAGCTCGACGTGCTCGACGGCCTGGACACCATCCGCATCTGCGTGGGCTACAAGGTGGACGGCGAGGTGCTCGCCGCGCCGCCGATGCTCGCGCCGCCGAGCGGCGAGATCGAGCCCGTCTACGAAGCGCTGCCCGGCTGGAAGGAATCCACCGCCGGCATCACGCGCTACGAGGCGCTGCCGGCCGCGGCACGCGCGTATCTCGAGCGGCTCGAGGAGCTGGTGGGCGTGCCGATCGGCATCGTCTCCACCGGACCCGACCGCGAACACACCATCATCCGCCAGCACCCCTTCGCCTGACCTCGGACTGCATACGTATGCGCTCGCGCCGCGGCCTGGCGGCGGCGCAGAGCGATGCTAGACTCGGCCCGCCGGAACCATAACGACGACTCCGAGGCTGGCATGCATTCGACGACCACGGCCGCGCACCGCGAGACGGGCGCGGCGCGCTATTCCGCCGACATGGCGCCGTTCGTGTACGCGCTGTTCTTCGTCTTCGGCGGGATCACGAGCCTCAACGACATCGTGCTGCCGAAGCTCCAGTCGCTGTTCACGCTCACCCACGCCGAGGCGATGCTGGTGCAGACGGCGTTCTTCGCGGCGTACTTCGTGTGCTCGATGCCGGCGGCGGCACTGGTGCGCCGGGTGGGCTACATGCGCAGCGCCGTGGCGGGACTCCTGACCATGACGGCGGGTTGCCTGCTGTTCCAACCCGCGTCCGCCCACGGCACCTTCGGGCTGTTCCTGCTGGCGCTGTTCGTGCTCGCCGCGGGCATCACCACCGTGCAGGTGGTGGCCAACCCGCTGATCTCCATGCTCGGGGCGCCGCACACCACGAGCAGCCGCCTGACCTTCGCGCAGGCCTTCAATTCGCTGGGTACCACGATATTCCCGTACGTGGGCTCGATCCTGATCCTCGGCTCCATCGCGCGCGTCGATCCGGCGACCTTGTCGGGTGCGGACCTCGACGCCTTTCGCTTGAGCGAGAGCCGCGTGGTCGTGCACACCTACTTCGGCCTGGCCGCGGCGCTCGCGCTGCTCGCCGCCGTCGTCTGGTGGCGGCGCACGGGGCTGCGCGAGGAACGCGCGCCCGCGACGCCCATCTTCACGGCGTTCAATCTGCTGGGCCGGCCGCGCTTCGCGTTCGGCACGCTGTGCATCTTCCTGTACGTCGGTGGCGAAGTCGCGATCGGCTCGGTGATCGTCAACTACCTCAAGCAGGGCAGCGTGCTGGCGATGACCGCCGAGGAGGCGGGCAAGCACGTGCCGTTCTACTGGGGCGGCGCGATGGTCGGGCGCTTCCTCGGCGCGTACGTGCTGCGGCTGTTCGCGCCCGGCAAGGTGCTCGCGGTCACCGCCGGCGCGGTGATCACACTGCTCACGGTGTCGGCGCACACCGTCGGCGGCGCGTCGGGCTGGACGCTGCTCGCCGTGGGGCTGTTCAATTCGATCATGTTCCCGACCATCTTCACGCTCGCCTGCGAGGGTCTCGGTCGGCGCGCGGCGGAGGGCTCGGGCGTGATTTGCATGGCCATCGTCGGCGGCGCCGTCGTACCCCTGATCACCGGCGCCGCCGCGGACCTGTGGGGGCTGAAAACGGCGCTCGGGGTGCCAGCCCTCTGCTATTTGGGTATCCTCGTGTTCGGATGGGTCGCACGCAAACCGGCACGCCTCAACGAGGATCCGTGAGCGGCGATCGGTGCGCGCAGGGAGACGCGCGGCTACCTCGACAGGAGGATCGACCATGGCCCTTCATCCTCTCGCCGGCAGCGAGCGTACGCTGCCGGCCGCGGCGCGCGTGCTCGCGCCCGCCGATCCGTCCGAGCGCCTCGAAGTCAGCGTAATCGTCCGCCACCGCGAGCCTGCGCGCCTGCGCGCCCGCCTGGCCGCGATGATCGCGGGCGACGCGCCACCGCAGCCGCTCACGCGCGAGGCCTTCGCCGCCGCTCACGGCGCCGATCCCGCCGACCTCGAATTGGTGCACCGGTTCGCCGCCGCCCACGGGCTCAGCGTGGCGCAGACCCACGCCGCACGCCGCACCGTGGTGCTCGAAGGCAGCGTGCGCGACATGAGCACCGCGTTCGGCGTGCAGTTGCACCGCGTGACACACGCGGGGCGCACGTATCGCGGCCGAACCGGGCCGGTGCAGTTGCCCGCCGAACTCGTCGGCGTGGTCCAGGCGGTGCTCGGACTCGACGATCGGCCGCAGGCCCGGCCGCACCACCGGGTGTGGCGGCAGCGTCCCGCCGCGGCCGCCGCGGCGGCCTACACGCCGCCGCAGGTGGCGCAGCTGTACGGCTTTCCGCCGGCCGGCGGCGCCGGCCAGTGCGTCGCCGTCGTCGAACTCGGCGGCGGCTACCGCAGCGAGGATCTGGCGGCGTACTTCGCCGCCCTCGGCGTCACCGCACCCGCCGTCGTGTCCGTATCCGTCGATCACGCCGACAACGCGCCGAGCGGCGACGCCAACGGCCCCGACGGCGAGGTCATGCTGGACGTCGAGGTGATCGGCGCCATCGCCAACGCCGCCACCGTGGCGGTGTACTTCGCGCCGAACACAGATGCCGGCTTCCTCGATGCCGTCACCACCGCGATCCACGACACCACCCACCGGCCGCAGATCCTGTCCATCAGTTGGGGAGGACCCGAGTCGACCTGGACGATGCAGGCCATGCAGGCGATGGATCAGGCGTTCCAGGCAGCCGCGGCGCTCGGCATCACGGTGTGCGTGGCCTGCGGCGACAACGGGTCGAGCGACGGCGTCGGCGACGGTGCCGAGCACGTCGACTTTCCCGCGTCCAGCCCGTTCGCGCTCGCCTGTGGCGGGACCCGGCTCGAGGCGCGCGGCAGCGCCATCGCCGCCGAGACCGTGTGGAACGACGGCGCCGGTGGCGGTGCCACGGGCGGCGGCGTGAGCCGCGCGTTCCCGCTACCCGACTGGCAACGCGGGCTGACGCTGCGCACGGCGGCCACGGCGGCGCCGCTCGCGGCACGCGGTGTGCCCGACGTGGCCGGCGACGCCGATCCGGCCACCGGTTACACGGTGCGGGTGGACGGCGCGGACACCGTGATCGGCGGCACGAGCGCGGTCGCACCCCTGTGGGCGGCGCTGGTCGCGAGGATCAACGAACTCAACGGCCGGCCGGCGGGCTATCTGCAGCCGCGCCTGTACGGCGCGCCGCAGGCCTTGCGCGACGTGGTGTCGGGGAACAACGGGGACTATCTCGCCGCGCCCGGTTGGGACGCCTGCACCGGGCTCGGCAGTCCGGCCGGCGCGGCGCTGCGCAAGCTCCTTCAGTGAGCGGCGCCCGCCGACGCGCGGCGGTCGGCGCCGAGAGCCGCCGCCACGATCATGAAATCGATCACGCCGAGCGTCGCCATCGCTTCCATGACGCCGCCGGAGGCGGGGCTGCGAAAGTGCAGCAGCAATTCGTGCCACACTGGCGCGGCCAGCAGCATGCCGGCGCCGAACGCGCCGAGGCACAGACCGAGCGCGAGGCTGCGCCGCCCCGGCAGGGTGTCGAGCAGGCAGCCGAGTTGCGCCACCTCGCCGATGCCGAGGCCGAGGCCCGCGAGACCGGCGTAGCCGAGCAACATCAGCGCGCGCGAGTTGAGGTGCGCGCCGATGCCGGCGACGATCAGGCCGGCGGCGAGGGTGGCGGCGGCGATGAACAGTGCCCGCCGCGGTGGCGCGCGCTCGACCCTCGGGCCGAGCAGGATCGTCACCAGCACGAACACCGCGAGGGCGCCGCCGAGCAGCGCGGCGAGTGCGAGCGCGCGGGCGTCGAGTGCGAATGCGTGGGCGTCGAGCGCGGGGCCGGTGCCGCCGGCGAAGCGCCGCTCGAGGGCGTCGATCACCACCGGCAGCGCGGCCACCTGGCCGAAAACCGCCTGGATCGCCGCGGCGCCGGCCAGCACCCGGCCGAGCCCCCGGCCCGCCGCGGGCGGACCCGGCACCGGACGTTCACGTCGTGGATTCTCGGAAGCCATGCCGACACTGTGCCATCCGCCGGTCGCGGCGGGTAGTCGTTCCAGCCCGCCGCCGCCCCCGAACCGGTCGATCGTGTTACGTGACCGGCGTCACACTGACGATCGCGGACTCGAAAAGCGTGATGCGGCGTGTCGTGTTCGCCGCCCCGAAACGATTATGGTGACTGTCGCCATGATCCATCGGCAGTCCGTTCGGCAACAGGCGGCAAGGGGAGGGTGGGGCGCGCGAGCGGCCGCGCTGGCGCTCACGCTCGTCTGCGCCTGGCTGCCCGGCCACGCCGACGCCAACTGTCTCGGCAATCCCGACGCGCAGATCCGCCAATTGCTCGCGATGGTGTCGCAGAACGCCACCCGCGTGCTGGCGCAGACGCACGCGCTGATCGAGCCGCTCGAGGCGCAGGCGCCGCGCTCGCCGGCGGATGCGTCGCGACTGGCCTCGCTGTACGCGGTCGAGGCACAGGCCTACGGTATCCTGGAACTGGATTTGCAGGCGCGCGCGGCGGCCCGGGCCGGACTCAAGCTCGCCACCGACGTGCACGATCCCGTGCACCTCGACCTGCTGTCCGCCTACGCCGAGAACACCTACGACGCCGCCGGCCTGGCGCGCGCGCTCGCCGAGATCGACGCCGCACGCTTCGCACAGCCCGCCGGTTCGCCCGCCGACACCTGTCTGCTGATCACCCGCGGCTTGATCCAGTACCGTCAGGACCGCTCCGATCTCGCGATCGTGAGCCTCATGCAGGCATATCGCGCCACGGCCGCGAACGCCGCCTCCGAACCGCACGTGATCGCGGCCACGCTGCTGTCGATCGTGATGCGCGGCACCGGCGACTACGCCCAGGCGCTCTCCCTCAACCAGGAAGCCATCGACTGGGCCACCAACAACGATGCCACCTTGAGCCTGTCGGTGGCGCGGTTCCTGCGCGGCCAGATCTACAAGCTGATGGGCAACTACGGCCAGGCGATCGAGGAGTTCACCGCGGCGCGCAAGCTCAGCGTCAGCCTCGACGACCAACAAGGCGTCGCCTACGCGGATCTGCGCATGTGCGACGCCCACATCGAGCTCGGCGCGTTCGCACAGGCGGCCCGGGAGTGCGCCGCCGCGCGCAAGTCCTTCGTCGCCGGGCACGCCAACGACAGCGTCAAGGAGGCCGCCACGCTGCTGGCGCGCATCGACCTCGGTCAGGGCCGGCCCGCCCAGGCGCTCGCCACGCTGAACGCCGTGCTCGATCGTCACGGCGCGGATTTGCAGCCGCGGCTCGTGGCCGCCGTCTACGAGTGGCGGTCGCGCGCGAACGCCGCGCTCGGCAACTATGCCGCCGCCTACGAGGATCTGCGCGAGTACCAGCGCCGCTACGCCGCGGCCAACGACGTCGAACGCACCCGCCAGGAGAGTGCGATGCGGGCGCGCTTCGACACCGATCGCGAGGTCGAGCGCAATGCCTCCCTGAAGCGCGAGCTCGCGCAGTCACAGGAGCGCGCCCAGCGCCAGGCACAGCAACTGCGCTGGAACGCCATCGCCGTGCTCTCGGGCGTGCTGGTGATCGCGCTGCTGATCTACTTCCTGCTGGCGAACCGCAAGTACCGCAAGGAGCTCCTGCGGCTGGCGAGCGTGGACGCGCTCACCGGCCTGCCGAACCGGCGCCGCACCGCCGAGCTCGCGACCGCGGCGCTGGCGGAGGCCGCGCAGTCGAAGACGTCGCTCATACTGGCGCTCATCGACCTCGACCACTTCAAGGTGGTCAACGACCGCTGCGGGCACGCCACCGGCGACTACGTGCTGCAGGAGTTCGCCCGCGCCGGGCGCGAGGCGCTGCGTCCGGGCGACGTGCTCGGCCGCTGGGGCGGGGAAGAGTTCCTGCTGGTGATGCCGCAGACCGAGCTGTCGCTCGCGCTCGCCAACCTCGAGCGGCTGCGCACGCTGGTGCTCGGCATCCGGCTGCCGCCCACCGGCGTCGGGATGCGGGTGACCGTGAGCGCCGGCGTCGCGCGCTACGAGGATGCGGTGGCGTCGCTCGACGAGCTGATCGCGCGCGCCGACGCGGCGCTCTACACGGCCAAGAACGAGGGCAGGGACCTCGTGCGCGTCGCCGACGAGCGCACCCAGTTCACGAGCACGGGCATCCGGCGGGCGATGCGCCGGTGAGAGGGGATTCCCGCAAGCCCGGTTGCCGCGCCTGCCGCGAGGACGTCGCAACGCCCGAATTCACCATGGCTTTCCAGCCAATCGTCGACGTGGACAGTCGCACCGTGTTCGCCTACGAGGCGCTGGTGCGGCCGCCGCACGGCCGGGACGGCGGCGCGGCCGCGGTGCTCGATGCCGTCACCGAAGAGAATCGCTATTCCTTCGACCAGGCCTGCCGCGTCAAGGCCATCGAACTCGCGGCCGCGCTCGGCATGACCGAGCTGCTCAGCATCAACTTCCTGCCGAACGCCGTGTATCAGCCGGCGGCCTGCCTGCGCAAGACCTTCGAGGCGGCGCGCACCACGGGGTTCCCGGCGCACCGCCTGATCTTCGAGGTGACCGAGAGCGAGCCGTCACGCGACGCCGCCCACTTGAAGAGCATCTTCACCGAGTACAAGAAGAACCGGATGCTGACCGCCATCGACGACTTCGGCGCCGGACACTCGAACCTCAACATGCTCGCGGAATTCCAGCCGGACATCGTCAAGATCGACATGGGGGTGACGCGCGACGTCGGCCAGGATCGGGTGCGCTTCGCGATCACGCAGTCGATCGTCACCATGTGCCAGCAGCTGCAGATCGCCGTGGTTTGCGAGGGGATCGAGTCCGTGGAGGAGGCCGTGACCTTGCGCGCGCTGGGCGTGCGCCTGATGCAGGGCTACCTCTTCGCGCGGCCGGCCGTCGAGGCGCTGCCGCCCGTCGCCAGATCCAGTTTCGACGCCATCGACGCGGCGCTGGCGTCGCGCGACCGTCAGGGCGCGGGCCTGCGCACTCGCGAGACCCAGGCCTCCACGTCCTCGAGCTTGCGCGGCAGATCCCTGGTGAGCAGCTCGTAACCCGAGCCGGTCATCAGTACCTCGTCCTCGATCCGCACGCCGAATCCCTGCGCCGGCAGATAGACCCCGGGCTCGACGGTGAACACCGCGCCGGCCGGAATGGGGCGTTCGTAATCGCCGGCGTCGTGCACGTCGAGACCCACGAAGTGTCCGAAGCCGTGGATGAAGTCGGCGAGATAGCCGGCGCGCCGCAAGGACTCCTCGGCGACGTGCTGCAGGTCGGCCATCGAGACGCCGGGCTTGATGGCGGCGAAGATGTCCTCCTGCGCCCGGTAGACGGCGCGATACACGGCGGCCTGCGCCGGCGAGAAGCGGCCCGAGACCGGATACGTGCGGGTGACGTCGGCGGCGTAGCGCCCGTACTCCGCGGCGGCGTCGATCACCACCAGATCGCCGTCCTTCAGGAGCCGCGAGTTCTGATCCCAGTGAAGAACGGCGCCGTTCGGGCCGCTGCCCACGATCGAGGAATAGGACAGGCCGGTGGCGCCGGCGGCGAAGAACGCGTACTCGATCTGGGTCTGTACGTCGCGCTCCGACACGCCGGGCAAGGTGGCACGCGCCGCGGTCTGGTGGCCGGCGAGCGTGATCGCGACGGCACGCCGCATGCGCTCGAGCTCGTCCGGCGTGTGCGCCGAACGCAGGTCGGCCAGCAGTCCGCGCTGGTAGACCACCTTCAGGCCGAAGCGGGCCGCCGTGCGCAGTGCGAGTTCGGCGTCCTCGCGCTCCTCCTTGCCAAGGCCCGCCGGCGCGATCACCGAGACGCACTCGTGATGTAGCCCGGCGTCGGCGAGCAGGTTCTCGGGCGTACCGCGGCGCACGCTGTCGACGCCGTACTTGCGCAGCAGGTCGGGGGAGATGGGATCGCGCGGCCCCGTCCAGCGCTCCTTTTCCGGGTCGCGCGACTGCAGGAACAAGGTCGTCTTGCGGTAGCGCGAGTTGGGCTGCAGCACCAGCCACGCGTGCGGTTCGTTGAGTCCGGTGAGCCAGTAGAAATCAGCGTCCTGGCGGTAATCCTCGGTGACGCCGCTCACCTCGCCCTGCGAGCCGATCACCGTCAGGCATTGACCGAGCGCGGCGAGCACGCGCGCTCGGCGCGCCTGGTACACCGCGACCGGCGTCTGCGGAGGCGGGGTCGGCGTGGGGTGGGCAAAGTTCGCGGCGACCGCCGCCTGCAAGACGAGTGCGCTCAGCATGACCGGATCCTCTGGTCGTGACAGTGGGGGCGACGCAGCGTCGCGCAGCCGAGCGGCCGTCGAGCCCCGCCGGCGTCCTTAAGCTCACCAGTCTAGCTTTTTTTGTGCTGCGCAACCCGCACCAGAGGGCGCGGCTCGCACGGCGGGGAACAAAGGTGGTGCCCAGGAGAGGACTCGAACCTCCACGAATCGCTTCACTGGTACCTGAAACCAGCGCGTCTACCAGTTCCGCCACCTGGGCAGGGGGCTCCCTTGGAGAGGCGCGCATTGTACCTACGGCC
>DAIDHD010000068.1 GCA_027459765.1 Gammaproteobacteria bacterium | reverse complement strand
TGCTGCTGAGCAAGGACTTGTCGCGCGAGCCGAGGACCCACGTCTCGGAGAACGAGATGCTGGCGACTCCTTACGTATTCGGCATGAACGTGGACGACTGGGCGCCGGGCAAGTCCACCGTCATCGACGATGGCGCCTTCGGCTGGCCGGTGTCCCGGCTCGGCGCGCTGCCGGCGGGCGATTACTACGTGCAGGCGGTGCTCAATCGCTATGAGAAATTTCATCTCGCCGACGGCCGGGTGCTGAAGCTTCCCCCGGACCGGGGCGAGGGCCAGGACTGGGCCAACAAGCCGGGCAATCTCTATTCCAAGCCGGTGTTGCTGCACGTCGACCCGGCGAAACCGGACAAGTTCGTGCTGGTGCTCGATCAGGCGATACCACCGATCGAGCCGCCGGCGGACACCGAGTTCGTCAAGCACATCAGGATCCGCAGCGAGTTGCTGTCCAAGTTCTGGGGTCGCGACGTGTATCTCGGCGCGCACGTGCTGTTGCCGAAGGGCTTCGAGTCGCACCCGAAGGCGCACTATCCGTTGATGGTCTTTCACGGCCACTTTCCGCAAGACATCTCGGAATTTCGCACCGCGCCGCCGGATCCCAACCTCAAGCCCGAGTACTCCACCCGCTTTCACCTGGAGGGCTACAACCGCATCGAGCAGCAGGAGGAGTACGCCTTCTACAAGAAGTGGATATCGGCGGACTTTCCGCGCTTCCTGGTGGTGGAGATCCAGCACGCCAATCCGTACTACGACGATAGCTATGCGGTGAACTCCGCCAATCTCGGGCCCTACGGCGACGCCATCAACAAGGAACTGATTCCGGAGATCGAGAAGCGGTTTCGCGGCATCGGCGCCGGCTGGGCGCGCTTCACCTACGGCGGCTCGACCGGCGGCTGGGAGGCGCTCGCCACGCAGGTCTTCTACCCCGACATGTACAACGGCGCGTTCGCCGCTTGTCCGGACCCGATCGCCTTCGACGCGTACACCGTCATCAACCTGTACAAGGACGACAATGCCTACCGCCTCGCCGGCGAGGCCGGCGCGGTGGAGCGGCCGGCCTTCCGCAATTACCTTGGCGAGGTGTTCGCGACCCAGCGCGATACCAACCACCTCGAACTCGCGCTCGGCGACCACGGCCGCTCGGGACAGCAGTACGACATCTGGCAAGCCGTCTACGGCCCGATCGGCAGCGACGGTTATCCCAAGCCGATCTTCGACAAGATGAGCGGTACGATCGACCACGACGTCGCGGCGTACTGGCGCGATCACTATGACTTGACGCACATCATCGAGCGCGACTGGGCAACGCTCGCGCCGAAGCTTCAGGGCAAGATCCACCTCTACGTCGGCAGCGCCGACAACTATTTCCTCAACGACGCCGTCTACGCCGCGCAGGCGCGGCTCGAGGCGCTCACGCCCGCCTGGCACGGCACCGTCGCCTATGGCGAGCGCGCGGAGCACTGCTGGAACGGCGATCCGAAGCTGTCGAACGCCTATTCGCGGCTGCACTACAACTACCAGTACCTGCCGCTGATCCTGGCGCGGATCAAGGCCACCGCGCCCCGCGGCGCCGACTTGACCAGCTGGCGCTATCCCTGACGGCCTTTTGCGCCGCAATAGATACGTATATTTACGAATACATGTGTAAACCCATCGTGACATTGTAGCCCTCGAGCGGGCTGCACCTTCGCGAAGGCCGGTCCGCGCCGCGAGCGCGTGCCGACCTTCACGAAGGATGTCCCGATGCGAGTTCTGCTACTGCACCCGAACTACCACTCCGGCGGGGCCGAGATCGCCGGGAACTGGCCGCCCGCGTGGGTGGCGTATCTGGCCGGATATTTGAAGTCCGGCGGCTTCGACGACGTCACCTTCGTCGATGCGATGACCAACAACCTCTCTGAAGATGCGGTGCGCGACGTCATCGAACGGGTGGCGCCCGACGTGATCGGCTGCACGGCGATCACGCCGGCGATCTACAAGGCCGAGCGTCTGCTGGAAATAGCCAAGCAGGTCGATCCGTCCGTGGTGACCGTGCTCGGTGGCATCCACGGCACCTTCATGTATCCGCAGGTGCTGACCGAGGCGCCGTGGATCGACGTGGTGGTGCGCGGCGAGGGTGAACAGGTGTTCCTCAATCTGGTGCGCGCCATCGACGAGGGCACGTGGCCCGAACACCGTGCCGACATCCGCGGCATCGCCTATCACGATGGCGGCCGCGTGGTCGCGACGCCGGCCGAGGCGCCGGTCGCGGACCTCGACCGTATCGCGCCCGACTGGAGCATCCTCGAGTGGGGCAAGTACATCTACGTTCCACTGGGCGTACGCGTCGCCATCCCCAATTTCGCCCGCGGTTGTCCGTTCACCTGCAGCTTCTGCAGCCAGTGGAAGTTCTGGCGCGACTACCGGGTGCGGGATCCGAAGAAGGTGGTCGACGAGATCGAGTCGCTGGTGCGCGACCACCAGGTCGGGTTCTTCATCCTCGCCGACGAGGAACCGACCATCCACCGCAAGAAATTCATCGCCTTCTGCGAGGAACTGATCGCCCGCAAGCTTCCGGTCCTGTGGGGCATCAACACCCGGGTCACCGACATCCTGCGCGATCGGGAACTCCTGCCGTTGTTCCGCAAGGCCGGCTTGATCCACGTCTCGCTCGGCACCGAGGCCGCGGCACAGTTGAAGCTCGAGCGCTTCAACAAGGAGACCACGATCGAGCAGAACAAGCTCGCCATCAAGCTCCTGCGGGACGCCGGCATCGTCGCCGAGGCGCAGTTCATCGTGGGCCTGGAGAACGAGACGGCCGAGACCCTGGAAGAAACCTACCGCATGGCGATCGAGTGGCAACCCGACATGGCCAACTGGGCGATGTACACGCCCTGGCCGTTCTCCGATCTCTTCAAGGAACTCGGCGACAAGGTCGAGATCTTCGATTTCGAGAAATACAACTTCGTCACGCCGATCATCAAGCCCGACGCACTCGATCGCAGCGAACTGCTCGACCGAGTCATGAACAACTACCGGCGCTTCTATCTGCGCAAGACGTTGTTCGGTTACCCCTGGATTCGCGACCGTGCCAAGCGCCGGTACATGCTGGGCTGCCTGAAGGCGTTCCTCAAAAGCGGACTGGAGCGCAAGTTCTACGACCTCGGGCGCGTGGGCTACTGGGGACCGCAGTCGAAGAAGAAGGTGGATTTCGGGTTCGACCAGGGGCGGCAATTCACGCGTCCCACGGTGGCGGCCACCGAGGCGGCCTCGGCCGACTGGGTCACCATTCACGGCCCGAAGATCGAGCAACGCCGCCTGAAGGGAGAAGCCATTGCGGCGAAGGTGTGCGGTGGCGGCGAGGAACAATTGCCCGGGGAAATGCCTTAGCGACGCGCCTATTGTTGCGCCGCCGGCCGCCAACGGCGCAGCAGCAGCGCATTGGTGACCACGCTGACGCTGCTCAGCGCCATCGCCCCGCCGGCGATCACCGGGCTCAATACGCCGGCGGCCGCGAGCGGTATGCCGAGCACGTTGTACGCGAAGGCCCAGAACAAGCCCTGGCGGATCTTGGCGTAAGTCTGACGGGACACGTCGATGGCGTCGGCCACGAGGCGCGGATCGCCGCGCATGAGGGTGATCCCTGCGGCCTCCATCGCGACATCCGTGCCGGTCGCCATGCTGAAGCCCACGTCGGCCGCGGCCAGACTGGGTGCATCGTTGATGCCGTCGCCCACCATGGCGACGATCCCACCGCGCTCGCGCAGCGCGCGAATCGCGCTCGTCTTGTCCTCGGGCAGCAATCCCGCGCGAACGTCCTCCACTCCGAGCGCGGAACCGATGGCGGCGGCGCTGCCGGGATTGTCGCCGGTCAGTAGCACCGTGCGGATGCCCAGCGCCCGCAGGCGCGCAATCGCGCTCTGCGCGGTCGGTTTGACGGTGTCGCCGAACACCAGGTAACCGAAGGTGCGTACGGCCGCCCCTTGTTCGCCGAGCAGCCAGGACACCGTCTGGCCGTCCTGCTCGGCTCGTTGGGCCTGCGTTTCCAGACCTGAAGAGGGCGCTCCGAGCGAGTGCACGAGGCGCGCATTGCCGAGCCAGTAGCGGCGGCCGCCGATGCGGCCGGTGACGCCTTGCCCCGGAAGGGCCGTGAGTTCAATGCCCGGTGGAATGGTGACGCCCGCCTCTTGGGCGTGAGTCCGGACTGCGTGTGCCAGCGGGTGATCGTTCGCCAACTGCAGCGCGGCGGCGAGTCGCAGGATCTCCTCGGGGCTCGCCGCCGGCGCCGCCTCGATGCGCAGCAGTCGCGGCCTGCCTTCGGTGAGCGTACCGGTCTTGTCGAACGCAACCGTGTCGATGGAGTGCGCGACTTCCAGGGTCTCCACGTCCTTGATGAGGATTCCGTGTCGCGCCGCCGTGCCCGTGCCGACCATGATGGCGGTCGGTGTCGCGAGGCCGAGGGCGCAGGGGCAGGCGATCACCAGCACCGAGACCGACGCAAGCACGGCGCGCTCGGCCCCGGCACCCGCGTACAGCCACCCGAGCAGTGTCAGCACGGCGATGGCGATCACGGTGGGTACGAACACGGCACTGACCCGATCGACGATTCTCTGGATGGGGGGCTTCGCGATCTGGGCCGACTCGACCAGGCGCACGATTCGAGCCAGCATCGACTCCGCGCCAACCGCGGTCGTGCGTACCTTCAGCACGCCCTCGGCATTGATCGACCCGCCGATCACGCGCTCACCCGGACCCTTGGCCACCGGCAGGCTCTCGCCGGTGACCAGCGATTCGTCGAGGTGGCTACTGCCGTCGACGATGAGCCCGTCGGCGGCGACCCGTTCACCCGGGCGAATGAGGAGCAGGTCGCCCACGGCCACCCGATCGACCGGTACCGTGGTCTCCCGATCATCGACGAGCACGTGGGCGACGCCGGGCTTGAGGGCATTGAGGGCGCGAATCGCGTCGGTGGTGCGACGCTTGGCGCGCGCCTCCAGCCACTTGCCGAGCGACACCAGCGTGATGACGGTCGCGGAACTCTCGAAATACAGGGTGTGCACCCCGCCCGTGTGGGGATGCAGCAACGCGTAACACGACAGACCGTAGGCCGCCGTCGTGCCCACCACCACCAGCAAGTCCATGTTGCCGCTGCCCGCGCGCAGCGCCTGCCAGGCGCCGCGATAGAAATGAGCTCCGAATCCGAACTGCACCAGTGACGCAAGCGCGAGTTGCCAAACGCCGGGGAGCATCCACGGCACGCCGATCCCCTGCAGCAGCATCGGCAGAACCAGGGGTGCCGTGAGCAGGGTGCTGAGCGATACGAAAAGCCCTGTACGGGCTTGCCGGGCGCCTCGATCCGTCGCCCTGCCGTCCGTGGCGGCGATGGCCCGATAGCCTGCCTTCGCCACCGCCGTCTCGAGGTCGCGCAGCGTCACGCCGGCGCCGTGTAGCGTCGCCTTCTCGGTGGCGAGATTGACGACGGCGTCGCGCACGCCCGGCACCGCCCGCAGGGCCTTTTCGACCCGCAGGGCGCAGGTGGCGCAGGTCATACCCTCGATTTGCAGCGTGGTTTGCTGATCCGTCGCGGCTGGCACGTCCACTGCGGCATCCCGAAATTGGTAACGGCAGCCATGTTGAGGCATTGTCGGGGCAAATGTCTCCCTGAGAAGGTACTTATGCCGAGTTACACCGTTGCCGACATGACCTGTGGGCATTGCGCCAAGACGATCGAGAAGGCAATCGCGTCGTTGGATGCGCACGCCACGGTGCGCATCGATCTGACCCGCAAGCGGGTCGAGGTGGCCGCCACGCGTGCGACCGACGCGCAACTGCGCGCCGCCATGGTCGAGGCCGGCTATACGCCAGAGGTCGAGGTCGGCTCGTCGGGGTGACCGGCAGCGTGATGCGGGAACCACGCATGGCGCCGGCGTGACGCCCCGGGGCAGCATGCATCCCCGGTGTCATGCCGTTGGAGTGCACCCATGCCAATTCGATCCACCCGAACTCTCCTGCGAAGCGTCGTTGTTGCCAGCCTGCTGTGCCTCACCGCCAGCGCATGGTCCGCGGATCCGGCGCCCGCGAGCAGCGACCCGGGACTCGTCCCGTCGAAGGAACAGCGCGAACAGATGGCCGTGCTGCATGAACGAATGGCGGCCTGCCTGCGCTCCGACAAGAGCGTCACGGAGTGTCGCTCGGACATGATGCGCGGCTGCCAGCAGACGCTCGGCGCCAGCGGGTGCCGCTGGATGGGCTGGGGCCATCGCATGGGCGGCGGGCGGCGCATGGTGCCGCCGACTCCGCCGCCGGCCCCACCGACCAATCCGACGCCCTGATTCCAGGCGCCGTCCCTGAGGCGGTGGCCGTCATTCAACCGCCGAAGAACGCGCGCTGCACGAACCACCCAAGGGCGATCAGGGCGACCACCGTTTGCCAACGTCGCTCGCGCCGAGCGAGTACTGCCGGCAGGAGCAACGAAAGCAGGAATAGCAGGTGATCGATGCCGCTCCAGATGTAGTGTACGTGCTCGTGGTCGACTTGCCTCGTACAGGACCATGCATCCGTCGCGCCCGATTCTGCGTACGGGGCTGGGTATGGCCCCCTCTCGCAAAGCCGCATGTAGTCCTTGGGCGTCGTTCGCCTTGGCCGCGACGGCTCTCTACACGGATTCGGGTGCGCATGCCGATGTCGGCAGCGTCGATAAAGGGGAGTGGTTGTCCGAGATCACGGTGGAGAGCGGCCGATCCGCCCTGATCGGAACCGCCACCAGCGCCAGCGAAGGGGTGGTGAACGACGAGGAGTTACAGCTCGCGCCAAGCTATCGACCCGGCCAATTGCTGGAGACCGTTCCCGGCCTGATCGTCACGCTGCACTCTGGCGAGGGCAAGGCCAACCAGTACCTCCTGCGCGGTTACAACCTCGATCACGGCACCGACCTCGCGACGTTCGTCGACGGCATGCCCGTGAATGCGCCGACGCATGCCCATGGTCAGGGTTACACAGACCTGAATTTCCTGGTGCCGGAGCTCGTCGACGCGCTGAGTTACACCAAAGGGCCGTATCACGCCGCCGTGGGTGATTTCGGCGCGGTCGGTTCGATACACCTGTCGCTGCGCGACGCGATCGACGATCAGGTCAGCCTCGGTACCGGATCGTACGGCTATCGTCGCTTGTTCGCGGCGGGTTCCGAGCGGATCGGCGACGGTACCCTGCTCGGCGCAGTGGAATTGCAGCACTACGACGGTCCGTTCGTGACGCCCGACGATGCCCGCCGGCAGAATGCCGTGCTGCGTTACACCGAGGGTGATGCCACCGACGGCTGGTCGCTCACCGCGATGGCGTACCACCAGCTTTGGACCAATACCACCGACATTCCTTCGCGCGCGATCACGAGCGGTGCGGTTCCGAATCGGTTCGGGTCGCTGGATCCCTCCGACGGCGGAGCCTCGCAGCGGTTCAGCGTGTCTCTGAACCGTCACCGCGACCTCGGCGGCGGCCGGCTGTCCGTCACCGCCTACGGCATCTACGACACGCTCGACATGTTCAGCAATTTCACGCATTTCCTGATCGATCCAGTGCACGGAGATCAGGAGCATCAATTCGAACGGCGACGCGTCGCCGGCGCCAGCGTCGATTACCGCCAAGGGTTCGAGTTCGCCGGACGCGACCAGGACCTGTCGGTAGGCGCGCTGGTGCGGCACGACTCCCTCTCCGTGGGACGTCTGCCGAGTGAGGCCCGGTGGCCGCTGCCGGTGGGGGACGAGCCGGTGTCGTTCTCCGATTCCGACGACGTCGACTTGACGAGCGTCGCCGCGTACGGTGAGTGGACCACTCACTGGTCGCAGAAGGTGCGCAGCGTCCTGGGTGTGCGGATCGACACACAGTACGGCAGCGATCGCGACCTGCTCGCCACGCTGCACGAGTCGGTGGGTTACAGCAACGGCGGCCGCGTCGGCCAGGCGCTGGTACAACCGAAACTCAGCCTGGCCTACGACCTCGCTCCGCAGGTCGAGATCTACGCGAGCGCGGGCGAGGGATTCCACAGTGCCGACCTGCGCGGAGTCGACCAGGTCCGCAGCGTAGACCTCGGTCTGCCGCACACGCCGCTCCTTGCGGCGCAGTGGGGCGAGGAACTCGGTCTGCGTACGGCGCCGGACGCCGCCACCAGCCTGACCCTGGCGCTCTACACGCTGTGGCAGCAATCGGAGACCACTCTCAACCCGGACGTCGGCCAGGACGTCGCCGGACCGCCCAGTCGCCGCTCCGGAGTCGAACTCAACGTCATTCGGCGGATCAACCACTCCCTCGAGCTGCATGCCAGCGTCTCCGGCAATCACAGCCGCTTCACCAGGGCCTTCGACGACGGCACCGGGCATCTGGGAACCTACATCACCGATGCACCGGCCTTCACGGGGTCGGTGGCTTTGTATCTCGACGACGTCGGACCGTGGAGCGGCGGACTCGAATATCGTTATCTCGGCGCCTATCCCCTATCCTCGGGGCCGTGCAACGACGCGGCGGCCGTACGCGACTTTCCCTCGGTTGCCCGTTCCTGCAAAGATGCGCCGACCGCGCCCGGCGAGGTGTACGGCAGCGGCTTCGGCGAGGTCAACCTCGATGCCAGCTATACCCTGTCGTCGGGCTGGAAGTTCACCCTCGGTCTATTCAACCTGTTGAATGCGCACGCGCCGGCGGCCGAATTCTGGTACGTCGACCGGCTGCGCAGCGAGCTTGCGACGGCGCCCAACGGCCGCGCCGACGTGCACCAGCACCCCCTCGAGCCGTTCGCGGCGCGCTTCACCGTGAACCGACGTCTTTAACCGCCTAAGAACGCGCGCTGCACGAACCACCCAAGGGCGATCAAGGCGATCAACGCGGAACCCGCCGGCATGAAGCGTGTTGCGTAGGCGCGCTTGCCGCGCGCGGCGTAAGCGATCGGCATGACGGCCGCGACCACCGCGAGCTGGCCCGCCTCGATGCCGAGGTTGAAGGCAAACAACGACAGGAGTCGCGCGCCGGCCGGCAGGCCCATCTCCGCGAGGACGGAGGCGAAGCCGAAGCCGTGCAGCAGACCGAACGCGAACCCCAGCCGCGCGCGGCCCTCGGTGACCACTGGCCGTAGATTGTTGAGCGCAGCCACCACGATGGATGCCGCGATCGCCGATTCGGTGAGCCGGCTCGGCAGGTGAATCACTCCGAGCGCGGCGAGCGTCAGGGTGATCGAGTGCGCCAGGGTGAACGCAGTGACCACCTTGACGATGCCGGACGCCGCCGCCCCCACGCCCGGCAACGGTTGCCAGCGGCCCTCGCGCCGTGCGAGCACTGCCGGCAGCAGCAGCGACAGCAGGAACAGCAGGTGGTCGATGCCGCTCCAGATGTGGCGTACGCCCTCGCCGAAGTAGGTTTCAAACGTGCGCATGCGTGCCGGTGCGCCGATCTCGAAGCGCGCTGGCGCCGCGGGACCGAGCACCGCGGTCTCGGTCACCTCGCCGGCGCGCAAGGTGAGCAACGCGCGATGCGACGGATCGACGTCTTGCAAGGCGTCATAGGCGACGGTCAGTTCGTGCACGGGCCGTGGACAGTCGCCGCCGAGCCGCCACCAGGCGTAGCTCCCGTCGATGCGTCGATCGACGCGCAGCCCGCTCAGGCCGAGCGCGCAGGGCCGTGAGTCGCCCGTGAGGGCCAGGTGCGCCGACAAGTATTGCGCCAGGGCGGGCGCGGCGGCACGCAGCTCGCCCCAGGTCACGCGCCCGTCGTGATTGGTGTCGAGCTCGACCGCGAGCTCGGCGTCCCTGACCGCCAGCTCGACGGATCCCGTGATTCGCGCACCGTCCACGGACAGTGTCAGGAACCCGTTGCTGGCGACGTGTGCCCGCGCGGGCGCGGCCGCACAGACGAGCAGCGCGACGGCCGCGATACGATGGAGGTGAATCATGTCGGGGCTCCGAGATACGGGGCCAGGCGGACGTCTTCGAGGTGGTGTTCACGCACGAAGTCGCGCGCCGGATCGGCAGCGGCGGGGTGTCCGGCCGCCGTGGCCGTCTTGAGCAGGATCAACACGTCCGCCGGTTCGCGCTGTACTTTCCAGTTCTCGAGCGCCGCGTCGAGGGCCGCCTGCGGTTGTCGCTGCAGATCGAGCAGGAACCGCGCCTGTTCGCGGCGGTGCACGGCCTCGCCGCGCAGCGCCTCGACTCGAAATGCCTCCTCCAGCACGCGGCGCGACTCCTCGAGCCGAGGGTCTGCGATGTTCTGCTCGGCGAGCGCGATGCGCAGGCGCATCGGCTCGATCGATTCGTCGTTGGCGAGCAGCGACAGGACCTCGCGCGGACGGTGCTGCGACAGCAGCAGATCGGCGAGCGCAACTCTCGAGTAGGCGTCGCTCGGCAGTCGCGTCAGCGCCTCGCGGTAGGCCCGCTCGCCGAGGCCAGCGTCCCCCTTGCGGATCGCCATGTCGCCGAGCTCGGACCAGCGCCACGCCTGGGCATCCGCGGTGAGGCCGGCGTCGGGAACGGCCGCCAGCGCCGTGGCCGCCGCCGCGAGCTCGCCCTGCAGCGAGCGCACGCTCGAATCGCAGATGGCCGCGACGACCGCGTCGGCGGTGCGCACGTGGTCGCACGAGGCGCGCGCCGCGGTGTAGTGGCCCTGAACCCGCTCGATGGTGGCACGGGTGAGCCAGCTCTGCGCATCGTCCGGCCGTGCGGCCAGGGCGCGATCGAGCAGGGTCAATGCCGCCGGGAACTCGTGCCGGCTCTGCCGGATGGTCGCCGCCAGGACCAGCACCGATGGCGGCGGCGAGGGCTGGCGCAGCCAGGGCTGCAACGACGCCTCGGCGTAGCCGAGGTAGCGCAGATCGCCGCTGCCGCGGGATTGTTCGATGTAGAACTTTGCCAGCGGCAAGGCGACGTCGAGGCGTGCGCGCACCTGCGCGCCGAGGCTGCCGTCGACGTGGTGAACTCCCGGAGGCAACGTGGCGATGACCTCGTCGTCGCGACTCGGCGTGTACGGGCCGTCGATCCCGGTCGCGGCGGCGATGGCCGCGATCGCAGCGATGCCGAGAACCGCCGCGATACCGGCGGCGGCTGCGATGGGCGGCCCTCGTTTCCGAGGGCCGCCGTGCCACGTGACGAACGAAGCCACGGTCAGTTGCCGTTGACGTCGATCGGTTGCGAGGTGTCGCTCGTGTCGGTGAACTGCAAGGCGCCGTCGTCCACCCCGTACGGCTGGGCGGTTTCCGAGGCAACCCGTGCCTGCGCGAGTACCGCGGCCGTGTCCACCTTCTGCGCCGCGGGCACCGGCACCGCGGCGGCGCCGCCGCCATGGCCGCCGCAGCCGGCGAGCGTCGCTATCGCGACGCTCGCCCCCACCATCCTCCAGTAGCTGTGCATGTCGGGTCTCCTCAATCGTTGGCGCTGGTCGGCGAACCGCCGAGCGGTGTGGCGAGATAGGGGAACGCGGTCAGGTAGTTCGCCGGGTTCGGCTCCGCGCCATCGGTGTAGTGCAACTGCCTCGACACGTCCGAGGCCGGATCCGGGTCGCTGGCGCTGCCGTCATACGGAGTGAGCAGCACCCCCATCGCCACCCGCAGTTCGGCGTCGACCACGTCGTCGATGGGACGGCGGCCGTTCGGAAAGCCGGCGAGATCGCCGCCGAGCACCCCAAGGTCGTTCTGCGCGCCCGCCGCGGTTGGCGCGATCGCGGTGTTGAGGCGCAGTTCCTCCGCCGGCGTCACCGTCATGGGCTGATTGAGGCCCTTGATGCCGGTGAGGAAGGCGGCGACGAGATCGGTGCGTGGATACACGTTGGGCGCCTTCACACCCGCAGATCCGAACAGGGTCTGCAGCAGGATGGGCAGCGACGGATTGGTGACGTAGTCCGCGAACTGCGCGTCGTCCTTCGGCTGCGAGGCGTTCCA
>DAIDHD010000030.1 GCA_027459765.1 Gammaproteobacteria bacterium | reverse complement strand
GGCTGCGCCGCCGTCGCGCAACCCCTTCACCCGGTTCCAGCAGGCCTTCGAGCGTGGCTTTAGCTGGCTGCGCGGTCACTACCACGCCCTGCTCAAGCGGGCGCTTGCGGCGCCCAAGACGATCATCGCAAGCTTCCTCATGGTCGTGCTGTTGTCGTTTGGCCTGGCGCCGTACCTCGGCGAGAACTTCTTTCCCGCCGTCGATTCCGGCCAGATCCTGATGCATGTGCGCGCCCAGCCGGGCACACGGATCGAGGAGACGGCACGCCTCTTCGAGCAGATCGAGCAGACCGTGCGCTCGATCATCCCGCCCAATCAGCTCGACAATATCGTCGACAACATCGGCCTGCCCTACAGCGGCATCAATCTCGCCTACAGCACCTCGGCGCCGGTGGGCCCCGGCGACGCGGACGTGTTCGTCAACCTCACCGAACACCACCGGCCGACGGCCGAGTACGTGCGCGAGTTGCGCGTGAAGCTCGCCGCGACCTATCCGTCGGTCACGTTCTCGTTCCTGCCGGCGGACATCGTCAGCCAGATCCTGAACTTCGGCCTGCCCTCGCCCATCGACGTGCAGATCACCGGCTTCAACCAGGACGCGAACCGCGCCTTCGCGGCCAAGCTGCTCGAGAAGCTGCGGCTGGTGCCGGGGGCCGTGGACCTGCGCGTGCAGCAGGCGGCGGACTATCCGCAGTTCAACGTGGACGTCGACCGCAGCAAGGCGCAGCTGCTCGGCCTCACCGAGGGCGCGATCGCCACCAACCTGCTGGTGTCGCTGTCCGGCAGCTTCCAGACCACGCCCTCGTTCTGGATCGACCCGAAGTCCGGCACGCAATACCAGGTCACCTCGCAGACGCCGCAGTTCCGGATGGAGAGCCTGAACGATCTCGCCAACACGCCGCTCAACGGCCCGGGCGCGGCCTCCGGCATGTCATCCGCGAGCGGCAGCTACGGCGACGGCAGCGGCGGCACCGCCCCCGGCGGCTACCGCTCCATCGGCGCGAGCAGCAACAGTCAGGTGCTGTCGAGCGTCGCCACCATCCACCGCAGCGTCGCGCCGGCGGTAGTCAGCCACTACAACGCCACGCCCACGATCGACATCTACGGCTCGGTGCAGGGGGCGGACCTCGGCTACGTCGCGAACCGGATCGCGCGCATCGTCGAGGAGTCCAAGAAGGAGCTGCCGCGCGGTTCCACCATCGTGATGCGCGGCCAGGTGCAGACTATGAACGCGTCGTTCAGCGGCCTGCTCGTCGGCCTGCTCGCGGCCATCGTGCTCGTGTACATGCTCATCGTGGTGAACTTCCAGTCGCTGCTCGACCCGTTCATCATCATCACGGCACTGCCCGCGGCGCTCGCCGGCATCGTCTGGATGCTGTTCCTCACCCACACCACGGTGAGCGTACCAGCGCTCACCGGGGCGATCATGTGCATGGGCGTCGCCACCGCGAACAGCGTGCTCGTGATCAGCTTCGCGCGCGAACGCATGGATGCCGGCGACGACGCCTTCCACGCGGCGTTGCAGGCGGGCTACACCCGGCTGCGGCCGGTGCTGATGACGGCGCTCGCCATGATCGTCGGCATGATTCCGATGGCGCTCGGATTCGGCGACGGCGGCGAGCAGAACGCGCCGCTCGGCCGCGCCGTGATCGGCGGACTCGTGTTCGCGACCTTCGCCACCCTGTTCTTCGTGCCCACCGTGTTCTCGATCATCCACGGGCGCGCCGCGCGCGCCCCCGTCACCGCGGAGCCTTCCCATGCTTGATTCAGAGAGCGTCCGGCCCGACCCGGCGCTGACGCGTCGGATACGGCGTTACGTCCTGATCCTGGTGATCCTCGCCGTGCTGCTCGGCGTCTGGGGCGTGGTCAGCCGCGTGCTGGCGCACGCCGCCCTCGCCCGGGAGAGCGCGCAAAACTCGGTGACCACGGTGGTCACCGTGAAGCCGACCCGCAGCGCCGAGGGCGAGTCGCTGGTGCTGCCCGGCGTGGTGCAGGCCTACATCGAGGCGCCCATTTACGCGCGCACCAACGGGTATCTCAAGACCTGGTACACCGACATCGGCACGCCGGTGAAGAAGGGCCAGCTTCTCGCCGAGATCGAGACGCCGGAGGTGGACCAGCAGCTGCGCCAGGCGGAGGCGGATCTCGCCACCGCGCGCGCCAACGAGGCGCTGGCCGAGACCACCAACAAGCGCTGGCAGACGCTGCTCGCCACCGAATCGGTGTCGAAACAGGACGCCGACGAAAAGGCCGGCGACGCCGCCGCCAAGAAGGCCGCCGCCGAGTCCGCCGCCGCCAACGTGGCGCGCCTCAAGGAGCTGGAATCGTTCAAGCGCGTGCTGGCGCCCTTCGACGGCGTGGTCACGGCGCGCAACACCGACATCGGCGCGCTCATCAACGCCGGGCAGAGTGCGGGCACGGAGCTCTTTCGGGTGGCCGACACCCACAAGCTGCGCATCTACGTGCAGGTTCCGGAGCAGTACGCGAGCAGCACCGCTCCGGGCCTGGCGGCGGATCTGACCTTCACCGAGCACCCGGGCCGGCACTTCGTGGCGCAGACCGTGCGCACCGCCAACGCCCTCGACCCGACGCTGAAGACCCTGCAGGTGGAACTGCAGCTCGACAACCCGCGCAACGAGCTGTTCCCGGGCGCCTACGCCGAGGTGCACTTCAAGCTGCCGAGCGAGGCCGCGACGCTGCGGCTGCCGGCGAACACCGTGGTGTTCCGCGCACAGGGACTGCAGGTCGCGACCGTTGACGCGAGTCACCACGTGGTGCTCAAGAACATCGTGCAGGGACGCGACTTCGGCAACACCATCGAGATCCTGTCGGGCATCAGCGGCGAGGACGCCGTGGTGCTGAATCCGCCGGATTCGATCACCGACGGCATGCAGGTGCGGCTGGCACCGGCGGCGTCCACGGCACCCACCGGCGCCGGCGCGCCGGGCAAGCCCGCGGGCAAGGACGCGCGTTCATGACCGCATGGGTCCGTGCGCTGGTCGCCGGGGGCACGGCGGGCGCCTTGAGCGCCTGCTCGCTCGCGCCGCACTACCAACGGCCGGCGAGCGCCGTACCCGCGGCCACCTACCAGGAGGCGGGTGACTGGCAGCCGGCGGCACCGAAGGACGCGCAGGCGCGCGGGCGCTGGTGGTCGGCGTTCCGGGACCCCGGGCTCGACGCACTCGAGGACAAGGTCGCAGGCGCCAATCAGGACCTGAAGGCAGCTTACGCGCGCCTCGAACAGGCGCGCGCGGCGACGCGCATCGCGCGCGCCGACTACGCGCCGACGCTCAGCGCCGGCGCCTCGGCGACCCGCAACCGCGTGTCGCAGAACTCGCCCACGCTGCCGAAGGGCGTCAATCCGCTCTACAACAATTTCGCGGTCACGGGCGACGTCTCCTACGAATTCGACGTGTTCGGCCGGATCCGCAACGCCGTAGCCTCGGCGCGCGCCGCGCAACAGGCGAGCGCCGCCGACCTCGCCACCCTCGAACTCGCGCTGCACGCCGAACTCGCCAACGACTATTTCGCGCTGCGCGCGGCGGATGCGCAGATCGGCATCCTCGACCGCACGGTCGAGGACTACGGCAAGTCGCTCACGCTCACCGAGAACCTGTATCGCGGCGGTGGCGCCGCGCTCGCCGACGTCGAGCAAGCCAAGGCGCAACTCGAAACCGCCCGCACCCAGGCGGCAGAGGCGCGGCTGCAACGCGCGCAGGCACAGCACGCCATCGCCGTGCTGGTGGGCGAGAACCCGACCACGTTCACGCTGCCTACGAACCCCTTGCCGAACGAGGTCACGCCGCCCGCGGTGGACGCCGGCCTGCCCTCCACCCTGCTCGAGCGCCGCCCCGACGTGGCCGCGGCAGAAAGACGCGTGGCGGCGGCGAACGCCGAAATCGGCATCGCGCGCGCGGCCTACTTTCCGGTGTTCTCGCTGAGCGCCATGGCGGGCCTGCAGAGCACGCAAGCCGCGACCTGGCTCAATGCCCCGAGCCGGCTGTGGTCGGTGGGGCCCGCAGGACTGGTGACGCTGTTCGACGCCGGCCGGCGGGCGGGCGTCACCGCGCAGGCGCGTGCCGTGTACGACGAACAGGTCGCGAACTATCGCAGCAGCGTGCTCGGCGCCTACCAGGAGGTCGAGGACAACCTGGCGGCTCTGCGGCAACTCCAACAGGAGAGCGTCAGCGAGGCCGCGGCGATCACCGCCACCGGCAAGGCGCTGGAACAGGCGCAGTATCGCTACAAGGCCGGCGTAGTCACTTATCTCGAGGTCGCCACCACCGAGAACGCCGCCCTGCAGGCGCAGCTCTCCGGCCTCAACATCCAGCTGCGCTGGATCCAATCGAGCGTACAGCTCGTGAAGGCCCTGGGCGGCGGCTGGCAGCCGACCGAGGGTATGACCGCCGCGGCGACGCCGAACTAGCGCGGCCGCCGCGGCAACGCCGGGTCGTCTCGAGGCGGCGGATCACCCGGCCGCGGCAGCTCACCCAGCCCCGACAGCCCACCCGGCCGCGGCGGCCTACCCAGCCGCGGCAAGTCACGTGCAACCAGCGTCGCCGCGTCGGCCGGACTGCGCACCGCGTTCGCGCCCTTGCGCATCACATGGGTGTAGAGCTGGGTGGTGGCGAGATCGCGGTGGCCCAGGAGCTCCTGCACGGTGCGAATGTCGTAACCGTTCTCCAGCAGATGCGTGGCGAAGCAATGCCTGAAGGTGTGCGGTGACACCGGCTTGGCGATGCCGGCGGCCCGGGCCGCGGCGCGCACCGCACGTTGCACCGAATCCTCGGAAAGATGATGGCGGCGCCGTGCGCCGGAGCGCGGATCGGTGGAGACGAAGCGCGCCGGAAACACGTACTGCCAACCCCACTCGCGCTCCGCAGCGACGTACTTGCGTGCCAGCGCCGCGGGCAATTGCACGCCGCCGACTCCGGCCGCGAGCGCCGCGAGGTGACGCGCGTACACCCGCTCGAGATGCAGACGCAACGGCGTCACGGCGTGTTCGGCGAGCACGGTCACCCGGTCCTTGCGTCCCTTGCCCTCGCGTACCGTGACCTGCCGATACTCGAGGTCCAGGTCCTTGACCCGCAAATTCAGCGCCTCCGACAGGCGCAAACCGGAGCCGTAGAGCAGCGTGCCGACCAGCCAGAACTCTCCGGGCAACAGCGCGATCACGGCCTGAGTCTCGGATGGCGACAGCACCACCGGCAGGCGCTTCGGCCGCTTGGCGCGCACGACGCCCGAGATCCACGGTACCGACAGGTTCAGCACCTGTTTGTAGAGGAACAGCAGCGCCGCCAGGGCCTGCGCCTGGGTCGAGGCGGCCACCTGGTCCTCGACGGCGAGATGGGTCAGGAAGGACTCCACTTCAGCGACGCCCAGCGAGGCCGGATGCCGTTTGCAGTGGAAGAGCACGAAGCGGCGGATCCAATGCACGTACTGCTGTTCAGTGCGCCGACTGTAGTTGAGCACCTCGATGCGATCGCGCACCTGGTCGAGCAGCCGTCGTGGACGGGCGCCCGCCGTCCCGGGATCGGACGGCGATGCCGGCGGCGAACCGACGGAGGACCCAGCGGAGCGCGCAGGTGGCAAGAGCGGTTTCCTCGCGACGTCCCGGGCGTCATCCGGTAGCGCGGCGTCGGGATCCGGCGGCGCGGCCACGTCGGCGCGACAGAGACTTCGCGCCATTGATAGCGAAGGCGCGTCGCCAGGTCGACACACGAATCTGGCGTGATGTCGGGAATTATCACGATCGAGCCGCGGTGGCCGGGAAATCCCGCCGGAGCGGGCCGACCTGCGAGCGGCTAACGCGCAGGCCGCGCCGGCAGGGCTGCCGCACCCTCGCTGACCACGACCCGCTTCACCCCGTGCGGTACGTGATTCACAGAGAATCCCGCCAACGGCACGAGAACGCGACGGTCGTCGCGCGGCCATTCATAGACGGCGAACAGTACGCGGGATCCCTCACGCCACCCCGCGCCGTTGTGACCGACGGCCCCCAGATACGGCCGGCCCTGCAGCTCGAGCGGGAAAAGCGCGAATTCAACGTACGAAAACGACGTCTCCCAACCGCCATTCGGCACCCGCACGCCGAAGGTCGGAAACTCGCTGGTGAAGAGCGTGTACATCGGCGGCTCTCCCGGCGTATCCGCCGCATGCGGCGCCACCAGGGCATGCCATGCGTCGGCCACGCCTCGCCAGGCGTCCGCATCGGCCGCCTGGTCGTGCGGATAGCGGAACTCCGGCACCTGCACGCCCGCGCCGATCGACCGTTGCGGCGGCGAGGGATCTTCCCGGAATCGCAAATAGCGACGCGCCACGTCGAAGGCGAGCGGCTCTGCGACGCCACAGAGCTTGCGATCGCGGCAGAAGCGCTGCCCGAGTTCCAGTTGGTAGTTCAATTCGATGGCAAGCGCGCACACCGGGCCCCAGGCCTGGCCGGTCCACGGCGTTATGCGGATGGTCGTGTCCGCCGTGGTTAGGTCCAAGGCGCCCTGTTCGACGTACGCGGGCACACCCAGCACGGTCGCCAGCGAGCCGACCACACTCCAGCACGGCGCCGTGTAGCCGTCGGGATTCGGCAAACGCCGTACCTGCCCGTCCGGGGAGGCCTGGGCGAAGACCAGAGACTGACACTCGGCCGAGCCCGCGACATGGTTGCCCATGTAAAGATCGGCGCCGGGCAGGCGCACCAACTCCATCACCGAATCGAAGTCGCCCTCATCGCCCATGAGGCCCTGCGATACCAACGCATGTCGCAACAACGAATTCGCGGCCTGCTCGCGCGGACCCCAACCGTGCCTCGGGTCGACGGACGCCGCCGTGGAGATCCAGGAATCGAGTGAGCCGGTCACGGAGGATGAAGCCGCGGCTTCCACCCGATCCGCCAGTTGCCGACAGAGCGACGCCGGCGCCGCAACCGCCGTCAGGGTGATCGAGACGCCGGCCGCCGCATAGACGAGGCACAGCCACCGCGACGAACGGCGCGCCCCACACATGAATTTCGACATTTGCACTCCCTCGCGTCGATCAAGGGTGCTCGGAAGGCGCCCAACGCGCCGTCAAGGGCATCGATCAAGCTCCATACAGCCTTTCGAGATGGCGTCAACAGCAGAATTCCACACGTCGATCACTTTTTAGACAGTCCCACGCAAGTCACTGACGCAACATGTCATCGACGTGACGAATCGCAGGTTATCCACAGGGTTATCCCCCGGGACTGGGGATAGCGGAAACGCAAGTAAAATCTTCGGTGCTTCAGTCATCGCCCCGCAAAAGCCGTTGGGTCTCTCCGTCGAGGCGACCTCCGAAGTAATGACGCAAAGCATCCTTGAAGGCAATTTCCCCTGGCGCAACATGGTTGAACAAGGTCATGCAGGAGTGAAACTTGAGGTCGTCGGGATAACCGAAGATGTCGCCGATGCGCGTCGGCGCGAGCGCGTTCACCAGGCTCGTGCACTCGATCAGCCGCGGCCCGAGCAAGGGATGCGCAAGATACGCCGACGCCTCCGCGATCGACCCGATGGCGTAGCGCTGCGCCATCGGACTCGTGCCCAGACCGCGATACTGGGGAAACACGAACCACATGTAATGCGATTCCTTGCGACCCGCGCGCAACTCGCGCAGCACCGTCGGATAAAGATCACGTTGAGCGTCGACGAAACGCTGAGGACCATAGATATTCATCCCTCACCCACTCCCCGCATCCGTCAGCCCTCGAGGACCTTGGCCGCCGCGCGATCACCCGGCCACGAGGTGCCGAATCGGACCGGACTCGCTAATAAAAAGTCACGCCGCCATCGGCCGCCGTCACCACGATCCACCTTACCGGCACCGGACTCATCTCGCCCCGCCCGAGCGCTCAGCGCAGAGCCGGAGGACGAGCGCGAATCGAGGTTCAGGTTACCCTATGCCCAGCCTACATCCGGTCTTCGGCCTGCGCGAGATGCGTCGACTTTCAGGTTGTGCGAGTATCGGTTTGCGGGAGTCGCGACGCATACCCGTCCGGGTAGATTCACAGGGAGGTTCGGCGAGAGATGGTCATCACACATCCGCGTTATAACGCTCTTTCGCGGTCTATATAGAAGTTAGACCACCATGCATGCCACGCGTCTTCGACGCATCAAGCTCGTGGTACTAGCGGCGGGTCTTTGGGCCCTCTATCTCCTCCGATGGCCGGGGCCCGTATGGATCGAACCTGCCAAACCGGCGGTCATCGCAAGTGCGTTCGCCGTACTATCACCGCTCCTCGGCGTCGGCTCATGGCCTGTGGTGATTGCTTTTTCGTTGTCATTCTTCTTGAGCAGCACAATCGAGATGGCGGTACGGAGCTTGGGCCCCGGCGGAGATCTGGCTGCACAACCTGCCCAAACGCAGCACCTCATGTTGTACATGTGGGTGGCAATCTTCTCGCCGATTTCGCTGTGGGCGCCGGTGCTTTCTAGCACAACCACATATGCGATAGTGCGAAAAGTAGTGGTCTAACTAACGTTGGAGCGGACCGTGATCGATAAATTGGTAGGCTCGGCGACGGCGAAAGGTATTGTCGCCATCGCCTCGCATCATGCCGCCGCGCGCGGCCGCTCAACTTGGCGTTAG
>DAIDHD010000019.1 GCA_027459765.1 Gammaproteobacteria bacterium | reverse complement strand
GCCCGCGACCCGCACCGTGACCGGCGGCGGATCGGCGCCGTGACGGCGCCGCGGCGACGCCGTACCTGCCGCACCCGGCGGCCGGCGGCACGGGCGCTCGGACTGGCGCTGAGCGCCGCCACCGGCTCGAGCCTGGCGGCGACGCTCGCTCCGGCCGGCATCGGGCCCGCCGGCGGCATCGGTGCGGGGCCGCTGGTGCAGTTCATCGACGCCCAGGACGCGGACGATCACACCGACATCTCGATTCAATTCGCGTGTTCCGTGTTCTACGTCGGCAACGCGCCGGCGAGTCACGGAAGCTCGACGCGGATCACCTTGCGCCTCGGCGCGGATTGCGGTCTGCAATCCGGCGCCCTGCCGCCGGAATTGCCGCTGGTGGGCGGCGGCAGCTCACTGATCAAAGGCGCACGCCTGGATGCGGTGGTGCCCGGCCAGGTGACGCTGGATCTCGACTTCACCCGCGACCTCGATTTCGTGATGGCGCCGAGCGCCTCCGGCACCGGCCTGCGGGTACGGCTGCTGACGCACACGCCTCGCAAGCCGAGCGTGCTGCTCGCCGAGCCGCAGGCTGCGATCGGTTACTCGGTCAATCTCGACTCCGCCAAGAGCGCGTTCGACCGGGAGAGCGTGGCGGCGGCGGCAAGCGCCTTCGGCACCCAGGCCTACGTGTCCGAGGCGGACATCGAGGGCGAGCACTGGTACCGGCTTCGGCTCGGACCCTTCGCCACGCGTGCCGACGCGGAGCGCGTGCTCGCCGCCGCGCAGACTCGGTATCCGCGCGCCTGGCTCGCAGCCGGCGACGAACAAACCGATCTCAACGTGGTCGAGCACGGTGCGGCGCCGGCGCTGCCCGTGACGACCCCGACCGATCCGCCGCTGAGCGACCCGGAGCGCGCCAATCTGCTCACCGAGGCGCGCGCGGCGCTCGAGGCGCACCGCTACCCGGAGGCGATCGAGCGCCTCACGCGGCTCAAGCGCCAGCCGGAATATCCCGCACGCGCACAGGCCGAGGAAATGCTCGGTCTCACGCGGGAGCGCGCCGGCCAACTCGCACAGGCGAAGGCCGAATACGAGGAGTATCTCGCTCGTTACCCGGAGGGGAGCGGCGCCGCGAGAGTGCGCGCGCGCCTGCAGGCGCTGATCGCGGCCTCGCTCGAGCCGAGCTCCGCCGGCACGTTCGGCGCCGCAACGCCCGCCCGCTGGAGCATGGCCGGCAGCGCGTCGGTGAGCTATCAGTACGGCAAGGACCAGACCGTGGCGGCCGGCACCACCACCACCACCAACACCTTGAGCACCGCACTGGTGTTCGGCGACCTGTTGTTGCGGGAGCGCGGCACGCGCTACGACATGACCGCCCGGGTCGACGCAGGCTACACGCAAAACCTCAGCTCGAGCATTCCCGGCGGTACGCAGGACAACACCACGGCGGCATACGTGGAGGTCACCGACAAGACTCTCGGACTCACCGGCAGACTGGGGCGCCAGTCGCTCGCGTCGCAGGGAATCGTCGGTCTGTTCGACGGGTTGTTCGTCGGCTATCGCGCCGGTCCGTCCTGGACGGTCAGCGGCGCGGCCGGCACCCCCGCCTACAGCGGCTATTCGAGCGTCGGAGCCAACGAACGCTTCGGCACGCTCTCGGCCGAATTCGACCCATTCCACCAGAAGTGGATCTTCGACGCCTACGTGTTCGACCAGATGGCGGGCGGGCTCACGGAGCGGCGCTCGGTGGGACTGCAGACCCGCTACAGCGAGGCCGGGCGCACGGCGGTCGCCCTGGTGGACTACGACGTCGCCTTCCACGCCCTGAACTCGGCGACGCTGATCGGCAACTTGAAGCTCGGCTCGTGGGTGTTGGGCTTCGACGCCGATCACCGCAAGAGTCCGATCCTCGAGCTTTCCAATGCGCTGATCGGCACCAACGCCACCGACTTGGGCTCGCTGCAGACGCAATATCAATTCACGCCCGAGCAACTGCGGGCGCTGGCGGTCGCGCGCACCTCGGAGAGCAACACGCTGGTGCTGTCGGCGAGCCGTGCCATAGGCGAACGCTGGCAGTTCATGGCGGACGCCGGCGTGCTCGAACTGTCCGGCACGCCGGCGACGCCCGCCGATCCGGCGAACCAATTCCCCGGCGTGCCGGCCACTCTCTCGACCGGGCTCGACAAGAACGGTTCACTGCAGATGACGGGCGCGAGCCTGCTGCAGGCGGGCGATCTGCACATCGTCAGCGTGCGCTTCGACGATTCGCCGCAGTCGCGCAGCATCGCCTACGCCTGGGACGCGCGCTTCGTGATTCACGGCGCGTTTCGCTTCGGACCGCGCTTCAGCGTGGAACAGATCAACGACCCTTCCCTGGGCGGCCGCCAGACCATCTATCTTCCGCAGCTGCGCGGCGACTGGACGGGCCGGCGACAGGTGTTCGAGCTCATTGCCGGCTATCAGTTGCTCAACCAGATCACGCTGCAGCAACCGGTCGGTTCGATCGCGCCCGCGCAGGCGGCGGCCGTCGATCAGCGGTCCCTGTACGTCAACGTCGCCTATCGGGTGCGCTTCTGAGACCTCGAGGCGCCGTTCGCGGATCACGGCTGCTGGCTGCGGCAATGCTCGCGGCACCGCTGCTGCACGGCTGTTCGAGCCGACCGACGCATGCCACGGAATACTTCGACGAAAGCACCGGCAGCACGCTCACCGCGGTCGCGGCGCCGCTCGTGTTCGCACGCTCCCGCGCCGATGTGGCGGCCTTCGCGCACGATTTCGCGACCCTTGTCGCCGTGGAGATCGACCAGTCCGGACACGCCACGCCCTATCTTCTGCTGTACCGCTGGTCGACGGTGGATCCGCGCATGTGGCCGCTGCCCGGCGCGGACCAGGGCGCGTTGCGACTGCTCGCGGACGGCCGGGTGATCGACATGCAGCCGCTCGAAAGACTTCCCGTGAGCCTGGCGCGAAAGCGTGCGCTGCACGTGCCGAACCACGGCGCCATGGTCGCGCACGCCTACCGCGTCGACCCCGGCCTGCTCGCCTACATCGCGGGCAGCCACGAACTCTCGCTGCGGCTGCCGCAGGAGCGCCTCGACGTGCCCTTCACGCTGCAAGAGGACGGTCGAGCCGCGCTGGCACGGTTCGTCGCGCACACCGCGCCCTGACGGGGCCCCGGACGCCGGCCGGGGCGCCGAACGCCCGTCGAGACGGCGGAGTCGGGTCGAGGCGCCCGCGGCTCAATTGTCCAGTTCGCCCTCGCCGACCAGGCTGGCCAAGGTGACCGTGATACCGCCGCCCGCGGCGACGCCCTGCAAATCCACGACCGTGTTGCCGGCGCGCGCGAAGAAGGCGCTCGCCGTCAGCGGCTGCCCCGAGGTATCCTGGTAGACCGTGGCCGGCCCGGTGGTGGCGGTGATGCCGAGCAGGACGAGACTCGGCGCGGCGACCTGCGTCGCCGTGCCGCGCAGTTCGACCCCGCCGCCCGCCGCGCCCGGATCGCGAATCAGCAGACTCGCATCGACCTGTGACGGACCGACCTGCTGGCCGCGCACGTCGACCACGTCACCCACGGCGATCGACGCGAGCGAGAAGGTCTGGGCCGCGCCCTCGCTCTCGTCGTCGTAGCGCGTGGTCGCCGAGGTGGCGACGGTCACGCCGAGCACGGTGAGCGTGCCGGCGGCCGCGTCGATCGAAGCGACGGGCCCGCGCAGCAACACCGGATCGATGCCGAGCAAGGTCACTTGGGACGCCGCCAGGGTGCCGGTCGCGTCGACGGTGCCGGCCACCTGCAGGCGTACCCCGGGCTTGACGTCGCTGGCGCTGCCGCCGACGTACGTGGTGGTGGCGCTTGCCGCCACCGGCAGTCCGTCGACCGAGAAGTGGTTCACCGAGGCGAACGCCGACACCACGCCCTCGAATCCGCCGTCATCGCCGCTGGACGCGCCGAGCGTCGCCAACTGGCGCACGGCGCTCGCGACCAGCGGCGCGCCGGCCGCACTCTGTGTGGCCGTCACCTGCACGTAGTCGCCGTTCGCGGGCGCGCCGGAGAAGCCCGTGACGCTCGCGGCGGAGTAGTCGACCTGCAGACCGTTGAGCACGAAGGTGCCGGACGCCGGATCGGCCTGGGCCACCGCCCCCGTCGCGATGAGCGGCGCCGCAGCCGCCAACAAGTCCACGCGGGTGGCCACCAGCGATGCGTTCGGGCCCGGATAGCCGCTCACGGTCACGAAGGCGTTCACCGCAAGGGCCGACAGCGGGACGGCGCCTTGCGATGAGGCGAGCACGGTGTTCGGACCGACCGTCACCAGCCGCCCGAGCACGGTGAACGAGGAGTTGACGACGTCGACGGCCGTCACCGGACCTTGCATCGCCGTGTCGAACGCCACCGCGTTGGCGGTGCCGGTCTTGCCGTCCGCCGCATCACTGCCGTTGAGCGTGATGACCTGACCGGCACGCAATGCGGTCGTCGAGCCCGGCTGGCCGTCGATGCGTACGCTGGCCGCCGTGGTGTCGTATTCGATGCCGCCGAGGAAGATGCTGCCGAAGGCGCCGATCGGACCCACCCGCACCACTCGCGGGTGGGCAAGGCCCGTGCCCTCGATGCCCGAGGTGGTGGCGGTCGTGCCCGAGTTGGCCGTCGGGACGGTGGCTGAACCGCTGCCGCAGCTGCCGACGGCGAGAGTGGTCATGCAAACGGCAGCGGCGCTCGCCAGGCGAGCCAGGCGCGGCTTCGAGAAAGTCATGTACGCGAGCTCCCGGACACTTCGTCCTGAATCATGTAGACACCGACCCCGAGGCGCAGCGAAGGTTCGCAACGATGCGCCGCGGCGTCTTCGATCGTCAGGTCGGCAGCGGCCGCGACGTCATCCTCGGCATGCACGGCGTGACGCATGAGCCAGGCGTCGATCTTCTCGAGGAACGCCTGGCCCTCCACCACCAGCAGCGCACGGAACTCGTGCAGCGCCTCGCGACGCACCCGCTGGTGGATGGCGCGCCGTTCGAAGCGCGCCGGCACGCCGGCCGCCCGGGTCATGTTGTGCGCCAGGGTCGCGCCCATGTCGTGCAGGATGCTGCCCCACAGGGGAATCTGTTGCGGGTCGTAGGCGCCGGGGATGTAGCTGCGCTTGAGCGCGCACAGCAGCCCGTCCTCGCTCACGTCGACCGCCCGTGCCGCGGCGAGCGCCTTGTAAAGAGCGATGTGCGGCAGATCGGGTGCGTAACGAGCCGCCAGCGCCTGAAAGCTCACCCGTTCACCCTCCAGCGGCAAGCGCCGCGGATTGCCGTCGTTGTCCAGGTAATCCGCGTCCAGATGCCACCCCGACAGCAGGCGCGAGCCGGCACTCATGTAGGAAGGTTCGAGCATGTCCGGCGGCGGCGCCGCGCGAATGCGCGCGACTTCGCGCCGATTGAGGCCGGTGAGTATGGCCGTACGCGACACGTTGGTCGGCCGCCCGCGCACTCCGTAATCGGCGGTAGCGACTTCCACATAGGCGTGCTTGGCGAGTTCGGCAAATTCCTTGAACGGAACACCGCCTCGGAGCAGCACCCGAACCAGGGGTTTGAGCACAAGCCGCGCAGCGGCCAGCATCACCTGTCGCGGCTCTTGTTGCATTTGTGCGTTTATCGCACAAATATGGCTTTCACCGCAATCTGAATCGGCTCGCTGCGCTCCTCGCGGGCACCGTCTGCGGATGAAGACGCTTTCGGCGCGGCGTGATCCCTCGTAATCTTAGAATACGATTAAAATCAACGAGCGCAGTCGCCGAAGGGACGTCATGAAATCAACTATTCAGTGGATCGCCGCCGGGGTCCTGCTTGCGCCGATGATCGCCACGGCCCAGGTCAGCCTCGCCGTGTCCGTCGGTGAACCCGGTTTCTACGGCCAATTGACGCTGGGCGCAGGGATTCCCCAGCCCAGCCTGGTATTCCAAGCGCCGGTGGTCGCCGTAGCACCCCCCGTCGGTGTCGCCATGGCGCCCGCGCCGCTCTACCTGCACGTGCCGCCGGGCCACGAGCGTCACTGGCGCCGGCACTGCGCGGAGTACAACGCCTGCGGTGTGCCGGTCTACTTCGTGCGCGACGATTGGTACAACCAAGTCTATGTGCCGCACTACCGCGAGCACCGCGAGGACTACCGCGGCTATGAACCGGAGCGGCGCGAACACGACCGCGGCCACTGGGAGCACGGTCGCGGCGACCACGGCGATCACGGCCACCACGGCGATCACGACTGACCGTCGAGCAGGGCCTGAATCTCCGGCAGGCAGGAGCCGCAGTTCGTACCCGCGCGTAGTCGCGCGCCGACCTGGCGCGCCGTCACGAGGCCATAGGCCGCGATGCCTACCTTGAGCGCGTCGCGACCCACGCCGAAGCAACTGCACACGATCGGACCCTCCTCGAAGCCCTGCGCCAGCGGCGCGCCGTTGAGCAGGCAACGGCGATCGCCCGGCGCGAGCCGGCCGTCGGTCATGCGCTCCTCGAGCCAGCCGCGGGACGGCGACTGCGGCGTGCACGCCACGAAGAGCACCCCTTCCAGGCGGTCTTCGCTCACGGCCGCCGCCCGGTAGATCCCCCGACTCTCGTCGCGATACTCCATCCAATCCTGTTCCGCGCTCGGCGCGAGCCACTGGCGCGCCAGAGAGGACCACTCGGGTCGGCCGGTGCCGGCGAGTTCGTAGCGCGAGAATCCCTGCGCCGGCACGCGCGCCCACCAGAACGCCGGCACGGGTTCGATGCGCCCCCGCAGCAGCGCGAACGCGTACCAGTCCACGGCCGTGCGTTCGAGCCGTACGGGCGCGTGCTTGAATTCCGGCTCGCCGGACAGCGGGTCGACGGCGGCCGGAATCGCCGCACCGACTCGGGCGCCGGACGCGAAGGCATCGCTCCAGTGCATCGGCGCGAACACCTGGCCGCGGGCGGAGTCGGTGCCCAGGCGCGCGGGCGCGACGAGCACGCCGATCCGGCTGCGGACCGACACCAGTTCACCGGCGGCGATGCCGAGTTCGGCCGCATCGTCGACGTGCACGTCGAGATACGGCAGCGGCGAGTGGCGATTGAGGCGAGCCGAGCGCGCGGTGCGCGTCATGGTGTGCCACTGGTCGCGCACGCGGCCGGTGTTCAGCACCCAGGGGAACTGCGCATCCGGCGCGCACGCCGGCGCCCGCGGCTCCACCGGCACGAGGCGTGCGCGCCCGTCACGGTGTGCATACCGCGCGTCCGCGAACGGCGCTCCGGCACCGACCGGCCAGTGCAACGGCTCGAGCGCGTCGTACGCGGCGGCGTCGAGATCCGCCAGCGCACCGAGATCGAGAACTCTGCCCGGCGCGCCGTGCGCGAGGCGGGCGTGTTCGGCGAAGATCTGGTGAACGTCGGCGTAGGCGAAGTGCGCGTCGAAGCCGAGCCGGCGCGCGAGTTCGCAGAACATCCACCAGTCCGGACGCGCGGCGCCGGGCAGCGGCAGGAATGCGCGCTGGCGCGACAGGCAGCGCTCGCTGTTCGTGACCGTGCCGGACTTCTCGCCCCACGCGGCCGCGGGCAGCAGCACCTGCGCGAGCGCCGCGGTATCGGTGTCGGGGAAGCAATCGGCCACCACCACGAATTCACAGCGGCGCAACGCGGCGCGTGCCCGATCCGCGTCCGGCAGGCTCACCACCGGGTTGGTGCCGGCGATCCACAGCGCCTTCACGCGTCCGTCGTGCACCGCCTCGAACAGGTCGACGGCCTTCAGGCCCGGGCGGCTCGCGATCCGGGGGCTGCCCCAGAAGGCCTGCACGGCCGCGCGATCTTCCGGCTCCTCCAGTCGACGGTGCGCCGCGAGTGCCGTGGCGAGCCCGCCGACCTCGCGGCCACCCATCGCGTTGGGCTGTCCGGTGATCGAGAAGGGGCCGCAGCCGGGCTTGCCCAGCCGACCTGTGTACAGGTGACAGTTGATGATCGCGCTGCCCTTGTCGACGCCGGACGTGGACTGATTGACGCCCTGGGAGAACAACGTGACGACGCGCTCGGCGGCGGCGAAGGTCGCGAAGAAGCGCTGCACCGACTCCATCGGCAGCGCACAGCGGCGCGCCACCTCGGCGGGTTCGGCCGCGCTCGCACGCGCCGCGGCGAGCGCGGCCGCGACGCCGACGGTGTGCTCCTCGAGGAAGCGGCGGTCGGCTGCGCCGCGCCGCTCGAGATCGCACAGCAGGCCGTTGAACAGCCAGGCATCGCTGCCCGGTGCGAGCGCCAGGTGCAGATCGGCGATTTCGCAGGTGGCGGTGCGCCGCGGATCGATCACCACCACTGCGAGCCCCGGCCGCCGCGCCTTCTCTTCGGCAAGGCGGCGATACAGTACGGGGTGGCACCAGGCGAGGTTCGACCCCACCAGCACCACGAGATCGGCTTCGAGCAGGTCCTGGTAGCGGACCGGCACCACGTCCTCGCCGAAGGCGCGCTGGTGCGCCACCACCGCGGACGCCATGCACAGGCGCGAATTGGTGTCGATGTTGGCGCCGCCGATGAAGCCCTTCATGAGCTTGTTGGCGACGTAGTAGTCCTCGGTGAGCAATTGCCCGGAGAGGTAGAAGGCCACCGACTCCGGCCCGTGGCGGGCGATGCTCTCGCCGAAGGCGCGTGCGACCCGCTCGAGCGCCTCGTCCCAGCCCGTCTCGCGGCCCGCGATCCGCGGCGCGAGAAGCCTTCCCTCCAGCGCGAGCGTCTCGCCGAGAGCCGCCCCCTTGGAGCACAGCCGACCGAGATTCGCCGGATGCGCAGGGTCGCCGAGAATTCGCACGCCGTCGTCGTCGTGCTCGACGCGCACCCCGCAGCCGACGCCGCAGTACGGACAGGTGGTGCGGACTCCCGCGCTCAACGCGCGCCGGCGGCCGCCGGAGTCGCACCGGGCCCGAAGATCAGCGTACTGCGCAAATCGGTGACCGGACGCCCGACCTGCAGCAGGTCGAGATACCAGGGTGCATCCTGGACATCACCCACCAGCAGCGCGCCCACCAGCCGGTCCTGCTCCAGCACGAGCCGCTTGTACACGCCGCGCCGCGCGTCGCGCAGGGTCAGCACCTCGCGCCCTTGCGCCGCCGCGATGCGGCCCACCGAAAAGACCTCGAGCCCGCTCACTTTGAGCTGCACCGGACGCACACGCTCGACGTAGCGGGATACGCCCACCTCGGCGAGGTGTACCGCGCAGACGCGACCCTGTTCCCACAGGGGGGCCACCATTCCGAAGGTGGTGTTGCGGTGCTGGATGCACTCGCCCACCGCGTAAATCGCCGGGTCGAAACTCTGCATGGTGTCGTCGACCAGGATGCCGCGTTCGCAACGCAAACCGGCGCTGCGAGCGAGGTCGGCGTTCGGGCGGATGCCGATGGCGGTCACCACCAATTCCGCGGCCAGGCTCTCGTCTTGCGACGTGCGCACGCCGCAGGCCGCGGTGGCACCGAGCACCGCGTCGACGGTGGCCTCGAGGCGCAGATCGATGCCGCGCGCCCGCAGCGACGCCGCGAGCAGGCGCCCCGCCTCCTCGTCGAGGTGGCGATCCATCAGCTGCGCGTGGCGGTGAACCAGCGTCACCGACATGCCGCGCAGGCGCAATCCGGCGGCCGCTTCGACGCCGAGCACGCCGCCGCCCACCACCACCGCCCGCCCCTGCGGGCGAATCGCGTCGAGCATGGCGCCGAGATCGCCGAGATTTCGAAACGACACCACGCCGGGCAGCTGCGCGCCCGGGATGTCGAGTCGGACCGGGTGCGAGCCGGTGGCGAGCAGCAGTCGGTCGTAGCCCACGGTCACGCCATTGGCGGAGCGCACGGTGCGCCGCCCGCGATCGATCGCCACCACCGGATCGCCGGCATGCAGCGTAATGCCGTGCTCGACGTACCAGGAACGCGGGTGCAGCTCGATGGCCTCCGCTTCGGTCTCGCCCGCGAGCACGGGCGAGAGCAGGCTGCGGTCGTAGCCCCAGTGCGGCTCGGCGCCGAACACCACGACGTCGTACGCCTGCGGGGCGATGGCGAGGAGTTCCTCCACGACGCGCAACCCCGCGATGCCGTTGCCGACCACCACCAGCCTGCGGCGCGCCCGCACCCACACGGAGCCGTCCAGCACGCGCGCCGGGTAGGCCCGCACCGAGTGCCGTGGACTCTCCAGGCAGCGGCCGCTGCGCAGGCTGAAGTGCTGCTTGTAGATGGGCGAGGCGACCACCAGCTCGCCGCGTAGCTCGCCGACGATGCCGCGTGCGAGCACGTTCGCGCCGCTGCAGGGATCGAGGTTGTCGAGCGCGAACACGTGCTCACCGGCCCGAAACACGGCGATCTGCCGCTCGCCGACCCGGGCGCACACGCCGCTCTCGGGCAGGATGTCCTGCCACCGGCAGACGCGCTGCCACGCATGGCGATCGCTCATGCGGGCTCCCGGCGGCGGCGCGCCGCGCGTTCCCCCGCGGTCGCGGGCCGGATCTGGCCGCGTTCCTCGACGAACACGACGTTGTCGTCGCCCTCCTCGGAATTGACGAAGTGGCGAAAGCGCGCGAGCGTCGCCGGGTCCTCGACCGCGCGCCGCCACTCGCATTGGTAGGTCGCCACCACGTGGGCCATCTCCGCCTCCAGTTCGGCGCCGATGCCGAGGCTGTCCCGGCACACCACGTCACGCAGGTAATCGATGCCGCCCGCGAGGTTCTCGAGCCAGGTCGACGTACGCTGCAGACGGTCGGCGGTGCGTATGTAGAACATCAGGAAGCGGTCGACGAAGCGCTGCAAGGTGTCGTCGTCGAGGTCGGAGGCGAGCAGGTCGGCGTGCCGGGGCTTCATGCCGCCGTTGCCGCACACGTACAGATTCCAGCCCTTCTCGGTCGCGATCACCCCGACGTCCTTGCCCTGGGCCTCGGCGCACTCGCGCGTGCAACCGGACACGGCGAGCTTGATCTTGTGGGGTGCGCGCAGTCCGCGGTAGCGGTTCTCCAGCCGGATGGCGAGCCCGACGCTGTCGTTGACGCCGTAGCGGCACCAGCTGGAACCCACGCAACTCTTCACCGTGCGCATGGCCTTGCCGTACGCGTGGCCCGACTCGAAGCCGGCGTCGATCAGCTCGCGCCAGATGGCCGGCAGCTCGTGCAGCTGGGCGCCGAACAGGTCGATGCGCTGCCCGCCGGTGATCTTGGTGTACAGGCCGTACTTGCGCGCCACCTCGCCGATGGCGATGAGCTTCTGCGGCGTGATCTCGCCGCCGGGCACCCGCGGCACCACCGAGTAGGTGCCGTCCTTCTGGATGTTGGCGAGGAAGCGGTCGTTGGTGTCCTGCAGCGGCGCGTGCGCGGCGCCCAGCACGAACTCGTTGCGCTGCGAGGCGAGAATGGACGCCACCGCGGGCTTGCACACGTCGCAACCCAGGCCCTTGCCGTGGCGGGCGAGCACCTCGGCGAAGGTCGCCAATCCGCCCACCCTCGCCAGGTGGTAGAGCTGTTGACGCGAGAACGCGAAGTGCTCGCAGAGGTGATCGTCGACCGCCACGCCCTGGCGCTTCAACTCGGCTTTGAGCACCTGGGTGACGAGCGGCGTGCACCCCCCGCAGGCGCTCGCGGCCTTGGTCGCCTGCTTCAGCGCGCCGAGCGACGTGGCTCCCGCCGCCACCGCACGGCACAGGTCGGACTTGGTGACGCCGTTGCAGGAGCAGATCTGCGCCGCGGCCGGCAGCGCCTCGACGCCCAACGCCGGCTTGCCGGCGCCCGCTCCCGCCGCGAGCAGCAATTCCTCGGGGCGCTCCGGCAGCGGCAGCGCGTTGCCGAGCATCTGCAGCCAGACGCCGTAGTCGGCGGCGTCCCCCACCAGCACACCGCCCAGCATCCGCGCGCCGTCCTCGCTGACCCAGAGCTTCTTGTAGACCTGCCGACGCTCGTCGAGCAGGACGTAGGCGCGCGCACCGGGCGTGGTCCCGTGCGCGTCGCCGAGCGAAGCGACGTCCACGCCGAGCAGCTTGAGCTTGGTGCTGGTGTCGGCAGCGTCGAAGCGGCGCGCCTCCGCGCCGGCCAGGCGGGCCGCCACGACCTCGGCCATCTGATAACCGGGCGCCACCAGTCCATAGACGCGCCCCTCGCGCAGCGCACACTCGCCGACGGCGTGGATGTGCGGATCGGAGGTGCGGCAGAACTCGTCGACGACGATGCCGCCGCGCGGTCCCGTCGCGAGCCCGGCGGTGCGCGCGATGTCGTCGCGCGGCCGGATGCCGGCCGAGAACACCACCATGTCGGCCTCCAGGGAGGAACCGTCGGCGAACTGCAGCGCGAGGCGCGCGGTGAGTCCCGGGGTGATGCGCGTGGTCTCCTTGCCGGTGTGCACGCCGACACCGAGCGCCTCGATGCGCGCGCGCAGCACGCGGCCGCCGCCGTCGTCCACCTGCTGGCCCATGAGGCGGGGCGCGAACTCCACCACGTGCGCGGCGAGCCCGAGCCCTTGCAGTGCCTTGGCCGCCTCGAGCCCGAGAAGCCCGCCGCCGACGACCACGCCGCTGCGGGCGCCCGGCGCCGCCGCGCGAATGCGCGCCACGTCGTCGATGGTGCGGTAGACGAAGCAGCCGGGCGAATCCCGGCCCGGAATCGGCGGCACGAAGGGACTCGAACCGGTGGCGAGCACGAGCTCGTCGTAGCACAGGACGGCGCCCGCCGAGGTGGTGACCTCGCGGCGCGCCGGGTCGATCGCCACGGCCGCCTCGCCGAGGCGCAGATCGATGCCGTGTCCGGCGTAGAAATCCGCTCGCGCCAGCGCCAGATCCGCGTCGGCCTTGCCCTCGAAGAGTTCCGAGAGGTGGACCCGATCGTAGGCCGCACGCTCTTCCTCCGCGAGCACCGTGATGGCGAATCGTCCGGACGCGCGTGCGACCAGCGACTCGAGCAGCCGCTGGCCGACCATCCCGTTGCCGATCACCACCAGGCGCCGCAGTTCACCCGCTGCGGCCCACTCTGCACCCACGGACTGCGTCTGCAAGGTCACCTCCGCCCTCCCCGCCTGCGTTGAGCCGAGCAATTGACGTGCCAGCCGCGCAGATTGGCGGCCAGAATTCGCCGCAGCACGGCCGCAAGACGGCCGGGGGCCCACGGTCAGCGGCAGCCGCGGAGTCGAAGATCGCAGCGAAGTCAGCTAGTTACCGAGGCAGCGAACCCACGACGAGGGCGCGGACCAGTCGCGCCGAGCGGCTGCAGCGGAGGACCTGTGCACGTTCATGGCGGCGACCGGCCGATGCTCACGCCCCGCGTCGACGCACCGAGAAGGGGCTCGGTGCACCGACTCGGCGCGTCGCCTCCCGACTCAGCGACCGGCGCGCTCCTTGATGAGCCCGAGCACGTGCAGCTGCTCTCGATCGGCACATGGACCCACCAAAAGATCCACCGCGCCGGGCTCGAATTGCGGCTCCAGGTCGGCGCCGAGGGTCCGTAGATCCGCACCGGCCAGCCGCAGGGTGACGGTGCCCGAGGCGCCGGCGGCGAGTGCGACCTTCGCGAACGCCTTGAGCTCCAGTATCGGCCGTGACACCGACGAGGTGCGCGGGTGCGTGAACAGGAACACCGTCTCCTCGGCCGCGTGCGCGCCCTCGTTGACGAGGTCGACGCTCACCTCGAGGCTCTCGTGTTCCTCGATGCGTTCACGGTTCGCGCGCAGGCCCGTGTATCGGAATCGCCCGTAGGTGAGGCCGTGTCCGAAGGGGAACAGGGGCGCGACCGGAAAGTCCAGATACTTGCTGGTATAGGGATCGTCGCGGTTGGCGGGCCGCCCCGATGGCCGCTCGCCGAAGAACAAAGGAACCTGGCCGACCGCGCGGGGCCAGGTGATCGCGGTGCGTGCGCTCGGACCGACGCGGCCGCAGAGGACGTCGGCGATCGCCGCACCGGCCTCGCTGCCGGGAAACCAGGCCGCGAGCACCGCGTCCGCCGCCTGCACCAGCCACGGCACGGCCAGCGGCCGGCCGCTGAACAGCACGACGATCACGGGCACACCACGTGCCGCCGCGCGGCGACAGACGGCCTCGGCGAATTCACGCTGACTCCCCGGCAGATCGAGCGCGCCGCGGCTGGCGGCCTCGCCGCTCATGCGTGCCGCCTCACCCACGCAGAGCACCACCGCATCGGCGGACTCGCACAGCCCGAGCGCGGCGGCGAGGTCCGATTCGGGCGGCGGCGCGGAATCGGCGGCGGCGGGATAATCCGGCGGACCGGCGCACTCCGCGGCCACGGCCTGGGCCGGCGTCCCGATCGGCACGCCCGCCGCGCAATGGATCTGTACGGCGGGCAGCGCGGCCCGCAGGCCGGCGATCACGCTCACCGGCGCGTCGTCCGCGCCTGCGCCCGGCCAGGGACCCGCCATCTCGAGCGGCGCGTCCGCGAGCGGACCCACCACCGCCAGCCTGCGCAGAGTCGGGCCGAACGGCAGCACCTCACGGTCGTTCTTGAGCAGCACGAGGCTGCGGCAAGCGGCTTCACGCGCGAGCGCGCGATGACGCGCCCGAACGGCGGCCGGCAATGCGGCCTTGCCGCGCCGGTACGGATCGGCGAAGAGTCCGAGACGCTCCTTCAACGTGAGCACGCGCCGTACCGCGGCGTCGATGGTCTGCAGGTCGACCCGCCCGCGCTCGAGCGCCAGCGGCAGGCCGTGGCGGAAGGCCCCCGACATCATGTCGATGTCGACGCCGGCCTCCAGAGCGAGCGCAGCCGCCTCGGCCAGATCGGCGGCAACGCCGTGGACGATGAGTTCGGCGATGGCGTGGTAGTCGGTCACGATCACGCCCTCGAAGCCGAGCCTTCGCCGCAGCCGGTCGCGCAGCAGGCCGCGATGTGCGGTGAGCGGCACGCCGGCGAGATCGGTGAACGCGGGCATCACCGCGGCGACGCCTGCGCCGAGCGCGGCGTCGAAGGGCGGAAGATAGACTTCCCGCAGCGTGCGCTCGGAGACGTCGACCGAGGCGTAGTCGCGACCGGCCGTCACCGCCCCGTAGGCGCAGTAGTGCTTCGCCACCGCCGCGAGTGCGTCGTCGCGCGTGAGATCGCCGCCCTGGAAGCCTTCGACCTTGGCCGCGGCAAAGCGCGAGGCGAGCATCGGATCCTCGCCCGGGCCCTCCACACCGCGACCCCAGCGCGGATCGCGCGCCACGTCGAGCATGGGCGCGAAGGTCATGGCGATGCCGTCGGCGGCCGCCTCGACCGCGGCGGCGCGGGCGGTGCGCGCCCACAGCTCCGCGTCGAGCGCGCCGGCTTCGGCGAGCGGAACGGGAAACAGCGTGCGATGGCCGTGCACGACGTCGAAGGCGAGCAGCAGCGGAATGCCGAGCCGCGACTCCTCGACCGCCACGCGCTGCAGCGCGCGCACCGGCTCCCCGCCGACCAGATTCAGCAGGTTGCCGACCTCGCCGCGCCGGATCGCTTCCGTGGAGTCGCCTGCGATCACCGGACCGGTCACGGTGAATCCCGCCGACGACATGGTCAGCTGGCCAAGCTTCTCGACCAGCGTCATGCGCGCCAGCAGTCCCTCGACGCGACTCACGCGCCCCACGCCCCATGGCAAGCCGTCATCGATCGCACGCGCATATCTTCTATACTCCTGGCAAGGCATGAGTGAAGAGAGCACGATAAACGGCGGTTCGGCGCCGCTCAAGACGGCGCTGCGGGCCGGGCTGCTGCCGCAAATCGCGACCATGTTGCGCGCGCTGTGGATCTCCCCGGTACGCGCGCGGCTGATCTGGCTCAGCCTCGCGATCCTCACCGTGATCCTGGTCACGTCCTGGGGCCAGATACGCCTCAACAACTGGAACCAGCCCTTCTACGACGCGCTGTCGCGGCGGGACTTCCACGAATTCATGGTTCAGCTCGGCAGGTTCTGCGTGATCGCGGGCGGATTGCTCGTGCTCAACGTGGCGCAACGCTGGCTCGGCGAGATGATCAAGCTGGTGCTGCGCGAGGGGCTGGTGCACGACCTCGTGCACGAGTGGCTGGCGCCGCGACGCGCATTCCGGCTGGCGAGCGCCGGCACCATCGGCGTCAATCCCGATCAGCGGATGCACGAGGACGCGCGCCACCTCACGGAGTTGTCGGCCGATCTCGGCATCGGGCTGCTGCAGGCCTCGATCCTGCTCGCCATCTTCGTCGGCGTGCTGTGGCACATCTCCGCCGATTTCTCCTTCCAGTGGCACGGCCGCTCGGTGCAGATTCCCGGCTACATGGTCTGGGCGGCGGTCGTCTACGCCGGGTCGGCGTCGCTGTTGAGCTACTGGGTGGGGCGTCCGCTGGTCGAACGCAACGCGGACCGCTACGCCCGCGAGGCGGATCTGCGCTTCTCCCTGGTGCGGGTCAACGAGCACGTCGATGCGGTGGCGCTCGCCCGCGGCGAGGCGGAGGAGGCGCGGCGCATCGAACTCGATTTCACCGGCGTGCTCGCGGCCATGCGCCGGCTGGTGGCGGGAATCACCCGGCTGACCTGGGTGACCGCCGGCTACGGCTGGTTCACGCTGGTGGCGCCGATCCTGGCCGCAGCGCCGATCTACTTCAGCGGCGGCCTCACCTTCGGCGGCCTGATGATGGCCGCCGGCGCGTTCCAGCAGGTGCAATCCTCGCTGCGCTGGTTCGTCGACAACTTCAGCGCCATCGCCGACTGGCGCGCCACGCTGCTGCGCGTCGCGGACTTCCGCCGCGCGGTGCTCACCGCCGACGAGACGCACCGGCAGCGCGACCAGATCGACTACGCCGAAGGCGATGCGGGCCGGATCCGCATCGAGCACCTGGAGATCGCCTCCCCCTCGGGCTGCGTGATGCTCGAGGAACCCGTGGTGGAGATCCTCGCCGGACAGCGGGTGCTCATCGTCGGCGGCATAGGACCCGGCAAGGACCTGCTGTTCCGCGCCATCGCCGGACTTTGGCCCTACGGCGCGGGGCGAATCGTCGTGCCCCGCGGCGAGACCTTCATGTACGTGCCGCGTACGCCCTACCTGCCCCCGGGCACGCTGCGCGAGGTGCTCGCCTATCCGCGCAGCGTGTCGCAATTCGAATCGGAGGCCTTCATGCGCGCCCTCGCCCGGCTCGGCCTCGAGCGGCTGGCCCCGCGCCTCGACGAATCGCGGCGCTGGGACCGGGAACTGACCGAGGACGGACAGAAGCGTCTCATGTTCGCGCGCGTGCTCCTGCACGAGCCCGAGTGGGTGCTCATCGACGAAGTGCTGGAGGCGCTCGATTCGGACACGCGCGCGCTGCTGCGCCGGCTCGCCGCCGAGGATCTCGCCAAGACCGGCATCATCCACATCGGGCGCGCCGAGTCGGCGCCCGACGGGTACGCGCAGGTGCTGCACCTCGCGCCCGACCCCACGCTGCGCCGGCTGCCGCGCCTGAAACTCACCGATGGGCAGTGGGCCGAGACGGCGGAGCCGACGGCGACCGAAGCGAACGGCTCTGCGCTGGAGACCTCCCGATGAGTCCGCCGCGCCGACGGCGCTCCGCGCCGGCCAAGGCGCGGGCCGCCACGCGCCCAGCCACCCGTACCGACTCGCCGGCGGCGCTCGCGCAACTCGGCGACGAGGCGCTGCTCGAGGCGGTGCAACGGCGCACCTTTCGTTTCTTCTGGGAGGGCGCGGATCGCACCACCGGCCTGGCGCCGGACCGGCGCAACGAACGCAGGGCGCTGCCGGCAGACCTCGTCACCAGCGGCGGCTCCGGCTTCGGCATCATGAGTCTGCTGGTCGGCGCCGAGCGGGGCTGGGTGAGCCGCAGCGCGGTACGCGCCCGGCTCGCCACGATGCTCGACTTCCTGTTCAAGGCGACCTGCTTCCACGGCGCGTTCCCCCACTTCATGAACGCGCGCACCGGCGCCTGCATCCCGCTCATGCGCAAGGACGACGGTGGCGACCTGGTCGAGACCGCGCTGCTGTGCATGGGGATGATCTGCGCACGCGAGTACTTCGATCGCGACATTCCTGCGGAAGCGGCGCTGCGCGGGCGAATCGATCAGCTATGGCGCGACGTGGAGTGGTCCTGGTACGCGCGCGACGGCGCGGACGTGCTCTATTGGCACTGGAGTCCGAACAACGGCTGGGCGATGAATCACGCCATCCGCGGCTGGAACGAGTGCCTGGTGGCGTACGTGCTGGCGGCCGGCGCGCCGCGCTACCCGGTCGATCCGGCGGTCTATCACAGCGGCTTCGCGACCGGCGCGGCGTTTCGCAACGGCGCCGAGTACTTCGGCGAAACGCTGCCGCTCGGACCGCCCGGCGGCGGGCCGCTGTTCTTCGCCCACTACTCGTTCTGCGGCCTGGATCCGCGCGGCCTCTCGGACCGCTACGCCGACTACTGGCGCCAGAACGTGGCGCACACGCGCATACAACGTGCCTACGCGATCGCCAATCCGCAGCGGTTCGCCGGCTACGGCGCCGACAGCTGGGGCTTCACCGCCAGCGACGACCCGGAGGCCGGCTACCGCACCCACGCGGTCGGCGACGACAACGGCACGTTGACGCCAAGCGCGGCCCTCTCGAGCCTGCCGTACGCGCCGGCCGAGGTGATCGCGGTGCTGCGCCACTGGCTCACGGCGCACGGCACCCGCGTATGGCGCCGTTACGGATTCGTCGACGCCTTCAACCCGCGGCTCGGCTGGTACGCGGACACCTTTCTCGCCATCGACCAGGGACCGATCGTGGTGATGATCGAGAACCACCGCTCGCAGCTGTTGTGGCGCCTGTTCATGCGCGCCGCCGAGGTACGCACGGGGCTCGGGCGCCTGGGGTTCTCGAGTCCGCACCTCACGGCGGCAGGCGCGTCACGCGCGGAACCATGAACTATCGCGTGAGCCGTTTCGGCGCATGAGCGCGCTCGACCACTGGATCGACCGCCAGCTGCCGCTGTCGGCGGCCGCGATGCTGGAGAGCGTCTCTCCGCGTGCGGTGAAGCGCCGTCCCGGCTTCGGCCAGGTGGTGGTCCCGCGACCGGGGGCCATCGTGGCTTCGCCGGTGCTCGGCGACTACGATCCCGACCCCGACTATTACTACCACTGGTATCGCGATTCGGCGCTCGTGCTCGACGGCGTGCGTGCCGCGCGCGATCTCGCGCTGATCGACGCGTCGCTCGCGCAGCGCAGGTTCGAGGAGTTCGTCGACTTCAACCTCGCCCTGCAGGCGCTCGACGGCGGCGCGCTCGTCGCCGCGCCACAGTGGCGGGAGCGCGTGGCCCCGGATTTCGTGCGCTACCTGCGCGACGACGCAGACCTCGGGCTGGCGCGCGGCGACGCCATCGCCGGGGAGACCCGCGTGAATGCCGACGGCAGACTGGACATCTCGAAGTGGCCGCGGCCACAGCACGATGGGCCGGCGCTGCGCGGGCTCGCGGTGCTGCGCTGGCAGGGAATGCGGCGAATGCCGGACGACGCACCCACCGCGCGCCTGCTGCGCGCGGACATCGACTACGCATATCACCACGGCGATTCGCCCTGCTACGACATGTGGGAGGAGCAGCACGCTCGGCACTATTACCCGAAGCGGGTGAGCGTCGCGCTACTTAAAGCCGGGGCCGACTGGCTGGACCTTGTTGGGGAATCCACCATGGCGCGCAACTGCCGCGCGCGCGCCCACGATTGGCTACGGGCACTCGACGAATTCGCTGATCCGTCCACCGGGACGGTGCGCTCGCGGCTCGAACTGCCGCCCGAGCACGCCGCCAAGGAGCTCGACGTGGCCGTGATCTTCGCCACCGTGCACAGCGACGCGGCGCGCGGCGTCCACTCGGTCGCGGACCCGCGGCTGTGCGCAACGCTCGACGCGCTCGAACACCTGTTCGCATCGGCTTATCCGATCAACCGCGATCTGCCGCCGGGACGCCGGCCAGCCCTCGGGCGCTACGCCGGCGACCGCTACTTCTCGGGCGGCGCCTATTATTTTTCGACGCTCGCGGCGGCCGAGTTCTGCTATCTCGCCGCGCAGGCCGCGGCGGCGCGCACCACCGCGTCGGACGCCGCGCGCGGCACCGATGCGGCGGAGGCGCTGTTCGCACGGGGCGACGGCTTCCTCGAAACCGTGCGCGCGTACACACCGGCCTCGGGCGCGCTGTCCGAGCAGTTCGACCAGAGCACGGGCGCGCAGACGTCTGCCAAGCAACTCGCCTGGAGCCACGCGGCGCTGATCACCGCCGTCGCGGCGCGCCGCGCCGCCCTGCGGCGGCGGGCGCCCGCGCGCGACTGATCGTCAGTCGGCGACGTAGCCGAGCTTGCGACCGTCGCTGTGTATGACGGCCGGCACGGCGGTGGACGAATTGGGCGGCTGCACCGAGTACACGATGGTATGGATGGCCCTGCCGCCGGCGCCGAGCACGAAGCGCGCCTTGATGACGGCACCACCGGCGTTGAGTGGCGGGAAGTCGATCTCCATGTCACCCGTGCAGTCCTGAAACACGACGTAGTGGCCCTGCTCTCCCGTGTTGAAGCCGCTGGTCGGGTCGGCCTTGCCCGGCACCGGCGAGGAACCACCGTTCTTGTCCGGATACTGCATCACGAAATCGCTTTGCAGGAGACCGCCATGGCCGTCGAAACGGGTCAAGGCGACGCCTCGACGCAGGATGGCGGTCCCGCCGGGAGTGAATATCTGCCCTTCGATCGTGAAGGCGTAATCGCCGTACAGCGAGGCATTCGAGCACACCGCGTCCTCGAACGCCTCGGCGCGGGGTGCGAGCAAGGCAACACCGAGGACGGCGACGGCGAGGCCCGATGCGGCGGGAATTGACGGGTACATGTGACGATCTCCTTGCGCAAAGCGATCGAATTGATCGCTAACGAGCCTGAGGCTACCGATGCACCCGACGGCGAGTCCTGAAGGAGTTCTGAACAATTTTCGGCGACGTCGCTTCCGGCGGCGGCGAGGTTTGCCCTACTCTTGGCGCATGTGCGCCGACATTGTGCAGTTTGGCCCGTTCGAGCTCGATGTCCGTCGCGTCGAGCTGCGTCGCAATGGCCGCACCGTGCCGCTCGATCGCAAACCCTTCGACCTGTTGCGATTGCTGGCCGAGCGATCGGATCAGCTCGTCACCCACGAGGAGGCGGTGCGTGCCGTGTGGGGCCCGGACGCGGTCATCGAGGCAGACGCGGCTCTGTACACGGCGATCCGCAAGATCAGGCGCGCGCTCGCCGACACCGCGCGCAAGCCGCGCTGGATTGAAACGGTTGCGCGCCGCGGCTACCGGTTTCGCAACGCCTCTACTCACTCGACCGCGGCGCCGGGCGCGGCCCGGCCGCCGGTCGGCCGCAACCGCGGCCGGGAGCGCATCCTGCTCGCGGTCCTGCCGCTCGCGGATCACGGCCCGCGGTCCGACGGCGCCTACTTCGTGGACGGGCTGACCGAACAGCTCTTGACCGAGATCGCGCGCTTGAGTCCGTCGACCGTCGCGGTGATCGCGCGCACCACCATGCAGCGCTTCGTGTCGAGCCGGCTCACCGCCACCGCCATCGGACGGCGGCTTGGCGTGGACTACCTTCTGGAGGGCGGCGTACAGCGTGAACGCGGCCGGGTACGGATCACGCTGCGACTTGTCCGCGTCGCCGACGACACGGCGACGTGGTCGGCGCGCTTCGACGAGCGCCTCGCCGGCATTCTCGATCTGCAGTCGCGAATCGCCGTCGCCGTGACGGAGCAGCTGCGCGAGCACCTCGAGGTGCCCGCCCGCCGCCGAGCCGACACCGACCCGGCCCTCTACGACCGCTATCTGCGGGCGCGATTCCTGGCGCATCAACGCGATGCCGCCAGCGTGGGCCGCGCCATTCGGGGATTCGAGGACATCCTCGCCGCGGACGAAAATCTCGCGCCGGCGTGGGCGAGCCTCGCCGCCTGCCTGGCGCGGGGCCCGATCACGGCCGATGCGCGTCCCGGACCCGCATTCGCACGAGCGCGGCTGGCCGTCGAGCGCGCGCTCGCGCTGGACCCGCTACTCGGCGAAGCGCACCTGGCCAGCGGCATCATCGACTTCTGGCACACCTGGAACTGGCGCGGCGCGGAGGCCGCTTTCGGCGAGGCGCAGCGGCTCGACCCGAGCGACTCCGAGGCCATCATGTTCGCCGCTCACCTGTGCTCGAACCTCGGTCGCCACGACGAGGCTCTGGCGCAAATCGAGCGCGCCCGACGGCTCGATCCGCTCTCGCCCATCGTCGGAACGCATACCGGCCACTTCCTGTACAACGCAAGACGCTACGAGGACGCATTGCCGGCGCTCGAGCGCGTGCTCGACTTCGCTCCGCGCTTCTGGGTGGCGCACATCGTGCTCGGCAAGGCGCTCGGCATGCGACGCCGACACGGCGAGGCGGTGCGGGCCTTCGCGCGCGCGGAGCGCCACTCGGGCGGCAACACCGAACCGTTGGCGCTGCGCATCCATACGCTGGCGTCCGCCGGTCAGCGCACCGCGGCCCGCCGACTGCTGCGCCGTCTGCTGTCGCGCGCCGAGGAGCGCTACGTGCCTCCCCTGCATCGCGCCCTGGCGATGCTCGGCATGGGCGAACGCGGCGCGGCGCTCGAGGCACTGTCGCAAGCCCTCGGGGAGCGTGACGTCCGCCTCGCGTTCCTCGGCGTCGAACCGCGCTGGGATCCGGTGCGCGCCGAGCCGGCCTTCGCGCGCCTCGTCGCGGCGGTGGGCCTGCCCCGC
>DAIDHD010000015.1 GCA_027459765.1 Gammaproteobacteria bacterium | reverse complement strand
CCGCTGGCGCAGGTGCGCCAGCGGCGTGCGCAGGTCGTGGGCGATGTCGTTGCTGACCTGGCGCATGCCTTCCATCAGGCCCTGGATGCGCGTCAGCATCGCGTTCAGCGCCTCGGCCAGCAGGTCGAACTCGTCGCCGCGACCGCTGCGCGGAACGCGCGCGCCGAGATCCCCGGCGACGATGCGCGCGGCGCTCGCCGCCACCACCTGCATGCGCGCCATGTAGCTGCGCGCAGCCAGCGCGCCGCCCAGCAGGGCCAGCAGCACCGCCGCCGCGCCGGCCCACAGGAAGGCGCCCTGCAGCAGGTCGTTGAGCGCGTCGGCGCTGCGGCGGTCGCGGCCGACCACCAGCGTGCCGCCGTTGCCCATCCGCTGGCTGAGCGCGAGCACCTCGGTGCGCCCGTCGTGATCGCGCGCCAGGGTGCGCACCTGCAGCGCCACCCAGCCGGGCGCCGGCGCCGGTGCCGGCAGATCGCCGCTGCGCAGCCGGCCGTCGGCACCGTAGTAGGCGTAGTAGAACGGGCCCTGCGGAGTCGCCGCGACCTGACGCGCGACTTCGCCGGCGATCGTCGCCGGTGCCAGCGCCGCCATCTCGCCGGCCTCGTCGGCGATCGCGTTGCGCAGCTGGCCCTCGGCGTAGCCGCGCACCGCCCACCAGGTCACCGCGAACAGCACCAGCGCGGTCAGCGCGAACAGCGCCGCCTGCAGCGCGCCGAGCCGGAACGCCGCGCTGCGCAGCAACGGCGCTGCCGTGGTGCCGCGCGCTGCGCGCACGTTCAGTGACCGCCGCCCGGCGCGCGCAGGCTGTAGCCGGCGCCGCGCACGGTGTGCAGCAGCTCGCAGTCGAAGCCGCGGTCGATCTTGCCGCGCAGGCGGCTGATATGGGTTTCCACGACGCTGGTCTGCGGGTCGAAGTGGTATTCCCACACCTGCTCGAGCAGCATCGTGCGCGTCACCACCTCGCCGGCGTGGCGCAGCAGATACTCCAGCAGGCGGAACTCGCGCGGCTGCAGATCGATCACGCGGCCGGCGCGTCGCACCTCGCGCCGCAGCAGATCCATTTCCAGATCGGCCAGGCGCAGGGCGGTGGTGGCGCCCTCGACCAGCGGCGGGCGCCGCCCCAGCGCGCCGACGCGCGCGGCCAGTTCGGCGAACGCGAACGGCTTGCCCAGATAATCGTCGGCACCGGCCTCGATGCCCTCGACGCGCGCGTCCACCTCGCCCAGCGCGGTCAGCATCAGCACCGGCGTGCGCACGCCGGCGGCGCGCAGCGCGCGCAGCAGGCCGAGGCCGTCGAGCTTGGGCAGCATGCGATCGACCACCAGCACGTCGTAGCCGCCCTCGGCGGCGTGGTACAGGCCGTCGCGGCCGTCGCCGGCGACGTCGACGACGTGGCCCTGCTCGCGCAGACCGCGCGCCACGTAGGCGGCCGTCTCGGCGTCGTCTTCGACCAGCAGCAGTTTCATCGGGGCGCGCTCCGAAATGGGGACGGGCGCGACAGGAATCCCGCCGCGCCCGTGATCATGCCGCAAGCTGCCGGCTCAGTCCTGCTCGGCGGCGGGTGCCGGTGTCACCGTGCCGGTGTCGGCGTTGACGCTCCAGTGCGTGACCGTGCCGGCCTTGACCACATCGACATCGTAATGGGCGCCGGCGCCCTTGCCCCAGGGGCCGGCCTCCAGCGCGCGGCCGCCGGCGTGACGTTCGGCGGCGGTGATGGCGCCGGCTAGTGTCAGCGGGTGGCCGTCGAGGCTGTGCAGGCCGTCGGCGTCTTCGCCCCTGGCGGGTGCGATGCCCAGAAAGCGGCCGCTGTCCGGCGCCACGCGCGCGAGCATCGGCTTGCCGTTGACGTTCAGCTGCACCTCGTACCAGGTGCCGCTCTTGGCGACTTCAAGGCCCATGCCGAAGGCGCGGCCGTGACTGTGCTCTTCGGCGATGGCGATGGCATGGGTGGGCGTAATCTTTGCCGTGGCGACGGCGGCGATTTCGCCGGCCTCGCCGGCGTCCGCGCGCGCCAGGCCGGTGCCGAGGGCGAGCAGCGCGAGGGCACCGAAGGCGGTACCGGTGAACCGGGGAGTGCATTTCATGGGGGATCCTCGTGACGCAGCGGCCGCATGGCCGGGGTGGCGTCATCCTGCCTGCGCACGTGTCGCCAACGCCTTTCCGTGCGGCTACCGATTGGTAAGGAGGGCTTTCACCGGCGGTCGCATCGGCGCCAGTTTGTCGAGGATGCGTTCCAGCCAGGCGCGCTCGTCGGCGTCGAGACGCGCCAGCAAGTCGCGCTCGTGGGCGCGCGCGCGCGGGGCGACGGCGTCGTGAATCGCCCAGCCTTTGGCCGACAGGCGCAGCACCGAACGGCGCCGGTCGCCGCGGTGGGTGCGGCGGATCACGCGCCCGGCCGCCGCCAGCCGCGCCACCGCGCGACTGACCGCGACCTTGTCCATCGCCGTGCGTTCGGCCACCTCGCGCGCCGCCAGACCCTCGCCGTCGTAGCGCGCCAGCACCGCGATCACCCGCCATTCGGTCACGCCGAGGCCGAAACGCCGCTCGTATTCGCGCGCGATCGCCTGGCTGAGCGTGTTGCTGAGGATCGACAGCCGGTAGGGCAGGAAGCGTTCGAGCTCGAGCGGAGCACGGTCGGGCATGATGCGGCGCGCCTTGCCAATGGTTTCAATTGAAACTATAACGTCGGCTCCGGCGGCGCAAGCGCCGCGCGTTCTGCGGAGGCCATCATGAGCGCGCAACCCAACACCGGCATGCAGCCGGTGCAGTTCGACAACCCGATGGGCGTGGACGGCTTCGAGTTCGTCGAGTTCGCCGCGCCCGACCCGGCGCTGCTGCACACGCTGTTCCCGCGCCTGGGTTTCAGCGCCGTGGCGCGCCATCGCCGCAAACGGGTGACGCTGTATCGCCAGGGCGACTGCCATTTTCTGGTCAACGAGGAGCCGGGCTCGTTCGCGGCCGAGTTCGCGCGCCGGCACGGGCCGTCGGCCTGCGGCTTCGCGATCCGCTTCAGCAAGCCGGCGGCGTGGGTGCGCGAGCAGGCGCTGGGCAACGGCGCCGCAGCCATCGGTGCGCTGGAGCACACCAGGGCCGTGGAGGCCCCGGTGATCGAGGGCATCGGCGGCTGCATGCTGTATCTGATCGACCGCTACGGCGGCAAGGGCAGCGCCTACGACGCCGAGTTCGAGTATCTGCCTGGCGTCGAGCATCATCCGCGGGGCTACGGCCTGACCTTCATCGACCACCTGACCCACAACCTGCACTTCGGCCGCATGGAGCAGTGGTCGCGCTACTACGAACGCCTGTTCAACTTCCGCGAGATCCGCTACTTCAGCATCGAAGGCAAGCAGACCGGGCTGTTCTCGCGCGCGCTCACCTCGCCCTGCGGCAAGATCCGCATCCCGATCAACGAAAGCCAGGACGACAAGAGCCAGATCGAGGAGTACCTCAACGAGTACAAGGGCGAGGGCATCCAGCACATCGCGCTCGCCACCGACGACATCTACGCCACGGTGGACGCGCTGCGCGCGCAGGGCATCGAGTTCCAGGACACGCCCGACACCTACTACGAGGGCATCGACGCCCGGGTTGCCGGGCATCGCGAGAAGGTGGCCGAGCTCGCGCGCCGCCGCATCCTCATCGACGGCAGCGCCCGCGAGGGAATCCTGCTGCAGATCTTCACCAAGAACGCGATCGGTCCGATTTTTTTCGAAATCATCCAGCGCAAGGGCAACCAGGGCTTCGGCGAGGGCAACTTCCAGGCCCTGTTCGAATCCATCGAGCTCGACCAGAAGCGCCGCGGCGTCATCTGACCACCCTGCGGTCGCCGGCCGGGCGTTGAACTTCGTCCCGGCCGGCCTCATCTAACCTCCCACCGGTCGATTCGACCCTCTTATGGAGCGCCATTTCATGCGTAGACTCCTCGCCGCCTCGCTGGCCGCCTTAAGCCTCACGGTCGCCGTGACCGTGGCCGGAACGGCGCGTGCGGCAGACGCCGACCCCTCCATGCATCAGATTTACGAGGCGGCCGCCGGCGGCCACCTCGACCAGGCGCAGACCATGATCGAGCAGGTGCTGCGCGATCACCCGAAGAGCGCCAAGGCCCACTACGTGCAGGCCGAACTGTTCGCCCGCGAGGGCAAGGTCGGGCTCGCCCGCGCAGAGTTGAAGCAGGCCGAAGAGCTCGAACCGGGGCTGCCTTTCGTGAAGCCGCAGTCGCTCGCCGAGCTCAAGGCGCAGCTGGGACTCGGCGGCGTGGTGCGAACCCTGCAGCCGCAGCGGGTGATCGTCGGCGCCGCACCGGCACCTCACTTTCCGTGGGGCACCCTGATCGTGCTGGCGGGCGCCATCGGCCTCCTGTGGCTGCTGTTCCGCCGCCGCCAGCCGGTGGTGTACAGCGCCGCGCCGAGCGTCGGACCCGGACCGTACGGTCCCGCGGGCTACGGCGGCGGCGTTCCCTACGGCGCGCCGCCGGCCGGCCCGGGCGCGCCGGGCTTGGGGTCCACGATCGCCGGCGGTCTCGCGTCCGGCCTCGCGGTCGGCGCGGGCGTGGTGGCGGGCGAGGAGCTCGCACACCACTTCCTCGACGGCGATCGGCGCGAGGCCGGTGTCGTGCCCGGCCCTGCCGTACAGGACGCTGACTGGCGCACCGACGCGAACAGCGACATGGGCGGCGCCGACTTCGGCGTCAACGACCCGGGTTCGTGGGACGATGGCGGCGGGTTCAGCGGGGGTGGCGGCGGCGACGACTGGAGCTGAGCCGAACCCGCCTGTAAGGCACCGCAGTGAAGTGAGACGAGGCCGGGCACGGCGACGTGCCCGGCCTTGCTTTTCGCCGGACGCTTTCGTTCGCTACCGGCCGCTTTCGTCAGGGGTAGGCGTGGGCGACCGCGCGCGCGACGTGTTCCTCGAGCGCGTTCGTGCCGGCAGCAGTGTCCTGCAGCGCGCCGCCCACGAAGAACGTCGGCGTGCCGCGCACGTGGCTTGCGCGCCCGCCGTCGCGGTGTTCACGTACCCGCTGCAGGTAGATGTGATCGTCCATCTCCGCCGTGTAGCGCGCCATGTCGAGACCGATGGCCTCGGCGTGCTTCCTCAGGTCCGCCGCGGTCAGGTGCCCCTGATGCGCGAACAGTCGGTCGTGCATTTGCCAGAACTTGCCCTGAGCGGCCGCCGCTTCACTCGCCTCGGCGGCGAGCAGCGCGTTCGGGTGCGCCGTCTCCAGCGGAAAGTGACGGTAGATGAAGCGCACGCGGTTCACGTGCCGCTCCAGGAGCAGTGCCGCCGTGCGCGCCGCGATCCTGCAGTCCGGGCACTCGAAGTCACCGTACTCGACGAGCACCACGCGCGCATGTTCCTGCCCACGGCAGTGGTCCGCGGCTTCGGGCGGCACCGCAAGCGCGGCGGACGGGTTGCGGACACTCATCGACGTCACCTCCCCGTGAGCCGCCGAGCGTCACCGCCCGGCGTCATCAACCGACGATGATCCGCGGCGCGGCGCCGACACCCTCGACGATGAGCTTGTTGACGCGGCGGACGAAAGTCGCCGGATCCTCGAGCTCGCCGCCCTCGGCCAGCAACGCCTGATCGTACAGTACCAGCGCGAGCTCGGAGAAGGCCGCCTCGTCGGCCGTGTCCTTGAGACGTTCGAGCAGCGCGTGCTTGGGGTTGATCTCCAGAATGGGCGGCGCAGCAAACGGATTCGTCTGCCCCGCCTGCTTCAGGATCCGGTTCATGCGCAAACTCATGCCGAATTCGCCCGCCACCAGCACCGCCGGCGAGTCGGTGAGCCGCGTCGAGACCCGCGCACTCTCGATCTTGCCGCCGAGCACCTTGCCGAGCCGCTCGAGCGTTTCGCGGAAAGTCGACTCGGCCGCCGCCTTGTCGGGAGTCTCGATCGCGGAGGCGACGTCCGCCGCGGCGCTCGCCACGTTGGCGAGCCGCTTGCCCTCGAACTCGCCGAGGTGGGCGACCAGCCACTCGTCGATCCGGTCGGTGAGCAGCAGCACCTCCAGACCCGCGGCGCGAAATCCCTCCAGGTGCGGACTGCTGCGCGCCGCCGTGAGACTGTCCGCCGTCAGGTAGTAGATCGCCTTCTGGTCGCTCTTCATGCGCGCGACGTAGGCTTCCAGCGTGACCGCGGGCGTCTGCGCGGTCTCGACGGTGGAATTGAACCGCAGCAGCTTCGCGATCCGCGTGCGCTGCCCCGGATCCTCGACCACGCCCTCCTTCAGCACCGCGCCGAAGGCGGCGTAGAACTCCGCGAATTCCTCGGGCTTGGTCGACGCCAGCTCCTCGAGCAGGTCGAGCGTACGCTTGACGAGCGCCGCGCGGATCTTGTCCACCGTACGATTGTTCTGCAGCAGCTCGCGCGACACGTTGAGGGGCAGGTCGGCGCAGTCCACCAGGCCGCGCATGAAGCGCAGCCAGGGCGGCAACAGCTCCGCCGCCTTGTCCATGATGAACACCCGCTTCACGTACAGCTGTACTCCCGCCTGGCGCTCGCGGTCGAACAGATCGAACGGCGCCCGCTTCGGCAGGTACAGGAGCGAGGTGTACTCGAGGGAGCCCTCGACCTTGTTGTGCGCCCAGGCGCGCGCGTCCTCCGCGTCGTGCGCGAGGTGGTGATAGAAGGCCTGGTAGTCGGCGTCGCCGAGCTCGGACTTCGGGCGAGTCCAGAAGGCCTTGGCCTGATTGAGCGTCTCGGGCTTCTCACCGCCCGCGAGCACGATGGGCAGGCTCAGGTGATCGGAGTACTTGCGCACGAGCTCGCGCAGCCGCGCCGGCTCCAGGAACTCGCGCTCCTCGGCACGCAGGTGCAGGATCACCTCGGTGCCGCGATCGCTCTTGCCGTCCTCCTCGATCTCGTAGGTGCCCTCGCCCTGCGAGGTCCAGCGCACGCCCGGCGCATCGGCACGTTTCGTGAGCACCGTGACCCGGTCGGCGACGATGAAGGCCGAGTAGAAGCCGACGCCGAACTGGCCGATGAGTTGCGCGTCCTTGGCGGCATCGCCGCTCAACGCCTCCAGGAACCGCTTGGTGCCGGACCTCGCGATGGTGCCGAGGTTGTCGATCGCCTCCTCGCGGCTCATGCCGATGCCGTTGTCCTTGATGGACAGCGTGCCGGCGGCGGCGTCCGGCGTGAGCGTGATCGACAGTTCGTCGGCGCCGAGCAATTCCGGCTTGGCGATGGCTTCGAAGCGCAGCTTCTCGCACGCATCCGATGCATTGGAGACGAGCTCGCGCAGGAAGATTTCCTTGTGCGAGTAAAGCGAGTGGATGACGAGCTTCAGGATCTGCTGAGTCTCGGCCTGGAATTCACGGGTCTTGGAGGCGGCTTCGGTGCTCATGGGCTGATGGCGTCGCAGGTTGCGTCTCTTTAAAGTTCTGGATGTCGGATTCGCGCCGGGCGCTATCGACCCGACCGCGTGCCGAGATGGGGTCGGCCACGGCGGTGTTCAAGCATCCGGGGAAAAATACTCAAACGACGCCGAAAATGGCGCGATCGCCCGCTCCACGCGCCGTTCCGAGCCTATTTGCAGCGATCTTGCCGAATCGGTGACTCAGGGCCAACCGGCGCGCGGCTCGAACTTGAACTCCCGCTGCATGCGCTCGTAGGCCTCGCGTGCCTGCGGCGAGTCCGCGGGCGGCGTGACCACCTTGACGAGCACGAACTGATCACCGGCCGGGGTTCCAGGCAACCCGCGTCCGCGCAGGCGCAGCCGCTGCCCGGCCTGCGCACCGGCCGGAATCGTGACCTCCACCGGTCCACCCAGGGTGGGCACGGCCACCTTGGCGCCGAGTGCCGCTTCCCAGGGGGCTAGCGGCACCTCGATCTGCACGTCCTTGCCCTGCACCGTGAAGCGGGCGTGCGGGCGCAGGCGGACACGCAGCAACAGCGCGCCTCGACCGGATCCGCCGCCGATACGCAGCAACTGGCCGTCGCCGACGCCTTTGGGGATCTGTACGTCGAGTTCGCGAGTGCGCGCCCCCTCGCGCACGCTCACCCGGCGGCGCGCGCCGGCGTAAGCCTCCTCCAGGGTCACTTCGATGTCACCGGCGTCGGTCTCGGCCGCCCCCGCGCCGGCTGGGCCAGCGGCGCCGCCGAATAGACTCGAAAAGAAGTCGCTGAAGCCGTTGAACTCGCCGAACGACTCCGCGCCGCCACGGCCGAAGCGCCGCTCCCAGTCGGGCGGCGGACGGAACTGCTGGCCGGCGCGATAGTCCCGGCCGAGCTGATCGTAGGCAGCGCGCTTCTCCGGATCCTTGAGCACCTCGTAGGCCTCTTGGACCTCCTTGAAGCGTTCCTCGGCGTTTTTCTCCTTGCTCACGTCCGGGTGGTACTTGCGCGCCAGCTTGCGATAGGCGCGCTTGAGCTCGTCCGCGTTCGCGGTACGCGCCACCCCGAGGATTTGGTAGTAGTCCTTGTACTGCATGCCCTACTCTGCGGTGAATCTCGTTCCCATCATAAGGTGCACGGCCGCCCGGCGGCCGCATCCGGGAATGCCCTTGCAGCGAAAGGTTGGGACGATGCTTGAAAATGCAATGCAAGGTCCCGACCATACGTGCAGGGGGGAATCGGGGATCGCGGAGACGGCTTCCTCGAACAGGCGATCATGAAACGCATCATCTTGTTTTTGCTCACCAATCTGGCCGTTCTCACGCTGCTCACCGTGGTCGTGTCGGTGATCGAGCGGGTCACCGGTGTGCGCCTCGGCGGCGGCGGCCGCGGCGCGCTGCTCGCGTTCGCGGCCATCTATGGCTTCAGCGGCGCCCTGATCTCCCTGGCGCTGTCGAAGTGGACCGCCAAGACCATGATGGGCGTGCAGGTGATCACCGCGCCCCGCTCCGACGGCGAGCGCTGGCTGCTCGACACCGTCGCCCGGCTCGCAGCGCGCGCCGGCATCGGCTGCCCCGAGGTGGGCGTGTTCGAGGCGGAGGAGATGAACGCCTTCGCCACCGGCGCACGGCGCGATGCCGCACTGGTCGCCGTCAGCACGGGTCTGCTGCGCAGCATGTCGCGCGCCGAGGCGGAAGCGGTGATCGGGCACGAGATCACCCACGTCGCCAACGGCGACATGGTGACCATGGCGCTGCTGCAAGGCGTGGTGAACACATTCGTCATCTTCCTCGCGCGCATCATCGGCGGGATCGTCGACCGCGCCGTGTTTCGCAACGACCGCGAGGAGTCGGGTCTCGGCTTCTTCGTCGCCACCATGCTGGCACAATTCGTGCTCGGCATCCTGGCGAGCCTGATCGTCGCCTGGTACTCGCGCCAGCGCGAGTTCCGCGCCGACGGTGGCGGCGCCGACCTCGCCGGCACCGGCAACATGATCGCCGCGCTCGAGGCCTTGAAGGCGAGCCACGGCGAACCGATGCCGCCGCAGATGCAGGCGTTCGGGATCAACACCGGCGGTGGCGGCTTCATGGGCCTTTTCATGAGCCACCCGCCGCTCGACGCCCGCATCGCCGCGCTGCGGACGCGTACGGCCTGATCGCCGTCGACGGCCGCGCGCACATCGACAATCAACGCAACGTCCGACCAGGAACGATCGACATGAGTATCGACAACGAGATGACCCTGCCCCGTCCCGCGCCCCTGCCCCCGGCCGTTGCGGAAGGCGTGGACGACGCCGGCGCGTCCGCCGAACGGGGCGCGACCGCCGAGCGCGTCAGCCGCGAGATCGCGCGCTGGTTCGACAATACCGCGCTCGCGGAGCGGGCTGCGCCGCCGCCCGCGGCGGCGGCGGACAAGTCCATCGACTGGGTTCGGATGGTGCCGTTCCTGCTCATGCACGCCGCCTGCCTGGCAGCCTTCTGGGTGGGATTCAGCTGGGTCGCGCTCGGCGTGACCGTGGCCCTGTACGTGGTGCGCATGTTCGCGATCACTGGCTTCTACCACCGTTACTTCTCGCACCGGACCTTCAAGACTTCGCGCGCGGGCCAGTTCGTGTTCGGCCTGCTCGGCGCCTCCGCCGTGCAGCGTGGCCCGATCTGGTGGGCCGCCCACCACCGCCACCACCACGTCTACTCCGACAAGCCGGAGGACGCGCACTCGCCCGTGCAGCACGGCTTCCTCTGGAGCCACATGGGCTGGTTCATGTCGCGCCAGCACTTCGTCGCCGACCTGTCGCGCGTGAAGGATCTGCTCAAGTACCCGGAACTGCGCTTCCTCGACCGCTTCGACATCCTGGTGCCGACGATGCTCGGCGTGGGCGTGTTCCTGCTTGGAGTGGCGCTCGCGCACGTCGCACCCGGTCTGCACACCAACGGCTGGCAGATGCTCGTGTGGGGCTTCTTCATCTCGACGGTCGCGGTGTACCACGGTACCTACACCATCAACTCGCTCTCGCACGTGTTCGGCCGCCAGCGCTACAGGACCGGCGACGCGAGCCGCAACAATTTCTGGCTCGCGCTCATCACCCTCGGCGAGGGCTGGCACAACAACCACCACCACTATCCCGCCTCGGTGCGCCAGGGCTTCTACTGGTGGGAGCTCGACGTGACCTACTACCTGCTCAAGGCCATGTCATTCCTCGGCATCATCTGGGATCTGCGTCCGGTGCCCACGGCGATCCGCGAGGCCGCTGGCAAGCGCATCTGACCACGCGGCCGGGAGGGCCCCCGGCCGCGATCTGTGCTGTAATCGTCCGGATGCCTTCGCGGCGTCCAGGGCTGCGAGCGCATCCATTCCGGGCGCCGCGACGAAATGGTTGATGAACGCCGGATCGGCCGGCGACGACTAGAGTGATCACGAGATCGATGCGAATCGCGGTAATCGGCTCCGGCATCTCCGGAATGGCGGCGGCTTACCACCTGTGCACTGAACACGACGTCACCGTCTTCGAGGCGGGTCACTACGTGGGCGGCCACACCAACACGGTGGACGTGGAACATGGCGGGCGGCGCTACGCCGTCGACACCGGCTTCATCGTCTTCAACGACTGGACCTACCCGAATTTCATCGCGCTGCTCGACGAACTCGGCGTCGCCTGGCAACCGAGCGACATGAGCTTCAGCGTGGCTTGCGAGAAGACCGGGCTCGAGTACAACGGCACCAGCTTGAACGCGCTGTTCGCCCAGCGCAGCAATCTCGTCCGGCCGTCCTTCCTGCGCATGGTCGCCGACATCCTGCGCTTCAACCGCGAGGCGCCGGCGCTCCTCGCGCCGGGTGCCGCGGCGTCGAGCCTCGGTGAGTACCTGGAGTCGAATGCCTACTCGCGCTATTTCGTCGATCACTACATCATCCCGATGGGCGCGGCGATCTGGTCCTCCCGGCCGATCGACATGCTGCGCTTTCCGGCGCGCCATTTCGTGGAGTTCTTCTCCAACCACGGCTTCCTGAGCGTCGACGACCGCCCCACCTGGCGGGTGATTCGCGGCGGATCGCGGGAGTACGTCAGGCGCCTGACCGCGCCGTTCGCGAACCGGATCCGCCTCGCGACACCGGTGGCCTCGATCCAGCGCCAGGCGCAGCAGGTGGCCGTGAGAACCCGCAACGGCGCCGTCGAGCACTTCGACCAGGTGTTCCTCGCCTGCCACAGCGACCAGGCGCTCGCCCTGCTCTCGGATCCGACGCCGCAGGAGCGCGAGATCCTCGGCGCCATCGGCTATCAGCGCAACGAGGCGCTGCTGCACACCGATGCGCGGCTGATGCCGCGGCGGCGGCTCGCCTGGGCGGCGTGGAACTACCACCTGCCGATCGAGCAGTACGAGCGCGTGACGGTCACCTACAACATGAACATCCTGCAGTCGCTCGATGCGCCGGTGCAGTTCCTGGTGACGCTCAACCGCGGTGACGACGTCGATCCCGCGCGGGTGCTCGGCCGCTACGTCTACGAGCACCCCGTCTACACCGCGCAGGCGGTGGCGGCCCAGAAGCGCCACTCGGAGATCAACGGCGTGCGCCGGACCTATTATTGCGGCGCGTACTGGGGTTACGGGTTCCACGAGGATGGTGTGAAGAGCGCGCTCACCGCGCTCGCGGATTTCGCCCGTCTGGAAGGCGCACCGTTACGTCATGCACAGCCGTATCTACAAAGGGTGGGTTAGGCACCGGCGCGTGGCGCCGAAGCGCCACGAGTTCCGCTACCGGCTGTTCATGCTGTACGTGGATCTCGCGGAGCTTCCGCGTCTGTTCGAACACGTGCCCGGCTGGTCCGCACGACGTCCCGCGCTCGCCTGGTTCCGTCGCGCCGACTACCTCGGCCCCACGCACCTGCCCCTCGACGAAGCGGTGCGCAACCTGGTCGAGACTCGCACCGGACGCCGGCCGCAGGGACCGATCCGGCTGCTCACGCACCTGCGCTACTTCGGTTATTGCATGAATCCGGTTAGCTTCTACTACTGCTTCGACGGCGCCGGCGAGCGCGTGGAGACGGTGGTCGCGGAGATCACCAACACGCCGTGGAACGAGCGCCACCAATACGTGCTGACGGCAGAGCCCGGCGCCGGCCGCATGCTGCGCTTCGAATTCGGCAAGAGCTTCCACGTGTCGCCGTTCATGCCCATGGATATGCACTACGCGTGGTGCTTCGGCACGCCGGGCCGGCGCCTGTTCGTGCACATGGACAATCTCGGTGCGGGCGAACGGCTGTTCGACGCCACGCTCGCGCTCGAAGGAGAGCCCGCCACGGCGGGAGCCCTGGTGCGCGCCCTGTTCACCTTTCCGCTCATGACGGCCAAGGTGATCGCGGCGATATACTGGCAGGCCGTGAAGCTCTGGTGGAAGCGCACCCCCTTTCACGCCCACCCGACGACGGACGGGCGGATACCCGCGGAGCACCCGTGAAACCCAGCATCATTCCCGCAGATCCGAGCGCCTCCGCCGGCGATCGCGATTCCTTCCTCACCCGCCTCGCCAGGTCGCTGCTCGAGATCCAGCTCGGCAAGCTGCGCCACGGTCGCGTCACGCTCGTCGACGGGCCTGCGACCGCAAGCTACGGCGCGGCCAGCGCGGAGTACCCTTTCGACGTGCGCCTCGAGGTGCTGGATGGGCGCTTCTACCCCGCGGCGGTGTTCGGCGGCACGGTGGGCGCCGGCGAGGCCTACGTGAACGGTCACTGGCGCTGCGACGACCTGACCGCGCTGGTGCGCCTCATGGTGGTCAATCGCGACCTGATGAACGACGTCGATTCCGGGTGGTCGCGCCTCACCGCGCCGTTGCTCAAGGCGGCGCACTGGCTGAACCGCAACGACAAGAGCGGAAGCCAGCGCAACATCGCCGCCCACTACGATCTCGGCAACGCCTTCTTCGAACTGTTCCTCGACCCGACCATGGCGTACTCCTGCGGCATCTTCGAGCGTGACGACGCGACGCTCGAACAAGCCTCGGTGGCCAAGTTCGACGCGGCGCTCGGCAAGCTCGGCGTCGGGCCGGGGCAGCACCTGCTGGAAATCGGCACGGGCTGGGGCGGACTCGCCATCCACGCGGCACGGACCTACGGCTGCCGCGTCACCACCACGACCATCTCCCGCGAGCAGCACGACTACGCCGCCGAACGCATCGCGCGCGCCGGCCTCTCCGATCGCATCACCCTGCTGCTCACGGACTACCGCGACCTCTCCGGCCAGTACGACGCGCTGGTGTCGATCGAGATGATCGAGGCCGTGGGGCACCAGTATCTCGACACCTATCTGCGCCAGTGCTGCAGGCTCCTGAAGCCGGAGGGCGCGATGCTGCTGCAGGCGATCACCCTGCGGGACCAGTTCTACTCGCAGGCGCTGAAATCGGTGGACTTCATCCAGCGCTTCATTTTCCCGGGCAGCTTCATCCCGTCGGTGCAGGCCATCGTGGACTCGGTGGCGCGCGCCACCGACATGAAGCTATTCCACCTGGAGGACATCGGGCCGCACTATGCCCGCACCCTGCGCGCCTGGCGCGAGCGCTTCCTGGCACAGCGCGCCCAGGTGCGCGCCCAGGGCTACCCGGAGAGCTTCGTGCGCCTGTGGGAGTACTACCTGTGCTATTGCGAGGGCGGATTCGAGGAACGCCAGCTCGGCGACGTGCAGATGCTGTTCACCCGACCGCGATCACGGCGCGCTCCGCTCGCCACCGTCCATGCCGCGCGCGCCTGACGCAAGCGCGCTCGCCGCGCTCAAGGCCGCGGCCGGCCAGGGCGGCTGGCTGGATTCCGACGCAGACGTCGAACCGTATCGCAGCGACTTCCGGCGGCTGTATCGCGGCGCCACGCCGCTGGTGCTGCAGCCCGCCGACACCGAGGGCGTGGCCCGCGTGCTCGCGCTCTGCCGGCGCGAGCGAATCGCCGTCGTTCCCTGCGGCGGCAACACCAGCTACTGCGGCGGAGCGACGCCGGACGAGAGCGGCGCGCAGGTGGTGCTGTCGCTGCGGCGGCTCAATCGGGTGCGCCACGTCGACCCGGCGGACTATTCGATGACCGTGGAGTCCGGGGTGACGCTCGCCGCGGCTCAGGCCGCGGCGAGCGCGCACGATCGCTTGTTTCCCTTGAGCCTCGGATCGGAGGGCACCGCGCAGATCGGCGGCAATCTCTCCACCAATGCGGGCGGCACCGCCGTGCTCCGTTACGGCATGATGCGCGACCTGGTGCTCGGGCTCGAGGTGGTCCTCGCCGACGGCTCGGTGCTCCACGGCCTGAAGAGCCTGCGCAAGGACAACACCGGCTACGACGTGAAGTCGCTGTTCATCGGCGCCGAGGGCACGCTCGGCGTGATCACCGCGGCGACCTTGAAGCTCTTTCCGGCGGCGAAGGACTCGGCCACCGCGCTCGTGGGCGTGGCGACCCCGCAGGCGGCGCTCGACCTGCTGGCGCACCTGCGCGCGGCGGCGGGCGACACCTTGAGCACGTTCGAGATCATGCCGCGTTTCGCAGTCGAGCTGACGGTGCGGCTGGTGGCCGGCGTGGCCGACCCGCTCGGCATGGACGCCGCCTGGTATCTGCTGGTCGAACTGACCTCGCCGAATCCGGAGGCCGGCCTCGCAGCGGTGCTCGCCGAATCGCTGGGGGCGGCCGTCGAGCGCGGGTTGGTCGCCGACGCGCTCATCGCGGCGTCGCTCGCGCAGGCGCAGGCCATGTGGAAGCTGCGCGAGTCCGTCCCCGAGGCCCAGCGCCGCTACGGCGCGAGCCTCAAGCACGACGTGTCGGTACCCATTTCGGCGCTGCCGCGGCTCATCGAGGCGGGCTGCGCGCTGGTCGAGCGCCTGGTACCGGAGGGCCAGGTGATCGGCTACGGACATCTGGGCGACGGCAATCTGCACTTCAACGTGAGCCAGCGCCCCGGGACCGACGCGGCCGCATTCCTGGCGCGCGGCCCCGCGCTGGAAGAGGCCGTGTTCGATCTCGTCGAGGGTCTCGGCGGCAGCATCAGCGCCGAACACGGCATCGGCCGCCTCAAGGCCGGGGAACTCGCGCGGCGGGCGGATCCGGTCGAGCTCGCCGTGATGCGCTCGATCAAGGCGGCGCTCGATCCCGACGGGATACTCAACCCCGGCAAAGTCCTGGCCGCGCCGCGTTAACATCGGCGGCATGCGTTCACTCCCGCTTCCGCTGCGCACCGCGCGTCTGACCCTGCGCGACTTCCTGCCCACGGACGGGGCCGCGATCGAGGCGTACACGACCGATCCGCGCGTCACGCGCTATCTCTTCTTCGGTCCTCGCGACGCCGAGGCGGTGGCCGAGTACCTGGAGGAGATCCTCGCCTCGCAGCGCGAGTCCCCCCGCAACCGCTACGAACTCGCCGTGGTCGAGACCGCCACCGACCGCGTGGTCGGCGCCTGTGACCTCTCGCTGATCGAACCGGGCGTTTTCGACCTGGGCTACATGCTCGGCAGCGGCGACTGGGGCAAGGGATTCGCCACCGAGCTCGCGTGCGCGCTGCTCGAGGCGGGGTTTCGCGATCTCGGCGCGCAGAGGGTGATCTCGACCGTCGACGTCAACAACCGCGCCTCGATTCGCGTACTCGAGAAGATCGGCATGCGCTGGGAAGCGATCTACCGCAGGCACCGCCGCGCCAAGAACCGCTGGTGGGATTGCCACCTGTACGTACTCGGCCGCGAAGTGTGGGAGAGCGGCACGCAGCGCTGATGCCGGCGCGGCTCGCGGAGAATACTCGGACGGGCTCCTATTCGTCCTGCCGACGCTCCCGGGAACGCAGCTCGTCCTCGCGCCGCCGGGCCCGGTCGAGCACGTCCTTGCCTGGCATGCCGACGTCGCGGCTCGATCGCAGCACCAGCAGCCCGCCCACCAGGGCGCCGACCACCAGCACGATGGCGAGCAGGGCGCGCACGCTCAGCCCACCACCCGCACCAGACCCTCTTGCGCCAACGAGGCGACCAGCCGGCCGTCGCGAGTGAATACGTGGCCCTGGGTGAAGCCCCGCGCCGCGGACGCGCTCGGGCTGTCGATGGCGAACAGCAGCCAGTCGTCGACGCGAAACGGCCGGTGGAACCACATCGCGTGATCGATGCTCGCCATGACGAGATTGGGGCTCAGCATCGACAGCCCGTGCGGGTTGAGCGCGGTGTCGAGCAGGTGGAAATCCGCCACGTAGGCGAGCAGGCAGCGATGCAGTGCCGGATCGTCCGGCAGCCGATCCACCGCACGCAGCCACACGCACTTGCGTGGCGGACGCGTGCCCGGGTCGAGCATGCGCAGCGGCTCGACCGGACGCAGATCGAATGGGCGGTGCTCCCCCAGCAGCCGCGCGAGCTTTGCCGGCAGCCTGGGCAAGGCCGCGCGGATCGCGGCTTCGGCACCGTCGAGGTCCTCCGGAGGAGGCACCGCCGGCGCCGAGACCTGGTGTTCGAGCCCCTCTTCCGGGGACTGGAACGAAGCCGACATGTTGAAGATCTGCTCGCCGTGCTGAATCGCCACCACCCGGCGGGTCGAGAAATGCCGGCCGTCACGGGCGCGGTCGACCTCGTAGACGATGGGTGCGTCGAAGTCCCCGCGCCGCAGGAAGTAGGCGTGCAGCGAGTGCACCAGGCGCGCCTCGACGGTCGCGGCGGCCGCCATCAGCGCCTGCCCGAGCACCTGTCCGCCGAAGACCTGCGGGCTGCCGATGTCGCGGCTCTCCCCCCGGAAAAGGTTCATTTCCAGCCGCTCGAGCCGGATGACCTTCAGCAAGTCCTCGAGCAGCTGGTTCACTCAGGCTCCCGCGTCGGCGGCGCCCGCCTCGGCGACACCGAGGCGCTTGTGCATGATGGGACTCGTGGTCGTGTATTGCAGGAACTGGCGCTTCTCCGGATACAGGTGGTGCTGGATGGCGAACGCCGCCAGGGCCGCCTCGTGGAAGCCGCTCAGGATGAGCTTCTTCTTGCCCGGATAGTTGTTGATGTCACCGATCGCATAGATGCCCGGCACGCTGGTCTGGAATTTCTCGGTGTCCACCTTGAGTGCCTTCTTTTCGAGCTCCAGGCCCCACTCGGCGATGGGTCCGAGCTTGGGGTGCAGCCCGAAGAAGGCCAGAACCCGGTCGGCCCGAACCTCGTGCAGCGCCTTGTCGGCGTTGGCCTCGACGGTCACGCCCTCGAGGGACTGACTGCCGCGCACGGCCACCACGTTGCCTTCGATGAAACGCACACGCCCGGCGGCCTCGAGCTCGCGCATGCGCGCGACGGTCGCGGGCGCCGCGCGAAATTCGGCCCGACGGTGCACCAGCGTGAGCGAGCGCGCGTGTTCCGCGAGCGCGACGGTCCAGTCGAGCGCCGAATCGCCGCCGCCGCAGATGACGAGATCGCGGCCGTGAAATTCCTGCGCGCTCTTGACCCGGTAGAACACGCTCGTTCCCTCGAAGCGTTCCACCCCGGGCACCACCAGGCGCCGCGGCTGGAACGATCCCACGCCGGCGGCGATGACCACGGCGCCCGCGAGCAGGCGGGTGCCCGCGGCGGTGCCCACCAGGAACTTGCCGTCCGGCTGCGGCGCGAGTTCGGTGACTTCCTGACCCAAGTGGAAAGTCGCGTTGAAGGGCTTGGCCTGCTCCAGGAGCCGGTCGATGAGTTCCTGCGCGCCGCAGACCGGCAGCGCCGGGATGTCGTAGATCGGCTTCTCCGGGTACAGCTCGGTGCACTGTCCGCCGGGCTGGCGCAGCGAATCGATGACGTGGGCGCCGATGCCGAGCAACCCCAGCTCGAAGATCTGGAACAGGCCCACCGGACCTGCGCCGATGATGACCGTCTCGGCGAGGATCGGTGTGCCGGCAATGGCGGCTGGCGACTGCGAACTCATGACGCGAAACTCCTGCGGTGAGGCTTGATGCGCTGCTGGCGCGCGAGTGTAGCCGAACCGGGCGGCGCACGAGCATCGCCGTCTGCGGCGTGGAAGGCGCGGACGGTGGCGGTTGCGCCGCGGGCGCGCCTCCACCACCCTTGCGGGCATGAACGCCCCTGCGCCTGCAGTGCCCCTCCCCGGCCACCGGCACGCTTCCGCGTGACCACTCTGGTCTGGTTTCGCCGCGATTTGCGGCTCGCCGACAATCCGGCGCTCGCCGCGGCCGTCGCGGCCGGCGGGGCGGTCGTGCCGGTATTCGTGCACGCACCCGACGAAGAAGCGCCGTGGAGCCCCGGCGGCGCCTCCCGCTGGTGGCTGCACCACGGCCTGCAGGCGCTGGAGGCGGAACTCGCGACGCGCGGTTCGCGCCTCATCGTGCGCGCCGGTACGGACTCGCTCGCGACTCTCGAGGATCTGGTGCGCGAGACCGGCGCCTCACGCGTGGTGTGGAATCGGCTCTACGAACCGCGCTGCGTCGAGCGCGACCGACGCGTGAAGACGGCGCTGCGCGCGGCGGGCATCCTCGCGGAGAGCTACAACGCAGCCCTGCTGCACGAGCCCTGGACGGTGCGCACCCAGTCGGGGGGACCTTTTCAGGTGTTCACGCCATTCTGGCGCCACTGCAAGCGGCTGGAGGATCCACCGGCCCCGCTGCCCGCGCCGCCGTCGCTGGCGGCACCGGCGCACTGGCCCGCCTCCGAGCCCATCGAGTCGCTGCGATTGACGCCGGACATCCCCTGGGACGCGGGCCTGAAGGCCAGCTGGACGCCCGGCAGTCGCGGCGCACACGCGCTGCTGGCGCGGTTCCTTGAATCCGCGGTCGGCGAATACGGCGAGGCCCGCAACTTCCCGGGCCAGAGCGGCACGTCGCGGCTCTCGCCGCATCTGCACTTCGGGGAAATCGGACCACGCGAAATCTGGCACGCCGTGCGCCGACACGCCGAGCAGTCGGGCCGGCTTCCCGACTGGCGCGACTCGACCTTCCTGGCCGAAGTCGGCTGGCGCGAATTCGCGCATCACTTGCTGTTTCACTTCCCGCAAACCCCTGCGGCACCGCTGCGGCCGGCGTACGCGCGCTTTCCCTGGCGTACCGACGCCGCGCAACTCGCCGCATGGCAGCGCGGCGCGACCGGGTACCCCATCGTCGATGCCGGGCTGCGCGAACTGTGGCACACCGGCTGGATGCACAACCGTGTACGGATGATCGTGGCGTCCTTCCTGGTGAAGGATCTGCTGATCGCCTGGAACGAGGGCGCGCACTGGTTCTGGGACACGCTGGTCGACGCCGACCTCGCCAGCAACACCCTGGGTTGGCAATGGGCCGCAGGATGCGGAGCGGATGCTGCGCCCTACTTCCGGATATTCAACCCGGTGAGCCAAGGCATTAAATTCGATCCGGCCGGCCTGTACGTGCGCCGCTGGGTCCCTGAACTCGCGGCCCTGCCCAACGAGGCAATTCACGCCCCCTGGGAAGCGTCTTCAGAGCGGCTGCGCGCCGCGGGCGTCACCTTGGGCGAGGCCTATCCGCGGCCCATCGTGGATCACGGACGCGCCCGGCAGGCCGCCCTCGCCGCCCTGGCGACCCTCAAGACCCCGCCCGCAGACCGCTGAAACCGCGCGCCGGTCGGCGCGCATCCAGCCTCCGTTTTATTACGAATATCAAGCGTCTAGGTGGCGCCCGATGGATTGCGCGCGACCGCAAGGTGGAAAGACGCCTTGACAGTTCGTTCATCACAAAAACTGTACATGTTTTGTCCAGCTTTTAGTTGTACGATTGCTGTACACGGAGTCGATGCTCCGCGCTTGGTCAATCAATCACGCAAAGGAAGCTCCCATGCACGCCGCATACACAACGTCTTCCGAGAGCCACGACGAGTCGCTGGTCGAGAGTGGTGTCGGCCAACGCGAATCCACGCGTCCGATCCGCGCCCTGCAACGCGGCCTGGAAGTGCTCACGGAGCTGAACCGCCTGGAACGCGCGCCCATCAACACGCTCGCGAACTCGGTCGAACTGCCGCGCACCACCACCTATCGCATCCTCGAGACCTTGCGCCTCGCCGGCTACGTGGAGCGCGACCCGCACGACGACTGCTACCGCCCGACCATCCTGGTGCGGTCGCTGTCGGAAGGCTTCGACGACGAAGCGCTGCTGGCGCACCTTGCCAAGCCACACCTGTCGACCCTGTGCGCACAGGTGGTATGGCCGGTGGCGATCGCAACGCCCGCGGGCGCTGCCATGATGATTCGCGAGACGACCGATCGACAGAGCCCGCTCGCCTTGGAGCATTACGGCGCCGGCGTACGCGTGCCGCTGCTTGCCTCGGCGGCCGGCCGCGCCTACCTCGCCTACTGCCCGGCCCCGCAGCGCGAGTCATTGCTCGAGTTGCTGGCGAGGTCCTCCCTGCCCGAGGACCGGCTCGCCCGCAGCCGTGCCGAGGTGGAGCGGATCCTCAACGAGACTCGATCCCAGGGCTACGGGATGTCGCAGCGGGCCCGGCGCGTCTCCGAGGAGATCAGCCTGGCCGTGCCGGTGAAAGTGAAGGAGCGCGTGCTGGCGGTCATCAGCGTGCGCTTCGCGGCCACGGCAGTGCCCTTGAAGACCGCGGTCGAGCAGTTCCTGCCGAAGATGCGCGACGTGGCGCAGAAAATCGAGCGCGAGTTCCTGAACCACGTCGGCTGAGCCGCCGAAAGCGGGCGCGGATCGCCGTCGCGGCGATCCGCGCCTCAACCGGCGGGTAGATCGCCGAGAATGACGGCGGCAACCGCCGCGTAGCGGCCGGCGAAGTGATGCCCGCCGTGCAGTTTGACGACCCGGCCGTCGTGACCCGTGATCGCCGCGCACGCGGCGTCGGCGTCCGACTCGCCGTAGATGCACAGATAGGGTGACGCGTGCCACGCGGCCAGTTCCGGCGCCGTCGGCAACCCCTTGGGCGGATCCCCGAGCCAATTGGCGACGTGGAACTCGAACACCGCGTTGTCGCTCAAGCCCAGCAGCGCCGTGAGACCGATCTCCCGGCGGAGCGACTCCGGCAGCCGGTTGATCATGAAGGGCAAGGTGTCCGCCCCCTGCGAGTAGCCCACCAGGAGTACCCGCCGCTTGTGCAGACTGGCCGAGTAGTGATCCAGCACCCGCGCCAGATCCCGCGCCGCACCGTCCGGCGTGCGCGCTTTCCAGTAGTACTTGAGCGAATCCCACCCGACTACCGGGATTCCGTGGTGCGCCAGTGCCGCGGCAATGCCTTTGTCGATTCCGACCCAGCCACCGTCACCGGAGAGCAGCACCGCAAACCACGGCTGCTCGGCGTGCGGGACGGCTGGCACGAAATGAAGCGGCAGATCCGCGAGCGCCGCATGCTCACTGGACCCGGCTGGTGTGGGGAGGGAGGCTGGAACGGCCGCCAGCCGGTCGAACGCCGCCAGATAGGGTTCGAGGCGCTGCGCGGCCCCAGCGCCATCGGACCCGGGACCCGTCGCACCGAGCAGTGCGGCGCCGGGCACGGACTTCACGAAGCGGCGCAACTCCGCTTGCGGCAACGGACAAGCCTGCGCGGATTCGTCGGGCAGGACTGCCCAGTGAGCCGAGAGGTGCGCGGCGGGCAGCAAGGTGAGGCCGGTCACCGTGCCATGCGCATCCCGGCGCAGCGTCGAACCGAGCGCCGGACCACTGCAGACGGGCTTCACCAGCGGCAGCTGCGGACAAAATCCAAGGCTCACCGCGCCCCTGAAAAGGCCCTCGGGCGCTTCGGCGAGCGTCGTGTAGACGAGCGCCGCACCATCGCCCTCGCCCACCAGGACCGGCGTGAGGTACTCAGGCAGCCCCGCCCGCGACTGCAGATAGTGGCTGAGGTTCTCGAGATCGGCGGCCGGCTGTACGCACGCCTCGGACGCAGTCCGGGAGGCCTCGAGGTAGCGTCCGGCGTCGAGACTCGCCACCAGCGTGCCGTGCTCGGCGAGAAGCTCCGCGAATTGCGGCGCGACGGTCTGCGCGCCGCCACGGAGGTACAGGGCCACCGAGCGCACCGTGCCGCGCGGCCGCCGCAATTGCACCGCGCCGAAGCGCCCGTAGTTGAAGACCTCGGTCGCGGCCGGGGTCGCGGGCCGCCCAGTCGATGCTGCCGCCGGCCCCGGGGCCGGCCCGGGGGTCGGCGCACCGGCGCAGGCCAGCACAGCGAGCGTCGCAGCCACGGCCCCGGCGGATGCCCACCGCGCAAAGCCGCGCCGCGCGGCCACGCTGGCGAGCCCGCGGGTCACTTGGTGAGCACCTTGCCGACACCGCCGGCGATCAGCGAGGTCACGTCGATCAGCGCACCCGCCATGGACAGTCCGCCCGGAGCCGCCAGATAGCGCGGACGCCACACCGGCATGAACTTCTCCTTGAATTTGCGCAGCCCCTCGAACGGGTAGAAGGTCTCGCCGAATCGCTGCACCATGCGCCCGAGCTTGTGCCAAGCGGGCGCCAGTTCGTGCTCCTCGAGCCCGGAGAGCGGCGCCATGCCGAGGTTGAACCACTCGAACCCCTGCTGCCGGCCCCAGAGCATGCACTCCACCAGCAGGTAGTCGATGACGCCCTTGGGTGCACCCGGCCCGAAGCGCATCAGGTCGATCGACATCTCGCGGCCGAGCGGCGCGCGCCAAAGGTTGCCGAACGCGACGATCGCGCCCGCGCGCCGCACCACCGCGCAATCGAAGTGGGACAGATAGCGCGCGTCGAAACAGCCCAGCGAGAAGCGCTTCTCCGCCGCCTTCTTCTCCGCGAGCCACGCGTCGGACACTGCGCGCAGTTCCGGCAAGGCCGCCGGCACGCTCGCCGCCGGGATCACCTCGAAACTCGCCCCTTCGCGCACGGCGCGCCGCTGCGCCTGCCGCAGCTCCGCCCGCGCGGGACCCTCCAGACCGAAGTCGCCGAGCGGCACTCGCGCCTCCTCGCCGAGCTTGCTCAAGGAGAGTCCCAAATCGATGTACAGGGCCAGATTGTCGGCCGCGACCTGGTAGAACACCGGCGACACGGCCATGCTGTCGCACTCCTCGAGAAACGACCACGCGAGCCGTTCGCAGGCGTCCGCGGGGCCCACCGGATCGCCCATCGCGACCCAGCTGCCGCCGGATGCCTGGTACATGATGAACGCGCTGCGAGCGGCATCGAAGTACAGGTACTTGTCGCCGAGCAATGCCAGGTTCGAGGCGCTGTCCCTGGCGTTCGCGAGCAGCTCGGCGGCCCGCTCGATGTCCCCCTCACCGGGGGCGAGATAGCGTGGCCGCGAAGGGCGCAGCAGCCGCCAGAGCGCGTATGCGGCGGCGATCATCGACGCGAGCAGCAGCGCGCGCAGACTGCGCGGCGCGGCGGCCTCGAACGCGAACTGCCACCACAGCTCGTTCGTGTACGGGACGTGGCGATAGGCGAAGAACACCAGCCACAGCGCCGCGCCGAGCACCGAGAGCAGCGCGAACACCCACGGACCGGAATAGCGCTGCTCGATGAGCGAGGCGCGCCGGTTGAAACGGGCGCGCGCCGACACCAACATGCCGATCAGCACCGCGAGCACCGTCGCCTCTTCGTAGTCGAAGCCCTTCAGCAGCGAGGAAAGCACTCCGGCGCACAGCAACCACACGGTGAGCCACCAGGCGGCATCCAGCCGCCGGTAGAGGCCGTGCGCCAGCACCATCAACCCCACTCCGACCGCACTGCCGAACAGGTGCGAGAGCTCGAGCACCGACAGCGGCACGAAACGTCTCAAGAGCATGAGGCGGTCGCTCAACACCGGCGTCGACCCCGAGAACAGCAGCACCGCGCCGGCGAGAAAGACCGCGATGCCGATCGCCTGCGGCGTCACCGCCGTGAGCCAGGTGCGCCCGAGTTCCAAGAGCCGCACCGCCGGCGCCCGGTGGACCCAGAGCTCGTGCGCGCCGAGCAGGGCGAGCGCGATCAGGAAGGGAGCGAAGTAGTACACCGCACGGAACGCGAGCAGCGTGCCGAGCAGTTGCTCCGGCGGCACCGTGTGCAGCAGAAGCAGGAGCACCGTCTCGAAAACGCCGACGCCGCCAGGCACGTTGCTGATCGCGCCGGCGGCGATCGCCAGCAGGAAGAGTCCTGCGAAGCCGACGAATCCCACCCCGGTGCCGGCGGGCAGCAGCACGTAGAGCACGGCCGCCGCACACAGCAGGTCGGCACTGGCGATGGCGAGCTGCGCGCACGCGATGCGCAGATTGGGCACCGGCACTTCCACTCGGCCGAACCGCAGCGGCCGGTGGCGCCGCCAGGCGAAGCCGAGGTAGGCCGCGACGGCGGCGAGCAGCAGCGCGCCGGCGCCGCGAATCCACCACGCGCCGACGTGAAAGACGCTCGCCGACAGGCGCGCGTGCGCTATCAGCGAGACGCCGAGCAGCAGTGCGGTGCCGACGATGAAGGTGAAGGTGCCGAATGCGATCACCGTGCCGATCTGCCGCGCGCCGACGCCCAGGGCGCTGTAGCCCCGGAAGCGGATCGCGCCGCCGCTCACCGTGTTGAGCCCGACGTTGTGGCCCACGGCATAGCCCATGAACGCTATCAAGGCGATGCGCGGGTACGGCACCCGGGCGCCGGCGAAGTGCAGTCCGAGTTTGTCGTAGAGGGTGAGGCTCGCGTAACCGCAGGCGGTGATCGCGACCGCGAGGGCGAGGCGCGACTGCGGAATGGCGCGCACGTGCGCGAGCACCTCGTGCCACGAGTGTTCGCGCAGCAGGTGGTGCAGCCAGAAGAGCGCGAGCGCGAACAGCGCAACCCCGAGCAGGGTCGTCCAGGCGGGTACGTGGTGGCGTGAGTTCGCGTTGCTCAAGCGTCCATCCTAGCAGGCCGACCCGCGCCGAGGGACCGCCACGACGCGAGCGCACCGCGATGCGAGCGCTTTTGCGGCGCGCCGCTTGCGGTTACGCTACCGTCTCTCGAGTGTGCCGAGCCACGAAGGACGAATCACGATGAATGCCCCGAACGACGCCCGCCAGACGACCATGGACGCGAACGGTCTGTATCGCGAGGACATCTACACGGACCGCAAGCTCGGCACCATTCGCAAGCTCACGCCGGTGACCGCCGACGGGGCGACGGACGCGGCCCGGCCGGTGCTCTTCCTCGGCCAGGCGCAAATCATGACGCCGATGGGCGCCGTGCCCATCAGCTTCGAACTGGAGGCCGCCACCCTCGACGTCGCAGTGGCGAAATTCGGCGAGGCGGCCGAACTCGCGGTCCGCGAAACCATGCGCGAACTCCAGGAGCTGCGTCGAGAACAGGCGTCCTCGATCGTGATACCCGATGCCGGGGGCGGTGTGGCCGCGCCGGGCGATCTGCTCGGCGGACGAGGACGCCCACGCCGTTGAGGACCATGTCCGAGCGCGCCCGGCGGGGGGCTGGGTACTACGGCGAACGCGCCGCCTCGAGCGCCTCCCAGCGGGCGTAGGCGGACTCGAGCTCCGCGTCGAGTTCGCGTAGCTCGTTCGCGGCGCGCAGCGCCTCTTCGGCGCGTTCCCGATACGACGCGGGGTCCGCGACCAGCGCGTGCAGCAGCGCCTGGCGCGCCTCGAGGGCCTCGATGCGCGCCGGCAGCGCGTCGAGCTCGCGCTGGTCCTTGTAGCTCAGCTTGCGCACCCGCGCCGGAGCGGCGGGCGCGGCCACCACCCGGTCCACCGCGGTTCCGGTCGCCGCTGCCGGGGTGACGCGTTCGGCCGCCGCCGTGACGCGTACGGCGGCGGCCGTGCGGCTCGCCACCGGTGCCGGGCGTTGCCGCAGCCAGTCGCTGTAACCACCCACGTACTCGCGGATGCGACCGCCGCCCTCGAACACGAGCGTGCTGGTGACCACGTTGTCGAGGAAGGCGCGATCGTGGCTCACCAGCAGCAGCGTCCCCGGGTACTCGGTCACCCACTCCTCCAGCACGTCGAGCGTCTCTGCGTCCAGATCGTTGGTGGGCTCGTCCATCACCAGGAGGTTGCTCGGCCGCGCGAACAGTCGCGCGAGCAGCAGCCGGTTACGCTCGCCGCCGGAGAGCATGCCGATCGGCGCCCGCAATCGCTCCGGCGGAAACAGGAATTCGCGCAGGTAGCCGGCCACGTGGCGCGCACGTCCGCCGACGGTGATGGTCTCGGCGCCGTCGGCCACCGCCTCCATGAGAGTGGCGTCGGGGTCGAGCTGGGCGCGCTGCTGGTCGAAGTAGGCCACGTCGAGCCCGGTACCGCGGCGAATCTCGCCCGCCGTCGGCTCGATCTCGCCGAGCAGCAGCCGGACCAGCGTGCTCTTGCCGCAGCCGTTCGCGCCGATGATGCCGATCCGGTCGCCACGCATCACGCGCACCGAGAAATCCGCGATCACCGGCGCTGCGCCGAAGCCGTGGGTCACGCCGCGCGCCTCGAACACCAGGCGGCCCGAGGGCGCGGCGCTCGCGAGCGTGGCCTCGACGCGGCCGATGTGCTCGCGCCGCTCGCGCCGCTCGCGGCGCAACTGCTCGAGTGCGCGCACCCGCCCCTCGTTGCGGGTGCGCCTGGCCTCCACGCCCTGTCGTATCCAGGCCTCCTCCTGCGCAAGCTTCTTGTCGAACAGCGCCTCGCGGCGCGCCTCGGCGTCGAGCGCGGCGCGCTTGCGCAGCACGTAGTCGTCGTAGCTGCCTCCCCAGTCGCGCAGCGCCCCGCGGTCGAGTTCCACGATGCGCGTGGCGATTCGCCGCAGGAAGGCGCGGTCGTGGCTCACGAACAGCAGTGCGCCGCCGAACTCGGCCAGGACGCGCTCCATCGCCTCGATGGCGTCCACGTCCAGGTGATTGGTCGGTTCATCGAGCAGCAGAACGTCGGGGCTCGCGGCGAGCGCGCGGGCGAGCATGACGCGGCGACGCCAGCCGCCGGAGAGCGCCGAGAACGGCGTCGCCGGGTCGATATTCAGCTCGGCGAGCGCGCGATCGGCCGCGAGCGCCGCGCGCCAATCACGCTCTTCCGGAGAGCCCGCGGCGGCGAGGGCCCCTTCGCGGATGACCGTGTGCACCGGCTGGTCGGTGGGCGCCGCCACTTCCTGCGCGAGGCAGGCCACCACGGCGCCCGGCCGAATCCAGACCGAGCCGGCGTCGGGCGCGAGTTCGCCGGTGATCAGGCGCAGCAGCGAGGACTTGCCCTCGCCATTGCGGCCCAGGAGGCACACGCGCTCACCGGCTTCAAGGGCGAGCGAGCCGCGCTCGAGCAGCGGGCGCAGGCCGAAGCGCAGATCGACGGCATCCAGTCTAAGTTGCAGCATGGCCCGCGCATTGTAGGCGAGCAGCGCCGGCGTCAGATCCCCATCCAGAGCGAGAGGTAGGCGCCGCGCTGCACGGGCTTGCCGGCGATGTGGCCAAGGTCCACCCACGCCGCGGTCAGGGAGAGGTTCTTCCACGGTGTCCACGCGAGGAACAGATCCCCCGCGCTGTCTTCGCGAAACGCGGCAAGATCCGCGGGCTTGCGGCGAAACTCGCCACCGAGGAGGACGTGGTCGGTGAGCAGTACGCCCGCCGATGCTTCCGGGTCCCACTGATATCCGCCGCCGGGGCCGCCGAATCCCAGAAGCCCGAACTGATCCGCCCGGGTGCGCCGGAGCGTCAGGTCGAGCACCACGTCGCGGCCGGCGAGGGCCGCGAAGTACAGCTTGGTGGCCGCGACGTAGAAATCGACGTCCTCGCCGCGCGCGGCGCCGACCGCCCGGGGCACGAAGCCGAAGTCCAGAGTGCGCTTGTACTGCGCGCCGACGGAGATCTGCGGCAGATAGCGGTCGGCGTCGAAGACGGCGTCGCCGGCGACGCGCACCTTCACGCCGAATACGTCCTGGCCGAGTGTGACGCCGGGCACGACCGAGCCGGCGTCGAAGCGCTGGCGCGCGAAAGACACCTCCACCCGATCGTCGATGCCGACGTTCGCGCCGGCCGCGCGCAGATTGAAGTCGCCCGTCGACACGTCGGTGGCGAATGCGCTGCCGCCGATTTCCTGGTCGGTGCCAAGGCCCGCGATCAAGGCCCACGGCACCAAGCCGCCACCTGCGCTGCCCTCGATCTGGGTCACCGCCCCGGTCCACTCCAGGCGGTCGCCCGCGCTGGCCGGTAAGGCGAGCAGGAGGGCGCCAAGCACCCACCAGCGGCGCAATGCGCGCCCGAGGCGTACCGGTTCGCGCGCCGTGGTTCGTCCGTTGACCTGCATGGGGGCAAGATTAAGTCCTATCGCGCGCCCAGACTGCGGAGTACCGCACAGCGTCAACGGGCGGCGACACATAATCTGGGTTCCTCGGCGGGGGCGGCGCTGCGGCCGCTCCCCTCCGGACGCGCTCCACGATCGGGGCGCCGGTCGGCCGACACGGAGGTCTCAAGGCGCGGTTCGGCATAGAGGACCAGTGGGCAATGATTCGAGTGACGGTGGGTCCGCGTGGGTGGATCCTGGCGTGTTTCTTGGTCGCGAGCGGCGTCGCGGGCGCGACCGACAACTCCAGCCTGTACGAGCGGCTGGGGGGGCGGGCGGGCGTCACCGCCATCGCCGACACGCTGATCGATCGAGTGTCCGCCGACCCGGTGCTCGGCAGAAGCTTCAAGGACACCAAGATCCGCCGCATCAAGGACAAGCTAGCCCTGCAGCTGTGCGATCTCACCGGCGGTCCCTGCCACTACGACGGCGACCCCATGCGGCAGGTTCACGCCGGGCACCACATATCGCAGGCCGAATTCTACGGGATGGTGGAGGCGCTGCGTGCCATCCTGGTGGAGCGCGGCGTCGATCTGCGCTCGCGCAACGAATTGCTGCGGCTGCTGGCGCCGATGAAGCGCGACGTGGTCGAACCGCCGGCCAAGCCTGCGCCCGCCGAACCTGCGCCTGGCACTGCCCCCTCCATCGCCCCCGCAACCGCGGCAGACACCCACGGATGAGCGTTGCGCAGCCGATCATCGTCGCCGTGATGCTTCTGACGGGAGCGGGCCTCGTGCGCGCCGCCGACGTCACGGTGAGCGTGACCACCCGCGGCGGAGATTCCGCCGAGAACGCCGTGGTCGTGTTCGATCCGCTCGATGCGCACCCCGCGCCGGCGCACGGCACCGCCACCATCGACCAGATCCACAAGCAGTACGTGCCGCGCGTCACCGTGCTGCGCACCGGCACGTCGGTGACCTTCCCGAACAGCGACCACATCCGGCACGAGGTGTACTCGCTCTCGCCGGCCAAGACGTTCAATTTGAAGCTCTATGCGGCGTCACCGCCGACCGACGTGCTGTTCGACAAGCCGGGCCTGGTGGTGCTCGGTTGCAACATCCACGACAGCATGGTGGCCTTCGTGCTGGTGGTGGACTCGCCGTACTTCGCCAAGGTTCCGGCCACCGGCACCGTCGTCGTGAAGCTGCCGCCCGGACGCTATCGCCTGCGGGTTTGGCACGAGAAGCTCGCCACGGCCGTGGTGACCCGCGAGGTCACGGTCGCGGACGCGCCGACCGCGCTGCCGGTGACGATCGACCTCGACCCGAATCGCGACACCGTGGCTGCCTGGCCCCAAGCGTAGTTCGAGCGTGAGCCTGCGTACGCGCATCGCCGTGACCTTCCTCCTGCTGCTGAGCGCGGTGCTGGCGGCGGCGCTCGCCGTGGTGTCGGCGGCGAATCGCGCCAACGCGGAGCGCGAGGTCAACCGGCAACTCGACGTCGGCGCGTCGGTGTTCTCGCGGCTGCTCGAGAGCAACCGCAGCCTCCTGACCCAGGCCGCGCAGGCGGTCGCCGCCGACTTCGGCTTTCGCGAGGCGGTCGCTGTCCGGGACGTGCCGACTCTGGAATCGGCGCTCGAGAATGCCGGCGATCGGGTCGGCGCGCAGCTCGTGGTGCTCACCTCGCTCGACGGCAAGGTCATGGCGGCCTACGGCTCGAGCGCCGTCGTCGGCAGCCGTTTCGCCGCCGCGTCGGGCGCGTCAGCCGGCGCCGACGCCCCCGTGCGCGTGATCGTGGACGCGGGCCGCGTGTTCCAGCTCGTCACCGTCGCGGTGAAGAGTCCGCTGCCCGTGGCCTGGATCAGCATGGGCTTCGCGCTCGACGACCGCGCGACGCGCGAGCTGGCTTCCGTCACGGGCCTGGACGTGACGCTCGCCTACCGGGGCGCCGACGGCCTGCGCACGGTGTCGAGTTCGCTGCCGGCGCGCGAGAGCGGCGCTGCGGAGCGGGTGTCGCGGCGGATCGCGCTGTCCGACCTGGGCGGCGTCGAGGTGACCGCCACGCTTTCGCGCTCGCTGCGCGCGGCGCTGGCGCCGTTTGCGCGGCTCACGGAGGTGCTGGTGTTCATCGCCGTGTTCAGCGTGGCCGCCTTCGCGTGGGCGGCGTTCTGGCTGGCACGCACCATCACGCGACCGGTGCAGGCGCTCACCCAGGCGGTCGACCGGATTCGCGGTGGCGATTATGGAGCCCCCCTCGACGTGCGCCGCCCGGACGAGCTCGGCGTGCTCGCCGACGGCTTGCAGCACATGCAGGCGGCAGTGCAGAACCGCGACCGGTCGATCCGCCGCCTGGCATACGAGGATCCGCTCACCTCGCTGATGAACCGCACGGCGTTCGCGGAGCAGCTCGCGGCGGCACTGCGCGATCCCGCGGCGCCGCCGATGGCCGTCGCGATGATCAACCTGCAGCGCTTTCAGCGCATCAACGAGCACCTCGGGTATTCGGTGGGCGACGCGGTTCTGATCCGCGTGGCGGCTCGCCTGCGCGCGGTACCGTGGATCGGCTCGGGGGTTGCCCGGCTCGCCGCCGACCAGTTCGCCGCCTACGCACCCCTGCCACCCGGCACCGACCCGGAAACCTGGGGACGGGCCCTGCTCGCCGCGTTCTCCGAGCCGGTGGTCGTGGAGAACCAGCCCATCGACATCAATACCACCGTCGGGCTGGTGGTGGCGACGAGCGTGCCTCAGGGCGTGCCGCCCTCGCCGGACGAGCTCCTGCGCTGCGCCGAGCTCGCCCTGGTGCGGGCACGCCGCGACAAGCGCGACCTCTGTCTGTACGGCGAGTCGTTGCGACCGGCGGCGCGCGACCAGCTCTCCCTGCTCGGCGAACTGCGGCGCGCAGTGGACGGCGACGAGCTCAGACTCCATTACCAGCCGAAGATCGAGCTCGCGACCGGCCGTGTGGCCGGCGCCGAGGTGCTGCTGCGCTGGCAGCACCCGACTCGCGGATTGCTCGGACCCGGTGCTTTCGTGCCCTTCGCCGAGCAGACCGGATTCATCCGGCGCATCACACGCTGGACCCTCGACCGCGCGGTGGCGCAGGGAGCCGAGTGGTACCGCAGCGGTTGCGCGCTGTCGCTCGCGGTGAACATCAGCGCCGAGGATCTGGGCGATCTCGGCCTCCTGCAGCGCGTGGCGCACTCGCTGTCGCGCCACCAGCTGCCGCCGTCCCTGCTCACTCTCGAGATCACCGAGAGCGGCTTCATCGATGATCCCGACCGTGCCCTGAAGCTGCTGGAGGGCCTGGCGGCGCTCGGCCTCAACCTGTCGGTGGACGACTTCGGTACCGGCTATTCGTCCTTGAGCCACCTCGCGCGCATGCCGGTCCACGAGATGAAGATCGACCGCAGCTTCGTGGTCGGCCTGCAGTCCCAGGGCGAGTACGCAGCGGTCGTCCGCTCGGCCATCGACATGGGGCACAGCCTCGGCCTCAAGGTCGTCGCCGAGGGCATCGAGGATGCGGCCAGCGCGGCGATGCTCAAATCGCTGGGCTGCGACGTCGCGCAGGGATACTTCTACGCCAAACCCATGGCCCCGGACGACTTCGCCCAGTGGCTGAAAGGCCAGATACGAATACCCGTGATCGCAGTACCGCGCAATTTCAACATCGACGACGTCGGCGATTCGATGAGCCTCGCCGTGCTCTGACGCGCACGCCCGCGACTGCTACCATCGGCCGTCGTGAAGATCGCCGGCGGAGAGATATTTGGCGAGGCTCTCGACGGCCTCGGACGGTGGTACCTCGCCGTACCACCCGTGCTGGTCGTGGGCTTCCTGGCCGCACTGTTCCTGGCGGCGGGCGGCGGCCAGGCCCGGCTGCAGCGGGCGAGCGCTGCCTTGCAGGCGGCGGCGGCCCGCGAACGCGCCGTGGATGAGCTCGACGACACGCTTCTGCAGACCCAGGGCAGCATGCGCGGTTACCTGCTCACCGATGCGCCGCGCTTTCTCGAGCAGTACCGGCGGGCGTCGGCGCAGGTCGAACCGCGCCTGAACGCGCTGCGCGACGTCTACCGGGGGGTCGACCCGCCGCCGGCGCTGTCGACGCTGCGCGAGCTGGTTGCACAGCGGACGCAGGAGTACGGCACCATCCTCGCGCTGCATGACCAGGCGGGCGTCGACCGCGCCAGCGACCTCATCAAGAGCGAACAGGCCCTGCTGACCTCGCAGGCACTGTTCACGGCGCTCGCTCGGTTGCACGACCGCCAGCGGCTCGACCACGCCGAGGCGGCGGCCCGCTGGGAGTCGTCGCTGCAGTGGAGTCGATGGCTGTCGGTCGCCGGCACCGTCCTCAACCTGCTGCTGATCGGCATCACCTCGCGCCTGGTGTTCGCGGATCTACGCCGACGCAGCCGCGAGACCGCCGCGCTCAAGGATCAGAAGGCGCAGCTGGAGCTCGACGTGGAATCGCGGACCCGCGAACTGGCGGAGCTGTCGACTCACCTGCAGATCGTCGCCGAGCGCGAGAAGGCGAACCTCGCCCGCGAGCTGCACGATGAACTGGGCGGCCTCCTGGTGGGAGCCCGCATGGATCTTTCCTGGGCGGAGCGGCGCATCGGTGACGTACCGGTCGAGGTGCGCGAGCGGCTGGGGCGCGTGCAGGAGAGTCTCGCCGCCGGCGTCGATTTGAAGAGGCGCATCATCGAGGAACTGCGGCCGACGCTGCTCGACAACGTCGGCCTGTATGCGGCGCTGCGCTGGCAGCTCGAGGAGAGCGCCAGCCGTGCGGGACTCCGCTGCGAGTCGCATTTCCCGGAGTTCGAGCCCCGGTTCAGCGCCGCCGCCGCGATTGCGCTGTTTCGCATCGCGCAGGAATCGTGCACCAACGTCATCAAGCACGCGCGCGCCACGCGGGTGAGTCTCCTGCTCGACGTGACTCCCGAGGTGGTGACGCTGCAGATCGCGGACGATGGCGTCGGCATTGCCCCGCGGCGGTCGAACGCGGCCGGCACCCACGGCCTGGCCGCCATGCGGCAACGCGCGCGGGCGCTCGGAGGGACGCTCGACGTGACGGCCGGCGCGCAGGGCACCGTGGTGCTCGCGCGCGTGCCGGCGCGACGGGTAATCGAGGGCTGAGCGCCCCTCGCGGCCGCGACAGTGGCGCGTTGACGCCCGGACTCATGTCTTATATAAGACTACGGCGTGATTCCCTGGAGGCCTTCGTGTCCGTGAATTTCGACGACCTCGGCAACGCGTACGTGGGCGGCGCCTGGCAGTCCACGGCGCGCGATTTCCCGGTGGAGAATCCCGCCACGGGAGAGACGATTGCGCGCGTCGCGGACCTCGACCGCGCACAGATCGACGCGGCGATCGGCACCGCCGCCGCCGCGCTGCCGGCCTGGAGCGCGCGCAGCGCGCACGAGCGGGCCGCGGTGCTGAAGCGCTGGGCCGCCGCACTGCTGGCCGGACAAGAGGACGGAGCGCGGCTGATGACCGCCGAGCAGGGCAAGCCGCTGGCGGAGGCGCGGGCGGAAGTGGCGTTCGCGGCGAGCTTCTTCGAGTGGTTCGCCGAGGAAGCCAAGCGCGCCTACGGCGAGGTGATCCCGAGTCCCTTCCCCTCCAAGCGCTATTCGACCCTGCGCCAACCGGCGGGCGTCGCGGCGGCGATCACACCCTGGAATTTCCCGATCGCCATGCTCGCGCGCAAGGCCGCCGCGGCATTGGCGGCCGGCTGCACGATGGTCGCCAAGCCGGCGGCCGAGACACCGCTCTGCGCCCTCTGGCTGGCGCGTCTCGCCGACGAGGCTCAAGTACCGGCCGGAGTGTTCAACGTGGTCACGACCAGCGACGCTCCCGCCGCGGGCGCCGCGTTCTGCGAGAGCGGCGTCGTGCGGGTGCTCTCGTTCACCGGGTCTACCGCCGTCGGCAAGCTCCTCTTTCGACAGAGTGCCGCGACCGTCAAGCGGCTGGCCCTCGAACTCGGCGGCAACGCGCCGCTGCTCGTCTTCGATGACGCCGACCTCGACGTGGCCGTCGCCGGCACGCTCGCCGCGAAGTTCCGCAACGCCGGCCAGACCTGCGTCAGCGCGAACCGCGTCTACGTGCAGGCGGGCATCCACGCGGCGTACGTCGAGCGGCTAGTCGAGGCCGTGCGCCGGCTGCGCGTCGGCGACGGGCGCGACGATGGCGTCACGATCGGTCCGCTCATCACGCCCAAGGCGGTCGCCAAGGTCGAACGGCTGGTCCGCGATGCGCTCGCGCGCGGCGCGCGAGCGCTGATCGGCGGCGCACCGCACCCGCGCGGCGCCTGTTTCTTCGAGCCCACGGTGCTTGACGACGTGCGCGCGGGCAGCGCGCTGCTCGCCGAGGAGATCTTCGGTCCGGTGGTGCCGGTGGTGCGCTTCGAGACCGAAGCCGAGGCCGTCGCCCAGGCCAATGCCGTCGACGTGGGCCTCGCCGCTTATGCCTTCACCCGGGACCTGTCCCGTGCGGTGCGCCTGAGCGAGTCCTTGCAGGCGGGTATCGTGGCGATCAACGAGGGACTGCCATCGGTCGCCGTGGCGCCATTCGGCGGCATCAAGGAGTCGGGACTCGGCCGCGAAGGCGGTCGCCAGGGACTCGACGAATACATGGACACCAAGTTCGTCTGCCTCGGCGTGGGCTGAGAGCGGCGCGGCGGCAGGACCGGCGATGCAGGACGGGGTTCTCCTCTCGATCGACCAGGGCACGAGTTCGAGCCGCGCCATCGGCTTCGATGCCGGCGGCACGGCGCTCGTGCTCGAGCAACAGGCGTTCGAACAGCTGTATCCCGCGCCCGGCTGGGTGGAGCACGACCCCGAGGTCATCTGGGCCACGGTTCTCTCGACCACGCGTCAGGCACTGAAGCGCCTCGCGGACCTCGGGCGGGCGGTAGAGGCCATCGGCATCACCAACCAGCGCGAGACGACCATCCTGTGGGATCGGCGCTCGGGCGCTCCGCTCGCCAATGCCATCGTCTGGCAGGACCGGCGCACCGCCGAGCGCTGTCGACAATTGGCGACGGCACACGGCGAGGCGACGCTCGCGCGTCTGACGGGACTGCGCTTCGACCCCTATTTCTCCGCCACCAAGATCGCCTGGATCCTGGACCATGTGGCCGGCGCGCGCGCCGCCGCCGAGGCGGGCCACGTCGCCTTCGGCACCGTCGACAGCTTCCTCCTGTGGCGGCTGACCGGCGGGCGCGTACACGCCACCGACGCGACCAACGCCAGCCGCACCGCGCTCTACGACATCCGCGCCGGGCGCTGGGACGCCGCCCTGTGCCAGCTGTTCGGCGTGCCGATGGCGTGTCTGCCCGAGGTGCGTGACAGCGCCGCGGACTTCGGCACCACCGATCCCAAAGTGCTGGGCGGCGCCATCCCCATCCGCGGGATCGCAGGCGACCAGCAGGCGGCGCTGGTCGGGCAGGCGTGCTTCTCGGCCGGCGAGGTCAAGAGCACCTACGGGACCGGGGCGTTCCTGGTGCTCAACACGGGCGACCAGCTGGTCGAATCGGCCAGCCGTTTGCTGGGCACCATCGCCTACCGGCTGCGAGGTGCGGTCAGCTACGCGCTCGAAGGCTCGATCCTCACGGCGGGAGCCGCGATCCAGTGGCTGCGAGACGGACTCGGCATCATCGCGCGCGCGGCGGAAGTCGAGACGCTGGCGCGCTCCGTGTCCGGCACCGGCGGGGTCTACCTGGTGCCGGCGTTCACCGGTCTCGGCGCACCCCACTGGGATCCGGACGCGCGCGGCGCCCTCGTCGGTTTGACGCGCGCCAGCGGCCGGGGCGAGATCGCGCGGGCGACGCTGGATTCAGTGGTCTACCAGACCGCGGATCTGTTCGAGGCCATGAAGGCCGACGGCTTGGCGCCGGCTCGACTCAAGGTGGACGGCGGCATGTCGCACAACGCGCTGTTCATGCAACGCCTCGCGGACGTGCTCGGCGTCCCGATCCTGCGACCGGCGATCACGGAGTCGACCGCATTCGGCGCCGCCTGCCTGGCGGGCCTCGGCGCCGGGCGCTACCGATCGCTCGCGGAGATCGCCGCGCTGGCGCGCACCGAAGCGGAATTCGCGCCGCAGCTCGACGCCGCGGCGCGCTCGACGGAGCTCTCGGGCTGGCATCAGGCGCTCGCGCGGGTACGTTCGCGCTGAGCATCGAGCCAGGCGGCGACGCGCGCCTGCGCGTCCGGTGCGAGGTGCAGCCCGAGTTTGGAGCGCCTCCACAACGCCGCTTCCGCGCCGCGCGTCCACTCCTGCTCGACCAGGTAGGCGAGCTCCGCCTCGTACAAGTCGCCGCCGACGCATTCGCCGAGTCGCCGGGGATCGCCGTCGCCGACGATGCGCTCGAGCCGCGTGCCGTAGGCGCGGCAGAGCCGCTGCACGAGCGCGCCGGACAGGGCCGGAAAGCGCAGGCGCTGTTCCTCCGCGAAGCGGTCGAAATCGCCCTGCGGAAAGTCGCCGCCGGGCAGCGTCGCGCCGCGGGTCCAGGCGCCGGCGCGTACGCCCAGCACAGGCAGCAGCTCGGCGAGCGCGTGCTCGGCGAGCTTTCGATAGGTCGTGAGCTTGCCCCCGAAAACGGACAGCAGCGGCGCCCCGTCGGCGGGCGTATCCAGGTCGAAGGCGTAGTCGCGAGTCACCGTCGAGGCATTTTGCTGTCCGTCGTCGTGTAGCGGCCGAACGCCGGCGTAACTCCAGACCACGTCGCGCGGCGTCACGCGCCGGCGCGAGTACTCGCTCGCGGTGGCGCAGAGGTAGTCAACCTCCGCTTCGCTCGCCGCGATGTGTCGCGGATCGCCGCTGAAGGGTACGTCGGTGGTGCCGATGAGCGTGAATCGCCCCTCGTAAGGAATCATGAACACGACTCGTCCGTCCGCGTTCTGCAGGGTGTAGCACTGCGCGCCGTCGTAGAGCCTCGGCACGACGACGTGGCTGCCCTTGACCAGACGCAGCTGCTGGCCGCGATCTAGCCCTGCCCCGCGCAACACCTGTTCGACCCAGGGTCCGGCGGCATTGACCATGGCGCGCGCCCGTACGGTGCGCCGGCGGCCGTCGGCCGCCGACAGTACGGCACGCCACTCGCGTCCGTCGCGCCGGGCCTCCGTCAGCGCCCAGCCGACCTCCACGCGCGCACCGCGCTCACGCGCGTCGAGAGCATTCGCGACCACCAGACGGGCGTCGTCGGCCCAGCAGTCCGAGTACTCGAAGCCGCGCACGTAGGCGGGGGCGAGCGGCTCGAGCGCCGCGTCGCGCCCGCGGCGCACGGCGCGGGTGCCGGGCAATCGGCGTCGGCCCCCGATGTGGTCGTAGAAGAAGAGCCCCGTCCGGATCATCCACGCGGGACGCAGGCCCGAGTGCAGAGGCAACACGAACCGCAACGGCCAGATCAGGTGCCCCGCCGCGGCCAGCAGCACCTCGCGCTCGGCGAGGCTCTCGCGCACCAGCCGGAACGCGTACTGTTCGAGATACCGCAAGCCGCCGTGAATGAGCTTCGAGGAGGCCGAGGAGGTCGCGCAGGCGAGATCATCACGCTCGACGAGCATCACCGACAGACCGCGCCCCGCAGCGTCACGCGCGATGCCGACACCGTTGATTCCACCGCCGACAACCAGCAGATCCACAGGTCGATCGAACTCGGCCACCACGTCATTCTCCGCCATGTCGGACACCCTTTTCGCCTCGCTGCGGGCGACCCCGCGGCTGCCGGAGGCACACGCGCAGCCAGGCGAGCGCCATAAGATACGTGAGCGCCGCGAGTGCGAATAGCGAGCCGTAGCCGTGGCCACGATCGAGCCACACCCCGGCTCCGGCGAGCACTGCCATGCCGGCGAGGTTGCCGCACAGCGCCGCGATGCTGATGACCGTACCCACGCGTTCCGGCGGCGCCACGTCCGTGGTGAGCGCGAACAGGTTCACGGAGAATCCCTGGTGGGCGGCGAGCGTGGTCCCGAGGAGCAGCACCGCCATCGCGGCTCCCGGCGCATGCGACGCGAGTGCGATCGGCGCCGCAAGCAGCGCACAGACCAGCATCACCCGCAGCCGCGCCCGGGTCGGCGTGGCGCCCGCCGCGATTGCCCGGCCGGAGGCGTAGCCGCCGAACAGCGAACCCGCGGCAGCCATCGTGTAGACCACGGCGAGCGGCAGTGCGAAGCCCTGCACGGTCAAGCCGAAGCGACGGTGAAAGAAATCCGGCGCCCAGAAAAGCAGTAGCCACCACACGGGGTCGGACAGCAGCTTGCCGCCGGCGATCGCCCAGGTCGCCCGATCCGCGAGCGCGTCGCGCCACGGCCGGCCTGCCGGCCGTGGCGACGGATCGGCGGCGGGAGGCGCAACGGCTCCGCCGGGCGCGGCGTCGGCGGGTGCGGTGGTGCCGGCGTGCGCTGCCGAACGCGCCGCCGGGATCCACACCAGCACCCACAGCAGGCCTACGGCGCCGGTCAGGAAGAACGCCGCTGCCCAGCCGAAGTGCAGCGCCAGCGCCGGGACGACCAAGGGCGTGACGATGGCGCCGAGATTCGACGCGGCGTTCATCCAGCCGAGCGCCACCGAGCGCTCTCGCGGCGCGAACAGCGCGGCGATGGTCTTCACGGCGGTCGGCGTGCCGAGCGCCTCGGTGACGCCGAGCGCGGCGCGCGCGAAGGCGAATTCGCGCACGCTGCGCGTGAATGCGTGCGCCATGGCCGCCAGACTCCAGGCACCGGTCGCGAGTGGATTGGCGCGACGCCATCCCACGCGATCCACCACCCAGCCGGCGCCCAGATAGGCGAACGCCGCGGCGAACTGGAAGATGGCTGCGAGCGCGCCATAGTCCGCGTCGGACCACTTGAGATCGGACTGCAACATCGGCTTGAGCACGGCGATGATCTGGCGGTCGGCGTAATTGAGCAGACCGGACACGATCAGCAGGCCGAGCAGGAAGCGGCGCCGCGCCGGAGACATCGCCCTACAGCGCGGCGAGGCCGGAGAACAGGCCTCGGTGACGGCTGTCGCTACGGTAGAAGACGGGCGGCTGGCCGAGCGGCGCGTCCACCTCCACCTCGCGGCCACCCCGGTGTTCGACGCCGCTCCACAGGTGCACCCAGGGGATATCCCCCGGCAAATGCACGCGGCGCCGGAGCGCGCCCTCCTCCACCACCGGAGCGACCAGGAGATCCGCGCCGTACAGGTATTCGGTTTGCCCCTCGTACGCCCCCAGATCGTCCTCGAAGTGCAGGAAGCAGGGCCGCTGCAGCGGCAGCCCCGTGCTTGCCGCTTCCAGCGAGAGTTCCGCGACGTATGGCGACAGGTACCGGTGGATGCGCGTCATGCGTGCGAAGTGCGCCAGCACCGCGGGGTCCTGGTCGATCTGCAGGTTCTCGCGTGGACGATTGCCCTCGTGCGTACGCATGACCGGGGTGAACGCGGCCATTTCCGACCAGCGCGCAATCAGTTCGGCGGTGCGCACGTTGCCGAACAGGCTCGTGTAGCCGCCGATGTCGCTGTGGTGGTAGGCGTTGCCGAGCAGCCCCGAGGAGAGCGCGGCGCAGATCACCGTCTGCAGTCCGTCGTGTCGGCTGAAATCCACCGACTGGTCACCGGCCCAGAGCAGCGGACAGTGCGCCTGGATACCGGTGTAGCCGGCGCGCATGAAGAACAGCGCATCGCCGGTCTTGCCGCGCTTGGCGACCGCGGCGGCGTTCACGCGCCCCCATATCGTCGGCCAGGCGTTGTGCGCGAGCATTCCTGGCAGACCGCTGGCCAGCCGCACGTCCGTGGGCAGATACTCGCCGAAATCCGCCATCCACCCGGATAGGCCGAAGTCGAGCATATTGCGCCCGATCACCGCCTCCGCGAACCAGTCCGCTGCCGCCTCATTGGTGAAGTCGACGATACCGCACTCGAACTCCCCGAAATCGACCAGATAGGGTTGGTCGCGGTCGAGCCGCCGCACGAGGTAGCCGGCGGCGGCGGCCTCCGGATAGAGGGAGCCGTCGACGCAGAGATAGGGGTTGACGTAGCCCAGAAAGCGGATGCCGCGCGCCCCGAGTTCGCCGATCCTGCGATGAAGGTCCGGGTAACGCGCGGGGTTCCAGCGCCAGTCCCAGAAAAGGCGCTTGCCGAACGACGTCTCGCGGATCCCGACCCAGTCCTCGCACCACAGACCGCTCACCGCGGCCCCCGCCGCGAGGTATTTCTCGAGCCGTGCGAAGCTCTCGGCGCCGTCCTTCAGGCCGATGATGGCTCCATCCCGCGCCCACGCCGGCAGCGGCGGCTGCCGTCCGAAGCGGCTCGAGAGGCGGCCGACCAGCGCCGCGTAGGTTGGCGCCGTCCAGAACTCCATGCGTCGCGGCACCTCCCAGACCTCTATTTCGTGGAAGTCGCGCTGGCGAAAGTCGAAGGCGGCATACGCGGTGGTCTCGACGTGCAGTGCGTAGCGCCGGGAGGAGATGAAGGTCGGCTGGGGATAGTTGGTGTTGAAATAGTCGCCGCCGCCGCCGTTGCGCCGATCGGCCTCGAAGGTGATGCGCGTGGACTTGTCGCGTCCCACCCCGGGCTCGGACGTCCAGAGCGGGAAGCGGCGGCCGCGCAGATCGAAGTAGGAAAGCTGCTCCCCGCCACCCCAGACGCGCTCCGCGGCGCTCGCCGGCACGCGCAGCCACAGCCGGTTGAGGTCGCCGGAGGTGGCGGTCGCCGACCACTCGAAGACCGCCGAGTCCTCGTCGCCGCGTGCACGCAGCAGCAACACCGGAGCGCCACCCGCGCAGTCCGAGAAGCGGCACTCGATCCCGGCGGCGGTCTTCACGGCGACGCCATGACGCAGCGGTACGCGCGCGCTCAAGTAGTCGGAGACGTCGAAGTTGCCGTGATTCATGCGCACGGCGGGTTCGCCGGCGCCGACGAATACCGCGGGCGCGCAGTTCCGGTGATGCAGCAGCACCCGACCGGAGAGGATCAGGTCGAAACCGTCGGCGTGCTCGATCAGGCGCATGTTCGGAACAAGAGTAGGCGGCGCGCCGCGCCCGTCAAGTCGCGGCGGCCGCCCGAAGATCGCGGGCGCACGGGGCGGGAGGGACGGCGCCCCGGGCGCACACGCGAGAGTTGCGTCAGAACTTCACCCCCACTTGAGCGCCGAAGTAGCGCTGCGCGTCGCGGGGAATCTGCAACCGCTGGTAGGACAGCGGTGCGATGCCGTTGCCGGTCGGCGTGATGAAGTCGACGTAGAACTTGTTGGCGAGATTGCGGCCGATCAGGCTCAGGCTGTACTTCTCGTCGAGGCTGGTGAACACCAGCGATGCGCCGAGCAGGCCGTAGCCGCCCTCGCGCGCCAGAGGATTCTGGTCGATGTCGAAGTTGGTCGGACCGTTGTACTCGTAGGACAGGTTGGCGTGCGTGGTGAACGAGGCGCCCTCGATCGGCAGGCGCCAGCTCGGCTGCACGTTGAACTTGTTTCGCGGCGCGAACGGCAGCGGCGCGCCGTCGTGGACGCCGCGGCACGAGGCGAGCGCGGCGCCCGTCTGTCCGGCGCACAGATAGGACACGATGTACGCCTTGTCGTACGCGTAGCCGCCCGTCACCGTGAAATCATCCGTCGGCCGCCAGTCGAAGTCGGCGGTGAAGCCCTCGGAGCGCACGGTGCCCGCGTTGGTGAGGCTGGTGGTGACCGCACCGTTCACCACGACGAAGCTGTTGGTCTGGAAGTTGTTGAAGTCCTGGCGGTACAAGGCGGCGTTCAGGGTCAACCGCCGGTCGAGCAGCGTGGACTTCAGGCCGATTTCATAGGCGTTGGACGTCTCCGGCGCGATGGGCTGTGCGTTCAGCGCCGACATGTTGAAGAAGGTGTTGAACGCCGGGCCCTTGTAGCCGCGCGAGTAGGTCGCGTAGCCGATCACGTCGCGGGAGAAGTCGTACTGTACGCCGGCCTTGCCCGAATAGCCGTTGTTGCTGGTGGAACCCTCGCCCTGGTAGGGCTTGGCGATTCCCGGACCCGTGGTCGGGTCGTTGGTGCGGTCGAAGGTGTAGGCCACGTAGTCGTGGCTGACGCGCGCGCCGCCGATCAGACGCAGCCGATCGGTGAGATGCGCGGTGGCCTGGCCGAACAGCGCCTGGCTGTCGAAACGCGTGTCGAAGTTCGCGGTGCCGGCGGTCGTCAGGAAAGTGCTCTGGCCCGCCGCGCAGGGCTGAAAGCCGGTCGCGTCCGCGGGCAGCGTCGACGCCGTGCAGGAGAAATCCCGCCGCGTGAAGTAGTCGACCTCGTCGGTGTGCCAGATGAAGAGGCCGCCGACGTAGTCGATGAACTGGTCCGTCGGCGAGGCGATGCGCAGCTCCTCGCTGTACTGCTTGAAGGTGAGCCCACCCTGATCGTGCAACGCGATGTCGAGACCCGCGACGTAGTTCGCGGCGGTGTCGTGGAAGTCGCCGTCACGCTGCTGGAAGTTGTACCAGCGGCGGAACGCGCTGATCGAGGTCAGCGTGTAGCCGCCGAAGGACCAGTCGAGCTGCGCGGACAGACCGGTGTTGACGTCTATCTGACGCGGCGCGTAGTCGTTGCTGATGTTGAAGTTCTGCGGGCCCGGCACCACCGGCGCGAGCTGTCGCGCGAAAATCTGGGTCCACTGTGCGTTCGGGATCACCGTGCCGAGCACGTCGGCGCAGCACAGGTCGTTGGCGCGCACCCAATCCCCTGCGAGGGTCAGCTTGAGGGAGTCGGTGAGGTCGAAGGCGAGCTTGCCGCGCAGACCCTCGCGACGGAAGCCGTTCACCATCTGGTCGTTGTAGAAATTGCGCGAGTTGCCGGGATAGTCGCTGTACACCGCGGCCAGCGCGTAGCCGACCGACTGGTTGATCGGTCCGGACAGATCGACGTTTGCGTGGTACTCCTGGCCCTGGAAGACGCCGGCCGACGCGTCGCCCTGGAACTCCTTGGTCGGACCGCGCGTGACCATGTTCACGACGCCTGCGGACGCGTTCTTGCCGAACAAGGTCCCCTGCGGGCCTTGCAGCACCTCGACCCGCTGCACGTCGGTGAACTCGGTGGTGGCCATGCCGGCACGGCCCATCACCACGCCGTCGACGACGGTGGCGACGCTCGGCTCGGCGCCGGACGCGAAGGATTGCGTGCCGATGCCGCGAATGCTCAAGGTCGAATTGGAGTTGGTCGAACCGCGCTTGAATGTGAGCGAGGGGACCACCTCCTGCAGGCTCTCGGCGTTGTTGACGCCGGTCGATTGCAGGAAGTCGCCCGACACCACGCTGACCGCCGCCGGCACGCGCTGCAGGCTCTCGCTGCGCTTTTCGGCGGTCACCACGATCTCGGCGAGCGAGTTGCCGTCGGTTCCGGCGGTGGTGGCGCCATTGGCAGCGGGCGTCGCAGCGGCAGGCGTTGCCGGCGACGGATCGGCCCAGGCGGCGGACGCGGCGCAGGCCGCGCCCAGCAGCACGGTGGCTGCCAGGTGACAGGTACGAGAGACAGAGATCATAGCGACCACCTCGTTCGAATCGTCGGCGCGCTTTGGCGTCGTGGCCACGCGGCTCGCTCGCCGGCTGGCACGCCGGCTCCCCATATGCGCCGCGGCGAGAATCGAGCCTCGCCGGCGACACATACAACCCATATGTCTTATATAAGACTTTGAGAGGTCGCGCAAGGGCCGCGCGTCGGCCGCGTGCACGGAGCGCATCCTGGCGCGCGCATATACAATCGGACGATGAGGGCGGAATCGCCCCGCGGGAGCGCGACGCAAAGTGAGTGACACACCCGGCTACCGGCCCTTGTACCGGCAGGTCTACGACATCGTCGTCAGAAAGGTGGCGCAGGGAACCTGGCGGCCCGGGGAGGCGCTGCCGAGCGAGCAGAGCCTCGCCAAGGAGCTCGGCGTGAGCCAGGGCACGGTGCGCAAGGTGCTCGACGCATTGACGGCGGAAAAGCTGCTCGAGCGCCGCCAGGGCAAGGGCACCTACATCGCCGAGAACACCCAGGAACGATCGTTGTTCCGCTTCTTTCGCATCGCCCGTCCCGGTGGCCGCCGGCTGACTCCGGAGCGCGGCGGCGAATCGGTCAAGGTGCGGGCGGCGCGGCCGGTGGAACGCAGCAAGCTCGAAATAGAGCGCGCCGATCGGGTGGTGGAGATCTCGCGCACCCGGCTCATCGACGGTGTGCCGAGCGTGCACGAACTCATCGTGCTGCCGGCCGATCTGTTCCCCGGGATCGAGCGCCGTCCCTCGCTGCCGAACACGCTCTACTCGCTCTACCAGACCGAGTACGGCATCAACATCGTCGCCGCCCAGGAGGAAGTGCACGCCGAGGTGGCGAACGCCGAGGACCACCGGGTGCTGAAGGTGGCCGTCGGCGACCCGATCCTGGTGATCGACCGCGTCGCGCTGTCGCTGCAGGGGCGCAAGGTCGAGTGGCGCGCGAGCCGCGTGCGCTCCGGCGACCTGGTCTACTCCGTCACCCTCACCTGACTCGAAGCCTCAATTCTGGGTGATGCCGGCGTCGACCAGGAAGTTGGCGCCCGTGCAGCCGGCGCTCTCGTCCGAGCCCAGGAACAGGGCGACCCGCGCCACGTGCTGCGCCGTCAGGCGGAACTTGAGCGCCTGCAGTTCGACGAACTGCGCGTCCAATTCAGGGGTGAGCCACAGCGCGCGCTGCCGCTCGGTGAGGATCGCGCCGGGCACGATGCAATTGACCCGGACCCCGGAGGAGCCCAGTTCGCGGGAGAGCGTTCGCGTGAGGCCGTTGATGGCCGCCTTGGCGGTGGTGTAGGCGGCCATTCCGGGCCGTCCGCGCATCCACGACACCGAGCCGAGCATGATGATCGATCCTCTGGAGCGTGCCGCCATCCCGGCTGCGACCGCCTGGCTGGCGAAGAACTGGTGGTCGAGGTTCAACGCGAGCAGCCGGCGCCAGTCGACCGGCTCGATGTTCGCGAACGCCTGCCGGTCGTCCTTGCCGGCGTTGTTGACCAGAACGTCGATGCCGCCGCCTTCCCGCTCCACCGTGGCGACCGCGGCGCGCAACGCGGCGATGTCGGTCAGGTCGCACGGCAGGAAGCGTGCGCCGGTGCGTGCGGCGAGCGTCTCGCCGGCGGATGCGTCTATGTCGAGGAAATGAACTCGCGCCGCCTGCGCGGTGAAGGCCTCCACCATGGCCGCCCCGATGCCCGACGCGCCGCCGGTGATGAGCACCGAGCGCGCCTCCAGGGATCGATAACGAACTTCGGCGTACGGCGATGTCATGCAAATCTCCTGCAGCGGCGACGGCTCACGCCGCCGGGTCGAACAACTGGGTCGGCAGGCCGGGGTGGTCGACTCGCAGCGCGTAGAGCGCACCGCCCTCGCCACCGCCCGCCCGCGCGCTGGTGACGAACAATGTCTTGAGGTCTTCGCCGCCGAATGCCGGCATGGTCGGATGCGCGACCGGCAGCGCGAACTCCGCCAACAGCCGGCCCTCGGGGTCGTAGCGCTGAATCCGTCCGCCGGCGTAGAGCGCCGTCCAATAGCAGCCGAGCGAGTCCACCGCCGCTCCGTCGGGACGCGCCCGATCAGCGGCCTGCGGATCGAGGCGGACGAACTCCCGCCGATCGGTGGCATCGCCGGAATCCGGGTCGTAGGTGTATCGGTACACCACGAATCGCGGCGTGTCGGAGTGGTAGAGCGTACGTCCGTCGGGCGCGAAGGCGAGACCGTTCGAGGTCATCAAGCCCGCGGCGACGCGCACCAGGCCGCGCCTGTCGTAGCGATAGAGCGCCGCCTGCCCGTGCTGCTTCGACTCGTCGACGGTACCCACCCAATACCGGCCCCGCGGGTCGACGCGACCGTCGTTGAAGCGGCTGAAACGGGTGTCCTCCGGGTTGGCCGCGAGCAACTGGCGCCGCGCGCCCGTCTCGTCAAGCAGCCACAGACCGGAGCGCAGCCCGGCGATGTAACCGCCCACCGTGGTCGGCGCGATGCAGCCCACGGGTTCGTCGACCGTCAGTGATTCGAGCGCACCGTCGCGCGGATCGAAGGCGTGGATCCTCTGACCGAGGATGTCCACGAACAGCAGGCGTCGACGGGCCGTGCACCAGACCGGCGATTCGCCCAACTCGCAGCGCGCGTCGAGAACGCGCTCGAAGCGCGCGCTCACCGCACCGCACCCGGCACAACGGCCGCGGCCGGCGGCTGCACGGCGATGGTCACGCCCCCCTCGAACGCCTCACCCGGCGCGCGCCAAGCCATCGGCGCCACCGCAGGGCCGTGACGGTGCAGCGCATCGGTGCCATGCGTCATGGGCTCCACCGCATACTCCTCGCGGCCCGGCGGGGTGAACACGCGTAGCACCGGGAACACCGCGTCCGCCCGCATTTGCAGGCGCGCCCCCTCGGTCGCCGTCATGGTCGCGAGTCCACGCCAGCCGCCGAAGTCGTGGTCCAGCGGCGCAGCGCCGACGGCACGTCCGCGGGAATGGTCCCAGGTCTCCTCCCAGGCGTGCGCGTCGATGGCGGCGTCGACGCGCCGCGCAGGCAGATGTTCAGCGTCGTTCTCCCACACGGCCTCGGCCTCGAAGGCGAGGGTCTCGCCGCGACGGCGCACGAACCAGGGATGCAGTCCGAGTCCGAGCGGCGCCGATTGCTGCGCCAGATTCACGACTTTCAGGTCGATTCGCAAGCCCTCGCCGCACAGCGCGACGCGCTGCCGGGCCTCGAACGGGAACGGCCAGTCGAGCGCGTCCTCGCCGTTGGCAAGGTGCGAGAGCGCGATTTCGCAACTGGTCGCGTCCGCGGCGAGGACACGCCAGGCACGCCGCCAGCCGACGCCGTGCAGCGGATGGTGCCCGTCGGGAAAATTCGGGCGAAGTTTGTAATTCCGCGCATGGGCGTTGAACTGCCCGCGGGCGATGCGGTTGGCGTAGGGCAGCAGCGGATAGCATGCGGTGCGCCGCACCTCCCCGCGGCTGACGGCCTCCGCGGGCGTCGGCCGAAGGATCGCGGTTCCCGCCAACTCGAACGCCGTGATCGCGCCGCCGACGGCGGGCGCGATCACGGCGCGCCAATCGCCCCGCTGCAAGGTGATCAGCGGCGCCTCCACGGCAGCCGATCAGTACGCTGCGCCCGACGCCGTCGTGGTGGCGCGGCCGCGAATGGCGCCGATCCACTCGCGCGCCCGCGCAGTCACCATCGCGAGATCCGAGGCGACCGCGACCCAGCCGTAGCCGTAGCCCTGGAAGCGCGCCACCATGTCGGGATTGCCGCCCACGATGCCGATGGGTTTGCCGATGGCGCGCGCCTCGGCGGCGGCGTGCGCGATCAGACGCTGCACGTCCGCGTGCGCCACGTCGCCGACCCGACCCATGGCCGCGGCGAGGTCCCCGGGTCCCACGAACAGCGAATCGACGCCTGGGACGGCCGCGATGTCCCGCAGTCGCTCGATGGCCGCCGGCGTTTCCAGCTGGATGATCACCGCGGTCTCGCCATTGGCGTTGGCGAAGTAATCCTTGTCCTGGCCGTAGCGCGAAGCGCGGTGAATCGCGGCGACGCCGCGCAGCCCTTGAGGCGGATAGCGCGTGTAGCTCACCGCGAGCCGCGCCTCGTCCGGCGTCTGCACGAACGGGAACATCAGATTGCGCGCGCCCACGTCGAGCATGCGCTTCACCAGCACCTGGTCGTTCCAGGACAGTCGCACCACGGCCTGGCACGGCGTGCCGGCGAGCGTTCGCAGCAGCGCGAGCGTGTCGACGACCTCGATCGGACTGTGCTCGGCGTCCACCACGAGGAAATCGAACCCGCAGTGCCCGAGCGCCTCGGCGACGGCGGGCGCCGCGGACATGAACCAGCTGCCGAGCAAGGGCGTCGCGGGAGGACTGGCTAGGGCCGCTTTGAATGGATTGGAAGACATCGGCACACTCCGTGGTCAGTAGATCGGCGGTTCGGGCGTGGGCGCCCGTCCCGTCAGGAAGTCGAAATCGCAGCCGTCCGGGGCCTGACCGACGTGCGCCTGGTAGAGCGCGGCGTAGGAGCGTCGGTACGGCGACGACGGCGGACGCCAGGCGGCGCGGCGCGCCGCGAGTTCCTCGCCGTCGACCAGCAGATCGAGTCGCCCCGCCGGGACGTCGAGGCGAATGCGATCGCCGCTGCGTACCAGGGCGAGCGGACCGCCGATGGCCGCCTCCGGCGCGACGTGCACGATGCAGCAGCCGTAGTGGGTTCCGCTCATGCGCGCGTCCGAGATGCGCACCATGTCGCGCACGCCTTGCGCCAGCAGCTTCTTCGGGATCGGCAGGTTGCCCCACTCCGGCATGCCCGGCGCGCCCACGGGGCCCGCGTTGCGCAACACGAGCACGGTGTCCGCGTCGACCGGCAGCGACGGATCGTCGATACGGGCCGACAGTTCCGCGTGATCATCGAACACCAGTGCACGACCCTCGTGGACCAGCAGGCGCGGCTCGGCTGCACTCGATTTGAGCACGGCGCCGTCGGGGCAGAGATTGCCGCGCAACACCGCCAGAGTCGCACCCCGATCGAGCGGCACCACCGGATCGTCCAGACCGCGGATCACGTCGTGGTCGTGGCACTGCGCGCCGGCGATGGCCTCGCCGAGCGTGCGGCCCTCCACGGTGGGCGCGCCGAGTTCGAGGCGGGGCGCGAGCTTGGCGAGCAGGGCCGGCAAGCCGCCGGCGAAGAAAAAATCCTCCATCAACCGGTCTCCCGAGGGAAACAGGTTGGCGCACACGGGAATCTCCCGCGCGTAGCGACCGAGGGTATCCAAGTCGAGTGCAAGTCCGGCGCGGCGCGCCATTGCGATCAGATGGATGGCCGCGTTGGTCGAACCACCGAGCGCCATGTAGGTCACGATGCCATTGTGCAATGCCGCCGGCGTCGTCAGGCGCGAGATGCGCAAGTCCTCGTGCACCATCGCGACGATGCGGCTGCCGCTGGCGGAGGCCATGCGCACGTGACCGGAGTCCGCGGCGGGTATCGAAGACGCACCGGTGAGCGTAAGGCCCATGGCGTCCACGATGGAGGTCATGGTCGAAGCGGTGCCCATGGTGTTGCAGGTGCCGATGGAACGCGTCATCCGCGACTCCAGGTCGATCCAGTCGTCGGCGGTGATGTTGCCGGCGCGCAATTCGTCCCAATAACGCTTGGTGTGGGTTCCGGCGCCCGTCTTCACGCCCCGCCACTGGCCGTTCGACATCGGTCCCGCCGGACAGAAGATGGTCGGCAGATCCATGCTGATGGCGCCCATCAGCATTCCCGGGGTGGACTTGTCGCAGCCGCCGAGCAGCACCGCGCCGTCGATCGGGTGGCTGCGCAGCAGCTCCTCGGTCTCCATGGCGAGGAAATTGCGGTAGAGCATGGTGGTGGGCTTGACCATGACTTCGCCCACCGAAAGCGCCGGCAACTCCACCGGATAGCCTCCGGCGAGCAGAACCCCGCGCTTGACGGCCGCCGCGCGCTCGCGCAAGTGGGCGTGGCACGGGCTCATCTCGCTCCACGGGTTGACGATGGCGATCACGGGGCGGCCGAGGAACTCCTCGCGTCGCAAGCCCATTTGCTGCGTGCGCTGGCGGTGCGCGAAGCCGCGCATGTCAGGCCGGTCGAACCACTCCGCGCTGCGCAAACGGCGCGCCGGCCCGCAAACCTTGTCAGAACCACTTGAATTAGTCATTTCAATCTGTAATCTTATATCTAATATAAGACTTGTGGAAACAGAGCTCGGGAAACCATGGCAAACATACCGCAATTGCTCGTCCACGACCGGCGCGACAACGTCGGCGTGGTGGTCGTCGAAGACCTCAAGGCCGGCACCGACATGCTGTGTGTCGTGACCGAGGACAACAGCGAGTTCCGCGCCAAGTGCAACCAGGACGTCCCGATCGGCCACAAGGTGGCCTTGAAGGATCTCGCCGTGGGCGACACCGTCATCAAGTACGGCGAGGACATCGGTCGAGTCGTCGCGCCGATCCGGCGGGGCGATCACGTGCACACGCACAATCTGAAGACCAAGCGGTGGTGACATCCATGGACCTCTCCAAGCGAACGATCTGGGGCTACCGGCGCGAGAATGGCCGCGTCGGCGTGCGCAACTACGTGGCGATCCTGCCGCTCGATGACATTTCCAATGCAGCCTGCGAAGCGGTCGCGGCGCACATCCAGGGCACCATCGCCCTGCCGCACGCCTACGGGCGGCTGCAGTTCGGCGCGGACCTGGAACTGCACTTCCGCACCATGATCGGCACGGGAGCAAACCCGAACGTGGCGGCCTGCGTGGTCATCGGCATCGAGCCGGGCTGGACGCAGAAAGTCGTCGAGGGCATCGCCCGGACCGGCAAGCCGGTGGCCGGCTTTGCGATCGAGGGCAACGGCGACATCGCCACCGTGGCCGCGGCCTCGCGCAAGGCGAAGGAATTCGTGCACCACGCCACCGCACAGGTGCGGGTGGAGTGCCCCTTGAGCGACGTGTGGGTGGCCGCCAAGTGTGGCGAGAGCGACACCACCACCGGCCTCGCCTCCTGCCCCACCGTGGGCAGCATGTACGACAAACTGGTGCCGCTCGGCCTCTACGGCTGCTTCGGCGAGACCTCGGAACTCACCGGCGCCGAACACTTGGCTGCCGCGCGCGCCGCGTCGCCCGAAATCTCCGCCAAGTTCATGAAGACCTGGACGGCCTATCAGAAGGACGTCATCGAGGCGCACAAGACTTCGGATCTCTCCGACAGTCAGCCAACCAAGGGCAACATCGCCGGGGGCCTCACCACCATCGAGGAGAAGGCGCTCGGCAACCTCGAGAAGATCGGCAAGAAGGTGAAGTTCATCGACGTGCTGGAACCCGCCGAGGCGCCGGCGCGCGGACCAGGCCTCTATTTCATGGACACCTCGTCGGCGGCGGCCGAGTGCTGCACGTTGCAGGCCGCGGCCGGCTACGTCGTGCACTGCTTCCCCACGGGCCAGGGCAACGTGATCGGCAACCCGATCATGCCGGTCATCAAGATCACCGGTAACCCGCGTACCGTGCGCACCATGAGCGAGCACGTGGACGTCGACGTTTCGGGCATCGTGCGCCGCGAACTCACCATCGCCCAGGCCGGCGATTTGCTGATCGACACCATCGCGAAGACGGCGAACGGCCGCTTCACGGCGGCCGAGGCACTCGGCCACCGCGAGTTCGTCATGACCAAGTTGTACCGTAGCGCCTGAGCGTACGGCGGGAGCTTCATCCGGTGCCCGTCCTCTCGATCGACGAGGCCGACGCCCTGGTACGGCGTGCGCTCACCGCGGCCGGCGCGTCGCCGAGCGCAGCGGCGGCCACCGCCGCCGCGCTGGTGGCCGCGGAGGCGGACGGCCAGAGCGGCCACGGTCTCGGCCGCGTGCCCGCCTATGCGGCGCAGGTGAAGGCCGGCAAGATCGCAGGCCGCGCGGCGCCCACGGTCGAGCGCACTCGTCCGGCCGCGCTGCGGATCGACGCCCACTGCGGCTTCGCCTACCCGGCGCTGGACCTCGCCATCACGGAACTGCCGGCGCTCGCCGCAACGCACGGCGTGGCCGCCGCCAGCGTGCACGCGTCGCACCACGTAGGCCAGGCCGGCCGCACGGTGGAGCGCCTCGCCGATCGCGGCCTGATCGCCCTGCTCGCCTCCAACACGCCCCACGCCATGGCCCTGCACGGGGGCGCGCGCTCGATGCTCGGCACCAATCCGCTCGCATTCGCGGCTCCGGTACCGGAACGCGCGGCGCTGGTGATCGATCTGTCGCTGTCGCTGGTGGCGAGAAGCAAGATCGTGGCGGCACGACGCCGCAACGAGAAGATTCCGCTCGGCTGGGCCACGGACGCGCGCGGCGAACCGACGGACGATCCGCAGCGCGCACTCGAGGGCGCGCTGGTGCCGATCGGCGGCGCCAAGGGTGCGGCGCTCGCGCTCATGGTGGAAACGCTGTGTGCGGCCCTCGCCGGAGCTCACTTCGGTTGGGAAGCCAGTTCTTTCCTCGACGCCGAAGGTCCGCCGCCGGCTGTTGGCCAGGTGCTCATCGCCCTCGACCCGGCGGCGTTCAGCGGCGCGAACTATGCGCAGCGAATGGCGACGATGTTGGCGGCGGTCACCGCCGAACCCGGTGTACGACTACCCGGCGACCGGCGTCTCGCGGCGCGCGAGCGCGCACGCCGCGAGGGGCTCGCAGTGGCGGAAGACCTGCACGCACAGATCGTGGCGCTCGGCGCCGCGGGGACGGGCGCATGAGCGAAATCGTGATCACCGAGTTCATGGACGAGAGCGCGATCCGGAGCGTGCTCGCCGGCCGGGACGTGCTCTACGACCCGAAACTGGTCGACCAGCCCGAGCGACTGCTCGCCGCCGTAGAGCACTGCCGCGCGCTCATCGTCCGCAACCGCACCCAGGTACGCGGTCCGCTGCTGGCCGCCGCTCGACAGTTGCGCGTGGTGGGCCGGCTCGGCGTCGGACTCGACAACATCGACGTCGCGGCGTGCGAAGCGCGCGGCATCGCGGTGCGGCCCGCGACCGGCGCGAACGACCTCGCGGTCGCAGAGTACGTGCTGACCGCGGCGCTCGTGTTGCTGCGTCGAGCCTGGTTCGCCAGCGACCGGGTGGCCGCAGGCGAGTGGCCGCGCATGGATCTGATCGGAGCAGAACTCGCCGGCAAACGCCTCGGGCTCGTGGGGTACGGCGCAATTGCACGGCTCACCGCCGGCAAAGCCGCTGCGCTCGGCATGCGGATCGCGGCGTACGATCCCTTCCTGCCGGCGGAGCACCCGGCCTGGCGGGACGCCGAACGCCTGGATCTCGAGGCCCTGCTCGCGATGAGCGACGTGGTGAGTCTGCACACGCCGCTCACGCCGCAGACTCGGCACTTGATCGACGGCACCGCGCTCGGCAGGATGCGCCCGACCGCCATCCTGATCAACGCGGCGCGCGGCGGCATCGTCGACGAGCAGGCACTGGTGGCCGCCTTGCAGTCGCGGCGCCTCGCGGGCGCAGCGCTCGACGTGTTCGAGGTGGAACCGCTGACCGCGGCGGCTGGCGCTGCCTTCCGTGGCGTACCCAACCTGCTGCTCACGCCGCACATCGCCGGAGTCACCGAGGAATCGAACGTGCGGGTCAGCGACGTCACCGCACGCGCGGTCCTCGCCGCACTGCAGAACGGCTGAATACTCAGCGGCGGCCGCCGCTTCCCGCCGGCGCCGACGGCACCCACACCACCGTGAAGAAGCGCGGCGCCGTGCGCAGCGTCACGCGCGCCGGGCGACACGGCATGTCGGCGAGCGAGAGCCGCGCCGTGACCGAGTAATCCTGCTTTTCGACGTCGGTCGCCTGATCGTCGAGGACGTCGGCGGCGATCGAGGCCCTCGGGCGGTCCGCCTCGGGCGCGCGACATCGCCCCCAGCGCAGCGTGAAGCCGTGGTTCGGGTTGGTGCCCCGATAGTGCATGGTGACGACCAGCGTATCGGTGGACCGCTCGTAGTGCGCGCCGCCGAACGTATCGGCATGCGCCGTGACCCCGAGGCCGGCACACAGGGTTGCGAAGCCGGCGATGCGCGCGACGCGGAGAATCAAAGGCATCGGTCTGCCCTCCTCTTCGATGTCCCGTCAGCGATTCGTGTCCACCACCACCCGGCCGCGCACGGCGCCGGCGAGGATCCGCGGAGCGACCGCAATGGCCTCCGCGAGGCCGATGTCCGTGGTGATCAGGTCGAGGGTCGCCACCGGCAGTTCCCGCGCGAGCCGCTCCCAGGCGTGCAGCCGGTCCGCGCGTGGGCGATACACGCTGTCGATGCCGGCGAGCGTCACACCGCGCAGGATGAAGGGCGCCACGGTGCTCGCGAAGTCCATGCCGCCGGCCAGCCCGCACGCCGCCACCACGCCGCCGTAGCGGCTGGCGGCGCAGACGTTGGCGAGCGTGTGGCTGCCGACCACGTCGACCGCCCCTGCCCAGCGCTCCTTCGCGAGCGGCTTGGGCGCGCGCGCGTACATCGCCCGGTCCAGCACCTCGGCCGCCCCCAGTCGAGTCAGGAACTCGGCCTCCTCGAGGCGACCGGTCATCGCCGCCACTCGGTAACCCCGCTGCGCGAGCAGCGCGACCGCGACACTGCCCACACCGCCGGCTGCGCCCGTCACCAGGATCTCGCCGCTCGCCGGGGTGACGCCATGCCGCTCGAGCGCCATCACCGCAAGCATGGCCGTGTAGCCGGCCGTGCCGATCGCCATGGCTTGGCGTGCCGTCATCGTTGGCGGCAGCGGGATGAGCCAGTCGCCCTTCACGCGCGCCCGTTGCGCGAGGCCGCCCCAGTGCATCTCCCCCACACCCCAGCCGTTGAGGAGGACTTTCTCACCCGCGGCGATGTCCGGATGAGTGGACGATTCGACGGTCCCGGCGAAATCGATGCCCGGCACCATCGGGAAGTGGCGCACCACGGGCGCCTTGCCGGTGATCGCGAGCGCGTCCTTGTAATTCACCGTGGAGTATTCCACGCGCACCGTCACGTCGCCGTCCGGCAGGCGCGCGTCGTCGAGTTCACGTACCGCGGCGGCGTCGCCGCCGGGCCCCTGTTCGATCAGAATGGCTTTGAACACGCTGCCTCCGGACTCATCCGGCGTGCTGAACGTCGGTCCGCGCCGCCATGATCTTCTGCGCCGTCAGTGGCAGCGCGCGCACGCGCGCGCCGCAGGCGGCGAAGATCGCATTCGAGACCGCGGCCAGCGCCGGTGGCAGCGCCGGCTCGCCGAGCCCCGTGGGCGGGTTGTCGGTGAGCAGAAAGTGCACGTCCACCTCCGGTGCCGCAGGCATGCGCATCAATCGGAAATCCGTCAGGTTGGCCTGCACCGCCCGACCCCGCTCGAAGCGGATCTCGCCGGTCAGCTGCCCGACGCCCTCGATCACGGCGCCCTCGACCTGAGCGTGCGCCGTGGTCGGATTCAGGATGATGGGACCCACGTCGGCGACGACCCAGATCTTCTCGACGTGCCAGTCGCCGTCGGCGCGGACTCGCACCTTGGCGACCTGGGCGACGTAGCCGCGGTGGCTGAAATAGGTCGCAACGCCGAGACCGACGCCCTTCGGCGTCGATTGGCGGCCCCAACCGGAACGCTCTGCGACCCGCTCCAGTACCGCTGCGGCCCGACGCACGTCGTAGGGAGGTTCGCCCTCTTCGGTGGGATCCGCGATCGGGTGCGCGAAACTTGCACGCATGTGATCCAAGCGGAATTGCAGCGGGTCGCGCTTCGCGGCGACCGCGAGTTCGTCCCAGAAGCTCTCGTGCACGAACGCAAGGCTGTTGTCGGCCGGCGCGCGCAGCCATCCGGTCGGCAGAATCGTGGGTATCAGCGATTGCTCCAACCGGAAGTTCGGCACCAGCAGCCCGGGCGCCGCGTCGAGACCGATCTCGCCGCCGTTCACCGGCTTGCCGCCACGCGAGAAACTCACGCCGTGCACGGCGTACGCGACCACGCGCCCCGCGCCGTCGAGTCCGGCGCGCAGGCGGTGGTAGTTGCCGGGCCGGTAGTAATCGTGGGCGACGTCGTCTTCGCGCGCCCACAACAGCTTGACCGGCGCCTTGGCGCGCCTCGCGATCACGGCCGCCTCGACCATGTAGTCGTTCATGATGCGACGTCCGAACCCGCCGCCACAGCGGACCATGTGCACGGTCACTTCATCCAAGGGCAGGCCGAGCGTCGCGGCCACGAGTTCCCGGCCGTCGTTCGGGAATTGTGACGGCGCCCAGATCTCGACGCCGCTGGCGGTGGGCCGGGCGGTGCAATTCTGCGGTTCGAGCGTCAGGTGCGGCAGCCACGGCGTCTCGTACACCGACTCGACCACGGTGGTCGCGCCCGCCAGCGCCTGCTCGACCTGACCCTTCTGCCGGCGCGTCTCCCCGGACCCGTCGAGCAACTTGCGCGCACGCGCGTCGTAGGCCTCGCTGTCGTGCTCGGCTCCGAAGGCATCGTCCCACTCGGCCGCGAGCGCCGTACGCGCGCGATTCACCTGCCACCAATTGCGTCCGACGATCGCGATGCCCGGCGCGAGGCCACGCGCCAGCCCGATCTGTTCGGACGCGCCCGGCGTCACGCCCTCGACCGCGAACACCTGTTCCACGCCGGGCATCGAGCGGGCAGCGGCGAAGTCCGCGCGCTTCAGCCGCGCACCCGGCACGGGCGACTTGACGTACACGGCGTACTTCATGCCGGGCACGACGGTGTCGATGCCGTAGAGCGGTCGGCCGTCGAGAATCGCCGACGTGTCGACGCTGCGGTGCGATTTGCCGAGGATGGTGAACGTCGCCGGCGCCTTGAGGGTCAGCGTCTTGGGGTCGGGCAGCGGCAGCCGCGCCGCTTCCGCGGCGAGTTCGCCGTACCCGAGTTTGCGCCCGCTCGCGCGATCGATCACGAACCCGCGCTCGGTCACGAGCGCGCCGGCGTCGGCCTGCCAGCGGCGGGCGGCCGCCTCGACCAGCACGGCGCGCGCGGCGGCGCCCACGCGGCGCATCGGCTCCCAGTTGTCCGGCACCGACATGCTGCCACCCGCGTACTGCGCCTCGTAGCGCTTGGCGTCGGCAGGGGCGTACTCGACCTTCACCCGATCCCAATCGGCGTCCAACTCCTCGGCAATGAGCATCGGCAGCAGGGTCTTCGACCCCTGCCCCATTTCCGGATTGCGCGCATACAGCGTCACGCTGCCGTCGGCGGTGATCATCACGTAGTTGCCGAGCCGGGCCCGGTCGGCTGCGCCCCGGCCGGAAGAGGCGGGCGGGAGCGGGCGCGCAGCCGCGCCGGCGCCGGTCGCGAACCCGAATCCGAGCACCAGTGCGCCCGCGGAGGTGGCGCCGAGCGACAGCAGCAATTCCCTGCGAGTGGTCATGCCTCAGACCTCCCGCCGATCGGACGGATCGATGCCGGCCGCCGTCTTGATGGCGGCGCGGATACGCTTGTAAGTGGAGCAGCGGCAGAAATTGCCCTGCATGGCTGCATCGATGTCCGCATCCGACGGCCGCGGATTGCGAAGCAGCAATCCGGTGGCCGCCATCATCTGGCCGGCCTGGCAATAGCCGCACTGCGCGACGTCGAGCGCCTCCCATGCCGCCCGCACCGCGTTGCCCTCGGCGGTGGCGCTGAGGCCCTCCACCGTGGTGACGTGCCGCGCGCCCACAGAGCCTACGGGGGTGACGCATGCGCGCACCGGCTGGCCGTCGAGGTGCACCGTGCAGGCACCGCACTGGGCGACGCCGCAACCGAACTTGGTGCCCTTCATGCCGATCTCGTCGCGCAACACCCAGAGGAGCGGCATGTCGGCAGGTGCGTCGACATTCACGGACTTGCCGTTGATGGTCAGCTTCATCGGATCTCCGCAGGCCGCCTCGGGGCTTCGATTATAGATAAAATCGACGGCGAGCCCGCGCCGGGCGCGGGCGCCCCTATACGATATTCCAAGGGAGACCGCGGATGAACGTAGGTGCCGACAACCCGATGATGTATTGCCGCGCCTGCGGACGGCAGATTCACGTGAGCGCGCCGTCCTGCCCCGGCTGCGGTGCCATACAGGCGCAGCAACCCGGCATCTCCGACCGGCGCATCCTGCCGGCGCTGCTGCTGTGCTTCTTCCTCGGCTATCTGGGCGTGCACCGCTTCTACGTCGGCAAGGTGGGCACCGGGGTGCTGCAGATCCTCACGCTGGGCGGGCTGGGCGTATGGGTGCTGATCGATTTCATCATGATCGTCACCGGTTCTTTTCGCGACATCGACGGCAACCGGGTCGCGCTCTGGACTTGATTCCG
>DAIDHD010000001.1 GCA_027459765.1 Gammaproteobacteria bacterium | reverse complement strand
CCTGGCCCAGCGCCGGGAAATGCTGCAGTGGTGGGCCGACCTCGTGGACGCGCAGATCGAGGAGGGTCGGAAGGTCGTTATAGGGCGGTTCGGGAAGGCGTTCCAGGCGGCGTGAAGCGCCGCGAGTCGATCCTGCTCGGTCACGGCGATTCCATCTCCGCCGCAAGCTCCTTCACATACCGACCATAACTGAACACTCTGCCGCGGCGTCGATTCGTGAGCTCGCCGACAACGCCGATACGTTCCAGGTGTGCGAGCGATTTGTTCACCGTCGCCGCCGTGAGTCCGGTGGCCTTGATCAGCGACGCAGCCGTCGCGATGGGCTGACGCTGCAGCGCCTGGTGTACGGCGAGAGCGGAAGGCGCTGCGCGTCCGAGGCCGGCGATACGATCTCGATCCGTGTTGACGAGCGTCAGCAACGTGTTTGCGGTAGCCACGGCTTGCGTCGCGCTCGCCTCGATTCCCTCCGCAAAGAAATCCAGCCAGCGCTCCCAGTCGCCGCGCAGGCGCACCTCGTTCAGCAGTTCGTAGTACAGCGCCCGATGCTTCTTGAAGTAGAGGCTGGGGTAAAGCATCGGCTCACGCAACACACCGTCGGCCACCAGCTGCAACACGATGAGCAGTCGGCCAATGCGTCCATTGCCGTCCAGGAACGGGTGGATCGTTTCGAACTGAACGTGCGCGAGCGCAGCCTTGAGCAGCGGCGGCACGGGTTCGGGCTCGTCATTGAGAAATCGTTCGAGCGGCGCGAGGCACTTGGCGACTTCCTCCGGCGGTGGAGGGACGAACACCGCGTTGCCCGGCCGGGTTCCTCCAATCCACACTTGCGAGCGGCGCAGCTCGCCGGGGGCCTTGGCCTTTCCGCCGGGATGGGAGAGCAGCACCTCGTGCATGTCGCAGATCAGCCGGGTGCACACCGGCAGTCCGCCGCGAAGCCCCTGCAGGCCACGCTCCAGCGCCGCCACGCAGCGGCTCACCTCGCGGGCGTCTTCCACCGGAACGCCCGGATCCTCGTCGATCTCGTAGAGCAGCAGGTCGGCGAGGGACGACTGGGTGCCTTCGATCTGCGACGACAGGACCGCCTCCTTGCGGACGAAGCTGTAGAGCAGCAGTGCGGCATTGGGCAGCAGGGCGCTGACGGAATCGAGCCGGCCCAGCGACACCAGGGCCGCATCGAACCTGTGCCGCAGGCTCGTCGACCAGACGAGCGGAGGCTCCGGGGGCAGTGGTGCCGGAACGAACGCCTTGAACGGCTCTCCCGCCGTCGAGACGGTGATGTAGTGGCCGGGTTGGGGTCGCTGCATGCGCGGTTGATCCTAAAACAAGCGCCCACCTTATTTTAGTTTAACGTTCTAACCTCAATCAACTAACGCCCGCCGTATATCTGGCACCCAGGCTATTTATGTGGTGTTCGCTGGCAAGTCTGCTGGTGGCAAGTCTGCTGGTGGCAAGTCTGGTCGATTACGTCTCACAGCGCGAATCCACTCATCGTGGATGTCGTCGCTCCAGATCGGTCTGTACAAGCGAGCTTCTGCAAGTTCCAGAAGCACGTTGGTCAGCGGGTAGCTGTACAAAACGTTGGCGTCCAGCACCGCTGCAAAGCCGCTCATGTCGGCGGCTTCAGAGCCCCAACTCCTGATCGAGCCGCCCGTTCTCGTTTAACGCTGCCCGACGATGCTTGCGATCAGCCTCATCGAATTGCAAGAGATCCTTGAACGCGATGCGTCGTCGGGTGCCCACCATACGAGCAGGAAGCTTGCCCGTCGTGATTAGCTTTACCACGTATGGACGAGATACGTTCAGGTAGTCGGCCGCTTCTTGAGTCGTCAGCTCCGCCTTCTTCGGCAGGATGGTCACCGCGCGTCCTTGGCCCAGCTGCGTCAGGACATCCAGGAAAACGCGCACAGCCCCGGGGGGAATGGCGATCATCTCGTGCTGGTTGGCGTCGGTTACCAGTCGAAGTGGGCGCTGATCCTTTGGGAGCAGCCGTGCAAGCTGGCGGCCAGCTTCCTGCGCCTGAGCCACCTCGTCGGCCGTCGGGAATCGGGGCGGCTGGGAATTTGTTGCAGACATTGCGACGCTCCTCCAACTAGAAGCGCAATCAGATCCTTTATTCGAATTAAACGAAATGAACGAATTTACCGAATGCGACGGCGGCCACACGGAATTCACGTGGCGAGCTGGTTGTCGACCCGTTTAGTTGTTTGGTCTATCGACACGAGCCATGCGCAGTACGTTCTCCCGATGAAAATCCAAATACCGCCGCTGTCCCTCTGAGAACGCGCCGACATTGATGCGGCGATCCGGGTCAATGCCCATGCGCTCCACCTTGGTGATCCGACAGGCACGCTCGATCGCGCGTACGTTTTCGCGAAACTGCCCCTGGCCTCGACGGGCCAGGACCAGCGCCGATCGCTCCGTTTCGCGAATGGCGGCGTCCGTCGTGATTTCGACCTCAAGCCGCCGCTCCCACTCCTCGATATCCCGCTCCGGTGCAGGCGTATCGCGCTCGATTTTGCCGACCTCATGACCGACGTCGGCAACGCGCGTCGCTTCAGGGCCGATCAACGACAATAGTGCCGATGCCAACGCTGGGCTGACGGTTGTCAGATAAACGCTTTGCAGCCCGTTGCCCTTGGCGGTGAGAGGCGCGTACTTGTTCGCAAGGTCAGGTAGCAGGCGGGCAATGTGGTCCTTGGGGCGGACCGCGTTCGTGAGTCGTTGCCAGCGAACGCCCACACGCCAGCCGATCTGGCTCCAATTCGTGCCGGCGTTTCCGAACTCCTCTGGCTTCGGACTTTCGCGGCAGTAGCCGCTGACGATGCCGAGCGCCGCGATCCGCGCATCGCAAAACGAAAACACGATGTCACCGGGCGCGACCTCGCGCATGAACTCGTAGAACGGATTGCGATGACCGTTCTTGTTGCGCTTCGGTGACCAGAGGTAGCCCCCCTCGATTTCCTGGTGGAACGTTTGGTTTTGATTGACCCACCAGTAGCGCATGGACTTAACGTGCGTCCTTCGTCTGCTCGGCCACCATTGGCAACTCGACGTCCGGCTGCGCCTGCTCGTAGCGCTGAGCAATCCTCTCCCGGAAGTAGGCGGCCGTCTCGGGATCCGTACAGTAGACGTAGCAACCCTTCATCCCGCGGGTCATCAGGGTCCGATACGTGTTCTTGATGATGGCATCGGCCTTGTTCCCGGCCTCTTTCGGGTTCTCGCGCAGTTCCTTCCTGTAGCCTTTGATGGATTGGTCCTGTCGGGAACGCTTCTCCGGTCGGGTCACGATCTTGCCATCCCGTGCGATCAGGTCCGGCCCAACGATGACGCCGATATAGTCGACCTCGAGTCCCTGGCAGGTGTGGATGCACCCGATCTGCTCCACCGATCGCTCGGCCGTGATCCAGAGGCCACCGTCCTGGGCCAGGTTCCACTGCATCGCGAAATCCTGCTCGGGGATTACGACATCGAACGCACTCGGCTCCTTCTTGCTCTTCCAGTCCCAGCAATAGCCGGCCACCATGCGGGCGCGATTGTTCGCGCGATTCTTCTCCTCGATCAGGCGTCGAACCTCGTTGGGTGAATCGAACACTTGGAAATCGAACTCGTCGACTTCCAGCAGAGGATTGGCGGTATCTCGAATGCCGAGCACCTGGTCCAGCCACGCGAGATACCCGTCGGAGCCCGAGCAACGGAACTGAGAGGCGAGCTTCAGGTGCGTCACCGCAGCGCCCGCCTTCAGAGCCCATGCCTCGATCTCCGACATCCGGCCGATGTCCTTCCATGTGACGCGCTGGTCCTCGTCGATGAAGAATACGGCGCAGCGCGCGGCGCGGATGATCTCCTCGATCTGATTGTTGCCCAGGTTGGCGTAGAGACCGGACTTCTCATTCAGCCGATGCGCCTCGTCCACGATCAACGCATCGAAGGTATCGGCTGGCGTCTCGATGAATTCGCCCGACCCGGCGAAGAGGCTCGCGATCTGGGAGCGGCGGTAAGACCCGGAAAGGGTCTGTTCGAAGACGGCGCGCGGCGCGCGATTCTTGGTCACGTACTTGGCCATGAGGCGCTCGGCTGTGAGCGACGCCAGCAGGTTGATGGCGACCACGGACTTCCCCGTCCCCGGGCCGCCGTCGACGATGATCACGCGTTTCGCGCCCTCGGAGGCCTCGACGGCCTCGGTGACGATGGTCTCGTACGCTACCTTCTGGTCATCGATCAGCACGAACTCGCGCCTACCCTCCAACATCCCGACCAGCGCGTCGATCAGCCGGCGCGAAGGCCGGATCCGCCCGTTCTCGATCTCGGCAATCAGGTTGCCGCGATCACCGCGCCGGACGTGTCGGGCGATGAAGGCGCGGAGGCGCTCGCGCTCGGCCTGCCCGGAAAGAAAAATCGGTGCCTTCTCGACATAGGACTGATAGCGCGGGTCATTCAGGACCGCGCCATCGATGAAGTTGTGAAGATAGGCGCAGGGTTGCAGCGGTACGTCCCGGGAGTAGACCTCTTCGTTGAAGTTGCGCAGAAGCTCCGCATAGGACCAGGCCTGGTAGGACGGATGGCTCGTATCCGACTCGCCCCCGGCGAACCGAGTCCTGACGAGCCCGTCCTTCTGGGTAACGGTTGCGCTCTCCCACTGCTTCAACTCGACGATGATCAGCTTACTGCGGTCCTGCTCGTCGACCCCGGACAGCAGCAGGTCGATACGCTTGGCGGTTTGCGGAATGACGTATTCGATGGCGACGCCACAGTCGTCCGGGATCGACTCATGTCGCAGCACCTTGGCCATCGCGAGCAGGGACTCCTTCCATGCCCGTATCTCGGACTTGGAAACCCGGTGCCCGCTGCGGACCTGGTACGCGCCGAGCACGACGGCCTCGATGTCCTGGCCGAAGGCGTCATTCAGAAAGCCGTCCTTGGTGGCTTGGTAGATGATCATCCGTGCGTGGGAGGCTCAGGTATCCGAGTACTTGCGGGCCGATCCCTTGAATGACTCGACCGGATACTTCTCGGCGTTGCGAACCATTTTGGCGCGCACCGCCTGCAGCAGGTCGATGTCTAGCTTGTCGGCGAGGCGAATCAGGTAGATCTGCACGTCAGCGAGTTCATCCGCAACGGCGGCTCGACGCTTCTCGTCCAGGCTCCGGCTTTGGTCCTCGGTGAGCCACTGGAACGGTTCCAACAACTCCGCAGCTTCCACCGCCAGGGCGGATGCGAGGTTCTTTGGAGAATGGAACTGGTCCCAATCCCGTTCGGCTGCGAATTCACGCAATTCGTCACGAAGCTTTATGAGTTCAGACATAGCATTTGCACTAGGTTTGGCGCCAGCGTCGCCGATATTGGCTGCGCATGCAAAGTCTTGAGACTAGCGCCTCCCGGGGCGCCCGGGCAGGCCGCATAGCACTCGATGGCTTGGCCACCGCTCCCCGCCGCCCTCAGCCGACGCCCAGGATCCAGCCTTCGACGTCGGCTACCGCGCGCTCCGCGCTGGTCAATTGCGGCGAGAAAAACTGATTGAGTTCGCCACGGGCGTCGGTATCGCGCAACCAGGCGGCCGCCGAATAGGCGTCATGCTGGTCGCCGGTCCGCCCGTCGACCGGGTAGGCATGACTCCAGAGGGACGGGTAGACCTCTGCGACGACCGAACGTCGCGCGGGTATTTGCCATCCGTCGAAAGGCCAGAAATGCACGCTGTCCCGGAGTTCTTGACGTAGAAACCGCAGCCAGGGCAACCCGGCGTGCGTCGACTTGGCGACCGATCCCGGGACGTCGAAATGGAACACCGACTTCGCTCGTGCGCGTTCCTCGGTGAGTCTGCGCCAACGGGCATTGCCGGAGCGTTCGGCACCGTTGCCGGCAACGCCGTCACGAACGAAATCTACGTAGACGTCGTCTTCGTCGGTCGGCCAGTGACGTTGGAAGTCATCGAGAAACGCGGGCCATTCAGGCGTCAGGCGATGCGTCTCAAAGTATCGCCGTGGAAATGAAAATCCATGGTCGATCCCCACGAGAGTTGCGCGCGGCTCGAGGAGCCGCTCGAGTAGCCATTCGGCGATGCCTCGTCGAGTCCAGTAGCGGCGCGAACCTGCCGGCGGCAGCGCCTCCTCGGGCGCAGCGGAAGGCTCCGCGGTGTACACCCGCAAACCTTTGAGGCTGGAGGTCGGAGTTCCCGCTCCGGAGTAGTCGATACCGATATATCGGGCGAAGGAATTCATCCGCAAAGCCGTCCTTGGTGGATCGACGGACGATCAACCTGAACGGCAGCCCGTCTGCAGCCTCGCCGACCGGCGCCGGCGCCGCCGGATCAACGCGTGTGCGGGCCCTCGGACGCCCGGGTGTCCGGGTCGTCCAGATCCGGCTCGAGCGAGCCGGCGAGCCGCGTGCACAGACTCATGCAGCCCAGTGCCGCCAGGGTAAGCAGCAACGCGTGGGTCGGGTAGCGCCAGAACAGCCACAGCATGGTCAGCGCGGAGAGAATCACCGCGCTGGTGTAGATCACTCTCGGCGTGGTTCGAATCGCGTTCGGCATGAGGCTTCGGCCTCCTTCCGCCCGCTGATCGCGACATCCATGCACAGCGCGGGCAATTACTTTATACGCCCGCTCCGCGCGCGGCACCATGCCGCAAACCCTGAAAATTCGCGCGTTTTTGTCGCCGAACGACGACAGCCGCGGCCTTCGACCGCTGCGCGGCGCTCAGCCGAGCATGCGCTCGCGGCGCCACGCCCGTACCGTCAGGCCGACCAGCAGCGCGGCGAGCGCCAGCGTGCTCGCCGCCGACACCAGCACGTCGAGCGCCTCGAGCGGCTCCCCGCGCAGCACCCGGGTCATCAGCAGGTGCTGGCTCAGCGACGGAATCAGCATCAGCGGCCGATGCGCCTTCAGCGCGTAGATGCTGGCAAATGCGATGGGCAGGGTCGGCACCAGCAACACTCCCGACAGATACGTCTGTCCCTCGCGATAACTCTTGGCGAACGAGGCCACCAGCGCCATCAGCGCCGCGCCCAGCGGCGCGAACGGCAGACAGATCGCGAAGAATTCCAGCGCGGTGAACGGCGAGAGGTTCGCGGTCATGCCGAGCCGATCCAGATGCACGAACCGGAACGCGGTGACGAAGCCTGCCAGGCTGATGGCGAGCGACAGGCTCATGTAGGCGGCGGTCGCGAAGATCTTGCCGCCGACCAACGCCGCCCGCGGCACCGGCAGTGCCAGCAGCGCCTCCAGCGAGCCGCGTTCCCGCTCGCCGGCGGTGGTGTCGATGGCCAGATACAGCCCGCCCATCAGCATGGCGAACAGTACGAAGTAGGTCATCATGCCGATCACCAGCACGGCGCGCCCGGCCGGCGTCGCGACGTCGACGTCGTCCACCGCCACCGCCATGGCGAGGCGCGGATCGACGCCGCGCACCTGCAGTCGCGCCTGCACGATCCCGGCGCCGTAGCCGGACAGCAGCGCGCGCAGTCGCTCGGTGGTTTTGCGCGATTCGGCGTCGGTGCTGTCCGCCACCAGCTGCACCGGCGCGGGCTCTCCGGCGGCGAAGCGCGCGCCGAATTGCGCGGGAATCACCAGCACCGCCTGCGCCTTGCCGGCGCGCACCAGGGCGGCCGCGTCGGCCTCGGCCACTGGTCCGGGCCGCGCCTCGACACCGTGTGCCTTCAGGAACTCCACCAGGTTCGGGGCGTGATCCTCGCCGCCGATGGCCACCTTCACCGGCTTGTCCGCCTGGGCGACGTTCTGGTCCAGGATCTTCGACACCATCAGACTGAAGAGCAGCGGGCCGAACAGCGGCCCGAACAACAGCGCCGACCAGAGCGTGCGCCGGTCGCGCAGGTTCTCGCGAAACTCCTTGCCGAACACCGTGAGCAGCGCGCGCATCACTCCTCTCCCACGCTCGTGCCGCCGTCGCGGCCGCCCGCCTGGAGCACGTCGAGAAAGGCCTCCTCGAGGTTTGCAGCGCCGCGTTCGGCACGCACGGCCTCGGGCGTGCCCGCGGCCAGCACCCGGCCGGCGCCGATGATCACCACCCGGTCGCAGAGCGCCGCCACCTCCTGCATCACGTGCGAGGAGAACAGGATGCAACGCCCCTCGGCGCGCAGCGCCCTGAGCAGTTCGCGCAGAGTGCGTACCGCCATCACGTCGAGGCCATTGGTGGGTTCGTCCAGCACGAGGTTCTGTGGGTCGTGCACCAGCGCCCGTGCCAGCGCCACCTTGATGCGCTGGCCCTGCGAGAATCCCTTGGTGCGCCGGTCGAGCACGTCCTGGAACTCGAGCGTGCGCGCCAGCGTCTCGGTCCGCGCGCGCACCCGCGCCGCCGGCAGCCCGTGCAGGGCGCCGTAGTAGGCCACGTTCTCGCGTGCCGTGAGATTCCCGTACAGGCCGGTGGCGTGAGGCAGCACGCCGATGCGGGCGCGCGCCGCGGCCGTCTCGCCGTGCACCTCCATGCCATCGATGCGCACCCGCCCCGCGTCGGGCGCGAGCACGCCGTACACCATGCGCAAGGTGCTCGACTTGCCGGCGCCGTTCGGCCCGAGCAATCCGGTGATCTCGCCATCCCGCGCCGTGAACGCGACCTCGCGTACCGCCTGGATCGCGCCGAAGCGCTTGCTCAAGGACTCGACCTCGATCACGGCGCCGGTCCCGTGGGGGCGACGAAGAAGGGCGCCGGCCGATGGCCGGCGAGACAGCTCGCATCGAGCGCAGCGGGGTCGCGCTGCTCGAGGAACGCGGCCATCAGGCGTGGGACACAGTCGGTGGCGAGTTGGCCGTGGCCCTCGCCGGGCAGCACCAGGTGGCGGGCGTGGCGCAGGCCGCTCGCCACCCGCGCGGCGCCGGCCGGCGGCGTGACCGGGTCGGCCTCCCCCGAGAGCAGCAGCGTCGGCACGGCGCTCGCCAGCGCGGCATGCAGGTCCGCATCGACGGGCCCGCGGGGCCACTCGCGGCACGCCTCTTCCAGCGCGTCGATCTGCTGGGTGCCAAGATAGGTGCCTTCGAGGCGCGCGCGCTCGGCCGGGGTGAGGTGGTAGTACGGCACGTCCTCGCTGCAGGTGACCGACAGCTGCATGCCGAGCGCGAGCTGGCCCTCGACCAGGCGCGAGGTCATCACGCTCTGCGCGGCGAGCGGCGCCAGGTCGCCGGCCGCGGCCTGGTGCACCAGCGTCGGCAACAACGCCGCCTGATCGCTCGCGTAGGACAGAAAGCGCAGCGCGCCGGCCAGTTGCGCGCGGTCGAAGTACAGTGCAAGCGGCGTGCCGCGCGTCGGGTCCACCAGCGTGAGGTGACGCCGTTCCGCACCGAAGCGCTGGCGCAGGAGGGCGTATTCCGCTGCCAGCTGCGGAAACGCCCGCTCGCACGCCGCCTGCGCGCGGCAACGCGCGAAGATCAGCTCGAGCGCGCGCTCGCCGTCGAGCGGCGTGCCCGGCCCGAGCGCAACCTCGGGGTCGAGCACTCCGTCGAGGATCACGGCCTCGGTGCGCTCCGCGAAGCGGCGCATGTACAGCTCCGCCATGCGCGTGCCGTACGAGGAGCCGTAGAGGTCGACGCGCGCGTAGCCGAGCGCCGCGCGCACCGCGTCCAGATCGCGCACCGCGACGCTGCTCGTGTAGAAGCGCACGCCGGGACCGTACTTGGCGAGGCAGGCGCGAGTGGCCGCGAGGAACTTCGGCAGCGCGTCAGCCGCGTCCTCGTAGTCCTGCGCCTCGGTGCAGGGCAGCGGCGCCGAACGTCCGGTGCCGCGCTGGTCGACGAGCACGATGTCGCGCGTGCGGTGGATGCGCGCGAACGCCGGCGCCGTCTCCACGTACAGGTCGCTGGCCGCCTGCCCGGGACCACCCGCCAGGATGAACAGCGGCGCGGCGTGGCTGGCGGCGTCGAGCGCGGGCACCACGGCGACCGCGAGGCCGATGCGCCGGCCCGCGGCCTGCCCGGGATCCTCCGCCACCGAGAGCACGCCGCAGCGGGCGGCGACCGAATTGAGCCTCAACGGATGCTCGAGCCGGCAGTCGGTAAGCGCGAGTGGCGCCGGCGGCGCGGCCGCGGTCGCCGCGGCCGGTGTCGTGCCAAGCGCGGCCGCGAGCGCGGCGGCCGCGGCCATCCAAGCCGTATGCATGCCGCCATGGTAGCGGAGTTGCCGCCGGGTTCCGTGACGAAACCGGCGGCGCTTGGTAAATTTGGCGCCCCTCGTCAAGACGCGTCCCGCCGCGCGCGGGTCGGTGCGCCATGAGCCTGATACGCGAAGCCGATGTGATCCAGAGCGTCGCCGACGCCCTGCAGTACATCTCCTACTACCACAGCCCGGATTTCATCCGCGCCATGGGCCGTGCCTACGAGCTCGAGGAGAGTCCGGCGGCGCGCGACGCCATCGCGCAGATCCTCACCAACTCGCGCCTGTGTGCGCTCGGCCACCGGCCCATCTGTCAGGACACGGGCATCGTGGTGGTGTTCGTGAAGGTCGGCATGGGCGTGCGTTGGGACGCCACGCGCGACCTCGACTCCATGATCAACGAGGGTGTGCGGCGCGCCTACCGCGACCCCTCGAACCCGCTGCGCGCCTCGATCGTCTCGGATCCGGCCTTCAAGCGCGCCAACACGCGCGACAATACGCCGGCCGTGATTCACACCGAGATCGTGCCCGGCGAGCAGCTCGAGATCACGGTCGCCGCCAAGGGCGGCGGCTCGGAGAACAAATCCCTGTTCGCCATGTTGAATCCGTCGGATTCGGTGGCCGACTGGGTGCTCGAACAGGTACCGCACATGGGCGCGGGTTGGTGCCCGCCCGGCATGCTCGGCATCGGCATCGGCGGCAGCGCCGAGAAGGCGATGCTGCTCGCCAAGAAGTCCCTCATGGAGCCCATCGACATCGTCGAGCTGATCCGCCGCGGGCCGCAGACGAAGCTCGAGGAGCTGCGCCTGGAGATCTTTCGGCGTGTGAACGAGCTCGGCATCGGCGCGCAGGGTCTCGGCGGGCTCACCACCGTGCTCGACGTGAAGATTCTCGACTACCCGACGCACGCGGCCTCGCTGCCGGTGGCGGTGATCCCGAATTGTGCCGCCACCCGCCACGTGCACGTCACCCTCGACGGTTCCGGCCCGGCGAAGCTCGTGCCGCCGGACCTCGATCTCTGGCCGAAGGTGGCTTGGTCGGCGGATGCGAGCGCGCGGCGCGTGGCGCTCGACTCACTCACGCCCGCCGAGGTGGCGAGCTGGCGGCCCGGCGAGCGGTTGCTGCTGTCGGGGAAGCTCCTCACCGGCCGCGATGCCGCCCACAAGCGCATCGCCGCGCTGCTCGAATCCGGCCAGCCGCTGCCCGCCGGCCTCGATTTCCACGGACGGGTGATCTACTACGTCGGCCCGGTGGATCCGGTGGGCGCCGAGGTGGTGGGCCCGGCCGGCCCGACGACCGCGAACCGCATGGATCGGTTCACCGAGACCATGCTCGGCAAGGCGGGTCTGATCGCGATGGTCGGCAAGGCCGAGCGCGGGCCCGAGGCCGTCGAGGTGATCCGTCGCCACCGTGCCGCGTACCTGATCGCGGTCGGGGGCGCCGCGCTGTTGGTCTCGAACGCCATCCGTTCGAGCCGTGTGGTTGCCTTCCCGGAACTCGGCATGGAAGCGGTGTACGAGTTCGAGGTGAAGGACATGCCGGTCACCGTGGCGGTGAGCGCGGACGGCGAGTCCGTGCACGACTCCGGTCCGGCGGTCTGGCGCGGGCGCTTCAAGGGCCTGCCCGTCACGGTCGAGGACTGACGCCGCGCGAGCTCCCCGGCCTTCCCGGGGACGCGCCGGCCCGCAGCCACCAGCCATGCCCATCGACTCCCAATTCGACGTCATCGTGATCGGCGGCGGCCACGCCGGCACCGAGGCGGCGCTGGCGGCGGCGCGCATGGGCGCGGCCACGCTGCTGCTCACGCACAACATCGAGACCCTCGGCCAGATGAGCTGCAATCCGGCCATCGGCGGCATCGGCAAGGGACACCTGGTCAAGGAGATCGACGCGCTCGGCGGCGCCATGGCGCTCGCCGCGGACCGTGCCGGGATCCAGTTCCGGACCTTGAACGCCAGCAAGGGCCCGGCGGTGCGCGCCACGCGCGCGCAGGCCGACCGGCGGCTCTACAAGCTCGTCATCCGCGCAGTGCTCGAGAACCAGCCGAACCTGCGCATCTTTCAGCAGGAGGCGGCCGGGCTGCTGATCGAGGGCGAGCGGGTCACGGGTTGCACCACCGCCAGCGGTCTCACCTTGCGTGCGCGCGCGGTGGTGCTCACGGTCGGCACCTTCCTCGGCGGCAAGATCCACGTCGGCACCGAAAGTCACGCCGGCGGCCGCGCCGGCGACCCGCCGTCGAACCGCCTGGCGGCGGCGCTGCGCGAGCTCGCGCTCGGCGTGGGGCGCCTGAAGACCGGCACGCCGCCCCGCATCGACGGCCGCAGCATCGATTACACGGGTCTCGCCGTGCAGCACTCGGACGACCCGCGGCCGGTGTTCTCCTACCTCGGCGCGCGCGCCATGCACCCGCGCCAGATCCCCTGCCACATCACCGGCACCAACGAGCGCACGCACGCGATCATCCGCGCCGCCACCGACCGCTCGCCGCTGTTCACCGGCCTCATCGAGGGCGTCGGCCCGCGCTACTGTCCCTCGGTCGAGGACAAGGTGGTGCGCTTCGCCGACAAGACCTCGCATCAGATATTCATCGAGCCGGAGGGCCTCGACACCCACGAGGTGTATCCGAACGGCATCTCCACGAGCCTACCCTTCGACGTGCAGCTCGAGATGGTGCGCAGCATCCGTGGCTTCGAGCGCGCGCACCTGACGCGGCCGGGTTACGCCATCGAGTACGACTTCTTCGATCCGCGCGGCTTGAAGTACAGCCTCGAGACCAGGCGCCTGTCGGCGCTGTTCCTCGCCGGCCAGATCAACGGCACCACCGGCTACGAGGAGGCCGCCGCGCAGGGTCTGCTCGCGGGCGCGAACGCCGCCCTGGCGGCGCGTGGTGCGCCGCCTTGGTGGCCGAAGCGCAGCGAGGCCTATCTCGGCGTGCTGGTCGACGATCTGGTGACGCGCGGCGCCCCCGAGCCCTACCGTATGTTCACCAGCCGCGCCGAGTACCGCTTGTCGCTGCGCGAGGACAATGCCGACCTGCGGCTCACGGAGCGCGGCCGCGAACTCGGGCTGGTCGACGACGCGCGCTGGGACGCGTACGCGCGCAAGCGCGATGCGGTGGCCGCCGAGACCGCACGGCTGGCGCGCCGGGTGGTGCGCCCGGGCGAGGTCGACGCGACGCTCGCAGCGAAGCTCGGCGGGCCCCTCGGCCGAGAGGCGCATGCCCTCGATCTGCTGCGCCGTCCCGACGTCGGCTACACGGACCTCGCCGCCCTGCTCGCGGCGCCGGGCGAGCCCCCGCGGCTCGCCGAATTCACCCCGGAGCTCGCCGAACAGGTCGCGATCGGCGTCGAGGTGGAGGCGAAGTACGCCGGGTATCTGCGGCGCCAGCGCGACGAGATCGAGCGCCATCAGCGGCACGAGGATCTCGCTCTGCCCGAGGACATCGACTACGCGCAGGTCGGCGGGCTTTCGAACGAGGCCCGCCAGCGCCTCGCCGCCACGCGGCCGCAAACCCTCGGCCAGGCGGCCCGCATTCCCGGACTCACGCCGGCGGCGGTGTCGCTGCTGCTCGTGCATCTCAAGAAGCGCCACTGGGCGGCGTGACGCGCCTGTCGGTCGTGGTTCCTCGAGCCCGTCCCTGAAGCGAAGGTCCCGGCGACCGCGAGCGGGTCGCGAGTGGCAATTTGGGCGGGCCCTCTTTAACATCGGCGCTCTTGATAGACCTGCCGCGACTCGGAGTGAGTTAAAGATGCTGTTGCGAATGACTGGATGGGTGTTGCTCGCCGGTGTGGCCGCCGCGACGTTGGGCGCGCCCCGTGCGCATGCCGCCGGGGACCCGGTGCTCGGTGAAAAGAAGTTCTACACCTGTTACGGCTGTCACGGCGTCGAGAACTACAAGAACGCCTATCCCGACTACAGCGTGCCGAAGCTCCGGCACCAGCACGCGGCCTACATCGTGTCGGCGCTCAAGGAGTACCAGAGCGGCGACCGCCCGCACGCGACCATGCACGCGCAGGCCGCCTCGCTCAGCAGTCAGGACATCGAGGACATCGCCGCCTACCTGCAGGGACCGGAGCCGACCAAGCCGACCAAGACCGTCGGCAGCGTGCCCCCGCAGGTGGTTCAGTGCGGCGCCTGCCACGGCGAGAACGGTTCGGGCGTGGACGCGCCGCTCGATCCGAAGCCGCCGGTGCTTGCCGGCCAGCACGCCGACTACATCGAGCAGGCGCTCGCCGCCTACAAGAGCGGCCGGCGCAAGAACGTGGTCATGAACGGCATGGCGCAGCTCCTGAAGACGGATGCCGACATCAAGATCGCGGCCGAGTACTTCGCGCACCAGCCCTCGCCGCTCGCCACCGCCACCACCAGCAGCAAGTAAAGCCCCGCCCGCGCCCGCGCGGTCTAGACGCCGCGCCGGGCGCTGCCGGTCCACCCCGCGCCTTGGCGCTCACTCGGGTGTCGGCGATTTGAGCACCTTCTCCAGGAAGTGCGCGCTGACCGCGGCCTGCGCGAGACGATCGGTCTGGCGGCGCCACACGTGGCCCTCGTCGCCGGCGGTCAGCAGCCACACCTCGGCGCCGCGCGCGCGCAACCGGTTCACCAGTTGGGTCGACTCCCGCAGCGGCACGGCGCGATCGCGCTCGCCGTGGACGACGAGTAGCGGCCGATTGATGCGATCCGCATCGGTGAGCGGCGAGATGCGGCGCAGAAAGGCGCGCGTGTCCGGATCGCGCTCGTCGCCGAGCTCGGCGCGCCAGGCGGCGCGGTTCTCCGGAGCGGCCTCGGCGAGGAAGCCGACCAGGTCGCTGATGCCGGCGATGTCCACCGCGCCGCGCAGCCGGTCGCCGAAGTTCGCGAGCGCCGCGAGCGCCAGGTAGCCGCCGTAGCCCGTGCCGGCCACCGCGATCCTCTTGCGGTCGCACTCCGGCTGCGCGCCGATCCACACGAGGAGCGCGCCGATGTCCTTGACCACCGCGTCACGCTGGGTTCGCGCATCGAGCGCGGCGAAGTCGCGTCCGTAGCCGCTCGCGCCGCGCAGGTTCGGCGTCACCACCACGTACCCGGCAACGCGCACCAGGTACTGCACCCAGGGATCGAAGACCGGGCGAAATTGCGCGTGCGGCGCGTCCGCGAACAGCACCACGACGGGGTGCGGCCCGGGCGAGGCCGGGGCGTAGAACAGCGCTGGAATACGCCGTGTGCCGCCGGCGTCGCGATCGAACGTCGGCCACTCCACCAGCCGCGGCACCACCAGCTGGCTCGGCTCGACTGCGCCCGGCTCGCTGTGCGTCCACGCCTCCACCCGCCCGTCGGCGACCTCGAGCACGTAGGCGTCGCGCGGCGTGGTCGCGCTCGCGTACGCGAAAGCGAGTCGATCGCCGCTCGGGTCGAAGCGCAGATCCGACACCACGCCGCCGGCCGGCAGGCGCGGCGCGTGCGCCTCCTGCCGCGATGGCCAGTCGAGCACGTGCAGACGGCTGGTCCCCGCCTCGTTGCTCGCGTAGGCCACGTGCCGGCCGTCGCGTGACAATGCGAGCGCGTCGACGTCACCGTCCCCCGCCGCGCTGAGCGCGCTGCGCTCGCCGGTGAAGAAGTTCACGAACCACAGCCGCACCGAGCCCCCGCCCCGATCGCTCGTCAGGAACACGCCCTGACCGTCGCGCGCGAAGCGTGCGGCGCCGACCGCCGCCGGCGCGCCGCCGGCGTCGATCTCTCGCCGTTCGCCGCTCTCCACGTCGACCACGTAGAGATGGCCCTCGAGCGCCGACAGGTGCTTGAGTACCAGGAGCTTGCGGTCGTCCGGCGACCAGTCGAGCGGCTCCCAGTCGCCGCCCTCGCCGCTCACCAGCAGGCGTGGCGCCGCGCCCTCGTCCGGGGACGTGAGCACCACGTCGCGGCTCGCCGGATCGCGGGCGTTGCTCGCGATGGCGACCCGGTGGCCGTCGTTCGACCACAGCGGCGCGCCCTCCGCCTGAATGCCCAGGGCGGGCCGCTGCGCCTCGGGCCTGTCGAGGCGTAGCCAGGAGAGCCGTGCCTGGTCGGCCGTGTCGGTGCTGACGATCGCGAGGTTCACCGCGACCGGATCCGGCGATACGGCCGCGTCGAGCACCGCCGCCGTCCCGAAAGTGATCTGGCGTCGCGCGCCCCCGGCACGCTCCACCAGGTGCAGCTGCCGGGTTTCGCCGAAGCGGGTGGCGACCACCAGGCCGCCGGCGGTGGTCCAGCCCACCGGTCGCGCGTCCCGTGCGGCCAGCGATCCCGCGAGCGCCGGCTCGAGCGCGCGCGCCGCCACCGGGATGCCGTCGTAGGCGAGGGTTGCCCGGTCGGTGCCGGGGGGTGCGCCCGTATCGCCGTCCGCGCCCTGCGCAACGCCGGCGAGCAGCGCGAACGACGCGGCCGCCGCGGCGACGGCAAGCCGTGCCAGGCACTGAGGGTCGGCGCCACGGCGGGGCTCGGTTCTCTCGATCATGGTCATGGTTCCTCTCAACTCCTGCGACGAGGATAATCATAAGATGATCACCGGCATCGAAAACCTCGGGCACGGCGTGTTCGCGGTCGACACCGCGTTCATGCGCCCGCGCCTGGACGCGAGCTTTCTGCTCGTCGATGCGGGCCGCGCCGCCTTCCTCGACACCGGCACCTCGCACTCGGTGCCGCATCTGCTGGCCGCGCTCGCGGCCTGCGGGCTCGAAGCCGGTGACGTCGACTACATCCTGCTCACGCACATCCACCTGGACCACGCCGGCGGGGCGGGTCGCCTGGCCGCCGCGCTGCCACGGGCGCGCGTGGTGGTGCACCCGCGCGGCGCGGCGCACCTGATCGACCCGACGCTCCTGATCGCCGCCACGGCCAAGGTGTACGGCGAGCGCGTGTACGCGCAGCGCTACGGCGACATCGTCGCGGTGCCGGCCGAGCGCGTGCAGACCGTCGCTGACGGCGCGCGCCTGCGCCTCGGCACGCGCACCCTCGAGTTCCTGTACACGCCGGGCCACGCCCTGCACCACCTCGCCATCGTCGATCTCGAGAGCGGCGCCGTGTTCACCGGCGACACGTTCGGCATCAGCTATCGCGAGTTCGACACCGCACGCGGCGCCTTCATCTTCCCCACCACCAGTCCGACGCAATTCGATCCCGACCAGCTGCACGCCTCCGTGGACCGCATTCTCGAGCGCCGTCCGCCGTGCGTGTATCTCACCCACTACGCGCGTGTCGCGGACGTGGAGCGACTGGGTGCGGACCTGCACGCCGACATCGATGCGAGCGTCGCCATGGCGCGCGACTGCGCCGTTCGCCCGCACGGCGCGGCGTTGCTGCGCGAGCGTCTGTACGAACGCCTGTCGCAGCGTCTCGACGAGCACGGCTTCGATCCCGACCCGACGCGCCGCCACGACCTGCTGGACGGTGACGTCGAGCTCAACGCCGCCGGGCTCGAGTCCTGGCTCGGCAGGTTGCGCGCATGAGCGGCCGCCGCCGCGCGGCGATCGCATCGCTGGTCGGAGCCGCGCTCGCCGGTTGCGCGGCGGCCCCGCCTCCGCACGTGGGTGCCACCGGGGTTGCGCCCGCCCCGGCCGCACGCGCCCCGGCCGCACGCGCCGCGGCCGCGCCCGCCGTGGTCGCGCCGGTCGATGACTGGCGCGAGCTGGTTCCGGTGCCCGCCGGCACGCGCCTGCGCGAGGTGCCGTTCGCGCTGCACGAGCTGGTCACGTTTCACGCCGGTGCGCCGGCGCCGGAGCCGCTCGACTGCTATGCGCCGGCGAGCCCGCCGCGTTTTCTCGGTGAGGCGACGCAGCGCTATGCCCTGTGCTTCGCGCACGACCGGCTGGTACGGGTCGAGGCCGCGGTGTCCTGGCCCACCGAGGTCGCGGCGGCGCGGCTCGCGCGCGCCTGCACGGCCTGGCAGGCGCGCCCGCTCGCCGGCCCCGACGGCGCGACTCCCGCGGGTTGCCGCGCCGATGCCGGGGCACTCGCCTTCGCCGCGCGTCTCGACGAGGGTCTCGAGCCCGGCGAGTCGCTGCTGTCGATGGTGATCGTCGCCGCCGACGAGGCCGCGCCGTGACCGCGCAGGAGCAGGCCACGCTCCTGCGCCATGCCGCCGCGCTCGGCATCGCGCTGACGCCGCACGACTGCGAGCGGCTGCTCGGCCTGCTCGACGCGCTCGAGGAAGCCAACGCGTCCTTCAACCTCACCGCCATCCGCAACCGCGACGAGATGCTGGTCAAGCACCTGGTGGACAGCCTGTCGGTGCGCCCCTACCTCGCCGGCAGCCGCATCGCCGACGTTGGCACGGGCGCCGGCTTTCCCGGCCTGCCGCTCGCCATCGTCGAGCCGCAGCGACACTTCACGCTGATCGAGGGGACCGGCAAGAAGGCGCGTTTCGTGGCCCGAACGGCCGAACGACTCGGCCTCGGCAACGTCGAGGTGGTGCATGCGCGCGCCGAGCAATACCGACCGGAGGCGCGGTTCGACACCGTGGTCGCGCGTGCGGTGGCGAGCCTGGCCGATCTGGCGCGGGTCGCCGGACATCTGTGCGCGCCCGGCGGGCGGCTCCTCGCCATGAAGGGGCGGCGTCCCGACGAGGAGCTTGCGGCATTGCCGCGCGGCGTCGAAGTCCGTGCCGTACACCGGCTCGAGCCGCCGGGGCTGGACGCCGAGCGCCATCTTGTGGAACTCTCACCGCCCCGGACGGCCACCGGGACGCCACAGCGCCACCGGGGCACGCCATGAAACGGGTCATCGCCATCGCGAATCAGAAAGGGGGGGTCGGCAAGACCACCACCGCCGTGAATCTTGCGGCCTCCCTCGCCGCCACCAAGCGGCGTGTGCTGCTGGTCGACCTCGATCCGCAGGGCAATGCCACCATGGGATGCGGCGTCGACAAGAACGCGCTCGAGCGCACGAGCTGCGAGGTGCTGCTCGGCGAGTGCACGCTCGCCGAGGCGCTCGTCCCGGTCGAGTACGGCGGCTTTCAGCTGCTGCCCGCCAACCAGGATCTCACCGCCGCCGAGGTGCGGCTGGTGGGCATGATCGCCGGGCGCGAGTTCAAGCTGCGGCACGCGCTCGCACCGCTGCGCGACCAGTTCGACGTGGTGCTCATCGACTGTCCGCCGTCGCTCAACATGCTCACCCTGAACGCGTTGGTGGCCGCCGACTCGGTGATGGTGCCGATGCAGTGCGAGTACTACGCGCTCGAGGGCCTCACCGCGCTGATGCAGACCATCGAGCAGATCCGCGCCAGCATCAATCCGGAGCTCGCCATCGAGGGTCTGCTGCGCACCATGTACGACCCGCGCAACAACCTCGCCAACGAAGTCTCGGCACAGCTCGTGGAACACTTCGGCGAGAAGGTGTTTCGCACGCTGATCCCGCGCAACGTACGGCTCGCGGAAGCTCCCAGCTTCGGCAAGCCGGCTCTCTTCCACGACAAGGAGTCGCGCGGCGCACTCGCCTATCTCGCGCTCGCCGGCGAGATGATCCGGCGCGACGACCAGACGGCGGCTCCGGCATGATCGGAGACGCGCATGACCACTAAGAAGCCGTCGCTCGGCCGCGGGCTCGCTGAGCTGTCCCCGCTGCTCGCGCGCCGCATTGCGACGCCGCCGGCCGCCACCGCGCCGGATGCACCGGCCGGCGCCGAGCCGCTGATGGCCGGGGACAAGCTCGCCGAGTTGCCGGTGGAGGTGCTGCAGCGGGGCAAATACCAGCCGCGCACCGACATGCGCACCGAGTCGCTGCAGGAGCTCGCCGACTCCATCAAGCGCCAGGGCCTGGTCCAGCCGATCCTGGTACGGCCGCTGTCGCCGGCCGCCGCGGGCGGGGCGACGCGCTACGAGATCATCGCCGGCGAGCGCCGCTGGCGCGCGGCGCAGCTCGCCGGTCTCGCGCGCATTCCGGCGGTGATCCGCGACGTCCCCGACGAAGCCGCGGTCGCCATGGCGCTGATCGAGAACATTCAGCGCGAGAACCTGAATCCGCTGGAAGAGGCGCGCGCCCTCGCCCGGCTGATCGACGAGTTCGGCCTCACCCACCAGCAGGCGGCGGAGGCCGTGGGCCGCTCGCGCGCGGCGGTGAGCAATCTGCTGCGCCTGATGGAGTTGCCGGACGAGGTGAAGGCGCTCGTGGAGCAACGCAGCATCGAGATGGGTCACGCGCGTGCATTGCTCGCGCTCGCGGCCCGCCGGCAGCAGATCGAGGTCGCCGGCCTGGTCGCCAAGAAGGGCCTCTCGGTGCGTGAAACCGAGGCGCTGGTGCGCCGCCTGTCGGCACCGGCCGCCTCCGTGGAGCCGCCGGCGGCCGATCCGGACATTCGCCGCCTGGAGCAGGAGCTGGCCGACAAACTCGGCGCCAAGGTGGTGTTCCAGCACGCCGCTTCCGGCAAGGGTCGGCTGGTGGTGTCGTACAACAGCCTGGACGAGCTCGAGGGCATCCTCGCGCACATCCGCTGAGGCGCACGCCCGCGCGGGGGAATCGCCGGCGCGGGGACCGGCAGAATCGCCGGCGCGGCGCCATACGCACTTTCCGTCGCGCCATTTTGTAAAACCGGCGGCCGTGGCCCGCGTCAAGGCCAATCGCGCCTTGTGAGTCGAGGCGCGCGTCACTATAATGCGCCGGCTTTTTTCGAGCGGCGGCGCGCCATGGACCTTTCGATCGAAGAGGACCTGCGGATGGGCGCGTGCCGCAAGCCGGTCTTGCGTCGGCCCCCTTCGCGATGAACGACGTGCGTGGCGCACAGCGCCGCCTGGTTTGGAGAGTCGTGTCGTCGCAGGCGCTCGCCGCGCTCCTGGTCGCGGGCGGTTTCGCCGCGACGCGAGGGGCGGCGGCGGCAGGCGCGGCGCTCGCCGGCGGGCTCATCGCCGCAATCGGCAGCGCGCTGTTCGGCTGGCGATTTTTCGCGACCGGCATCGCGCCGGGCGCGGTGGTGCGACGGGCGCTGTTCGCAGCCGAGTCGCTGAAGTGGTTCTGGTACGTGGTGGCGATCTGGGCGGCGCTCGCGCGACTGGCGCTCGATCCGCCGGCGTTGCTGATCGGTCTGATCGCGGCTCAGTTCGGTTACTGGCTCGGTCTCGTTGGCATGAAGCGAGGATAGGCGAATGGCTGCGGAAAGCGGCTCCGGCGGATTGACGGAGTACATCAAGCACCACCTGACCCACCTGACGGTGAATCAGGACCATGGCGCGTTCTGGGCCTTCCATCTGGACAGCGTGTTCTTCACGCTCGTGCTCGCCCTCCTGTTCATCGCTTTGTTCGCCGCCGCCGCGCGCCGCGCCACCAGCGGGGTGCCCGGCAAGCTGCAGGCCGCCATGGAGATCCTGGTGGAGATGGTCGACGGCACCGTGAAGGAGACCTTCCACGGCAAGAGCAAGCTCATCGCGCCGCTCGCCATCACCATCTTCGCGCTGGTGTGGCTGATGAATTTCATGGACCTCCTGCCCGTGGACCTGCTGCCCTGGGCGGCCGGCCAGATGGGCGTCGAGCACCTGCGCGTCGTCGCCACCGCCGACATCAACACCACGCTCGGCATGGCGATCACGGTGTTCTTTCTGATCTGGTACGTCGGCATCCTCGAGAAGGGGGTGGTCGGCTTCTTCGCCGAGTGGTTCACGGCGCCGTTCCACGCCCACGGCCCGGTCGGCAAGATCCTCACGGCCGCGCCCAACCTGCTGCTGCGCGTGATCGAGGAGGCGGTGCGGCCGCTGTCCTTGAGTCTGCGACTGTTCGGCAACATGTACGCCGGCGAGCTCATCTTCGTGCTGATCGCGGGCCTCACGCTCGAGTCCTCGTTCGCGCACCTGTCCACCTACGGGTGGGGGGCCGTGCAGCTCTTCGCCGACGTGGTCTGGACGCTGTTCCACATCCTGATCATCACGCTGCAAGCCTTCATCTTCGGCATGCTCACCATCGTGTACTTAAGCATGGCCGCCGAGAAGCACTGATCGATTTCGAAAACCCGACCCTCAAGACCCTTTGGAGAGATAGCGATGGGAAACGTTGTTCAAACCGCTCAAGTGATGAGCTACACCCTGCTGGCCGTGGGCCTTCTGATCGGCCTCGGCGCGCTCGGCACGGCCATCGGCTTCGCGCTGCTCGGCGGTAAGTTCCTGGAAGGCTCCGCGCGCCAGCCCGAACTCACGCCGATGCTGCAGACCAAGATGTTCATCGTCGCCGGCCTGCTCGACGCGGTGCCCATCATCGGCGTCGCCATCGCGCTGCTGCTCATCTTCTCGAACCCCTTCCTCGCGCAGATCGCCAAGTAACGATCGCACGCGGCAACCGGCCGATTCGGCAGCGGATCGGCCGCCAGGAGCCAAGGTCGAATGGACATAGCAGTCACGCTCATCATTCAAGGCGTCGCGTTCTTCGCGGTCGTCCTGGTGGTCATGCGCTTCCTGTGGCCGCCGCTGATGGCGGCCATCGAGGAGCGCCAGAAGAAGATCGCCGCCGGCCTCGCCGCCGGCAACCAGGCCCAGAAGGACCTGGAGGAGGCCCAGGCCAAGGCGCGCGAGATCGTGCGCGAGGCCCGCGACAAGGCCGCGCAGATCGTCGACCAGGCGAGCAAGCGCGCCGCCGAGATCGTCGAGGAGGCGAAGCACACCGCCACCGCCGAAGCCCAGCGCCTGCTCACGCAGGCGCAGGAAGAGATCGTTCTCGAGGCCGCGCGCGCGCGCGAGGGCCTGCGCAAGCAGGTCGCCACGCTCGCCGTACAGGGCGCCTCGCAGCTTCTCGCGCGCGAAATCGACGCCAGGACGCACGCGGCGTTGCTCGACAAGCTCGAATTGGAGCTCGTGAATGGCTGAAGCCGCCACCATCGCCCGGCCGTACGCGAAGGCCGCCTTTCTCGTCGCCCGCGACGCGAAGGCGCTCGCCGCCTGGAGCCAGGCGCTCGCCGGGGCGGCGGCCCTCGTCGCCGACGCGAAAGCCGCGGCGCGTCTCGCCGATCCGGCGCTGTCGGTGGCCGAGCTGCAGGCCGCGTTCGCGGGTCTCGGTGGCGCGTCCATCGACGCGCCGTGGGCCAACTTCGTCGGCCTGCTCGCGGAGAACAAGCGTCTCGCGCTGCTGCCGCAGATCGCCGCACAGTACGCACAGCTGAAGCACGCCTACGAGAACGAGATCGACGTCGAAGTCACGGCCGCGACGGCGCTCGACGAGACCCAGTCGGCCAAGCTTGCCGCCTCGCTCGAGCGGCGTTTCGGGCGGCGCGTTCGCCTCTCCACCCGCATCGACCCCGACCTGCTCGGCGGCGCGGTGATCCGGGCCGGCGATCAGGTGATCGACGGGTCCATCCGGGGCCGCCTCACGCGGCTGGCGGTCGAATTGGGTTCTTGAACTTAGGAAAGACCAACCATGTCCATCAAGGCATCTGAGATCAGCGACCTGATCAAGTCGCGCATCGAGAAGTTCCAGTCGGCGACCGAGGACCGCAACGTCGGCACCGTGGTCAGCGTGACCGACGGCATCGTGCGCATCCACGGCCTCGGCGATGCCCGCTACGGCGAGATGCTCGAGTTCTCCCCCACCACCTTCGGCCTCGCGCTGAACCTGGAACAGGACTCGGTGGGCGCGGTCGTGCTCGGCGACTACAAGGGCATCGTCGAGGGCGACACGGTCAAGACCACCGGCCGCATCCTCGAGGTGCCGGTGGGTCCCGAGCTGCTCGGACGCGTGGTGGACGCCCTCGGCAACCCGATCGACGGCAAGGGCCCGATCAACGCCGCCGCCAAGGCGCCGATCGAGCGCGTGGCGCCGGGCGTGATCTACCGCAAGAGCGTGTCCCAGCCGGTGCAGACCGGCCTGAAGGCCATCGACTCGATGGTGCCTGTCGGGCGCGGCCAGCGCGAGCTCATCATCGGCGACCGCCAGACCGGCAAGACCGCGGTGGCCATCGACACCATCATCAACCAGAAGAGCACCGGCGTTAAGTGCATCTACGTCGCGATCGGCCAGAAGCAGAGCTCGATCGCCAACGTGGTGCGCAAGCTCGAGGAGTACGGCGCCCTGGCCCACACCATCGTGGTCGCGGCCTCGGCCTCCACTCCCGCCGCCATGCAGTACCTCGCGCCCTACGCCGGCTGCGCGATGGGCGAATACTTCATGGACAACGGCCAGGACGCGCTGATCGTCTACGACGACCTGTCCAAGCAGGCGGTCGCCTACCGGCAGATCTCGCTGCTCCTGCGCCGCCCGCCGGGCCGCGAAGCCTATCCCGGCGACGTGTTCTACCTGCACTCGCGCCTGCTGGAGCGTTCCGCGCGAGTGAACGAGATCTACGTCGAGAAGGCCACCAACGGCCGCGTCAAGGGCAAGACCGGATCGCTCACGGGTCTGCCGATCATCGAGACCCAGGCCGGCGACGTCACGGCGTTCGTGCCCACCAACGTGATCTCGATCACCGACGGACAGATCTTCCTGGAGTCCGACCTCTTCAACGCCGGCATCCGTCCGGCCATCAACGCCGGCATCTCGGTGTCGCGCGTCGGCGGCGCGGCGCAGACCAACATCATCAAGAAGCTCGGCGGCGGCGTCCGGCTCTCTCTGGCCCAGTACCGCGAGCTCGCCGCGTTCTCGCAATTCGCCTCCGACCTCGACGAGGCCACCCGCAAGCAGCTCGAAAGAGGCGTGCGCGTCACCGAGCTCATGAAGCAGAAGCAATACGCGCCGATGTCGGTGTCCGAGATGGCGCTGTCGCTGTTCGCCGCCAACAACGGCTACTTCGACAAGCTCGATCGCACCAAGGTGGTGGCCACCGAGGCGGCGCTGCAGACCTTTGCGCGCACCAACTACGGCGCGCTCCTCAAGGGCATCGACGACAAGCCCGACCTGTCGAAGGACGTCGAGGCGGGCCTGAAGAAGCTCTGCGACGAATTCTTCGCGACGGTCTGACATGGCGGGCGCCAAGGAAATTCGCGGCAAGATCTCGAGTATCAAGAATACTCAGAAGATCACCAAGGCCATGGAGATGGTGGCCGCCAGCAAGATGCGCCGTGCGCAGGACCGGATGCGCGCGGCGCGTCCCTACACCCAGAAGATACGCCAGGTCATGTCGCACCTGCGCATCGCCAACCCCGAGTACAAGCATCCGTTCCTGATCGAGCGGCCGGCGCGGGCGATCGGCGTCATCCTGATCGGCACCGATCGCGGGCTGTGCGGCTCGCTCAACATCAATCTCTTCAAGGCCGCGCTCGCGCTCGTCAAGGACGCGCAGGCGAAGGGCCAGACGGTCAAGTTCTGCCCCATCGGCACCAAGGCGGTGCAGTTCTTCCGGCGCCTCTCCGGGATCGAGCTCGTCGCGACGGCTTCACACCTCGGCGATCGGCCGCGCACCGCGGATCTGATCGGTCCGGTGAAGGTGATGCTCGACGCCTATCGCGAAGGCAAGATCGACCGCCTCGTGCTGCTGCACAACGTGTTCGTCAACACGATGAGCCAGAAGTCCACGCTGTCGCAGCTCCTGCCCGTGGAGGCTGCGCCGGACCCGCAGCTGCAGAAGCACTGGGATTTCATCTACGAGCCGAACCCGGCCGAGCTGCTCGACGGCATCCTCATGCGCTACGTCGAGTCGCAGGTGTACCAGGGCGCGGTCGAGAACGTCGCCTGCGAGATGGCGGCGCGCATGGTCGCCATGAAGAGCGCGTCCGACAACGCGGGCAAGCTCATCGGCGACCTCCAATTGATCTACAACAAGGCCCGCCAGGCCGCGATCACCAAGGAACTGTCGGAGATCGTCGGCGGGGCCGCGGCAGTCTAGAGGGTTTTCAAGCATGTCCAGCGGAAAAATCGTACAAATCATTGGGGCGGTCATCGACGTGGAGTTCCCGCGCGACCAGATCCCGAAGGTCTACGACGCGCTCACGATCGACGGCGTCGGCCTCACGCTGGAAGTGCAGCAGCAGCTCGGCGACGGCATCGTGCGCACCATCGCCATGGGCCCCTCCGAGGGTTTGCGGCGCGGTCTCGCCGTGACCGCCACCGGCCGTGGGATTGCCGTGCCGGTGGGCAAGGCGACCCTCGGGCGCATCATGGACGTGCTCGGCAATCCGCAGGACGAGCGCGGGCCCGTGAACGCCGCCGAGCACTGGGAAATCCACCGCCCGGCACCGTCTTACGACGAACAATCCGGTGCGCAGGATCTGCTGGAGACCGGCATCAAGGTCATCGACCTGTTGGTGCCGTTCGCGAAGGGCGGCAAGGTCGGCCTGTTCGGCGGCGCCGGCGTCGGCAAGACCGTCAACATGCTCGAGCTGATCAACAACATCGCCAAGGCCCATTCCGGTCTCTCGGTGTTCGCCGGCGTCGGCGAGCGCACCCGCGAGGGCAACGACTTCTACCACGAGATGGCCGATTCCAAGGTCGTCGATCTCGACAACCTCGAGAACTCGAAGGTGGCGATGGTTTACGGCCAGATGAACGAGCCGCCGGGCAACCGTCTGCGTGTCGCGCTCACCGGCCTCACCATGGCCGAGTACTTCCGCGACGAACGCCAGGCCGGTGGCAAGGGCCGCGACGTGCTGCTGTTCATCGACAACATCTACCGCTACACGCTCGCGGGCACCGAGGTGTCGGCGCTGCTCGGGCGCATGCCCTCCGCGGTGGGTTACCAGCCCACCCTGGCCGAGGAGATGGGCGTGCTGCAGGAGCGCATCACCTCCACCAAGACCGGCTCGATCACCTCGATCCAGGCGGTGTACGTGCCCGCGGACGACCTCACCGACCCGTCGCCGGCGACCACGTTCGCGCACCTCGACTCGACCGTCACCCTGTCGCGGCAGATCGCCGCGCTCGGCATCTACCCGGCGGTGGACCCGCTCGACTCCACCAGCCGCATGCTCGATCCGCTGGTGGTCGGCGAAGAGCACTACAACACGGCGCGCGGCGTGCAGGCCGTGTTGCAGCGCTATAAGGAGCTGCAGGACATCATCGCCATCCTCGGCATGGACGAGTTGTCCGAGGAGGACAAGCTCACGGTGTACCGCGCCCGCAAGATCCAGCGCTTCCTGTCGCAGCCCTTCCACGTCGCCGAGGTGTTCACCGGCTCGCCGGGCAAGTACGTGTCGCTCAAGGACACCATCCGCGGCTTCAAGGCGATCCTTGCCGGCGAGTATGATCACCTGCCGGAGCAGGCGTTCTACATGGTCGGCGCCATCGAAGAGGCGGTCGAGAAGGCCAAGACGCTGCAGTAAGCCCCCATGGCCCATACCATCCACGTCGATATTGTGAGCCCCGAAGGGCAGCTGTTCTCCGGCGAGGCGAGCATGGTGTTTGTGCCCGCGCGCGAGGGCGAACTCGGCATCGCCCCGCGGCACGCGCCGCTGCTCACCACGCTCAAGGCCGGTGAGGTCCGCGTGCAGAGCGGCGGCGAGGAACACGACTTCTTCGTCGGTGGCGGCACCATCGAGATCCAGCCGTACGCGGTGACGGTGCTCGCCGACACCGCGGTGCGCGCCCACGACCTCGACGAGGCGGCCGCGATCGAAGCCAAAAAGCGCGCCGAGGACGCCATCCGCGAGCGCACCGACAAGCTGGAGCTCGCCGAGGCGCAGAGCGAACTCGTGCGCGCGGCCGCGCAGTTGCGCGCCATCGAGCGATTGCGCAAGAAGCGCTAGCCGCAGCGCCGCCGCAACTCGTCCGCATGCCGCTCTCCGTCGTCATACTCGCCGCGGGACAGGGCAAGCGGATGAACTCCGACCTGCCCAAGGTGCTGCAGCCGCTCGGCGGCGCACCACTGCTCGAACACGTCATCGCCACCGCCCGCCGACTCGCGCCGGACGCCGTCTACGTCGTCTTCGGCCACGGCGGTTCCCAGGTGCAGGCGCGCCTCGCCGATGCGCCGGTCGAGTGGGTGGCGCAGCACGCCCAGCTCGGCACCGGCCACGCGGTGATGCAGGCGTTGCCCTTGGTGCCCGACGACCACACGGTGCTGGTGCTGTACGGCGACGTGCCCCTGGTCACCGAAGACACATTGCGGCGGCTCCTCGCGGCAGCCGAGACGGGCGCCGGCCCCGGCGCGGGTGGCGGCGCGGGCGCGCTCGCCGTCCTCACCGTCGAGGCGCGCGACCCCACCGGCTACGGGCGCGTGGTACGCGCACCGGGCGGCGCCGTGCGCGCCATCGTCGAGCACCGCGATGCGTCCGAAGCCGAGCGCGCCATCAGCGAGATCAACACCGGCCTGCTCGCCGCGCGCGCCGCGTCCCTGCGAGCCTGGCTCCTCGGCCTGCGCAACGACAATTCCCAGGGCGAGTTCTATTTGACCGACGTGGTTGCCGCGGCGGTGCAGAGCGGCTACCCGGTGGCCGCCGTGCCGGCCGACGACGAGGCCGACGTTCTCGGCGTCAACGATCGCGAGCAGCTCGCACTCGCCGAGGCGCGCTTGCGCCGGCGCCGCGCGACCGACCTGATGCGCGCCGGGGCGACGCTCGTCGACCCCGCGCGGATCGACGTGCGCGGCGAGCTCACCGTCGGCCGCGACGTCGTCATCGACGTCAATGCGGTGTTCGAGGGCAGGGTCGTGCTCGGTGATCGAGTGCGCATCGGACCGAACTGCGTGCTACGCGACACCAGCGTAGGCGACGACACCGAGATCGTCGGCCATTGTTTCCTCGAGGAGAGCACCATCGCCCGGCGCTGCCGGATCGGGCCGTTCGCGCGGCTGCGGCCGGGCGCGGAGTTGCACGACGATGTGCACATCGGCAATTTCGTCGAGGTCAAGGCGAGCCGGATCGGCGCCGGCAGCAAGGCCAATCACCTCACCTACATCGGCGACTCGCGGGTCGGTGCGAACGTCAACGTCGGCGCCGGCAGCATCACCTGCAACTACGACGGCGCCAACAAGTGGCCGACGGTGATCGAGGATGGCGCGTTCATCGGCTCCGGCACCATGATGGTCGCGCCCGTGCGCATCGGCGCGGGCTCGACCACGGGCGCGGGCTCGACCATTGCGCAGAACGTGCCGCCGGGCAAGCTCGTGCTGACCCGCGCACCGCAGGTCACGGTCGAGGGCTGGCGGCGCCCCGGCAAACTGGACGCGACGGCGCGCGATGCCGCGATCGACGCCAAGCTCGCCGGCGCCACGGCTCCGTCCAAGCCGAAGGACACCCCGTCCCGCGACGACTGAACGGAGTGCCCGTGAGCCGCGAACGGCAGTCATCGGCACGCAGCGGCCGCAGCCACGCCACGACGCGAAATTACGGGTTCTTTACACCACGGGCGCGGTTTCCCGCAGCGGCTTTTCGCGCCGATTCCTATAGTGTGGCGCCTCGATCACGAGGTTGCCCCATGTTCGCGCCACGCCTCTCGCCCTGGCTGCTCGCCGTGTCGCTCACTCTTGCCGCGCCGTTGGCCATGGCCGATTCCGGGCCCATCGACGGCTGTGCCAAGGGCTCCGCGGACTTAGGCTTTTGGACGCGGCTCGCGCAGAGTTACCAGCGGCACCTGTTCACGGGCGATGTGCCGGCGGCGACGCCCGATCCGAACGCGCCTTTCGACGCCGAGGCGGCCGGCCACCGCGCGGATCTGCCGGCTCCTCCCGTGTCGAACCCGCCCTGGCCTTATGCCGTTTGGAACGAGGGCGGCACCAATCTCATCGGCTACGAAAACCGCTACGGCAACGCGCTCACCGACGCGATCTACTGCGGGCCGCACGGCAAGTCCTGGTATGACAGCCGTGTGACGCTCTACGGCTGGCTGCAGCCCGGCGGCAACATCAGCACCTCGAACCTCGGCTTCAACAAGATCACGGGTACCGGCGGCAATTATCCGGCGGCCTACTCCTACCAGCCCAATACCGTGCAGCTCGACCAGGCCGCGTTCTACGTCGAGCGCACGCCGGACGAGATCCAGCGCGACCACGCCGACTGGGGCTTTCGGGTCGCGCTGCTGTACGGCAGCGATTACAAGTACACCTTCTCGAACGGCATTCTGAGCAACCAGTACACCCGGTACGAGCGGCTCTACGGCTTCGACCCGGTGATGTACTACCTCGATTTCTACTTTCCGAACTTCTTCGAGGGCGAGAATCTACGCATCGGACGCTACATTTCCATTCCCGACATCGAAGCCCAGCTCGCCCCGAACAACATCACCTACAGCCACTCGCTGCTCTATACCTACGACCCGTACACCCAGCACGGCATCGTCTCCACCACCATGCTCGACAAGAACTGGAAGGTGCAGCTCGAGGTGTCGGCGGGCAACGACATCGCGCCCACCGACAAGGGCCTGCGGCAGTTCACGCCGGCGGCCTGCGTGATCTACACCACGGACTCGGGCAACGACGCGCTATACCCCTGCATGAACGGGCTCAACAGCCAGAAATTCGGCTGGAACAACGTGCAGCACGCCGTGCTCACCTGGTATCACAAGTTCGACGAGCACTGGCACATCGACACGGAGGCCTGGTACATGTGGCAGAAGGACACGCCCAACATCCTCAACCCGCAGGGCGCGGCGATTCTCGCGGCGATGTTCCCGCCGCCCGAATACAACATCGGCGCCCCGTCCGGTGCCCAGTGCAGCAATCCGGGCGCCGTCACCTGCACCTCGCACGAGTGGGCGTTCGTGAATTACGTCAACTACACCGTCGGCCCGCACGACATCGTCACCTGGCGCAGCGACTATTTCGACGACGCCACGGGCCAGCGCACCGGCTTCAAGGGCCGGTTCGTCGAATTCGACTTAGGCTATACGCACTGGGTCGGCGATGCGCTCGAGCTGCGCCCCGAAGCCCGCTACGAGCGGCAGGTGTCGGCGCCGAACGCGGCCATCACGGGGTTCGCCTATGACAATCCGTGCTACGTACCGGCGCTGACCGGGGTGTCGACCTGCACCTATACCAGCGGCGGCCGCTCGTTGAGCTTCCCGCAAAACGGCGGCAAGCGTTCCCAGGCGATGTTCGCCATGGACGCGGTGTTCCATTTCTGACGTTCGCCTATTTGAGGGCGAGCGGCGGTGCGTCCTTTTGCCACCAGCCACCGCCGAGTGCCACGTACAGAGCGGTGGCGTCGGCGAAGCGCAGCCCCTGTGCCTGGACGCGACTGATCAGCGCCTGCTGGTAGGCCTGCTCCGCCTGCAGCAGCACGAGCTCGCCGATGAGGCCGGCTCGCCGCTGCTTGCGGGCCACGTCGAGCTCGACCCGCGCGGCCGTTTCGTAGTCGGCGGCCGCACGCAGGCCGTCCGCATCCGCAATGACCGCGTGCAACGTGTCGGCCACGTCCTGATATGCGGCCAACACGGCGGCCTGGTACTGCGCAGCCGCCTGCCTCAGGCCCTCCTCGGCCGCCCGCTGCCGGTGCAGCAGCGTGCCGCCCACGAATACGGGCTGCGTCACGCCGCCGATCAGGTTCCAGAACGGGCCACCGGAGGCGAACATCTGCGAAAACTCGGTGGCGGTCCCGCCCACCGCGCCGGTGATCGAGAACTGCGGAAAGCGCGCGGCCACCGCTACGCCGACATCGGCGTTGGCGGCGTGCAGCAGCGCCTCGGCGGCGCGCACGTCCGGCCGTTGCGCTATCAGCGCCGAGGGGACCGAAACCGGCAACTCCGCCGGCAGGTGCAACTGGTCGAGTCGAAAGGTCTCCTCCAGCTCCTGGTTGGGCAGGTTGCCGACCAGCGCGCGCAGCAGATCTCGGGTCTGTTCGAGCTGCTTCTCGAGCGGTGGCCGCAAGGCCGCCGCCTGGGCGAGCTGCGCTTCCTGCGCGGCGACGTCTGCCCGCATGGCGTAGCCGTCGGCCAGCTGGCGCTCGAGAATCTCCAGCGCGTGCCGGTTCTGCTCAATGATGGCGTCCACCGCGGCGATCTGCTCCCGCGTGGCCGCCTCCTGGATGGCGGCCCCCACCACGTTGGCGGCCAGCGCCACGTACGCCGCGTCGAGTGCGAAACGCTGGGCCTCCGTGCCCGCCGCGAGCGCCTCGACCGCGCGTGCATTGGCGCCGAAGACGTCGGGCGTGTAGCCCACCGAGAGCTGCGCGGTGTGAAAGTTGTAATACAACGGCTGGTTGTGCGGGATTGCGCTCGGGTTCTGAACCGGCGCGATCACCGTGCCGTTGCCCTGCACCCCGGGTGCCACGCTGTTGGAGAGGTTGCCCGCCACCTTCTGGCGCTCGAAGGCGTAGCCGAGGCCGAGCGCGGGGTAGAAGAATCCCCGCTGCGCCAATTCCAATTCCTGCGCCTGACGCAAGGCGGCCTGCGCCGCCCGTATCGTCGGATTGCGCGCCAGCGCCCGCTCGACCAACGCATCGAGCGGTTCGCTGCCGAATTCCCGCCACCAGCGACCGCCTACCGGATGGTCGCCGGCGAACCGCTGCGACTCGCCGCCTGCCACGGGCGCGGCCGCGGTCCGCTCCGGCCAGGGCGTGGGCGCATAGCCGGCGCCCGCCGGCGCTGCCGGCCGATGAAAGTTGGGCCCCACGCACGCCGCCGACAGCACGGCGGCGACCGCGACGGCAAGCACCACATCGAGGTTGCGGACGTTTGCGGCCATGCGCGAGAGTATAGGACGGTCCGTGCAATCGGGGTCACTGTGAAGGATCACAGTAGACGTTCACGCGCCTGGCTTCGGATGATGTCGCCCTCCTCGAGTCTGGAGACTTAAGTCATGTCCGCCAATTTTCCGCGGCGCGCCGGCACAGCGGCGCTGAACGCGGGTCTCGCGGTTGCGCTCCTCGGCCTTGCCGGTGTGAGCGGCTGCTCCCGTGAACCGCCTGCGGCGCCAAAGCCCGCCGCGGTGCCTAATGTCGTGACGCTGAGTGCCGAGCAGGCTGCCGCAGTCACCGTCGCCGAGGCGGGTACGCGACCGTTCACGCAGGAGCGCGCTGCGGTGGGGTCCATCGATTTCGACGAGAACCGCACCGTGGCGGTCTATTCCCCCTACGCCGGCCGCGTGGTGCGCGCCCTGGTGGACGTCGGCGACGGCGTGCACCGCGGCCAGGTGCTCTACACCATCGACAGTCCCGACCTGCTGCAGGCGGAGTCGACGCTCATTGCGGCGGCGGCGAACGCGGAACTGACCCGCGCCGCGCTCGAACGTGCCAAGGATCTCTACGAGCACGAGGGACTGGCGCAAAAGGACTATCAACAGGCGGTTTCGGACGAGATGGCCGCGGCCGGTGCGCTCGCGACCGCGCGCGATGCAGTACGCCTTTTCGGCAAGAGCGATGCCGAGGTCGATGCCATCATCAAGAGCCGCCACGCCGACTCGATCCTGGTGATCCCGAGTCCGATCGACGGCCGCATCGCTACCCGTGCGGTTCAGCCTGGCCTCTACCTCCAGCCCGGCAATCCGCCGCCGCCGTTTACGGTCGCCGCTCTCGGCGGGCTGTGGATGATCGCTGCAGTGCCGGAGAGCGACCTGCCGCTGGTGCGGGTCGGCCAGCCGATGACCGTGCGCGTCGCCGCCCTCGGTGAACGCGAGTTCTCGGCCACGGTCAAGACAATCGGTGCGAACGTCGACCCGACCACGCACACCACCATGGTGCGCGCCGAGGTGCCGGACCCGAAAGACCTGCTGCGCCCGGGCATGCTCGCGACCTTTCGCATCCGCGTCGCCGATCCGGTCGAGACCGTGGCCCTGCCGCAGGCCGGCGTGGTGCGCGAGGGCGATGGCAGCTACTCCGCGTGGGTGACCACCGACGGTCGTCGCTTCGAGCGGCGCGCGGTGCGTATCGGTCTGCAGGAGGACGGCTACGACCAGATTCTCGAGGGCGTGCGCGCCGGCGAGCGCGCGGTCACCCGCGGCGCCATCCTGCTGAGCAACATCCTCTACGGCAGTCAGGCGGGCGACTGAGTCGCGCCCATGTTGAAGCGAATTCTGGCCTTCGTCCTCACCCACCGGCCCATCGTCCTGATGGGCCTCGTGTTGTTCCTCGGCGCAGGGCTGATCGCCGTCTCCAGGCTCAACGTCGAGGCCTATCCGAATCCCGCACCCGTGATCCTCGAGATCACTGCGCAGGCGCCGGGCCTGTCAGCGGAGGAAATGGAGCGCTACTACACCACGCCCATGGAGATCGGGCTGTACTCCACGCCCGGCATCGCCAACATCCGCTCCACCTCCTTCTACGGCCTGTCGTTCGTACGGGTGACTTTCAAGTACGGCGTGGACTACTACTTCGCCTATACCCAGGCTGCGCTCAGCCTGCAGCAGAACGTGAATTTGCCGGGCAATCAGGTGCCGCAGATCCAGCAGTCGAGCCTGGTCGGCGAGGTCTATCGTTACCAGCTGGTGGGCCCTCCGAACTTCGGGCTGACCAACTTGCGAACCGTCCAGGACTGGGTGGTGCTGCGGCGCCTCGCCACCATCCCTGGCGTGGTGGCGATCAACAGCTGGGGCGGCACGACCAAGGAATTCGAGGTCGAAGCCGATCCGCAGCGACTACAGGGATACGGCATAACGCTCGGACAGCTCACCACTGCGCTCGCCAACGGCAACGTGAACGTCGGCGGGCGCGAGGTCACCATCGGCGAGCAGTCGATCAACATCCGCGGCTTGGGGTTGATCGACAGCGGCGGTGCCGAGGACCTCACGCAGGGCACGCGCACCCGCGATATCGAGAACATCGTACTCGCCCAGGTCAACGGTGTGCCGATACGGGTCAAGGACGTCGCACGCGTGCGCGTCGGGTACGTGCCGCGCCTTGGCATCGCCGGACGCGACCACGACGACGATGTCGCTGCGGCGATCGTCGTCATGGGCCGTACGCAGCACACGAACGACATCGTGCCGCGCATCAAGGCCGAGGTCGCGAAGATGAACGTCGACGGCTCCCTGCCGCCCGGCGTGCGCATCGTGCCCTTCTACGATCGCACCAGTCTGGTCGCGGTCACCACCCACACGGTGTTCCACAACCTGATCTTCGGCTGTCTATTGGTGTTCCTGATCCAATGGATCTTCCTGGGCGACCTGCGCAGCGCGGTGATCGTGGGCGTGAACATTCCGTTCGCGCTGCTGTTCAGCATCATCATCCTCGTGCTGCGCGGCGAAGACGCCAACCTCCTGTCCATCGGCGCCGTCGATTTCGGGATCATCGTCGACTCGGCGGTGATTCTCATGGAGAACATCTTCCGCAATCTGCAGGGTGACACCGCCCACGGCGGTCAGCTGCTCGCAGCGCTTGCGCAGCAGGAGTTCGGCGCCGATCCTAGCATGGCGGGCTCGCAGCCCTTCGCCTGGACCACGCGCCTGCGCACCATCTTCGCGAGTGCGCTGCAGGTCGACCGCGCGGTGTTGTTCTCGGTGCTCATCACCGTCGCCGCGTTCACGCCCTTGTTCACCATGCAGGGTGTGGAGGGACAGATCTTCGGCCCCATGGCGCGCACCTACGGCTACGCCCTCGCCGGCGCACTGCTCGCCACCTTCACCGTCACGCCGGTGCTCGCCTCGCTGCTCATGCCGGATCGGGTCAAGGAAGTCGAGACGGTGGTGGTGCGCCAGATCCGCCGCGTCTATTCGCCGGTGCTCGCGTGGGCGCTCGCGCGGCGCAAGCTCGTGGTCGGTTTGGGGGTGGGATTCCTCGTCGGCGTCGGCGTGCTCATGAATTTCCTGGGCTCGGAGTTCCTGCCGGCGCTCGAAGAAGGCAACTTCTGGATCCGCGCCTCCATGCCGCCGACCATGTCGCTCGACGCCGGTACCGAGGCGACCCGCAAGATGCGCGAGATCTTGTTGCGCCATCCGGAGGTGCTCACGGTGGTGTCCCAGCACGGCCGTCCCGACAACGGCAGCGACGCTTCGCCGCTCTCGAACGTCGAGCTGTTCGTGCCGTTGAAGAACTTCGACGAGTGGCCGCGCGGTCTGACCAAAGAGAAGCTGACCGCCACCCTGCAGAAGGAGTTCGCCGACGCCCTGCCCGGCGTGGGATTCAACTTCTCGCAATACATCCAGGACAACGTCGAGGAGGCCATCTCCGGCGTCAAGGGCGCGAACTCGGTCAAGATCATCGGCCCGAACCTCGACACGCTCGAGGACCTTGCGACACGGATCGAGGCCGAGATGGCGAAGGTGCCCGGCGTGGCGGATCTCGGCGTGTTCCGCGTGCTCGGCCAGCCCAATCTCGACATCCGCATCGACCGCGAGAAGGCGGCGCGTTACGGCCTGAACACGGGTGACGTGAACACCGCCATCCAGGCGGCGCTGGGCGGCGCCGTCGCCACCACGGTGCTCGAGGGCGACCGGCAGTTCAATCTCACGGTGCGCTTCCCGCCCGAGGCCCGCAACAGCCTCACGGCCATCGGCAACGTGAAGGTGGGCTACGTCACCCCGAGCGGCACGGTCGCGTACGTGCCGCTCAAGGACCTCGCCGCCCTGCAGATCGACACCGGCGCATCGTACATCTACCACGAGGGCACCAAGCGCTACATTCCGATCAAGTTCAGCGTCCGCGACCGTGACCTTGGCGGTACCGTGGCCGACGCGCAGGCGCGCATCGCGCGCAACGTGCACCTGCCGACCGGCTACCGACTGGTCTGGGCCGGCGAGTTCGAGGACCTGAACGAGGCGCGCGAGCGCCTGGAGATCGTCGTACCGATCAGCCTGGTGCTGATCCTCATGCTCCTGTACACGCTCTTCAACTCGCTGAAGGACGCGCTTCTCGCGCTCTCGGGCATCCCCTTCGCCATCGGCGGCGGCGTGCTCGCCCTGTTCGTGGCCGGACTGCCGTTCAGCATCTCCGCGGCGATCGGCTTCATCTCCTTGTTTGGTGTTTCCGTCATGAACGGCATCCTGCTCATTACCTATTACAACCAGCTGCGTCTCGGCGGGGACACCAGCGTCGAGGCCATGTTCAAGGCGGCCGAACAGCGCATGCGACCCATGCTCATGACCGCGTTCTCGGCCGGTATCGGCCTTTTCCCGGCCGCCATTTCGAACGGCGTCGGCAGCCAGGTGCAGCGACCGCTGGCGACCGTCGTCGTGGGTGGCATGTTGCTCGGCCCGCTGCTACTGCTCGTGGTGGTGCCGGCGTTGCAGACGCTCGTGTTGTCGCAACGCAATTCTCTGCACTCCGGCGCGGGATTGAATGGATGACCTGGTCTCGCAGCATCTGCGCCTTGATGGCAGCCGGCTGGTTGGCCGCGTCCACGCAAGCGGCGCCGACGCCTGGCACGCTCGCGATGCGCGCGCGAGCGGTGACGTCCTCGCCCTTGCGCCCTGCGTCGGTCGGCGCCTCGAGCCTGCCGCTGGCCCGGCGACCTGATTTTCCGGTACGCTCCGCCGCGACCCCGCTGCCGCGCTGGATGCCGACGGCACGCCCGCGACCCGCTGGCTTCCGCCCGGCCACCGCGCTACGCCCGACCACTGCGGCACGCCCGACCACTGCGGCACGCCCGGCCGTCGCCGTCACGCACTCCGGCGCGAAACCGGTGCCGTCGGGGGCCCCCCGCGGACGCAGTCCCGCCGCGCACGCCGCGGGCCGGGGCACCGCTACCCGCCCCGCGACGGCTCCGTCATCGCGCTAGACTCCCGGCCATGGTGGCGTCTGCCAAGACCCTGGTGTGCATCGAGGACGACCGTGAGACCGCGGCGCTGATCGCCGAGGAGTTCACCGAGCGCGGCTTTCGCATGTTGCTCGCGGAGGACGGCGCTGCGGGGCTCGATACCATCGTGCGCGAGACGCCCGACCTCGTGCTGTGCGACGTCAGCATGCCGGTCATGAACGGCTTCGACCTGCTCGAACGTCTGGCGGCGTCTTCGCCGCGGCACGCGACCGTCCCGTTCGTGTTCCTTACGGCACTGGGCGACCGCGAACACGAGCTGCGTGGCAGGCGCCTCGGTGCCGACGACTACGTCGTCAAGCCCATCGACTTCGACATTCTGGCGGCGATCATCGACGCGCGCTTGGCGCGCAGCGCACGTGACGAACTCGCGCCCGGCACGCCGCTCAGCACGCGTGAGATGGAGTGCCTCACCTGGGCGGCCCGTGGCAAGACCTCGGCTGAAATCGCCCAGATAATCGGTACGAGCAAGCGCACCGTGGATTTCCACGTCGAGATGGCCTGCCGCAAGCTCAACGTCGCGACCCGCATCCAGGCCGCCGTACGCGCCGTGTCGGAGCGGCTCATCGAACCCTGAGCGTGAGCGAATCCAGGTCCAGCCGGCCCATCGGTACGCGCTCGATCCGCTGGCGGCTGTCGGCGGCCGCGCTGCTCTTTCTGGTCCTCATCGTCGGCGTCGGCACCTTCGGGATCGAACAGCTCGGCGATGCCAACCGGGTCGCCGATGAGATCCGTACCCGCTGGCTCCAGGACATCGCCCTCATTGGCGATCTCAATAATTTCATGTCCGACTATCGCGCAGCCGAAGGCACGGACATCCTGGCGCGCGGGCCGGTCGAGCAGTCGGCTGCGCAGGGCGACATTGCGCGGCTCGCCGCCGCAGTCGAATTTGCGCAACACGGCTACGAATCCCGGCCGCACGATCCGGGCGACCGACGGGCATACGACGAGTTCGCCGCCTACTGGCGCGCCTATGAGGCGTTCGCCGCGCGTACGCTGGCCGCGGCTCGTGAGGGCGACCGCGAAGGCGCCATCAATCTCTACATGAGCGATTCCAGGACCGCTTTCGACGCCGCGAGCGACGCCCTCGGCCGTTTGACCGAACGCGCCGGTGTCGAGGCCAATCAGGCGAGCTCACGCGCCCTGGCCGCCTACCAGCGCGACCGCCGCTTGATCGGCCTCGCCATGCTGTTCGCCACCGCGCTCGCGCTCGCCACCGTGCTCTACATAGTCCGGTCGGTATCCGACCCCATGCGCCGGCTCGCGGTTACCCTGCATGCCATTGCCGCCCACGATACCGGCGTGGAGGTTCCCCACGCAGATCGCATCGATGAGATCGGCGAAATGGCGCGCTCGATCAAGGTCTTTCGCGACGACGCGACCGCCCTGGCCGCGAGTCGCCGGCTGCTCGCCGAACAAACCGCCACGCTCGAGGAAGCCCTGCAGGGAGAGCGCCGGCTGACGCAGCAGCAACGCAACTTCCTCGCCCTCGCGTCGCATGAATTCCGCACGCCGCTGACGGTGATCGATGCGCACGCCCAGCGCCTGATCCGCATGAAGGATCGGCTGGAACCTGCCGACGTGCAGGAGCGCGCCTCACGCATCCGGGATGCGGTGTCCAGACTCACGCACATCATCGACAGTTTGCTCGACACCTCGCGTCTGCTCGACGACCCGCGGGTGTACCAGCCCGTCGAGTTCGATCCAGCGCCCCTCCTCGCCGACGTTTGCCGGCTCCACCAGGAGACTTCGCGGGGGACCGACATCCACCCTCGGATCGGTACGCTCCCCATGCGCATGTACGGCGATCCGGCGTTGCTGTTCGCGGTATTCAGCAACCTGTTGTCCAACGCGCTGAAATTTTCCGCGCCCGGCAGCCCGGTGGACTTTCAGGTCGACGCCGTCGCCGACGAGGCGCTGCGCGTGGTGGTACGCGACCGCGGCATCGGTGTTCCGCGCGCCGACCGGCAGTTTCTGTTCGAGCGCTACTTCCGCGGCACCAACGCCACGGGCATCGCCGGTTCGGGGGTGGGGTTGCACCTGGTCGCGATGGCCGTGGAATTGCATGGCGGCAGCGTCGATGTGCAGAGCGAGGAGGGCGTCGGCTCCGCCTTTACGGTGTACCTGCCGCTGGCGGCGGTGCGTCCGGCTGCGGTGCATGGCGTCGTCGCCGGACGTCGGGCAAACTAGCGGATCTCCACAAGTCACCTGTCCGTCGGGCAGAGGCGTTCACAGCACCATGTGCGGCATCGTCGGCGTCACCGCGGAACGCAACATCATCCCCATCCTGCTCGAGGGCCTGCGGCGCCTCGAGTACCGCGGCTACGACTCCGCCGGTCTCGCCGTGCTCGGCGGCAGCGGCCGCCTCGAGCGGGTGCGCACCGTCGGCAAGGTCAAGGCGCTCGCCGACGCGATCGCATCATCGCCGTTGCAGGGCTCGGTGGGCATCGCGCACACGCGTTGGGCGACGCACGGCCTGCCCACCACCGCCAATGCGCACCCGCACGTGTCGCGCGACGGCATCGCCATCGTGCACAACGGCATCATCGAGAATCACGAGGCGCTGCGTGCCGGTCTGCTGGATCTCGGCTACTCCTTCGATTCCGAGACCGACACCGAGGTGATCGCGCACCGCGTGCACCACCACGCGCGTTCCGCGCCTGACCTGTTCACGGCGGTGCGCAGGACCGTGGCCGATCTGCACGGCGCCTACGCCATTGCGGTGGTCGCCGAACGGGATCCCGAGTGCATCGTCGTGGCGCGCGAGGGCTGTCCGGTGGTGATCGGCCTGGGCATCGAGGAGAACTTCGTCGCCTCCGACGTGGCGGCGCTGCTGCCGGTGACGCGCCGCTTCGTGTTCCTGGAGGAAGGCGACGTCGCCGAGGTGCGGCGCCTGTCGGTGAAGATCGTCGACCGCGCGGGCCGCAGCGTCACCCGGCCGGTGCGCGAGAGCGAGCTCCCCGCCGATGCCGTCGAACGCGGACCGTACCGGCACTTCATGCTCAAGGAGATCCACGAGCAGCCGCGGGCCATTGCCCAGACTCTCGAGGAGCGTGTGACGGGTGCGCGCCTGCTCGACGCCGCCTTCGGCCCGGCGGCCGCCGCGGTCTTCGACCGCGTCAAGGCGGTGCACATAGCGGCCTGTGGTACGAGCTTTCACGCCGGCCTCGTGGCTAGCTATCTGATCGAGCGCTACTGCCGGCTGCCGGCGCGGGTGGAGATCGCGAGCGAGTACCGCTACCGGCAACCGGTGATCACTCCCGATACGCTGTTCGTCACGCTGTCGCAGTCAGGCGAGACCGCCGACACCCTCGGCGCGCTGCGCATCGCCAGGAAGGCGGGCTATCTCTCGACGCTCGCCATCTGCAACGTCGCCGAGAGCTCCATGGTGCGCGACGCCGAGCTCGTGCTGCTCACTCGCGCGGGGCCGGAAATCGGCGTGGCATCCACCAAGGCGTTCACCACCCAGCTCACGGCGGTCGGCCTGCTGGTGGTGGCGCTCGCGAAGCGCCACGGCCTCGATCCGGACGCGGAACGCACGCTGGTGGCGGAGCTTCTGCACCTGCCGAGCCTGGTCGAGAAGACCCTGGAAATCGATCCGGCCATCGCGGCGCTCGCCGAGCGGCTGGTCGACAAGCGGCACGCGCTCTTCCTCGGCCGCGGTCCGCTGCAGGCGATCGCGCTGGAAGGCGCCCTCAAGCTCAAGGAAATCTCCTACATCCACGCGGAAGGGTATGCCGCGGCCGAGCTCAAGCACGGGCCGCTCGCGCTGGTCGACGAGGCAATGCCGGTGATCGCGGTGGCGCCGAACGACGAGCTCCTCGAGAAGCTCAAGTCGAACCTGCAGGAGGTGCGCGCCCGCGGCGGCCGGCTGATCGTGTTCGCCGACTCGCTGGCGGGGCTCGCCAGCGACGCCGACACCACGGTGGTGCACCTGCCGGTGGCCGCGACCCCGCTGCAGGCGCCGGTGCTGTTCTCCGTGCCGCTGCAACTGCTCGCCTATCACGTGGCGGTGCTCAAGGGCACCGACGTGGATCAGCCGCGCAATCTCGCCAAGAGCGTCACCGTGGAGTGATCTCGCGCCGGGTGGTGCCAGACGCACCATTTTGGCGCACGGGCATGCCGCATGACGATGCGGCGCGCCACCCCGTGCAGGCATAAGTGCATGATCTACGGGTAAAAGTCGGGTCTGGCACGCAATTCGCCTGCATCACCGCAGGGGGAATCTTGCGACTCACGCCATACGACGAAATGCACGCCGCCGACGGCTCCGTGCGCGCCAACTACCGACGCTACGGCGAATGGCTCGCACGCCAACCCGCCGAGCGGCTGGCACAGAAGCGCGCCGAGGCGGACGCGCTTTTCCACCGCGTTGGCATCACCTTCGCCGTGTACGGTCAGGAGGAGGGAGCCGAGCGGCTGATTCCGTTCGACATCGTGCCGCGCGTGCTGCCGCGCACCGACTGGCAGCGGCTGCAAGACGGCCTGACCCAGCGGGTGCGTGCCCTCAATGCCTTCATCCACGACGTCTACCACGAGCAGAACATCCTCGCCGCCGGCGTCGTTCCGGCGACCGACGTGCTCTGCAACTCGCAGTATCGCCCGGAGATGCAAGGGGTCGACGTACCGGGCGGAATCTACGCGCACATCGCCGGCATCGACATCGTGCGCGACGAGGCCGGCGAGTTTCGCGTGCTCGAGGACAACCTGCGTGTGCCCTCGGGCGTCTCCTACATGCTCGAGAACCGCAAGATGATGATGCGCTTGTTTCCGGAGCTGTTCTCGGCGCACCGGATCGCCCCCGTGGACCACTATCCGGAGGTGCTGCTCGTCAATCTGCGCAGTGTCGCGCCCACGGGAGTCTCCGATCCGACGGTGGTACTGCTCACCGCGGGTGCGCACAACAGCGCGTACTTCGAGCACGCCTTCCTCGCCCAGCAGATGGGCATAGAACTGGTCGAGGGCCAGGACCTGTTCGTGCGCGACGAGACCGTGTACATGCGCACCACCCGCGGACCGCGGCGCATCGACGTGATCTATCGGCGCATAGACGACGACTTCCTCGACCCGCTCGCCTTCCGCCCCGATTCATTGCTCGGCGTTCCCGGGCTGCTCACCGCCTGCCGCGCCGGACGGGTCACCGTGGCGAACGCGGTCGGCACCGGCATCGCCGACGACAAGTCGATCTATCCCTACGTGCCCGAGATGATCCGCTTCTATCTGGGCGAGTCGCCGATCATCGACAACGTGCCGACCTGGACGCTGCGCAACCCGGAGCACCTTGCGCACGTGCTCGCACACCTTCCGGACCTCGTCGTCAAGGAAGTGCACGGCGCCGGCGGCTACGGCATGCTCATCGGCCCGGCCGCGACCCGCGTCGAAATAGAGGCCTTTCGCGCCCGCATCGTCGCCAACCCCGAGCGCTACATCGCCCAGCCCACGCTCGCACTGTCCACCTGCCCGACCTTCGCGGCGCGCGGTCTCGCCCCGCGGCACATCGATCTGCGGCCGTTCGTTCTATCCGGCCGCGACGTCACCATCGTGCCCGGGGGGCTCACGCGGGTGGCGCTGCGCGAAGGCTCGCTGGTAGTCAACTCCTCCCAGGGCGGCGGCACCAAGGACACCTGGGTTCTGGAAGGCGAATGCTGAGCCGTACGGCCGACCATCTCTACTGGATGTCGCGCTACGTGGAGCGCGCAGAGAACCTCGCGCGGCTGCTGGACGCGCACTATCGCATGTCGCTCCTGCCGCACGCCGCCGACACGCTGCGCGACTCGCTGCGCGAGACCATGCGTGCGCTGTCGATCGAGGAAGCCTATCGCGCCCGCCACGAGGCGATCGAGCCGACCGCAGTATTCTGGTTCGTCGCGCTGGACAGAGACCACGATCACAGCATCCTGAGCTGCCTGCGCGCAGCCCGCGAAAACGCCCGAGCGGTCCGCGGCGCGCTGACCTCGGAGCTGTGGGAGACGCTCAACTCCACCTGGCTGGAGGTGCGCGCCCTCGCCGCGCGCGGGCCGGCCGACGTGGATGTCGGTCAATTCGTCGAGTGGGTGAAGGAGCGCTCGCACCTCACACGCGGCGTCAGCATAGGCACGATGCTGCGCGACGAGGCGTTCTATTTCAGCCGCATCGGCACATTCCTGGAGCGTGCCGATGGCACCGCCCGCATCCTCACCGCACACCAGGGCGACCTCGAGCCCGGTGCGCACGCCGGCGTTGTACCGGACCCGTTCGAATGGAGCGTGCTGCTGCGGGCGCTGTCCGCCTTCGAGATCTATCGACGCGTTTACCGCGGCACCATCACGCCGCTCAACGTCGCGGATCTCCTGATCCTGCGCGCCGACATGCCGCGCTCGTTGCTACGCTGCTGCAAGGAGATTTATCAGAACCTGCGCTCGGTCACCAATGAGCAGTCCGCCGAAACCGAGCGCCGCGCCGGAGAAATGCACGGCGTGCTGTACTTCTCGCGCATGGAGGATCTGATGATCCGCGGCTTGCCGCGCTTTCTGGCGCAGTTCACCGGCCGGGTCCGCGATCTGGGCGAGCGCATCGCATCGGACTTTCTCGTGCCGCCGACGCAGGGCTGACTCCATGCAGATGCACGTCCGCCACGAAACCCGCTATCGCTACGAACACCCGATCAAGTACAGCGTGCAGTCCTTGAGGCTGACGCCGCGCCGCGATCCCTGCCAGCGTACGCTCGCCTGGAGCATCGCCGCGCCGGGCCGTCGGCTCGAGCAGATCGATGCCCACGGCAACGTGGCGCACCTTCTCACCCTGGAGGAGCCCCATCGCGAGATCCGCATCGTGGCGCAGGGCGTGGTGGAGACCAGCGACACGCCGTTGCGCTTCGAGCACACCGCGCTGTCGCCGCTCGCCTACGTCGCGGCCACCGCGCTCACCGCGCCCAACGACGAGATCCGCGACTTCGCGGTGCAGGCCGTGCGCCAACATGCCGACTCCTTGGCGCGCGCCGAGGCGCTCGCTGAGGCGGTCTGCGAGACCATCCGCTATCGCGCGGGCAGCAGCGAGGTCGACGACACCGCGGCAGCCTCGTTCCTGAACCGCGCCGGCGTGTGCCAGGACCAGGCCCACGTCTACCTCGCATGCGCGCGCACGCTCGGCATTCCGGCACGCTACGTCAGCGGCTATCTGTACACCGGTGACACCAGCGACGCCGCGAGCCATGCCTGGGTCGACGTCTGGCTCGACGCGGAGCGTGGCTGGCTCTCGCTCGACGTCACGCACCGCCGACACGCATACGGACCCTATTGCCGGCTCGCGGTGGGTCGCGATTACCTCGATGCCGCGCCCGTGCGCGGGGTCCGCCGCGGCGGTGGCGGTGAGCGCCTGGAGGCCAACGTGCTGGTGGCCGAGTCCGCCAACCAGCAGCAGTAGCGCGGCGCCACCGGCCGCGGGGCGGCGTCCGCCCCACTTCGGTACAATCGTGGAGCATGACCTACTGCGTCGGACTGCTCGTCGATACCGGCCTCGTGCTGTTGTCGGATTCCCGCACCAATGCGGGCGTCGACCAGGTCAACACTTTCCGCAAGATGACCACCTTCCAGCGGCCGGATCGCGTGCTCGTGCTGCTGTCGGCGGGAAATCTGGCCATCACCCAGGCCGTGGTCAATCTGCTGCGCGAACCGGTCGACGGTGCCGCGGACGGCGCGCCCCGCATCTTCGGCGCCGCCAACATGTTCGGGGTCGCGCGCATCGTCGGCGACGCGCTGCGCGAGGTGCACGCCCGCGACGGCCTGCACCTGAAGGAGCAGGGCCACGAGTTCAACGGCACGTTCATCCTCGGGGGGCAAATCCGCGGCGAGGAGCCGCGGCTGTTCCACGTCTATTCGGCGGGCAACTTCGTCGAGTCCTCGATCGACACGCCCTACTTCCAGATGGGCGAATCGAAGTACGGCAAACCCATCATCGACCGGGTCATCACCCGCAGCAGCAGCCTCGCCCAGGCCGCCAAGTGCGCGCTCGTTTCTATGGACTCCACCATCCGCTCGAATCTCTCGGTGGGTCCGCCCCTCGACCTCGCCGTCATCCGCCGCGACGAGTTCCGGCTTGCGACGCACAAGAGCATCGATCTGGAGAACGACTACTTCCGCATGATCCGCAGCCGGTGGGGCGAGGCGCTGAAAGAGGTCTTCAGCGAGCTGCCCGACCCGCAGTGGTGAGTAGCCGTCCGCGCCTCACTGCAGGCCCGGCTTCTCCGCCGCGCGCAGGTTCGAGGAGATCACCTTGCCGGTGTCGAGGAAGGTGGCCTGCTTGAAGGCGCCGCCGTGCTTGCCGTCGCGCAACGGGTGCAGTTGCACCTCGATGTGATCACCGGGCTTGAACGAGGTGCGCGACCAGCCGCCGCGGGTGAGGTTGCCGGGGCTCGTCAATTCCAGCGACCAGACCTCTTCGGGCCCGCCGGCCGTCGCCGCCGGCTTGGATACGAGGAGCACCACGTGCGGATTGGTCCAGCGAAATTCCTTGACCGAGCCTTTAAAGGTCTCGACCTTGTCGAAATCGAACATCGCGAACGAGTGGTGCGCGAGCGCGAGTCCGGCGCCGCCGGTGAGCGCGACGAGGGCGATGAGGCGCAATTGCAGCGAGATGCGGGCGGTCATGGTGGGGTGCTCAATGCTCCGTGGGGGCCAGGTTGCCGTCTTCGGTCTGTGGTGCCGGCACGAACACGGCGTGGCCGTCCGCGTCCTTGCCTTCCGAGAAGCTGCCCTGCAGGCACACGCCCTCGACGATGTCGTACTTGCGTGCGCGCTGCCGGAAATAATACCGCGAGGTCGTCCAAGGCCGGTCGAGCACGTGCGGCGCGGTGATGGTGAGATCGTCACGCAGCACGTCGGGCTTCTCGAGGCGGATGCGCTCGACGATATGCATGTCGCCATCGTTCGGCACGCCCACCGCCTCGCTCACGGCGATGTAGCTCTCGGGGAGCACACCGACGGTATCCACCACCAGGGTGTCGCCTTCCCAGTGACCGATCGAGTGGCCGTGAAAGGTCGGATCCGGATCCGGCGGGTGCCCGCGTCCGTCGGTGTAGATGCGCCGCAGTCGATTGCCGTCCATCTCACCGAGGAAGGTCACGCGTCCGGGCGTGTACAGGATCTCGAAAGCGTTGTGGGTGATCAGCATCCACGTGGGCATGCCCTCCGGAAGGCAGTTCACGAACAGGCCCTTGGGGTGCCCGGCCGCTTCGGCCCGTTCCAGCGCATGAATCTCGCGCGCCGTCGCGGCGTTCCAGGGCACCGGATCGGCGCTGATGCGACGCTCCTGGTCCGTGACGTTCGGCGTCCACACGCCGCTCCAGTCCGGCAGCTTGGCGAGCGCCGCCCAGTCCTTAGCCTGCGGCGCCGGGTTCATCGTGGTTGCCGCGAGCAGCGGAATCGCCGTGGCGATGCTCGCGAACCCCAGCGAGGCCGCGAGCCGGATCAGCCGCGCGCGTCGCCGCCCCGCCCCGGCGCTCCCACGAGGCGCGATCGATGCCAAGTCCTTGCTCATCATCCACGATCCTCTCACGTCGGGGCGCTCAAGGTGAAGCCGATCCAGCGGCCGCAAGCGACCACGCCGATCCACAGCAGCAACGACAGCGCGCCGGCCACGCGTGCGCGCCTGGGCGTCGATGCCGCGTCCCGCCAGCCGGCCGCGTCGCGCCCGACGAGCCCGTGGAATGCCAGCATGTTCACGCCCGCAAGCGCGATGAGCGCGATCTTGGCGCGGAAGAAGTCGTTGTGCGCGTAGGCGGTTGCGTTGGATGCGAACAGCAGCGCGCCGCTGGTGGCGGCGACCACAAAGGCGCTCCAGGTGATCGGCAGCATGGCGGCCGTGGTGTCGGCAACGCTGCGGCCGCGCCCCACGAAGCCGATCAGCCGCAGGTCGACGTGGGCGATCGAGCCGACCACGAGCGTGAGCGCGAGCACGTGCACGCTCTCGATCCACGGGAACCAGGCGCTGCCCTCGCGGATCGCCGTCGCAACCGCCGTGGCCTCGAGGCGTTGGCACAGCTCGTCGAGCATGGGATCAAGCCGCCCGCACGTAGGCGATCCAGCGGCCGGCGAACACGATCCCCACCCACAGCGCGAGCGTGATCGCGCCGAGCACCCGGGCGCCCGCGCGCCGGCCCGCGGAACGCTCCCAGTAACCGGGATCGGTCCGCAGCGGGCGGATCCCCGCGACCGTCGCGCCGACCACGAGCAGCAACAAAGCCATCTTGAGGACGAATACCGGATTCTCGAGCGAGCGGGCGGGCTCGGCGACGATCAGCACGCTCCCGGAGGCCGCGAGCACGGGCAAGGGCCACCACACGAAGGGCCCGAAGCGCCGCGCCATCGCCGCCACCTCGGCGCCGCGACCACCCACCCGCAGCATTTGCAGCTCGATCATCAGCGCGCTCGCGACCACGGCCGCCACACAGAGGATGTGCACGGTCTGCACGGCCGGGACGATCCACTCGACGTTCTGCAGCCACTGGCTCGGCGCGGTGGCGGCGAGCCACGTACAAAAGGCGTCGAGGCCGCTCATCGCGCGGGGCCGCCTTGCCGGGTCTGATCCGGATACCAGAACACGCGGTGGCAGGCCTCGCATGCGGCGTCGATCTCGCCGCCCGCCGCGAGCAGGCCGTCCGGGTCGTGCGCCGCGATTGCCGCACGCGCACGCCGGCCCGTCGCCTCCAGCCGGCGCGCGGCGAGCCCGAAGGTCCGGGGGTCGGCGGCGAGACGCTCGCCGATCTGCCGCACCGACAGCTCGCCGGGCCCGGGGTTGCCGCCCGGCGCATCGGTGACCCGCCGTCCGGGTTCGCGCAGGCGCTGGGCCCCGGCGATCAGCCGGTCCGCCGCCGCGGCCAATGCGTTCCATTCGGCGTCGGTGCGCGGGCGGCGATCCTCGACGCCGTGCTCGTTGGCGATGTAGGCCACCGAATCCCATAGGGTATCGGCCGCAGGGTCCACCACCGTGACCATGAGTTCCTGCACGGTGGCGCGATCGGCGGCGCGTGCAACCGCGCCGTCGGCGCCGTTCGCCGGGTTCGTCGCGATCACCAACGGCAGGCACAGGGCGGGCAGCAATCCGCGGATCGCGAAGGTCTTCATGGTGGCGTCGGACGATACCTAAAATCACGTGCCGACGGAATTACCGATCGCGCCTCGCCCGATTCATCGATGCGGCACAATGAGGTTCGCGAGACGCAGGGCATGCTGCACGAGCCACCCCTGTCCGAGGCGGAGAAGCGCGCGCTTGGCCTGTCCCGCTGACCCCGGTCGCCGTCGCGCTCCCCCTTAGAGCAGCCGGACGCCGAACGGCCGCAGCCCCGC
>DAIDHD010000070.1 GCA_027459765.1 Gammaproteobacteria bacterium | reverse complement strand
GGCCTCGAACGAGGCTTCCGTGCCGGAGCCGAAGTCGCGGCGGCACAGATACACCGTATCGTCGGCCGGTGCGAGACCGAGCTGGCTCCAACCGTAAATGTTGCCGCTCAGCAGACCGGCAATGTCCTCCTTGGACAGCGAAGGAGCATTCGCCGGCGCATCCGAGGGCGAGGTATAACCCTCGGCCGCCTGCAGCGCGTAATACGCATTCTTGGTGAGGAGCACCGTCCAGATCTGGTCCACCGTGCCGGTCGCGGTCAGGACCTTCGACACGTTGGGCAATTTGGCACCGGTCGGGTCACGGAGAATCGCCGCCTCGACGTCGGCGAAGCCCCCGTTCGGAATCACGTTGGTGGCCACGTCCGCCGCCGGGCATGAGGTGTGCAGCGTGTAGCCGCCGATCGTGCCGCTCGCAGCGATGGCGCCGCCGTCGGTGCCGTTGCAGACCGCGTCGCTGATCTTCGTCGGGTCGATGAAGCTGACACCCGACGGCTGGCCGTTGGCCGCGTTATAGAGCGGAATGACGCCGTTGGCGGAGCCGACGGTGGACTCCTTGAAGATCGCGAGCGGTGTGCCCGCCGTGATCCCGGCGTTGCCCGAGGCCGAGCAGAAGATCATGCGGTTGGTGTAGCCGCTCTTCGGGCCGATGTTGTACTGGTCGACCGTGCCCGGCTGGCACAGGCCACCCGGAGACGCCGTCTGCAACGCCGTGTTGGCCAGCGTGTTGTCGACCGCCGTGGAACCGGACAGGTACACGTTGACCGCCGTGGCGGCGTTGTAGGTCGAGACGTCGAGGGCCGAGGCCGTCTGGGCCACGGCACCGACGGCGGCGATCGTAAGCACCGCGCGAATCGAATGTTTCAAGTAAGACATGAATGTTCCCCTAAATCGATGATGCAGAGTGTGGTCGGACGCGCGAGGCGCTGCTCAGACGGCCGTCTTGCGACGACGCGCGACGCCGGCCATGCCGAGCAGGCCGCTGCCGAACAGCCACACGGCGGCCGGGAGCGGCACCGGCGCACCGCCGGAAACCGGGACGTTGTACGAGAGCACGCCCGTGCTCGACAGGAACCAATAGCCGCTGTACGCGGTGGCGGTGGCCTTGTGCGTCGTGATCGAGTCGGTCACGTTGTAGAAGTTGATCGCCTGACCGACGCTCTGTCCGGCGAATGCACCACTGATGATCTGACCATTGCCGAGAGACGTTTGCACGGAGAACGTCGCCGTCCCGGTCGTATCCGTGGCGATACCCGCGGAAGTCGAAGCTGCCCAGCTCGCAATCTCTCCTTGGATATTTACCCCGTACGTGTTCACTCCCGTATACGACAGCGGCGGCGCGCTCCCATACGTCGTTTCCACACCGTTGCCGGTGTTGGCCAGCTGCTGCGCGAGCACCATGTAATCAGTCGTGCCGAGGTTGGCCGAGGTGAACAGCGTGCTGAACTGCGGGATCACGCCGAAGCTCATCTGCAGCACCTGGCCCGAGCCCGTGGGGGCAGCCGCCAGCTGGAACGCCGCGTTCGGCGCGCTCGGGTTCAAGTTCCCCGAGGCCGCGGTCACGTCGGAATACAGGTAGTTGAGGTTGACGAGTTCGGTGTTGTTGCCCGCCGAATCCCAAATGGCGAGGTACAGGCCGTTATTACCCGGCGCCGAGGTGCCGATCGACGGCGGCGCGAGCGCGGCGTGGGCCGAGGCGGAGGCCAGGGCCAGCGCGACGGTCGTGCCGAGGACGTTGATGCTGATCTTCATTGCGACATCTCCCGAATAGTAGTGAATCGATCCATTCCGAACGCATCCGACGCCGTAATCCCGCCTTCACTCGGGACTCCGTCGCCGCAGATTGGGCAGCGAGCTTCCTGTCATCGCGCCGATCCGAGGTCGGCGCCGCCGAAGCAGCGCACGGGAGGGAGGATGCAGAAAGGCAATGTCACGTCTGTGATTCGATCGTGAATTTTTCACAACACGACTGTGAGAGCTGTCACGACGGCGGAACGGCTTCGGCCCGGTCGTCAAATTGTAGTAATCGCGCGGTAGCGTCCTCGGCCTCCTCAATGTCGCGGTCGATCTCGCATGCACCTTGTCTCTTGCTCGACGTTTTCATGGGGGCCCGCCGCTCGCGCGGTGATCGTGGCCGCTGTCGTTACGGGGTCGCTCGCCACGTCCGCATTCGCGGGCACCGTCCATGGGGGTGCGCCCACCGCGCCGCCCGCAACCACGGTGCTCGGGCAGGTGGACGGCGCACCGATCACCGAAGCAGAGGTGCTGGCACAGGCGCCGGCGCCGTTCGAGCAGCTGCGTACAAGCTACGAGCGCGAGCGCCAGCACCTGGAGCGCGAGTACGGCGAGCGCCGGCATGATCTGCTGCAGCGCCAGCTCGATGCGCTGCTCGACCGCCGTGCGCTCGAGTTGGAAGCGAAGGCGCGCCAGGTGAGCACCGAGAAGGTGCTGGCGGAACTGCCCCCGCCCACCGCGCCGACCGACGCCGACGCGCAGGCGTTCTACGCGGCGAACCAGGAGCGGATCGGGCAGCCCTACGCGCTGATGGCGGACAAGATTCGCGAGTATTTGAAGGAGCAGAACGCGCAGGCGGCACAGCGCCGCTTCTACGATGCGCTGCGCGCGCGGCACGGCATCCACGCGAGCCTGGCGCCGTACCGGCTCGAGGTGGCCGCGGACGGGCCGGCGCGCGGGCCCGCAGATGCGCCGGTCACCATCGTCGAGTTCGGCGACTTCCAGTGCCCCTTCTGCAAGGCCGCCGAAGCCTCGCTGGCGGAGGTGATGAAGCGCCACGCGCACAGCGTACGGGTGGTGTTTCGCAACCTGCCGCTCGACCAGATCCACCCCAACGCGCGCGTAGCCGCGGAGGCGGCGGTGTGCGCCGAACGGCACGGCAAGTTCTGGGAGATGCACGATGCCATGTACGCCGACCAGCGCGCCCTCGACTCGGCGTCGCTGACGCGCACCGCGGCGGGACTCGGCCTCGACGAGGCGCAGTTCTCGCGCTGCCTCGCCGACGACTCGACGCGCACGGCGCTCGAGAGGGACGCCGCCGCCGCCGACCGGTTGGGGCTGACCGGCACGCCGTTCTTCTTCATCAATGGCCGACCGCTCGACGGCAACGTGCCCGTATCGCAATTCGAGGCGCTGATCGCGGACGAATTGCAGCGGAGCGGCCGCGCGGGAGAGTGAGAATCCCGGCCCGGCGGTCGACGCTCCGTTTCAACCCTTAAACTTGCCGAGGATGTTTCAATGAACCCACGTTCGACCATCACCCTCTCACGCCTTGCCGGGGGTTGCGTGCTCGCCGGCAGCCTCATCGGCCCGGTCACGCACGCCGCAGACGGCATGCCCGCCGCGTCGACGGCGACGGCGACGGCGTCGGTCGCCGACGCCTGCAGCCTGCTCACCGCTGCGGAAGTGTCGGCGGTGCTGAAGGTCCCGGTGGAGGCTGGACGGCGCCCGGTCGCGGACGATGCCTCGACCTGCAACTGGCGCGAGAGCGGCAAGCCGGAAGGCCCGGCGCGCAACGTGATGCTGATCGTCATCGACGCCAAGCGCTTCGATATCGAGAAATCGCCAGGCGCCAACCGCGGTGCGCAACCCACCATCGAGTCCGGCGTCGGCGACGAGGCCTATTTCCACAAGGCCCTGCGCTTTCCGCCGAACCTCAACGTCAGGGCCGGCAACGTCTACCTGCACCTCATGGCGCGCACCCAGATGCCGCGCCCCGGCGAGCGCGAATACGTCACCACCGACGCGGACCGCAACGCAGACCTCGAGCTCGCGCGCACGATCCTCGAGAAGCTGCATCGCTGAGCGGGGGCCTGAAGCGACAGCGGGCCCCGATGGGGCCCGCTGTCGACGTCGATGCCGTGTTCGGTGCGCGACGATGAAGCCGCCGAGCGCCTCCCGTCTCAGCCGCGCCGACGCGTGAAGCCAGCCGCCCCGCCGAGGCCGGAGAGGAGCAGAATCGCGGCGGCCGGCAGCGGCACGGGTGCCGCCTGCAGATTCAACTGCCCCACGTAGGTGCCGCCGCTGCTGCCGTTGGCGATGCCCGCGACGTCAAGCACGTAGGTGTGCCCGGCCGTGACGCCCGAAAACGCCACGGTGACGCCCGTCTGTCCGGGCTGGGGGCCGGTCCAAGGCACCACCATGCTGCTGCCGGCCGGGGGCGCGCCAACCACCGGCGTCATCGAGCTCGCCGCCGTGATGTCGTACAAGCGAAGCTGAAGGTCGGCGATGTTGAAGGTCTGGCCGAGGCCGAGCGAAATCGCGAGCACGTCGCCCCCGGCGTTGCTGCCGACCGAGAATTCGTAGCTGTCCTGGAAGTCGTACGGACCGACCGCCGACGTGCCGAGATTCACCGTCGGGCTTTGCGGCGCGGTGAACGTGTCGGAGAACGTGAACTGTCCAGGTACGCCGAGGGCGTATGTATTGCCCGTGGAGGCGCCGGTGGGCGTCGCCGTGTTCGGCGCCAGGAATTGGTCCGTGACCTGCATGGCACCGGAGTTGCCGAGATTGACCGTGGCGGCATGACCTGCGGTGGCCGCGAGCGCGGTGGCGACCGCGAGCGCGATCCGAGACTTCCCTGACTGCATCGTGCGCATGAATCCTTCCCCTTGTGGTTGGCGGGCAACGACCCACGGAAGGCCGTCACCGATACTTTGTCAAATCATCGCCGCGTCGTGCCGCACCTGCGTGACCGGAAAGTGAAAGTTTCGTATCAGAGCGCGCGCATCAGTCCTGACCGAGGAGTGCGCCCTCCACCCGCTCGATACGCACCATGACGCGCGCCTTGGCCGCCTCCGCACGCTCGAGCCGCTCACGGGCTTGGTCGAGCACGTCCGCTGCGGTCGCCGGGTCGGCGGCGAGCCGCTGGTAGTCCGCGCGCGCGGCGATGCTGGCTTCGTACCCCGAGCGCCACTCCCGTTCCAGCTGATGCAGTTGCGTATCAAGGTCCTGATCGATCTTGTACATTCTTCGCTTCCTCTACTGACGTCCGCCACGTCGGGGATGTTGGCTCCCAATCGTGACGGTTACTCGACAGTCCCGGGGCAGTCCTATTAAAAAAGAGGCCTCTTGCGAGGCCTGGAGTCGGACGAGGGACCGATGATTCGAGTGCCGCTAGCGGCCCGCTTGCAGCGGTGGCAGACCCGCAGCCTGCCGGGCGCGTGTCAGCCACGACATGCCGTCGACACCGTGGAAGCGCAGCGTCGGCTGCGGCGATCGCGGCGGCAGCTGTGGATCACACGCATCGAACGCCTCGGCGAGGCTGCGCTGCAACTCGTGCCAGGGAAACCGGCGAAACTCCAATATTTCGTTCATGCAGGAAACCTCAACCACTCATGCCGCTTGTTCGACCGGTACTGAGATGGGCTCGGCGGCAGTTTGTTCCCGCAACTTCGGCCAATCGAGAAGACTCAACCGGCCGTTCAGGTCTTCGACCAGGGAGGTGCAGCTCTCGACCCAGTCGCCATCGTTGCAGTAGAGAATGCCGCCGATGTCACGCATCTCCGCGCGGTGGATGTGTCCGCACACCACGGTGTCCACACCGCGGCGTCGTGCGGCCTCCGCCACCGCCTCCTCGAAGCTACCGATGTATTGCACCGCCGCCTTGGCCTTCTGCTTGAGATAGGCCGACAGCGACCAGTGCGGCAGGTCGAACTTGCGTCGCACCCAGTTGACGTACGGGTTGATGGCCAGCAGGATGTCGTACAAGTTGCTGCCCAGCTTCGCGAGCCAGGGGCTGCACTTCACGACGCTGTCGAATTCATCGCCGTGCAGCACCAGCATGCGCCGACCGTCCGCGCCGACATGCACGTATTCACGGTGGATTTCGAGGTTCCCGAATACCGCGCCGTCGAAATCCCGGAACACTTCGTCGTGGTTGCCGGGGACGAAGACCACCTTGGTGCCGCGCTTGGCCTTGCCGAGTATGGTGCGCACCACGTTGTTGTGCGCCTGCGGCCAGAACATGGTCTTCTGCATGCTCCAGACGTCGACGATGTCGCCGACCAGGAACAGGGTGTCCATCTCGACGTGGTGCAGGAACTCGAGCAGCAGATCGGCACTGCAGCCCTTGAACCCGAGGTGGACGTCGGAGATGAACACCGTGCGCAGCCGCAGCGGCAGGGGACCATTGCGTTCGACCATGACCGGTAATCCTCCGCGAGCGTACATCTCGCTTCCGGTGAGGATCGCCGCGGCGCATGACGAAGCGATGAATCGAAAAAGAAGAATTTCTTACACGCGCCAGAGACTTAGAGACGAAACGTCGGGTGGAACGCTAGGGCGTTCCCGCAATGCGCCCGGTGCAGATCACGCCGAGGTGGCGGTCGCCGGCACGGCAAAGCGGTAGCCGAAGCCCCGAACGGTCTGGATGCAGGCCTCGTAGCCGGGTTCGCTCAGGATCTTGCGCAGCCGCTGCACGTTCACGTCGACCGTGCGTTCGTCGACTTCGCTGTCGTCGCCCCACACCTGGGCACGCAGCTGGCCGCGGTTGAATGCCCGTCCGGGGTGCGCCATGAGGAACTCGAGCAGCCGATACTCCACGCTGCGCAACGCGATCACTCGTCCACGGGCGGTGAGCCGGTTGGTGGAGCTGTCGAGCACCAGGTCGCCACAGCGCAGCTGCGCCTGCCGCGAGTCCCGCGGGTGCGGACGCAACAATACACCCACCCGCGCGCGCACCTCGCGCAGCGAGAACGGTTTGACGATGTAGTCGTCCGCCCCGAGCGTCAATCCGGTGACCACGTCCTGCTCGGTGGCGAGGGATGACAGGATCATCAATCGCGTTCCGTGCGAGCTGCCGCGGCGGCGGATCTCCTCGATCAGATCGAACATGGCCGGTCCGAGCACGTTCCAGTCGACGATCACGAGGTCGGGCGGGCGCTCGGACAGCAACCCGAGCGCCGCTGCGCCGCCGGCGACGAGCCGCACGGCATAGCCGTCCGTCGCCAGTTCCTGCCGCAGCGGCTCGACGCCCGCCACGTCCCGGTCGACGATCAGGATCTGCTTGTTGGTTCTGTCTGGGGCGCGCATAGCCGCCGCAGCATTAGAGGGGCGCTGGTTTACAACTAGTTGAATCTTTTGTGACCTTTGCGGTCCGAGGCCGATCGCGAGCGACCGGATCCGGCCCCCAGGCACACCGCGTTCAGCCGATACCGAGATAGTCGAGGATGCCCTGCGCGGCCTCGCGCCCTTCGAACACGGCCGTCACCACGAGGTCCGAGCCGCGCACCATGTCACCGCCCGCGAACACCTTCGGGTTGGTGGTCTGAAAGCGGCGTGCGCCCAGGGTGGCCACGCGTACCCGGCCATTCGGATTGAGTCCGATCCCGTGCATCGCGAACCAGGGCGGCGGGTTCGGATTGAAGCCGAACGCGACGATCACCGCGTCCGCGGGCACCGTCTCCTCGGTGCCTGGGACGACCTCCGGGACGCGCCGGCCCCGCGGGCCC
>DAIDHD010000023.1 GCA_027459765.1 Gammaproteobacteria bacterium | reverse complement strand
TATGGACGGCTGGCCGTTGAGCAGTGTCTGCAACGTGGTCGCCGCGCCGCGCGACAGGTCCGCGATCTGGTCCGCCGTGATGGTGCCCTGCGAGTACTGCGTCTCGATCGGCACCTCCGCCGGCGCCGTCAAACGCTGCGCAGTCACCGTGATGGGGTTGAGCTTCGGCTTGTCGGATTCACCGGTGGCGAAAGTCGCCGCGCCGTCGACCGTGCCGGCCGCGACGGAGGAGTCGGAGACGGCGGCCGCCACCCCAAGTTGTGCGCTCAACAGCAGACCCGACGACGCCATCAGGCGGACAAAGCGAATCATTTCAAGGCGCTCCTCGTGACCGATGCGGGGTGAACCGCATCACAGGGTGCGCAGGTTAGGCCTCGTTTGTTGCGATACGGTGAAGGAAGAAGTTACAAGGGCTGCGTCGCTACAGATAATCGTGAAGCTCATGCAAGTGGCGCCGAAGCCTTGAATCCGAAAGCGGTTTCAAGATAGATTTTGTTCAGCACATCATGTCGATCCGCGACCACCGCCATCGGCCGCCTCTGCTGCCAACCGCCGTCGGGCGTGTCCGACCCCGGGACGGGGAAGCGGACGCGTCGTGAAATTCGCGCTGCTTGCCGCCCTCGATGGGGTACTGCCCGATCCGTTGTTCATCCACGATCAGCACGGCCTGATCGTCGCCGTCAACGACAAGGCCTGCGAGAGCCTGGGCTACAGCCGCGATGAACTACTCTCCATGTCGATCATGGACGTGGTCACCGACAAGGAGCCCGCGAGCCTGCGCGCCTTGTGGAACACGGTCACCAGGGACTACGCCCCCCTCGTACGCGGCCGGCAACGTCGCAAGAACGGCAGCGATTTTCCGGTCGAGGTTCGAATAGCGCTGGTCGAGCACGACGGCAAGCGCCACTATTTCGCGATTGCACGCGATCTGTCCGACCGGCTGCGGGTCGAGACCCGCCTGCGCGACCACCTCTCGCACGCACACACCATTTTCGAGACCATGGCGGAAGGGCTGACGGTGCAGGACTCCGCAGGCGCCATTCTCGACGCCAATCCCGCCGCCGAGCACATTCTCGGCCTCACCCGCGAGCAACTGCTCGGGCGATCCTCGCTCGATCCGGACTGGCGCTGCGTGCACGAGGACGGCAGCGACTTCCCCGGTGAAGAGCATCCCTCCATGGTGGCGCTGCGCAGCGGCGAACCGGTGCGCAACCGGTTGATGGGAGTGCACGATCCGAAGACCGGCCTGCGCTGGCTCAGCGTCAATGCCCGGCCCGTGTTCCGTAGCGGCATGAGCCGCCCCAACCAGGTCGTGACCACCTTCGTGGACGTCACCGCGCTGCACGAGTCGCGCCGGCGGCTGCGCGAACTGGCGCAACGACTGGAAACCGTACGCGAGGATGAACGCTGCGTAATCGCCGAGCGTCTGCACGAGGGTGTTGCGCAGGATCTATACGCGCTGAAGCTCGCACTGCAGTACGAGGACAAGGCGGCGCAAACCGGTGCGGACCCGCTCATGGCGCGCGCCGAAGTCATGGCCACGCTCGACCGCTGCATCGACTCGACGCGCGCCATGGCGAATCAGCTGCGACCCGCGACCATCACCCATCTGCCGGGCAGCGGTGCCATCAGGCATCACGCCCAATACGTCGGCCAGGTCACCGGCCTCGACATCGGAGTGCACGAGAGCCCGGCGCTGCCCGAGCTCACGGAAGCCGTGCGCCTGATGCTGTTCCGCATCGTCCAGGAAGCACTCGACAACGTGTCCAGGCACGCCGGGGCGACGCGGGTGGACATCACGCTGCGCGCCGAACCCTCGCGCATCTGCCTGGACATATCGGACGACGGCATCGGCGCAGGCGAAGAGTCGTTCGGCAAGCCCGGCGGGCTAGGTCTGCTGGGCTTGCGCGAACGGCTGCTGAACCTCGGCGGCGGCCTGCAGATCGCACGCCGCGGCTCGCGCGGCACCACCCTCTCGGTCTGGCTACCGCTGGAGTCGACGCCGGCCGCCAACGGCGACACCGCCGACGAACGGCGCAGCGCCGGCTAGCAGCCCGTCCGAGTCGGGCTCCCTCGACCTCCCGATCGACGTCACGTCGATTTGAGCTGCTGCGCACAATCGCCGCGCCCGCGCGTCGGCGGCTCGCGACAGTGTCGCTCTGCCAGCGGACCTCGGCATCATGAGCGGATCATGAAACCGACCACTCGACATCCGCACAACGCCCGCGCCCGGTTGCTCCGGGGCGCGTTGGTGCTCGCCACCTTGCCCGCCGGCCACGCACTCGCCGCGCTCGGCGGCGATACCAGCACCCTGGAATCCGAGCGTGCCGCGCTCGGCGGTCAAATGACCCGTGAGGCCGCGGCGCACTGCACCGTGCACGTCCTCAAGACCACGTACGGAGAGACGGTACGCGAATATGCCGACGCACAGGGTCGGATCTTCGCCGTTTCCTGGCGCGGTCCGACGGATCCCGGCCTGAACTGGCTGCTCGGCACGCACTATCCGGACTTCGCCCGTGCGTTGGCGCACCTCGAGCGTCCCGGCCTGCGGCGCTCGCTGCGGGTGGTCACGCCGACGCTCGTGGTGGAAAGCCACGCCGAGCTGCGCGCCCACGACGGCGCCGCCTACCTGCCCGCGCTGCTGCCGGCGGGCGTCGACGCGGCGGCACTGCCATGAACTGGCGTCGCTTAGGCGTGCTGGTCGCCGCCGGCGTGAGCCTGGCCGCGTGCAAGGGCGCGTCCACCGGCAGCGGCTTCGCGCCACCGCCACCGACGCTCAACACCGTGGCGCTCACGGTGGACACCGGCCCGACCGCCGCCACCGGCGCCATCAACCACGCCTACGTGACCGTGACGGTCTGCCTGCCGGGCAATGCGACCGCCTGCGCGAGCATCGACCACGTACTCCTCGACACAGGGTCGGTGGGCCTGCGCCTGGTGCGCTCGGTGCTCGCCGCCAAGTCGCTCACGCTGCCGGTGAGCACCGATTCCGGCGGCAATGGCGTCGAGGAGTGCATGAGTTTCGGCGGCGGCCAGACCTGGGGGCCCGTCGCCATCGCCGACGTCAAGCTCGCCGGCGAAGTCGCCGCCAAGACTCCGCTGCAGATCATGGACGACACCGGCAGCGGCGCACCGCCGCCGGCCACCTGTGGCGCCGGCGGTACGCTGATCAACGGCGTCGGCGGCTTCGGGGCCAACGGGGTACTGGGGCTGGGCGTGTTCGCGGAGGATTGTGGCGCGAGCTGTGCCAGCGCGACCCCCGCACCGCCGGTGTACTTCGGTTGTACCGCCGCCGGCGTGTGCACGGCCGAGAACGTCGCCGCCAGCGCGCAGGTCACCAACCCGGTGACGGGCTTCGCCGCCGACAACAACGGCGTCATCGTCAACCTGCCGAATCTGCAGAACGCGAACGGTGACACCACGCTGCAGGGCGAGCTCGTATTCGGCATCGGCACGCAGACGGACAACGCGCTGCCGGCCACGGGAATCACGATCCTCGGCGCCGACGCGACCGGGCACTTCACGGCGACGTACAACGGCGCCAGCGCCCCGCTGCCGGCATTGATCGACTCGGGCACGGACTCATACGCCTTCGGCGATCCCACCATTCCGGTCTGCAACACGGGGGCTTTCGTGGGCTACTACTGTCCCGCCACCGCGCCGCAGCCCCTGTTCGCGGTCAACGTCGGTGTCGGCGCGAACAACGGCGTGGACACCGTCGACTTCGCACTCGCCAATCCGCAATCCTTCGTCGCCAATGCGGCCGCCATCGGCGGACTGGGCAGCGGCGCCGGGTCGAGCAAATTCACCTGGGGCATGCCGTTCTTCTACGGCCGCAAGATCTACCTGGGGATCGACCAGCGCACGGTGGGCAACACCGTCGGTCCGCTCTACGCTTACTAGGACAGCGCTTACCAGGACAGCGCTCACCAGGACAGGCTCCTAACCTGCGAGCGCCTTGGCGAGCGGCGCGAAGCCGCGGCTGGCGGCGACGTCGGCGGCCGACACGCCGGCCGCGTCACGCAGTGCGCGGTTGGCGCCCGCGGCGAGCAGCATACGGCAGATATCCTCGTAGCCCCCGCGGCTGGCGATGATGAGCGCCGTGTCGCCCGCCCCGTCTTGTACGTCGAGTCCGGCCTTGCGCGCGATCAGCAGCTTGACGTTGGCCGTCCGGCCGTGGGCGGCGGCGATTGCGAGCGGCGTGTCACCATTCGCGTCGCGGCGATCCAGGTCCGCGCCCTGCGCGAGCAGCGCCTCCAGCACCTCCGGCGTGGACAGCGCCGCCGCCGCGTGCAGCGGCGTGGTGCCGTGCGCATCACCCATGATCGGAACCGCGCCGGCCGCGAGGAGACGCGCGACCACGCCGCCCGCACCGACGTCGGCCGCGAACCAGAGGGCGGTACGATGGCCGCGGTCCACCGCGTCCACGGCCGGGTGGCGTTCGAGGAGCAGCCCCACCGACGCCGAGTCGCCCGCGGCCGCGGCAAGTATCAGCGGCGTGCGGCCGCGCGCGTCGGTCGCATCGAGCCGGGCGCCGGCCTCCAGCAGCGCGCGGGCGACCTCGGTGTGTCCGTTCGCGAGCGCCGTGAGCAGCGGCGCATCCTCGTTCGGCGCGTGCACGTCCGCGGCCACGCCGTTGGCGAGCAGCACCTTGACGAGCGCCAGGTCGCCGCGACTCGCCGCCCGCCACAACACGCTGTGCCCGGTGTGGTCGGGTGCGCGCACGTCGGCGCCCTTCGCGAGCAGCGCCGGCAGCACCGCGAACGCGCGCGCGTCGGCCGCCACGTGCAGCACCGAGCCGGCCGACGGCACCGCGACGTTCACGTCGGCCCCAGCCTGAAGCTGCTGCGCCACTCCCGCCACGTCGTCCCGGCTCGCCGCGAGTGCAAGCAGGGGCCAACCGCGATAGAGCTCGCCCGGGTGTTCCGGGTCGATCCTGCCGGCGGCGCGGCCGACGGCTGCGACCGCCGCACGCGAACCCGGCGCACCGAGCGCGCGCAGCGCCGCGGCGCCGTCGTCGGCGCCGATGACCGTGGCCGCATCGAGCGCCGTGTAACCCCGACGGTCGCGTGCGCCGAGCGCGACACCGGCCGCCGCCAGTCGACGTACGTTCGCCGAGCGGTTCGCACGCGCGGCGTAGAAGAGCGCCGTGCGTCCCTGGTCGTCCGTGGCGGCGGGATCGGCGTGGTGCGCGAGCAGCAGATCCAGCATGGCCGGGTCCGCCGACGCGGCGGCCACCATCAGCACGCTCGTGCCCGCCGGATCCTGTGCACCCGGCGCCGCGCCGAGATCGAGCAGCGCCGTGGCCGCGGCGAGCGCATTGGCGTGCGCCGCCTCGAAAAGCGCGCTCCTGCCGAAGTCGTCCTTGACGCCGGCCGCCGGCGCGCCGATGCGGCGCAATTCTTCGCCGTCGTCACGGCGGGCGCTGAGCATCACCCACGGCATCAGCAGGCGCGGCTCGGAAACACCCACCGTCTCGCGGGCGAGCAGCGGCTGGGGCGACGCCAGCGCTTCGCGCGCGCGGAGGTAGCCGCGCGCCGCCGCCACCTCGAGCCAGTGCCGGACGGCAGCCGCATCGACGTGTGGCTGACGCGCAAGTTCGCCGGCGAGGGCATAAGCGGCGGCACCGTGGCCTTGCTCCGCGGCGGCGGCGAGCAGCGCACGCCCGCGTTCGCCGTCCGGCGCGACGCCCACTCCGTTGACGTACACGAGACCGAGCAGGTAGCGAGCCTCGGCGTTGCCGGCGTGCGCGGCCGCATCGAGCAGCCGCACCGCCTGGTCGAATTCCAGCTTGCGCAGCGCCGCGCGTGCCGGTTCCAACCCGTCGGCGGATCTCCCCCGCGCCTCGCCGGGGTCCGGCGACACGGCCTTGGACACGGGGGCGGCCGTGGCGGCGCGTTGCGCCGTCGACAGACACAGGCCAATCGCCAATGCGAGCAGCACCGGCTCTGCGCGACGGCGCACCGGGGATTCACGCCGTGCCATATTTGGTCTCCACGCGGATGCCGATGGACTTGAGGAAATCGTTGGGCAGTACGCCACCGGCGCTGATGATGACCGCATCGTTCTTGCGCACCAGCGGCTTGCCGGCGTGCTTGATCTCGACCTCGTCGGCGAGAATGCGCGTCACCTGGGAATTGAGCAGTATCTCGAGTTGCCCGCCGGCGCTCGCCTGCTCGACCCGCTGCCGGTTGCGCGGTTTGGCGCGCTGGAAGGCCTCGCCGCGATAGGACAGCGTGACCGGTGTGGCGCCGAGTTCGGCGATGCTGGCGGCCGCCTCCAGCGCACTGTCGCCGCCGCCGACCACCAGCACGCGGCGGCCGCGATACTGCTCCGGGTCGATGAGCCGGTACACGACCTTCGACAGGTCCTCGCCAGGCACGCCGAGTTTGCGCGGCGTGCCGCGCCGGCCGATGGCGAGCAGCACGCTCGAGGCGCGCAATTCACGCTTGCTCGTCTTGACGACGAACAGGCCGTCGTGCCGCGACACGCTCTCCACCCTCTCCTGATAAGAGATGTCGAGCCCGCTATTCCTGCAGGCGTCGGTCCAGAACGCGAGCAACTCCTCCTTAGAGGTGTTGCGGAAGTGCACTTTGCCGATGAGCGGCAATTCCACCGGGGCGGTCATGACCAACTTGCCGCGCGGATACTGGAACACGGCGCCGCCCAGCGCCTCCTGTTCGACCGTCGCATACCGCATCCGCGCCTGCTTGGCGGCGAGCGACGCAGCGAGGCCGGCCGGGCCGGCGCCGACGATCAACACGTCGAGCGCGTCGGGACGACGCACGCCGGCCTTGGCGATCGCCTCCAGCGCCTGGCGTCCCTGGGTGAGCGCGTTCTTGATCAGGCCCATGCCGCCGAGTTCGCCGGCTACGTAGATGCCGGGGACGTTCGACTCGAAGTTCGGCGACAGCACCGGGATGTCGAGTCCCCGCCGTTCGGTGCCGAACACCAGGGTGATGGCGTCGAACGGGCAGGCCGTCTTGCAGGCACCGTGGCCGATGCACTCCGTCGGCCCAACCAGAACCGCCTTGCCGTCGATCAGGCCGAGAACGTCATGGTGGGAGGTCTCCGGACAGGCCGTCACGCAGGCGCCGCACCCCAGGCACTTGCTGGGATCGATCGACGGGTGCAGCGACGCGGGCTCGGTCAGTCCGGCCGTCACGGCTTCCTCCAGGACCCTCGCGTGATGCGCGTGCGCGCGGCGCTGCCGCATCAGGTAGTACGCCGTGATGCCTGCGAGGGGGAGCGAGTAAACCGCAATCGTCAGCCAATCCATCGCAACCTGAAGCCACCGTCGATGAGGGAGTTTTCCGTTCGGGAAGGCGCATTACAGGCTACGGCAGTGCCCGTGGCGCAGCCGTGAGAAATCTCACAGCGGAGCGGCAGAACCGAAATGTCGCCGTCCGGCGACGCGGAAAACCCGCGCTTGTGCGGATTTGCGCAACTTTCTATCGGGAAATTGTGCGCCATGCCCAGGTCCGCGTGCAGCAAGAAAGCGACATTTCCCGCCGGGATGATCGCTTGCTAGTTTCCCCACAAAAGCAAGTGCAACGACACGGGTGAACGACGCGATGGCAGCACTGTGGTTTCTCAGCGGGACATTCACGACCTTGACCGTGCTCGCGGTGCTGGCGCGTGCGCGCGCCTCCCGCGAGAACGCGGCCGCATGGCCGCGCGTGGCGACGCCCTGGATCGTCGCCAGCGCGATCGCGATGCTGGGCAGCAGTGCCGCCGGCCTGTACGTCGGCGCGCCCGGCCCTCGCGCCACGGCTGCACGTGATTTCTCGTCGGCCGCTCGGATGTTGGACGCCCCCGCCCCGCCGTCACCGGTCGCCGCCGGCGCTGCGAGCGAAGGCAGCCCAGGACAGGGTGCCGCCGCCGCCGGCAATGCCGGTTCCATGGAATCGGCGATCGCGAGCCTCGAGGCTCGACTCGCCAAGGGTGGCGGCAGCGCCGACGACTGGGAGCTGCTCGCGAAGTCGTACGAATTCCTGGGCCGGCCCGAGGACGCGCGCCTGGCGCGCTCACGCAAGCTCCCGCCGCTGCCGAGCGCCGTCGGGTCACCGGACGTGGCTTCCACCATCGGTATCGGGCCGGGCTCCGCGCCGCCCAAGAACGACGCCGCCAAGGCGGCGCGCATCGAGGGCGAGGTGGATCTCGCGGCGAGTCTCAAGGAGCGCGTCAAGGCCGGTGACGTGCTCTACGTGATCGCCAAGGCCGCCGGCGAACCGGGCCCGCCCGTGGCGGTTCTGCGTACCACCGTAGGCACCTGGCCGCTCAAATTCACCCTCGACGATTCGCAGGCGATGATGCCCGGGCGAACGCTCTCCACCACCGCGCGCGTCACCGTGGAGGCGAGGATCTCCCACAAGGGCCAGCCCCTGGCGGCGCCGGGGGATCTGTCGGGGTCCGTGCCCGGCGTCGACCCGGCCTCGGGTCGGCCGCTGCGCATAACCATCGACCGGGTGATCTCGTGAGCACGGTCGCCGACAAGGTGGTGTCGGCAGCGACTGCGGCAGACCGCAAGAGCGTGCCGCCCTGGCTGAGTCTACCGCTGTTCTGGACGCTCGCGGTCGGCACTCTGCTCTACTGGGGCGCGCACGCGCACCTGGAACGCTACATCACGCCGCAGCGTGGCGTGGGCTACTGGCTCGGCATCGTCGGTGGTTCGCTGATGCTGGTCCTGCTGCTGTACTCGGCGCGCAAGCGATTCGCGTGGCTGCGCTGGATGGGCAGCATTCCGGCCTGGTTCAACATTCACATGGTGCTCGGCGTCGCCGGGCCGATTCTGATCCTCTTCCACGCCAATTTCCGGCTCGGCGCCACCAACAGCAACGTAGCGCTGTTCTCGATGCTGCTGGTCGCGGGGAGTGGCGTGATCGGCCGCTACATCTACACGCGCCTGCACGCGCGCCTCGACGGTCACCAGGACGACTTCCAGGCACTGAAGGCGGCGGGCGACCGGCTGCGCTCGCAGGACGGCGCCCTCGCGGTCATCCCGGAGGTGATGACCACGCTGGAAGCGCTGGAAGGCGCGTGGATCGCGCCGCGCCGCGCCACCGTGGCGCAGCTGCTGCGCCTGCCGACCGGAGCGCTGCGGCTCGCCTGGGCGCGCCACCGGCTGCACAAGATCATCCACCGCGGCCTCGCCGCGGGCGCGCGCCAGTCCGAGGTGCTCGCGCGACACCGCCACCGGATGGAACGGGTGGCGCGGGACTACGTCGATCGGCGCCTCGACGCGGCGCGGCGCATCGCCGAGTTTCGGGTCTACTCGCAGCTGTTCTCGCTGTGGCACGTGCTGCACATCCCGCTCTTCTTCATGCTCCTGATCGCCGGACTCGTCCATGTCGTCGCGATCAACGTGTACTGACAGCCTGCATGGCCGTGCAGCGACCTCGCAGTTGGACCACGGCCGGGGCACTCGCACTGCTGCTCGCGACCGCGCTGATCGGCGGCGCGGCGCCCGGGCCCGCGGCCGCGGCCACCGTGGAGAAGCTGTTGATGCCGGGGCCGGTGAGCCAGGCGCACGTCAAGCAGGAGGATTCCTGCGCGCTCTGCCACGACCGCTCGAATCGCCGCACCCAGACCTCGCTGTGTCTCGACTGCCACAAGGAGATCGCGACCGACGTTCGCGATCGGCGCGGCTATCACGGACACATGAGCAACTCGAGCGTCGGGGAATGCCGCGCCTGCCACACCGAACACAAGGGCCGCAAGGCTGACATCGTGCGACTCGACCGCGCGCAATTCGACCACCGCAACACGGATTTCTCGCTGGAGGGAGCGCACGCCGTGCTCGCCTGCGAGGACTGCCACAAGCCCGGCGAGGCGTGGCGCAAGGTGACGACCGGGTGTGCCGCGTGCCACAAGAGCGACGACGTGCACCGCGGCCAGTTCACCCAGTCCTGCGGCGAGTGCCATTCGCAGAGCCGCTGGAGCGGCGGCCGCTTCGACCACGATCGCACCGCCTTCCGGCTCACCGGCGCGCACACGTCGGTGACCTGCGACGCCTGCCACGCGGGCGGCCGCTACAAGCCCGCGCCGAAGAGCTGCGCGGGCTGTCACGCCACCGACGATGAGCACCGTGGTTCGCGCGGCCCGGACTGCGGGCGCTGCCACACGACCACCGAGTGGAAGGCCGCCAAGTACGATCACCTCAAGGAGACCGGCTACGCCCTGCTCGGCGTGCACGACAAGATCGACTGCCTCGCCTGTCATCGCAGCGGCAACTACAAGGACAGGATCCCCAAGGATTGCGCCGGGTGCCACAGTGCCGACGACGCTCACGCCGGCCGGTTCGGCACCGCGTGCGAGGACTGCCACGGCAACGAGCGCTGGCATCTCGCCGATTACGATCACGCGGGCAAGCACCACTTCGCGCTCGCCGGCGCGCACGCCAAGCTCGACTGCTACGCCTGCCACACGGCCAACGTGCACACGCAGAAGCTTGCGAAGGACTGCGCCGGGTGCCACGCCGCCGAGGACCCGCACGGCGGCAAGCTCGACGCCGGCTGCGGCACGTGCCACGGCGAGCAGTCCTGGCGCGCCCCGCTCACCTTCGACCACGATCTGTCGAGCTACCCGCTGGTCGGACTGCATCGGGTGGTCGGCTGCGCGCAGTGCCACCGCACGCAGGCCTTCCACGAGACGCCGACGAGCTGCAGCGGCTGCCATCAGCAGGACGACGTGCATCACGGCGGACTCGGCAAGAAGTGCGAGAGCTGCCACTCGCCCAACGGCTGGTCGCTGTGGAAATTCGATCACGCCAGGCAGACGCACTTCCCGCTGCTAGGCGCGCACGCGAAGCTCTCCTGCGCCGATTGTCACAACGCGCCGCCGGGGAGCACCAAGACCTCGTCCCAGTGCGCCAGCTGCCACCACAAGGACGACCGCCACCTCGGAGCCTACGGGCCGCAGTGCGACCGCTGCCACACCGTGTACTCCTGGAAGGGCGCCAGGATTCAGTAGGGCCCGCCATGCACGCCACGGACCTGAAATTCGACCTCGGAGCGCGCCGCCACGCCTTGCAGCGCGCGTGGCGGGCCGCGTCCGTGGTGCTCGCGGCTCTGGCGACGCTCGCGGCGCTGGCGGTGCTCACCGCGCTGACCGCGTTCGCGGCACTGGCGGCCGACGGCAGGCCGGCGCCGACGGGCGCCGCCACGCCGGTGACGGTGCCTTTCGACCACCTCGCCACCGGGTTCGAGCTCGACGGCATCCACCGCGATCTGCCCTGCGAGTCGTGTCACTTGAACGCGATCTTCAAGGGCACGCCCCGAAATTGCGGTGTGTGCCACGTGCAAGGCTCGCAGTACAACGCGACTCCGAAGAACCAGAATCACATGCCGAGCAGCAACAATTGCGCGGCCTGCCACGACACCGCCTCGTTCCGGCCATCGCTGCACTTCGATCACCTCGAGGTGACGGGGGCGTGCGTGACCTGCCACAACGGCACGCTCGCACAGGGCGAGGGTCCCACCCATCCGGCGACCAGTACGGCCTGCGAAACCTGTCATACGGTGATGAGCTGGAATCCGCCGAAGAACGTGGATCACGCCCAGATTCCGCTCGCGGCCGCCGGCTTCTGCATCATCTGCCACAACGGTACCCAGGCATCGGGCAAGCCCGCGAATCACATCCAGACCAACCTCGAGTGCGGCGACTGCCACCTCACCTCGAGCTGGCTCGGCGCGAGCTTCGACCACACCGGCATCACGGCGAATTGCTACTCCTGCCACAACGGCGTCAAGGCGGTGGGCAAGCAGGGCAATCACATGCCCACCACGAACGTGTGCGAGAACTGCCACACGACCGGCATCGGCACCAAGAGTCCGAGCTGGGCGCCGGCGATCTTCGACCACACCCAGATGACGGTGTCGACCTGCCAGAGCTGCCACAGCGGCAGCGTGAAGATATCCACGGGCTTCGTGTCGGGGCAGCCGGTCAACCACGTGCCGCCGATTCCGGCGAGCGTCGACTGCAGCGTGTGCCACGGCAACAATCCGGCGGCGGAGACCTGGGACGTGCTGGCGGCGAGCATCCCCGTGCTGCACACCGGGCTCAACACCTCCAACTGCCTTCTCTGCCACGCCGGGCAGACCTTCGCGGGCAAGCCGGCGCCCTACGTGCCGATGTCGGTGAGCGGTGTATCGCCGACGCACGCGGCCCCGCTGGCGCCGCCGCACATCCCGGTGCTCGCCGGCAGCGACTGCAGCGCCTGTCACGGCGCGGCCTACCAGGCGGGCGGCTTCGGACCGGCAACCGCCATGAGTGCGGGCAAGCACGCGTTCGTGTCCAGCACCTGCGACACCTGCCACGACACCGGCAAGAGCTTCTACACCGGCAGCGGCACGCCGCTGCAGACGCGTCCGGCCGACCACGTCGCGAGCGCCGACTCGCGCATGGCGAGCGGCGACTGCTCGCTGTGCCACGAGACGGCGGACTGGGTGAGCACGGCGCTGCCCGCCGGTCACATGCCGAATCCGGGCAATCTGGCCTGCAACACCTGCCACGCATCCGCACCGAGCGACTACACCCCGAGCACGCTCGCCGCGAATTCGGTGCTGCACACCGGCATCAGCGGCAACTGCGGTCTGTGCCACGGCAGTACGTCGACCGCCCTGACCTGGTTCAACAATTTCACGCCGAAGGACGCGATTCTCTCCCCGGCGCACATTCCCTACCTCGCCGGCACCGACTGCAGTTCCTGTCACAGCTCGGCGAGCTACGCGGTCGGCGGCTTCGGACCGACCGCAATGAGCGCCGCCAAGCACGCCTTCGTGCCGACCACCTGCGACACCTGCCACGAAGCGGGCCTCACGTTCTACATGGGCGCCTCGACGCCGGCGCTGCAGGGTCGGCCGGCGGATCACCTCGCCGCCGGCGGCAACCAGGCCACCGGCGATTGCTCCGGCTGCCACAACACCACCGACTGGACCTCGAACGTCATGCCGGCCGGCCACATGCCGAACCCGGGCAATCAGAACTGCTCGGTGTGCCACACCGCCATGGGCAGCACGCTCGCGAGCTACGCGACCATGGGCAGCATCTCGGCGCTGCACACCGGCATCAGCGGCAACTGCGCGCAGTGCCACGGCGGCGTGGGCGGCACCCTCACCTTCTACAACAACAATGACCCGCCCTTGTCGGCGAAGCTCGCGACGCTGCCGCACATACCCTACAACACGGCCGCCGACTGCAGCGGCTGCCACACGGCGAACTACGTGAGCGGCGGCTTCGGCCCGGCCACCGCCATGAACGCGGCGACGCACGCCTTCGTACCGACCACCTGCGACACCTGCCACGACACCGGCGGCTTCTACACCGGCAGCGGCCCGGCGCTGCAGACGCGGCCGGCCGATCACGTCAACAGCCCGAGCCTGCCGCAACAGGTTTCCGGCGACTGCAATCTCTGCCACAACACCTCGAGCTGGGTCGCCACGGCGCTGCCGGCCGGACACATGCCGAACCCGGCGAACCAGCAGTGCACGACCTGCCACACGTCAGCGCCCAGCAACTACAAGGTGTTCGCCAGTACCGCGGTGCTGCACACCGGGATCACCAACGGCTGCGCGCAGTGCCACGGGAGCACCACCCAGCTCAGCTTCTACAACAACGACATGACCATCAAGGCGGCCGTGCTGTCGCCCGCCCACATCCCGGCGTTCACCGGCGAGGACTGCAGCGCCTGCCACGCGCCGAACTTCGTGACGGGCGGATTCGGGCCGATGAACATGACCCAGGCCACCCACGCCGGCGTGGGCAGCACCTGCAACGGATGCCACGAGGCGGGGTTGTCCTTCTACATGGGGTCCGCGAGCCCGGGACTGCAGGGCCGTCCGGCGGATCACACCACGGGCCAGATGGCGGCACCGAACGACTGCAGCCTCTGTCACACCACCGCCAACTGGAACAGCACCGCAATGCCCGCCGGCCACATGCCGAACCCGGCCAACCAGGCGTGCACGGTCTGTCACACGGCTGCGCCCACCAACTACACCACGCTCGCCGCGAACGCCGTGCTGCACACCGGGATCAGCGGCGGCTGTGGTCAGTGCCACGGCGGCACCACGGCGCTCACCTGGTACAACAATTTCACGCCGAAGGACGCGGTCCTGTCGCCCGCGCACATTCCCTATCTCGCCGGCACCGACTGCGGCTCCTGCCACTCCTCGAGCACCTATGCGGCAGGCACGTTCGGGCCGATGAACATGACCCAGGCGAAGCACGCATTCGTCAGCACGACCTGCACGACCTGCCACGAGGCCGGGCTGTCGTTCTACATGGGTAGCGCAAATCCAGCGCTGCAGGGCCGGCCGAGCGACCACAATTCCGGACAGATGGCGGCGCCGAACGACTGCAGCCTCTGCCACACCACCGCCAACTGGAACAGCACCGCGCTGCCGTCGGGACACATGCCCAACCCCGCCAATCAGGGCTGCAGCGTCTGTCACACCAAGGCGCCGAGCGATTACACGACCACGACGCTGGCCGCCACGCCCGTGCTGCACACCGGCATCACCAGCGGCTGCATCACCTGCCACGGCGCGCCGAATGCCGCGCCGCCGGTGTTCTACAACAACTTCACCCCCAAGGACGCCGTGCTGTCGCCGGTCCACATACCGACCGGCGCCACACCCTGCGAGGATTGCCACTCCGCCACCAACTTCACGAGCTTCAGCGGTACGACCATGAGTGCGTCGAAGCATGCCGCCATGTTCACGGTCATCGGCGGCACCTGCGACGCCTGCCACAACCGCGTCTCCCCGCCGCTGTCCTTCTACGGCGTCACGAACCTCACCATCCGGCCGACGAGCGATCCGCACAATTCAGGCAATGGACTGACACAGGACTGCAGTCAGTGCCACAACCCGAACAGCTGGGACGGCGGTGCCGCCAAGCGCGCAGCGGTGAAGCCCGCCGTGATGCACGCGACCCAGCCCGCGCGCGTGACCACGGTGATCGGGCCGGCGGGCGCCGGGGCGCTCGCCGCGGCCATCGGCACGGCCGGCGAACCGCGAATCAACCTCGGCCTGCGAGCCGCGATCGCGGCGCAGGCCGCCGCTGCCGGCACCACGGCGTCGCACGCCGGCGTGAGCGCGAACTGCGCCAGTTGTCACGACGGGCGACTCGCCACGGGCAAAGCGGCCGGCCACGTCGCCAGCAACGGCGCCTGCGAGGACTGCCATACCACCTTCGGCTGGACGCCGGCGCGCTTCGATCACCGCGCGGCGGGCGGCAGCTGCGCGCACTGTCACGACGGGGTGCACGCGCAGGGACTGCCGGCGCGCCACCTACCGATCACCCAGGACTGCAGCACCTGCCACGGCACCCTCGCCTGGTCGGTCACGCGGGTGAACCACCTCGGACTGCAAACCTGTCAGAACTGCCACAACGGCATCGCCGCCACCGGCAAACAGGCGCAGCATCCCATCACCACGCAGGACTGCGGTGCGTGCCACGAGACGGGTTCCTGGTCGACAGTCGCGCATGCAC
>DAIDHD010000013.1 GCA_027459765.1 Gammaproteobacteria bacterium | reverse complement strand
CTTCGAACCAGGTGGTCGGGAGTTCGAATCTCTCCGGGCGCGCCATTGTATTTCGGCGCATTGAACCGCTTTACGGCCGGCGCTGTTCGACGGCTTGCCATTCGAACTCCCGACAGAAGACAAGGGAGTTCGACCACTTCGCCGCAGGCGAAGTGGGACGCCGGCGCGTCAGCGACGGCGGTCCCGAGCGCCGCGCGAGGGACGAGGCGCCGCAGGCGCCGAAGCAATCTCTCCGGGGCGCGCCCGAATAAAGATACCTTTGCATTCTTTCAACCGCCTGTGCAACCGGTCTCCGAAGAGTTGGGTCGCATGCAGCGCCGAGAGATCTAGGCGGGCGAGGCCCTTGGTCTCCCCGAAGCCCCGCCACCACGAGTGGGAGTTGAGAGTCTGCGCAAAAACCTAGAAAACGTATCGCTTGATAACCTAGAAATAGGGAAGCGCAATAACCTAGTGTTGGGAGATAGCTCGTGGCTGCGTCCGCCGACAAGCTCGCCGCATCTCTTGCCGCCTTGAAGGAGCTTCAGGACGCCCGGCGGGTTGCGCTGCGCGCTGCCGACATGACCCGCACCCACCGCGAGCGACTCCTCAAGAACGGCTTCATTCGGGAAGTGATGAAGCTGCACGCTCTGGCCGCGTGACGGCATCGAATTGTCGTGTATCTTCCTGTGCGTGCTCTTGCTTTACCCGGGAAGAACGAGCTCTTGCAGCCACGGTACCAAGTGTTCCATGTCGAACGTTCCGGTCTCGATCAGCGTCATCATGTGATCGAAGATCGCAGTCGATTCTCCGGCGATCTTCTGGCCGTTGATCCGCAAGAACACGTCGGTGACGGCGAAAGCGACTCGCTTGTTTCCGTCCACGAACGGGTGGTTCTGCACGAGACTTTCCAAGAGCGCGGCCGCTTCGTGAACGAGCGTGTCGTAGTAGCCCGTTTGCGGTCGATGCAGTGCGGCTTCGAGCGCGCCGAGATCGCGGACCCCGCCGGCGCCTCCGTACCGTTCGATTAATCGCTTGTGAAAAAAGAGCGCATCCGCCGTCGTCAGGTACTCGGTCATTTAGCGAGTGACCGGTACAACTCGTCGCGCTCCTCGATGCTTTCTTGAAAGGCCTCGAGGACGTTCTTACGTGGAGCGTGGCGGCGCCTTTGCGCCACGTACTCGCGCATTGCATCACCGAGAACCGCCTGGAACTGCCGTCCCTCGCGCGCGGCGAGATCCTGAAGCTCTTTGAGCACCTTCGGGTCGGCTTGCGAGGAAAACTTGCGTAGTGCGGGCATATCGGAATCATATCATGATGAATCTTGATGAAAATGGATTCATCAAGATAGCGATTTACGACATACGCCCGGCCAGTTGGGTTCCAACCGAACGCAGCGAAACCGTAGCGTCGGGTGCGCTCCAACACGCTTTTTGAATCAATGACTTCGTATTGTCCAAAGAGCGCCGTACGTCCACGAAAGCATCTGCTTGGAAAAAAACAGTCGGTTGCTCGATGGATCGCAATTGGCGGGACGAATGGGTGATTTCCCCGGCGACCAATGCGGCGCGCTAACGTTGTCGAGTGTATCGCAATAAGATACAGCGCCGGGTTATCAAGAGTTTTCGCCACGACGGTCGGGAGCGATTCTTCCGCGCTGGCTCTAATGCCGGGATCGAGCTCCAGGATGCCAAGCGGCTCCGGTTACAGCTCGGGCGGCTCGATGCGGCCTCTGGGCCTGCGGATATGGACATGCCGGGGTGGCGGCTTCATTCGTTGCACCGTTACCTTGCCGGGCATTGGTCGGTAACGGTGAGCGGTAACTGGTGACTGACGTTCACGTTCGAAGGCAAGGATGCCGTGCTTGTCGATTATCGGGACTGTGATCAAAGAAGCCCATGACGCGTATGCACAAACCCCCGCATCCCGGTGAAGTGCTGGCAGACACAGTGCTGCGCAAGGATGGCGGAATCACCGTCACCGAGTTCGCCAAGCGGCTGCGCGTATCACGGGTGGCGCTCTCCCGCGTGGTCAACGGCCGGGCCGCCGTGAGTGCTGAGCTGGCGATTCGGCTTGCCGCCGCGCTCGGTGGCTCGGCCGAATCGTGGCTGAATATGCAGGCGAGTTATGACTTGTGGCAGGCGGGACGGAAGCGCCGTCCGCGTATCGCAAGACTAAAAGATGCAACCGCGTGACCTGGGACGCGAGCCGTGCATGTACGATGTGAAATCGTGCAGATGGTCGGCCGAGTCCGCGCGTGCCTTTTTGCCTGACTTCGTGCTGCTTCGTTATGCGCTGCTTTGACAAGTGCAACGATATTCCGGTGGCGGTTTTGGCTAAAGTCGCCGATATTCGGTGGCTGATGATTGTGCGAATAATCTGCATCGAGATTCGAACCAAGCGGTCGGGAGTTCGACCACTTCGCCGCAGGCGAAGTGGGACGCCGGCGAGTCAGCGGCGGCGGGCGGACCCATGAAGGGGCGGTGATCCATGCTCAAGTTCCTGCTCTGGCTGCTGCTGTTCGTCATCTGCTGGCCGGTCGCCGTGCTCGCACTGGTGTTGTGGCCCATCGTGTGGCTGGTGTCGTTGCCGCTGCGCGCCGTGGGAATAGCGATCGACGGCGCGTTCGCGCTGCTGCGGGCCGTGGTGATGCTGCCGTCGCGCGTTCTGGGCGGCCGGTGACGGCAGGGTGATCGCGAGCGGCGTGAGGCGACCGGAGCGGTTTCGCCGTCGCTTCGCCGGCTATCGTGGGTCGCGTCGCGTGCGCCGCATGGCACGCAATTGGATGCCGGTTTCCGTTGCGAGCAGCGGCACGGCCCAGCACGCCCAGGCCATCAGCGTATCCACGTCGTCGGCAATCGGATCCTCCGGCACCGCAATCCAGGCGCGCAACCATGAACCGACCAGCCGGAAGGTGACGAACGCAAAGGTCACGGTGTAGGCCCGCAGCATCCAATCGCGGTGCTGTTCGATGCGACGCAGGCGAATCGCATACAGAGCCATGCCAGTCGTGACGATCCACGCCGCGTTCAGCATCACGAGCCCCGCCGCGTAGGCGACGTGTGCGGGGATGGTGAGTGCGAGATAGAGACCGCCGACGCTGGCGATCAACACACCTGCAGCGTACGCCTTGCCGAGCGAGCGGTGCAGACGGCCGACTCGATGGGTGAGTCCCAGCCAGATCTGCACGAGGCCGCAAGCCACGGCCACGAGGCCGCCGCACAGGTGCACCAGCAGACCCAGCCGCCGCGGCCAGAAATAGGCGCTGTACGAGACGGCGGAATAGTCCGCCAGGTAGTGCAGCCGGGGAACGACGAACCACGCCAATGCGGCGGCCAGCGAGAGCAGGGCAACTTGCAGCGCCTTATGCGAGTGCCGGAGCACCGGAGCGGTCGTGTTCACGCGTCACATCATCTCCTTTTCAAAGTCCATGTGTCACGGTGATGCCGTGTCGATTCGGCGCTGAGGCCCCCTTGACTGCGCCTCGGTTCGGGACCAGCCTTGAGCGTGCACCCACAGGCCAAGGAGAGGTCCTCTTGAAGAAAGCGATTCTCGTGATCACGGGCGCATTGTCGGTCGCGGCGTGTGGCGGCGGCCATTCGACGGGCTCGACGGCACCGCCGCAGAACTTCGATCTGCAGGCCGCCATGGCCGCGTACGAGAAGAGCGCCTCGAGCGTGCCGGTGACCTTGTCCGGAACGGTGGTCGTGAACGGCACTCCGGTGGCGTTCTCCGGTACGGGCACCTACACCGCGGCGGCCGGCAACTTGGGTAATTTCGCCAATGCCGCGGCGCTCCTGCAGACGGTCAGCATCTCCGGGACCCTGTCGGCCGCGGGTCAGTCGCTGCCTTACAGCAGCAGCGTGGTGGACGCCTTCGATCCATCGACCGGCGACATGCTTGGCCAATCGGAGTCCTCTGAATACGACGTCGCCACTGCGCCCATCGTGATTCCTCCGAGCGTGGGGTCATCGCCCGTGGTGCTCGGTACCCTGAACCGCTACTCGGACAGTTCGCTCAGCGTTGCGATAGGCACCGTGCAGATCAGCGTGGCGCTCGTGCGGGCCCCGATCGACCCCGGCTCCGCGGAAGTCGTTCAATTCACCTTCGACATCTTCGACTCGGGCCAGCAGTTGATCGAGGTGGACACCTACAGCTATAACCTCGACGGAACGGCGACCCTGTCGTTCAGTGCAGCCTCCGCACAGACTTCCGGCGGCACGGTGCAAGTGACGGCGCAGTGACTCGGACCAGTTGGAGCTTTGGTACACTGTGGGGGTCAGGAGATGGCATTCCTCCTCGAACCGCCGCCCGGGCTGATGATGCCTACCGCACCTTGGAGTTGAGGGGGTAGGGCCGTATTGGATGCCTACGCTCGTCGATCCAAGCCTGTTTACGACTTGGAGTCTCGTCCATGAGCGCAATGGGTCTGCTCGCCGTCGGGATCGGAGCCGCACTGGGTGCTTGGGCACGCTGGGCGCTCGGGATCCTCTTGAACGGCGTGTTTCCGTCGATACCGCCCGGAACGTTGGCGGCCAATCTCATCGGCGCCTACGTGATCGGCTGCGCGGTCGGCGTCTTTTCCCAGTGGCCGGCGTTGGCGCCGGAATGGCGCCTGTTGATCGTGACCGGTTTCTGCGGCGGCCTGACGACATTCTCGACGTTCTCCGCGGAAATCACCGCCTTGGCGCTCAAAGCGCGCTTTGCCACGATGGCGGTCGCGGTCCTGCTGCACGTCGGAGGGTCGCTGTCACTCACGCTGCTAGGAATCGCGTCGGTTCGCCTCATCTCCGCGCGAGGCTAGGGTCGTCGCCGCGCGATTCAACGGGAAGCCGCGTCCGGCTCGAAGCGGCCCAGGAGGACTCCGGCGAGGGCGATGGCCGCCGCCGACGACAACCACGCACCCGGCATGGCCCGATTGCCGGTGACGTGGATCAACCAGGTTGCCAAGGCCGGAGTGGCTCCGCCGAGCGTCGTCGCCAGGCTGTACGCCACCGAAAATCCGGCCGTGCGCACGGCGACCGGGACCATTTCGGTCAGGTGCACCACCATCGCTCCGTTGTAACCGGCGAATAGAAAAGAAAGCCACAATTCCACCAGCAACAGGTGGCGGAAGGTCGTGCCGGCGACCAACCAGTGCAGCGCCGGATAGGCCGTCACCAGCGCGAGAGCGGCGAAACACAACAACAGGGGGCGTCGGCCCACTCGATCCGACAGCGCGCCCATGATCGGCAACCAGACCAAGTTGGACACCCCGACACACAGCGTGACCAGCAGCGCATCGCTGGCGCTGAGGTGGAGAATTTCCCGGCCATAGGTCGGGGTGTACGCCGTGATGGTGTAGAAGCAGACGGTGGTCATCAGCACCATGCTCACGCCGTTCAGCACCAATCGCCAGTGAGCGAGGACGTTGCGGTAGATCTCCGACGCGCTCGGGTGCCGTGGCCGGCAGGCGAAAGCCGAGGTTTCCTGCAAGGTACGACGGATCATGAAGAGGAATGGTATGATCGCGCAGCCTACGATCAGCGGGATGCGCCAGCCCCAGGCCGCGAGGTCCGCAGGCGGCAACAGGTTGGAAATCGCGTAGCCGAGCACGCCGGCGAACACCACCGCAACCTGCTGGCTCGCCGACTGCCAGGCGACGAAGAAGCCGCGACGGCCCGGCGGCGCGATCTCCGACAGGTAGACCGAGACTCCTCCGAGTTCGACGCCGGCCGAGAAGCCCTGGCACAGCCGGCCCAGAACCACCAGGATCGGCGCGAGTAGCCCTATGCTCGCGTAGCCGGGCACGAGGGCGATCGTCAACGTCCCTATCGACATCAACGTCAAGGTCAGCAACAAGCCTTTGCGCCGACCGATGTGATCGATGTACGCGCCCAGCACGATGGCGCCCAGGGGCCGCATGAGGAAACCGACCGCGAACGTCGTCATGGAGAACATCAGCGATGCGAATTCGCTGTTCGCCGGAAAATAGGCGCGGCCGATCGCGGCGCTGAAGTAGCCGAACACCATGAAGTCGTACATCTCGAGGAAGTTCCCGCTCGCCACGCGAACGATGGCCTTGGCCCGTTCCAGGGGAGTGGGTGCAGATGCTGACATCCGAGGTCCGTTCCGAGTGCTCCCTGCGCCGTGATCGGACGGCGCAGGGAGCGGGTTTGCGGGTTTCGAGGACAGTTACTTGAACTTCGCCGTGAAGCCCACGTAGTACGTGCGTCCCACGACGTCGTACGTCGCGGCGTCGGTGCGCAGCGGCGCGCTGGCGATGTACGGCGGCGTCTTGTCGAACAGGTTCGTGAGCCCGGCGACGACGTCGACGCTGTCCAGCACCTGCCAGCGACCATCGAGGTCGAAGTAGCTGTAGGAGGGCACGGTGGGCAGTCCGGTGGTGCCCAGATCCTTCATGGCCGCGAGGTACCGCCAGTGCAGGGTCGTGGACACCGGGCCGACGGTGTAGTTGAACGCGGTGTCGGCCTTCCACTTCGGGTGCGCAAGATCCGAGATGGTGGTGCCGTTGGCGGCCGCCACGGTCCCCGTATCGCCGATGCCACCCGCGAAATTCAACGTCGGCACCCCGGGCACGCCGGCGACGGTGAGCGAGTTGAGATAGGACAGGAAGGATTGCAGCCGGATCTTGCCCGAGTGGTCGCCGAGCCCGAGGTCGCTCAAGCCGACGCCCCAGTGCGCTTCGAAGTCGACGCCGTCGGTCGTGTAGGAACCGATGTTCAGGGAGAACTCGCGGCCCAGCGAGATGAACCCATTGTTGTCACGCTGGATCTGCTGGCAATAGAAATTGCTCGCCGAGTAGTTCGGGTTCGCGCCATTGGCATTGAAACAACGCGCGAGCACTGCATCGAGACCGGCGTTGTCGATCGCGTTGCTGATGCGGATGTGGTAGTAATCCACCGAGCCGCCAAGCTCGCGCAGCAGCGTCGATTCGAACGCCGGTGAGAACACCGCTCCGAAGGAATAGGTATTCGCGACCTCGGGTTGCAATTGCGGATTGCCCTGGATGATGCCCGGAGCGGAGGCCACGCCGTAGGTAAAGGAGGACAAGGCGCTCGCCGGCACGCCCTGGGCATGGCACAGCGCGGCAACCTGCGCCGCGTTGGGTCCGGTGCGGTAGCTGCTGTTGTACTCGCAGGGATCGACCGAAATCGAGTCCTGTGCCTGGACGATCGGGTTGTACAGCTCCTGCAGGCTCGGTGCGCGGATGGCGCGCTCGAAGCTGCCGCGCAGCGTCACGGCCTCCGTGCTCACCCAGTGGAAGTCGGCCTTCCAGGTGTTTGCCGCGCCCGACAGGTCGTACTGGGAGTGGCGCGCGCCCAAGTCCACCGAGAGGTCCTTGACCAGGGCCATGTCCTTGAGCACGGGGATTTGCAGCTCGGCGTACACCTCGCGCACGTTCTGGGTTCCCGCGGTCGAACTCACCAAGTCATAGGACGGCGAGATGATCCCCGGCGGATAGGTCGACGGCAATGCATTGAACGCCGGATTCAATTGTGGATCGGCGCTGTACGTGAAACTGTCGCCGCGATAGTCCGCACCGAGCGCGAACTTCAACTTCCCAGCCGGCAGCGTCCACAGCGAGCCGGTGAGCTCGCCGTCCGTCAGCTTCTGCGTGATGGTGTTGGTGTTGTGAGCCGTACCCGTCGCGTAGGCGAGGCAGCCAGGGCTGATGGGCGTCGATCCGAAGGGATTCCACGCGTAGCCGACGCAATTCTTACCGTCGGCGCCTTGGTAGTTGGCCGTGCCATAGAGGATCGACTCGATGGCGCTGGTGTGTACGACGTTTTCCTGGGCATTGTCGAAGCGCGTCTGGCCGTACGAGGCGTACAGGTTCCACTTGAGGTCGCCCACGCCCAGCGAGCCCTTGACTCCGCCAGCCGCCTGGTAGTCGTCGTAGGTGAACGATTCGATGCGCGGACCGAGCGCGGTCAGCCAGTCCTCCAGCTGAATCGGCCCGTTGCCGGGGTTGATTCGAGCCGCCAGCAGGGATTGCAGCGCCGCGTTGCCGGTGACGTAAGGATTGTTGAGCGGTACGTTGAAGTACTTGCCCGGTCCGATGAACGCTCCGCCCTGCAGGTCCTGGGCATAGGAATGCATGAAATTGATCTGACCGTACGCCTGAATGTCGTCGGTCACGTCGTAGGTGACGCGCGAGAACAAATTGTAGCGGCGCAATGGCACCTGAATGGCAAAGTACGGCCCCAGGTAGGCCTTCGCCGTCGTGCAGTCCGGCGTGATGTGCAGGCCCGGCGTCTGATTCACCGGACCCAGGTAATTCTGTACGCAATTGCCGGGATCGCGAGTCGTGAACAAGGTGCCGTTGCCGTTCAGGCCGAGGTAACCGCCGTAATTGCCGGTCCCGGTCAGGGGAGTCGTCCCCGGATATCCAGCCAGTATCGAGTTGACGGCGGAAATCGGCACGGCGCCGCCCAGTTCGCCCGCATTGAAGATGGCCTCGGGCGGGCGCGGTACACCGCGGTCGAAGGTACCGATGTCGGAGAAGAACGACCGGTTCGCTCCCGTGATCCCGCCGCGCTCGTTGTATTCGAGATCGAGGACCGCGCTGCCGCGGTGATCCGCGAAGTGTCCTCCCATGAGTACGCTGACGCTGTTCTGCTGGCCGTCGCCATGGGTGCTCGCGCCGTGCTGATAGGAAAGCTCGATGCCCTCTACGTCGCGGCGCAGGCGGAAATTGACGACGCCTGCCATCGCGTCGGAACCGTAGGCCGCGGAGGCGCCGCCGGTGATGACGTCCACGGCCTCGATCAGCGCCATGGGTATCAGATTCAGATCGACGGCGCCGTTCGGGTTCGTGGGAACCATGCGTTGGCCGTCGAGCAGCACCAGCGTGCGTTGTGGTCCCAGGCCGCGCAGGTCCGAGTAGGACTGACCGCCGGTGAAGCCGGTGGATCCCTGCACGTCGCCGACCTCGGCGCGTCCCTGGGATGCAGAGAATTGCGGCATTTGGCCCAGCGCCGAGTCGAGCGAGACCTGTCCGGTGGCGGCGATCTGCGACGGATCGATGGCCACCAACGGACTGTCGGAGAGGCCGCTCGAGCTCGCTATGTGAGTGCCGGTCACGACGATTTCCTGCAGCGAGGCCGATGATTGATCGGGTGGTGCCGCCTGAGCGTGGGCTTGGCCCGCCAGCAACGCCGCACAGACGCAACTGCCGACCGAGTACACGGTCGGGCCTGAAGAAATCGGACGTAATTTCACGCGCATGGCACCGCTCCCCCAATACCGTTGCTTATAGTTGATTCAGGGCGGCGCACGAGACGGATCCGCGGCGACCGCCATCGCTACTGTGAGCCCGGAAGGCTGTCAGGAACCTGTCAGCCGGAAAAGTCGATGCCGATGTCCGCCAGCGGGAACTCGACTCGAACCGTGAGGCCGCCCGGCTTGGCGTCGCCCATGCGCAAGAGCCGGCCGCCGAGGCCATTGACGAGCGATTCGACGATCGGGAGACCGAGCCCGCTGCCCGGCCGGCTCTGGTCTCTCGGCAGACGGTAGAAGCGTGTGAGCGCTTTGGGCCATTCGGACGCCGGTATGCCGGGGCCGTCGTCCTCGACCTCCAGCACCGCGACGCCTTCGACATCGCGGCGCGCCCTCACCGTGACGTGGCCGCCCGGACGGTTGTAGCGAATCGCGTTGTCGATCAGATTGGCGAGAATCTCGTGAATCGCGATACGGCTCGCGCGGACGCGCAGCGTGCGTCGTTCCCCTTCCTCGAAGCGCAGGTCGATGCCGGAGTCGATCGCCTGCTGCACGTATTCCCGCGAAACGTCTTGAGCAACGTCACCCAAGTCCACGACTTCCGAATCCGCTCCCTCGAGCGACTCGGCGCGCGCCAGGCGCAGAAGCTGTACCAGCAGCCGCTGCAACCGGTCCGCAGCCTCGCGCAGGTCCAACAGAGACTGGTGACCCGGATGGGTCGCCGATATCTGCGACTCGAGCACCGTCAGATGCGTGGCGAGAATCGCAAGCGGGGTGCGCATCTGATGCGACGCGTCCGACGTGAAGCGGTTCATCGCCTGTTGCAGGCGTTCGGTGGCCAGCTCGCTCTGGCGAAGATCCTCCAGGGCGCTGGCCATGCTGCCGAGTTCGTCCGGGGTGCCCGTCCCCGGCACGGGCTCCTCGTAGTGCTTGCGGCTCAAGCGGTCGATGCTCGCGATCAACTGCTTCATGGGTCGGGCGAAACGGCGGCGCAGCACGAACACCGCCGTCAACCCGCAGGACACCACGCCGGTCAAATCGATTGCGGCGATGAGCAGCAACCGGGCAGAGCTGCGGCGCAGACGATCGGCATGCTCGCTGGCCTCCCTCTGAGCCTGTCGCGCGATGGCGATGGTGGCGCCGAATGGCCGGTCGCATAGAGACGTCCACTGTGACGCCGTGACGCGTCGTTGCGTGGATCGTCCGAGACCATCGACGATCCCGTCGATCTGCGCCTGCGAGTCGGCGGTCTGCGCGCGGGCGACCGCAGCCAGATCCCGTAGCGTCCCGGACCCAACGGACTGCGACAGCAGGGAATCGAGGTTCCTGGTGGCGTTGCCGTAGACCGCGCGGTCACCTATCCAGGCGTCGCGCGCGGCTTCGTCCAGGGATTCGTTGTTCTCCACGTAGAGACGCAACGTGGAGCACTGCAAGCCGTATCGATCCCGTATGGTCCAGGCGGTTTCGCGGACCTGCACCAAGGCGGCGATCCGGGCGTCGCCGGCGCGGATGACGCTGTTGATGGAGGACGAGGCGAGGCTGAGCGTGTCGATTAGCTCGTGCACGCTGGTCCGCCAGGAATCGAGGGCATACAAGCGGCGCTCCGGCCGCGGCAGGTCGGCCTGGCGCGCCAGCACCTGTGCCCTCGAGTCCATGTCGTCCCGCGCCCGGTTGATGCGCGCGATCAGCGCGTCGCGACCGGAGACCTCGGAGTCCGCGAGTTTCGTCACGGCCGCGGCCAGACTCCGGGAGGTCGTGGCGGCGGTGCGCTCCACGGCGGATCGCGGATCGTCCTGTTCCAGAAGCGCGACACTGACGACGGGGACCTGGCTGCGCGTGTCGACTTGCGCGTCGAACAACGCGCGGTCCACCTCCTCGAGTCGCGCGATCTGGTTCGCCACCCGATGGTTGTTCCACGCGAGGCCGGCCAACAGGAGCGCCGCCACGAAAAGCCCGGTCATCAATGCGACCAGCGAGGCCGTCAGGAAATTCGTGATCGACGAGCGGAACACCTTGCGGTACGCCGATCACCCGCAATCGAGCAGGTAGCCCAATCCGCGAATGGTCCGAATCTCGGGGCCGTCGGGCTCCAACTGTCGCCGCACTCTCGCCACGTGCACTTCCACCGCGTTCGGCGCGACATCGTCATCCAGGCTGAACACCTCCGAGAGCAGCGCTCTCTTGGAGACCACCTCGCCGACGCGGGCGCAAAGGCAGGCGAGCACCGCCCATTCGCGCGGCCGCAGGTGAAGCGCTCGCGAGCCGACCGTCGCCACGCCGCGCGCCTTGTCCAGACTCAGCCGTCCCGCCTTCAGCACCTGCGCAGGCGCCGACTGCTCGCGGCGTAGCAGGGCGCGGATTCTCGCGGCGAGCACGCTCGGGTCGAAGGGCTTGACGAGGAAATCATCCGCCCCGAGATCAAGACCCCGTACCAGTTGGCTCACCTGATCCTGAGCGGTGAGAATCAGCACCGGCATTCGGTGACCGCGATCGCGCAGGCGGCGGACGACTTCGAAACCGGAAATGTCCGGCAGTCCGATGTCCACGATGTAGAGGCTACAGGGCTCCGAGTCGGCCAATTGCAGGGCATACTTGCCGTCGGCGACCGCGTCGGCGGCGTACCCATCTGCGCGCAGCAGGGCAACGATCCCCCGCGCCAAGGCGGCATCGTCCTCGACAATCAGGATTCGCGCCATTTCCGGTCTCGAAGATTGCGCACGTCCGGACCCGTGCGCCGTCGCGGGCCACGTCGTCCTCGTATGCCGTCGGTGCCGGAAACCGTATCATGCGCTGCGATTCGCGTACAGACCGGCGATTGGGCGCTGGCGGCCCGCCCTCGCCGGTTCGTGCCCGATCGGAGAACCAACGCGCATGCGCCCCCTGCTCGAACCACTGCGTCGTTTCTTGCGTACCGAGTCCGCGGGCGGGATCGTGCTCCTTGCCTGTGCCGTCGCGGCGATGGTCATGGCGAATTCGTCCGTCGCCGCGGTATACCGCGCCTTGCTCGGTCGTTCGATCACCGTGGGCGCCGCGGCAGGATCGATCACCGAGTCGCTGCAGATCTGGATCAACGACGGCCTGATGGCGTCGTTCTTCTTGCTCGTGGGCCTCGAACTCAAGCGTGAGCTGACGGAGGGACACTTGGCGTCGCCGAGGCGGGCGGTGCTCCCGGCCATCGCGGCGCTCGGCGGCATGGTGGTGCCGGCGGTATTCTATGTGCTCGCGACGGCGGGTGACGCCACCGCCACTCGCGGCTGGGCCATCCCGACGGCGACCGACATCGCATTCGCACTGGGCGTGCTCTCCCTGCTCGGCGGGCGGGTGCCGGCGTCGGTCAAGGTGCTCCTGCTGAGCATCGCGATATTCGACGATCTCGGCGCCATCCTGGTGATCGCGGCCTATTACACGACCGCGCTGTCGCTGCCCGCCGTCGTCGTCGCGGTGGTGGCGACGCTGACACTCGTCGTCCTCGGCCGCTGTGGCGTGCGCAGCCATTGGGCGTACGTGCTCCTGGGTCTGGTGCTGTGGATCGCGGTATTCGAGTCCGGCGTTCACGCGACTCTCGCCGGCGTGGTGCTGGCCCTCTGCATCCCGGGCGGGACGGTTCACGCGGGCACGTCCATGCTGCGCACCTGGGAGCGTGCGCTGCATCCATGGGTCGCGTTCGGCGTCGTGCCGCTGTTCGCGCTCGCCAATGCCGGCGTACCGCTTGGCGGGTTGCGGCTTCGCGACGCATTCGGGCCGGTGCCGCTCGGCGTCGTGGCCGGACTGGTCCTGGGCAAGCAGCTCGGAGTGTTCGGCGCGATCTGGATCGCGACGCGCTTGCGAGTGACGTCATTGCCGGCCGAGATGGGCTGGCGTCACGTGCACGGCCTGGCGATTCTCTGTGGCATCGGTTTCACCATGAGCGTCTTCATCGCGTCGCTCGCGTTTCCGTTCGATGCGGGCGGGTCGATCGACCTCGCCCGACTCGGCGTGCTCGTCGGCTCCTCGATTTCGGCGCTCGGGGGGTACGTCATGCTGCGGCGAGTGCGGACTCGACGATGAGCGTAAACTCGAACGGGCGTGCAAGGGAGCTGAGGGCGGTGCCGCGATGATGCCTGCGGGCGTGCACTACTTTCCGGTCACCTGGCCCGTGCTGCTGATCCTGCTCGGCCTGTTCGTGGTCGCGGCGGTCACGGTGGTGACGGGGTTGGTGCGCTTCGCGTCGGCGAGCATGGGCATCGGCGCCGGATCGATGATCGCGATCCTCTTCGCGGCCCTGCTCGGCAGCTACGTCAACATTCCGGTCGCCTATCTGCCGGGCCGGCTCGCGCACGCCGCCACGGTGGTCACGTTCTTCGGCGTCCCTTACGTCGTGCCGGTGCTGCGCGAGTGGCCTGCGACGGTGCTCGCCGTCAACGTCGGCGGTGCCGTCATCCCGACGGCGCTGTCCGCGTATCTGATCCTTAAGAACCGCATGTTCGGCGCGAGCGTGGTCGGAGTCGCGATCGTCGCCACGGTGTGCCACTGGCTGGCGCGGCCGGTGCCGGGGTTCGGGATCGCGGTGCCGGTGTTCATCCCGCCGCTGGTGACGGCGCTCGTGGCAGTGCTGCTGTCGCGCCGCTACGCGGCGCCGCTCGCCTACGTGAGCGGCAGCCTCGGCACGCTGATCGGCGCGGATCTCCTCAACCTCGGCAAGATCCAGGGACTGGGTGCGCCGGTGGCATCCATCGGCGGCGCGGGGACCTTCGACGGCATCTTCATCACGGGGTTGCTGGCCGTCATGTACGCCGGCCTCGGCATGCATCACGGCGGCTCGCGCGGGACCGCGAGACGGTGAGCGAGACGAGCGCGAACGCCGGCGCCGCCGCGCAGTCGCCGGCCAGCGTCGCGAATCGAGCCGACGGCGGCACGTGGCTGAACGCCGCCACCCGGCGCATTCGCCGTCCATTGGCCGCAAGCGCCGCCTTGACGGCGCTCCTCGCGCTGTCGTCGATCGCACAGGCGTGGGTGTTGGCGGCGGTGCTGGCGCCGGTCGCCCTCGACCGGGCGGCGCCACGCCGACTGGCCTGGCTCGCGCTCGCATTCGCGCTGCTCGCCATGCTCCGGGTCGCCGTGAGCGTCGGCGCGCGCCGTGCGGCATTCGGCGCCGCACAGACCCTCGCGCGAGGGCTGCGTGCCGAAGTGCTGCGCGACGCGCAGGCGCTGGGCCCATACGGCCTGCGCGAACGGGCGAGCGGAGATCTCATCACGCGCCTGGTCGACGGCATCGAGGCCGTGCTCAACTACGTCGCGCGCTATTTGCCGCAGACCGCGAGCGCCGTGCTGGTGCCGGTGCTGATCCTCGTCTGCGTGTTTCCCGCGGATTGGATCTCCGGTCTGGTGCTGCTGCTCACGGCGCCACTGATCCCGCTGTTCATGGCATTGGTCGGGCGGGCGGCCGGAAAGGCGAGCGAACAGCGTTACTCACAATTGACACGGCTGGGCGCGGCGTTCGTGGAGGCGCTGGGCGGTTTGGTCACCCTGCGGCAGCTCGGCGCCGCGGAACGCTTCGCGCAGCGACTCGACCGCGAGGGCGAGCAGTATCGCGTGCTCACCATGCAGGTGCTGAAACTCGCCTTCCTGTCCTCGCTGGCGCTCGAGTTCTTCGCCACGGTGAGCATCGCCATGGTGGCGATTCTGGTCGGGTTCCGCTTGCTAAGCGGCGAGATGCAACTGCGCCAGGGGCTTTTCGTGCTGCTGCTCGCGCCGGAGTTCTACGCCCCGCTGCGCGCCCTGGGAGGGCTGCGTCACACCCGCATGGATGCGCTCGCGGCGGCGCGCAGTCTGGCCGCCTTCGGGGCCGAGGCGACCAATCCGCCGGCTGCGGCAGTGCGGGGCCGATCGGCAATCCTCGCCGGTCCTCCCGAGATTCGCATCGAAGGCCTGAGTTTTGGATACCGAGGTCGCGATGCGGGTCTGCGGGATTGCGCGTTCTCGATCGCCGCCGGTCGGGTGACCGCGCTGGTCGGCGACACCGGCTCGGGCAAGAGCACCTTGATACAGCTTCTGCTCGGATTTGCGGCGCCGGAAGCCGGTCGCATCCTGATCGACGGCGTGGATCTGGCAGGGCTGGATCCGGCGCAGTGGCGCGAACAGGTGGCCTGGGTGCCGCAAAACACCCACGTCTTCGAGGGCAGCGTACGCGACAACCTCGCGCTCGCCACGGAGTCGGCCGACGAGTCGGCCATGCGGCGGGCGGCCGCCCGCAGCGGGTTCGACGAGGTGGTGGCGCGGCTGCCGCGCGGCTGGGACACGCAACTCGGGGAGCGCGGCCTGGGCCTCTCCGGTGGTCAGTTGCAGCGCCTGGCGCTGACGCGCGCCTTGCTGCGCGAAACCGCGCGCGTGTGGCTGCTGGACGAACCCACCGCGCACCTGGACGCCGACTCGGCGTCGCGGATCGACGCGATCATCGCGGAGTCGGCGGGTTCACGAACGGTGCTGGTGGTGGCGCACAGGCTGGCATCGGCGCGCGCCGCAGATCGGGTGGTGGTGCTGCGCGGGGGGCGAGTCGTCGAGCAGGGCACGCCCGACGAGCTCGAGCGGGCGGGCGGCGCCTATGCGGCGCTGCTCGAGGCGGAGGCGTCGTGAGCCGCATCCCGCGTTCGGTCACTCTGCGGCTGTTGCAGGTGCTCGCGCCGAGCCGCGGCTGGATGCTCGGCGGCGCGGGGCTCGCGCTGCTCGCAACGCTCGCGGCCATCGGTCTCGCCGCTCTCTCCGGTTGGTTCATCGCCGCCATGGCGCTCGCCGGCGCGGGCGGGATTGAGATCAATTACTACACTCCCGCCGCCGCCATCCGGGCTCTCGCGATTCTGCGCAGCGGCGGGCGCTACGCGGAGCGGCTGGTCACCCACGAGGCGACGCTGCGCGGTCTCGCGGGCTTGCGGGGCTGGCTGTTCCGTCGCCTGATTCCGCTGGCGCCGGCCCGACTCGCCGCCCTGCGCAGCAGCGACCTGTTCGCGCGGCTGCGCGCCGACGTGGACGCGTTGGAACGCTTCTATCTGGCGGTCCTCGTTCCGGCCGCCGTGACGGCGGCGAGTGTGGTGGCGAGTGGGTTGCTCAGTGGTCTCGTCCTGCCCGCGGCCGCGTGCGCGCTGCTGCTCGGCACGTCGCTCGCCGGGGTGTGGCTGCCGCTGCTAGTGCAGCGGCGCGCGGGCGCCGATGCGCAGGCGGTGGCGCGCGAGAGCGCGCAGCTGCGCGGCCTTCTGCTCGACGCGTTGCGCGGGCACGCGGAACTCGTGGCGTTCGGCCGCGACGCCGCGCACGCGGCCCGTATCGATGAACTGGCCGCGCGCCTCGACGCGCGGCGCACCCGCCTGGAACTGCGCGAAGGCCTCGCCGGCGCCCTGGCAGGACTCGTCGCGCAGGTCACGCTCCTCGCGGTTCTTGGTCTGGCCATTGCCGCCGTGCCTGCGGGTCGACTGGCGCCGGCGATGCCCGTCATGCTGGCGCTGTTGCTGGTCGCGGTATTCGAGGCGTTGGGACCGCTCGCCGAGGCGCTCTCCACCTGGCCGTCCACGCGGACGGCCGCCGTGCGCGTGTTCGAGCTCGTCGATACGCCGGCGCCTTTTGCGGAGCCGAAGTCCGCGGTCGCGCCGTGCTCCCACCCGGCCATCGTGTTCGAACGCGTCAGCCTGCGTTACGCCGAGGATGCGCCCTGGGCGCTAGACGCCGTCGACCTCACGCTGGAACCGGGAGCGCGGGTCGCCGTGGTCGGTGCCTCCGGCGCGGGCAAGAGCTCGCTGATCGGCGCGCTTCTCAAGTTCTATCCCTTGCAGCGCGGTTGCGTACGCGTCGGCGGCCAGTCGCTCGAGCATTTGGACGGGGACGCGCTGCGGCGGCAAATAGCGGTGATCTCGCAGCAAACACTGCTCTTCAACCAATCGTTGATCGACAACCTGCGGCTGGGGGCGCCCGACGCCGATGCCGGAAGCGTCGAGCGTGCCGTTCAGGCGGCCCAACTCGAGCCGTTCCTCGCCACGCTCCCGAGCGGCTATCAGACCGTCCTTGGCGAGGCGGGGGCGCTCGTCTCGGGCGGCGAGGCGCGGCGAATCGCCATCGCGCGCGCGCTGCTCCAAGATGCTCCGGTGCTGGTGCTCGACGAACCCACCGAGGGACTCGATGCGCGTACCGCGCGCGATCTGTACGCGGCGCTGGCGCGGGCGGCCGAGGGGCGCACGGTGCTGCTGATCACGCACCGTCTCGGTGGCCTGGCGCAGCTGGTCGACGAGGTCGTGGTCATGGCGGCGGGTCGAGTGGTCGAGCGTTTGCCCGTCGCGGCCTATCTGGCGCGAACGTAGCACTCGAACCAATCCGCCGCGAGGGCCGTCACCTGGTCGAGTGCTCCGGGCTCTTCGAACAGGTGCGTTGCGCCTGGGACGACGGCGAGTCGGGTGGCTGCGGGAATTCGTTGCATTGCGCGGCGATTCAGCGTCAGAACCTCCCGGTCCTCGCCGCCGACGATGAGCAGCGTCGGCGCGTGCACTCGCGCCAGGGCGTCGCCGGCGAGGTCGGGTCTCCCACCGCGCGAGACCACGGCCCGGACGCGCACCGGTTCCGACGCCGCGGTGATGAGGGCGGCGCCCGCACCCGTACTCGCACCGAACAGGCCGATCGGCAGCGCCCGGGTCGGCTCGCGCCGCGCGAGCCAGTCGACGATGGCGGTCAGTCGGCGTGCAAGCAGCGGAATGTCGAAGCGAAATTCGGCCGTGGTGGCGTCGAGACGTTCCTCGTCTGCGGTGAGTAAGTCCATCAGCAGCGTCGCGAAGCCGCGCGACCGCAGGGCGTTCGCCACGCTGGCATTGCGCACGCTGAAGCGGCTGCTGCCACTGCCGTGCGCGAACGCGATCAGGCCCGACGCTCCGTCCGTGCCCTCGAGAAAGCCCTCGATCACGACGCCTTCGCCGAGGGGTATGGACCGCTTCCGGACGTCTCGATCGTGCACGATCTGTCTGCAGGCGAACTGCGCTCAAGGAGCGCCCGGCGGCTCACCGCCGGCATGCCGCTTGACGTCGCCGCGCTGCTCGCGCACGCGGTCCTGAAGGATTCGTCGGGCGCTGTCGAAGGCGTCGTGCAAGGCGACATAGACATCCGCATGCGCAGGATGTTCGGCGCGGTCGCTGCGCACGACGATTTCTTCGCCGGGCACGGTGACGTCTATCTTGATGGCGAAGGGTGCGCCCTTGTGACGATGCGCCGCCGGTCTCTCGACCACCACGTGGCACCCGGTGATCCGCTCGTGGAACCGTTCCAGGTGACCAACATATTCGCGAATGCGCTCTTCGACCGCAGGCGAAGGTTCCATGTGCCTGAACGTGATCCGTAGCGGAGTCTGCATGATGGCGCCTCGTGGAGTGTCGACGCGCTCTAGGGTGGCAGCTTCGTCGAGGAGCGCCACCGGGAATTACCCTCGTCGTACTTCCCCCGAGCGGCCGCGGGGTCAGCGCAGGTAGGCTTCGGTGGCGTAACGGCGCATCATGCGGTGGCTGTTGAAATATGCGGCGTTCTTCGCGATGGCGCCCTTCATGACGCGGATCCACCCGGAAGGATCGCGTCCCGCTGCGGGATACAGCGGCAATACGGTGTGCTCGAGCTTGTCGTACAGCGCGTTGCTCTCCGCGCCGGGCGCCGCGGCACCGGGGGTCCCGGTGTCGGGGCGCGCGGCGTCGGCTCCGGCAATGGGTGCGCTCCCGATGGCCCAGCCCGTGACTCCCTCGATACAGCCCTCGAGCCACCAGCCGTCCAGCACCGAGAGTTGCGGCACGCCGTTGCAGGCGGCCTTCATGCCGCTGGTGCCGGAGGCCTCGAGCGGCGGCAGCGGGGTGTTGAGCCAAACATCCGAGCCGGCGACGAGCAGTTTCGCGAGCTCGAAATCGTAGTTCGGCAGGTAGGCGATGACGACGCTGTCGCGAAGCTCGCGAAGGTGCAGGTGTACCCGCTCGATCAGGCGCTTGCCTTCGACATCGCGAGGGTGGGCCTTGCCGCCGAGTACGACTTGGAACGGATGGGTGTGCGCGATCGAGCGCAGCCGTTCGAGGTCGGTGAACAGCAAGTCGGGCCGCTTGTAGGCGGTCATGCGGCGCGCGAAGCCGAGCAGCGGCAGCCCGGGATCGAGCGCGACGCCGGTCAGCTGGCGCACGGCATCGAGCAGCGCTGCCTTGGCCTCGAGGTGCGCGGCCCAGAGATCGGCGTCCGGCACCAGTGCATCGGCTCTGCCGAGCAGTTCCGGCTCGTGGCACCAGCTCGGGACGTGGCGGTCATAGAGCCGGCGCAGGCTCGCGTGCACCCAGGTGAAGGGATGGACACCGTTGGTGATCGCGTGCACGCGATACCCGGGGAACATCCGGCGCGACACCTCGGCGTGCCGTTCGGCGACGCCGTTCACGTATTCGCTCAGGTTGAGCGCCAGACGCGTCATGTTGAGGTCGTCCCCGCCGGCGAGGCGTTTCAGGGTGGCGGCTTCGACGAAGTCCTGGTCCGATCCGGGCTCCCGCAGGACGCGCGCGACGAGTTCGTAGCTGAAGCGGTCGTGGCCAGCCTCGACTGGGGTGTGCGTCGTGAAGCTGCACAGTTCACGCACCAGTGGCACGTCGTAACGCGAATCCCCGGGCAGCAGGTCCTCGGGCGGGTAGGCATGCCGACGCAGCAATTCCACCCCGAGCAGGGCGGAGTGGCCCTCGTTCATGTGATAGTGCCGGATCTGGAAGCCGAGTGCGCCGAGCAGGCGCACGCCGCCGATGCCGAGCACCACTTCCTGTGCGAGCCGGTAGGTCTCGTCACCCCCGTACAGCCAGTGGGTGATGCGCCGGTCCTGCGGCGCGTTGTCCGCGAGGTCCGTATCCAGCAACAGTACGGGCTGGCGCCCGCCGACGTGGCTTTCCAGGACGTACAGCCAGCCGCCGACCCAGACGAGTCTGCCTTCCACGGGAACGGCGACCGTGGCCTGCAGCGGGCGTGCGCGGGTGGAGGGATCCCACGGATCGGAGTGTTCGATCTGGCGGCCGTGAGAATCGATCTGCTGACGAAAGTAGCCGGCCCGGCTCACCAGGCTCACCGCCACCATGGGCAGGCCGAGATCCGCGGCGGAGCGCAGCGTGTCGCCGGCCAGCATGCCGAGACCGCCGGCGTAGGTCGGGATGCCACTTGCGAGCGCGATCTCCATGGAGAAGTAGGCGATGCGCGGCGTGACGATGAATTCCGTGAGCATCCTTCATTCCCGCCCTCGACGATGTGGCGAGCCTGCGGTCGATGCCGAGCCGTGGCACTCCGGTATCCCCGAAAGCGCCTACGCGGTGATCCTCGATGTCCGCGGCGCCGCCGCCGCTGCGCATCAGGCCGGGTCGGTCGAACCCATCTGCAGACGTTTCATCACCTTGGCGAGATTCTTGCGCATTTCGGTGAGCGTGCCGATGGTCGCCAGAGTGCGCATGGCGAGCCGCAGTGGCTGCAGAGGATAACCGCCGTACTCGCCCGGTTCCGTGATGTCGTTCGTCACTGTGGATCGTCCGGCGAGCGTGACGCCGTCGGCGATCGAGAGGTGGGAGGAGACCACGGAATTGCCGCCGGTGCTGAAATTGCGTCCGATGCGGGTGGATCCGGCCATCATGAAGCCGGCGGTGTAGAAGCCGTTCTCGCCGAGATCGCAGTTGTGCGCAATGTGGCAGATGTTGTCGAGCTTCGCGCCGCTGCGCACGTACGTCGATGCGAGCTTGGCGCGGTCGATGGCGCAATTGCTGCCGATCTCGACGTGATCGCCGATCTCGACGTTGCCGAGATGCGGAATCTTGACCGGCCTGCCGCCCGCGGCGCGCACGTAGCCGAACCCGTCGCTGCCGATGGAGGTATGCGGGTGCACTTCGCAGTCCGCGCCGACGATGCAGCCGGCGCCGACGAACACGTGCGGGTGCAACACCGTGCGTGCGCCGATGCGTACGTCGTTTTCGACCACGGTGTGCGAGCCGATCATGCAATCTTCGCCGACGTGGGCGCGAGCGCCGATCACGCAATAGGGCCCCAGGTGCACGTTTGCGCCGATGTGCGCCGTTTCGTGAACCACTGCCGTCGGATGTCGTTCCCCCCACTGGCTGAAGCGCTCCGACTTGCGGTCGAAGTAGGCGAGTAGCGCTGCCATGGCCGCCGGTATCGAGGCGGCTGCAAAGACGCAGGCCGCATCCTGCGGCAACGCGCGCACCCCGTCGGTCAGGCTGCCGTGGACCACCACCACCGCGGCGCCCTTGAGTCGCACGAGGTCCAATTGCGCCGTGTCGCCCACGAACACGAGGCTGTGCGCACAGGAGTCATCCGGACTGCGGCAGCGGTCCGCCACCGCGTCGACGTTGCCGTGGACGAACGTGCACAGGTCGGAGTGGTTCTGCCGGATGTGGCGGGCGCTGAGCATGGGAAAGGGGCCTCGTGATGGTTGGATCCTTCAAGGATCACACAGAATGTGCGCTGCCAGCGGGAAAATGTGGCGCAGCGGGCCGCGGCGGGGTCAGTGCCAGCCGCCGACCGCAGCGCGCGCCGCTGCGTTCGACGGCCGCACGACCAGACCGGCCGGTGACACGCTGATCGCAAAGGACGCGCCGTCGCTCATGGGCAGGTAGGCTGCCGATCCATAGCGGGCG
>DAIDHD010000055.1 GCA_027459765.1 Gammaproteobacteria bacterium | reverse complement strand
TCGCCCGCATGGCCAACGACATCGGCGACTTCTTCCGCGCAGAGCCCGACCGCGAGGAGGCCATCCGCGGCATCGCCAACCACATCCAGAAGTTCTGGACCCCGCGCATGCGCCAGAAAATCCTCGCCCACCTGAAGGACGCCGCCCTCGATCCGCTCCCGCGCGCAGCACTCGAACGGCTCGCGGCGGGCAGCTGAACGACGGCTGCGCGCCGCCGGGCGCGCATCCGCGGATTCACAGAAGGCGGGAGATGGTCAGGCCGCGGCGCCGGCCAGCGTCTCGACGTGGGCGACGACGCTGCGTCCGAGCGCACCGAGGTGATAGCCGCCTTCCAGCATGGACACCACGCGGCCCTCGGCGTGGGTGTCCGCCACGTCCATCAGCGCGCGCGTGATCCACTGATAATCGGCCTCCACGAGCTTCATGCCGCCGAGCAGGTCCTCGCGATGCGCATCGAAGCCGGCGGAGATGAGGATCATCTGCGGTGCGAATGACTCGAGCGCCGGCAGCCAGGAATCCTGCACGGCCTTGCGGGCAGCCGCCCCGCCGCTGCCCGCGGCCAACGGCACGTTGACCATGTTGGGGGCCGGGTTGGACGTTCCGCTGTAGGGGTAGAACGGGTGCTGGAAGAAGCTCGCCATCAGCACCCGCCCCTGCCACTCGGGCGTACCGAACATGTCCTCGGTCCCGTTGCCGTGGTGCACGTCGAAGTCGATCACGGCGACGCGCTCGAGCCCCTTGGCCTCGAGCGCGTAGGCCGCGGCGACGGCGATGTTGTTGAAGATGCAAAAGCCCATGGAGCGCGTCGGCGTCGCATGGTGTCCGCACGGGCGCACGGCGCAGAAGGCGTTGGCCGAACGGCCCGCCAGCACCTCGTCCACCGCGAAGATCCCGGCGCCTGCGGCGCGCCGGGCCGCGTCCAGAGAGTGCGGATTCATGGCCGTGTCGGGGTCCAGCTGGACGTAGCCCTCGGCGGGGGCGTGCTCGAAGATCAAATCGACGTAGGCGGAACGGTGGACCCGCTTGAGATCGTCGGCCGAGGCAAGCGGCGCGTCCAGCACCCGCACCCGATCCCAAAGTCCCGACGAGCGCATGTGCTCGTTCACCGCACCCAGGCGCTGCGGACACTCCGGGTGTCCTGCGCCCATCTCGTGCTTGAGGCAATCCGCGTGCGTGACGTAGGCCGTACCGGCCCCGCCCGCGGCGGGCCTCACGTCCACGCCAGCAGTTCCCAGCGGAAGCCGTTCTCGTTGATCGGTCTATCGTCCACGGACTCGGCCAGATAGTAGGAACCGCGGCTTTCGCGCGCGACCCACCGCCCCACCTCCGGCGCGAACCACGCGGTCTCGTAGCGCATCGAATTGCTGCGCGCGAAATCGCTGTGCACGAAGTGGATGGCGCTGGTGTAGCGCAGGGCTCGGAACGCGCCGGCCGGCACGGTGACCGTCTCCCACGCCTCGGCCTTCATGGTCTGGTCCCAGAGCAGACCGTCGCTGTCGCTCGGTGTCTTGTAACGCGTCACGAAGTGGTCGCTCCAACCCGGACGCAGCGACGACGGCCAGATCGGAATGGGGCGCTCGTAGACCTGGACCTGTCCCCAGTGGGGATCGACCAGCACCATGCCCCAGGGGTCCTGCACTTCGCTCGGCAATGGGCCGGAAGCCGGGTGGTCACTTCCCATGTATTTGGCGAGCCAGTCCATGCCCCATTGGGCCTTGCCGGAAGGCGCGGGAGCCTTCTCGAAACGGGAATCGATGTCGACGGTGCGGTTGACCGAGGCGACGGTGTCGATCTGCGTATCGACGATGACTCCCGTATAAAGATCGTGCTTGGCGTATCGCCACGTTTGGCCGACCGCCGCCGGCCTCACCGGCTTGGTCGGGACATCACCCGCGGAGCTTGCGGGCCGCATTGCGCAGCCGAGCGGCAATGCCGCCGTGGACAGCAAAAACACCCGTCTCGTGATTTTCGACATCGCGTGCCTCCCCCGAACACCGATTCGCCGACCGAAACCCACCTGATTGGGTCATGATTATACGTCAAGTATGCAATATATTAGACGCAACAGGAGAACGTCATGACGCTGCCGGAATCGATGCGAGTAGTCGAGATCGCCGCGCCGGGCGGCCCCGAGCAATTACGGGTCGCCGCGCGTCCGCTGCCGCGTCCGGCCGAGGGCGAGGTCTTGATCAAGGTCGCGGCGGCCGGAGTCAACCGACCGGACGTGATGCAGCGGCTGGGACGCTATCCACCGCCAGCGGGTGCATCGGACCTGCCGGGCCTCGAGGTTGCGGGCGAGGTCGTCGCACTGGGGCCGAAGGTGACGAACGTCGCCGTGGGTGATCGAGTCACGGCTCTGCTCGCCGGCGGCGGCTACGCCGAGTATGCGGTGGCGGCGGCGCCGCTCTGTCTGTCGATCCCCACCGGCTTGAGCGTGGTGGAGGCGGCAGCGCTGCCGGAGACCTTCTTCACGGTGTGGGACAATCTGTTCGTACGCGGCGGCTGCAAGTCGGGGGACACCGTGCTCGTGCACGGCGGCACCAGCGGGATCGGCACCACCGCGATCCAGCTCGCCACCGCGTCCGGCGCCCGCGTGTACGCCACCGCAGGATCTGCCGACAAGGCGCGCGCCTGCGAACGCTTTGGCGCCATCCGCGGCATCGACTACCGCAGCGAGGATTTCGCCGAGGTGGTCCGTCGCGAGACCGGCGGCCGGGGGGTCGACGTGATCCTCGACATCGTCGGCGGCAGCTATCTCGCCCGCAATCTCGACTGCGCGGCCATCGATGGCCGGATCGTGATCATCGCCCTGATCGGCGGCGCCAAGACCGAGATCAACCTCGCCACGCTGCTCACCAAGCGCCTCGCCGTCAGCGGCTCGACGCTGCGGGCGCGCAGCGTCGCCGAGAAGGCGCAGGTCGCGCAGGCGGTTCAAACCCACGCCTGGCCGCTGCTGGCCACGGGTCGCGTGCGCCCGATCGTGCACGAGACCTTCCCTCTGGCGGAGGCCGCGTCGGCGCATCGGCTGATGGAGTCCTCGCACCACATTGGCAAGATCGTGCTGACGGTGTGACCCGGCGACGGTCGCCGGATTCGCGCGTTCAGGCGCCGAACGTGGCCCCTACGTTGAGCCCGCGTGCCGAGCAGAACGCCGGCGCGGGCATCTTGTTGCCGCCCTCGGGTCGAAGCGTGAGCACTTCGATTTGCCCGCCTTGCGCGGCGACCGTGATGCTCTGCGGGCCGATGGCGGTGATGGTGCCGATGGGACCCTTGACCCCGGAGAAGGCGCGCACCGGGTGCTTGCGGGCATCGAATATCTGCAAGGCCTTGCCCTCGAAGGTGGTCCAGGCGCCCGGCGCCGGATTGCAGCCACGAATGAGGTTGTAGACGATGTCGACGTGGTTGTGCCAGTTGATGCGCGCCTCGGCGGCCCGGCACCAACCCTCGTAGCTCGCCAGCGACTCGTCCTGCGGTCTCTCGACCGCGCGTCCACCGACCACCAGGTCGGCCGCCTCCAGCAGCGCGGCCACCCCGAGCGGAAACAGCCGATCGAAATACACGCTGCCGAGCGTGTCGTCCGGGCCGATCGGCGTGCTCTTCTGCAAAATCACGGGACCCTCGTCGAGTCCGTCGTTCGGGCGGAACACCGTCAACCCGGTCTCGGTATCGCCGCGGATGATCGGCCAGTTGATCGAACTCGGTCCGCGATAGCGCGGCAGCAGCGAGGGGTGATACTGGATCATGCCGTGCTTCGGAATGCGCACGAAGTCCTGCGGCGCGAACTGCAGAACGTAGGCCATGACGCCGATGTCCGCATCCAGCTCCCGCAGCGCCGCGTGTGCCTCCCCGGTCTTCAACGACGGGAACTGGAACAAGCGGATGGCGCGTTCCTCGGCCGCCACGCGCAGCGGATCGGGCGTCGCCCCGGCCTTTTCCGGCGCGCAGAATACGCCCGCGACCGTGTCACCGCGCTCGAGGAACGCCTCCAGCACCGATTTGCCGAATTTCTGCTGTCCGACGATCGCGACACGCACTGCACGCCCCTTGACGTCAAGATTCCTGGACTTTGCGCGTCCAGCGCCTTTCGGCGCGCTATGCTACACCAGCGGGTCGAGCGACGCGGACATCAGAAAATCCCGCAGTATTGCATAAATATCTCATATATCATCGGCAGGGAGACCCCCGCTAGAATCGAAGACGTTTGCCCGTCCGACCGCGCCCTCACGGCCCGGCGAGCGGGTGCTCGGTCTGGATCGTCGCAGAGGTCCGTGCGCGCGCAGCTTGCCGCGGGCGTTGTCGTGGTCGGGCTTACAGCGGTTGCAGCAAGCGCAATCACCACCTCTTCTAAGGAGCAGTCATGGCTGGTCGTAACTTCCTCTTCGTACCCGGACCCACCAACGTGCCCGATCGCGTGCTGCGCGCCATGGTGGTATCCATGGAAGATCACCGGTCGCCGGTATTCCCGGGACTGGCGCGCGCCTGCCTCGACGGCCTGAAGCCGATCTTCAAGACCACCACCGGCCATCCGATCATCTTCCCGGCCTCCGGCACCGGTTGCTGGGAGGCGGCGCTGATGAACTGCCTCAACCCGGGCGACAAGGTCATCGTCGCGCGCTTCGGCCAGTTCAGCCACCTGTGGGCCGACATGGCCGCGCGGCTCGGTTTCGACGTGGAGATCATCGAGACGCCCTGGGGCGAGGGTGCGCCGGTCGAGCGCTACCTCGCCGCGCTGGAGGCGGACAAGCAGCACAAGATCAAGGCCGTGCTCGTGTGCCAGAACGAAACCGCGACCGGCGTGAGCAGCGACGTGGCCGCCGTGCGCAAGGCCATGGACAGCGTCAAGCACCCGGCGCTGCTGTTCGTCGACTCGGTGAGCGCGCTCGCGAGCATCGATTTTCGCATGGACGAGTGGGGAGTGGACGTCTGCGTCAGCGGCTCGCAGAAGGGCCTGATGCTGCCCGCCGGGCTCGGTGTGACCTGCGTGAGCCAGAAAGCCCTGGAGGCCGCCAAGAGCGCGAAGTCGCGCCGCTGCTATTTCGACTACGCCGACATGGTACAGGCCAACGCCAGCGGGTACTTCCCGTACACCCCCTCGATCCCGATGATGTACGGCCTGCGCGAGTCGATCGCCATGCTCCTCGAAGAAGGATTGGAGAACGTGTTCCACCGGCACGCGTATCTCGCCGCCGGCGCGCGCGCCGCGGTGCTCGAGGGCTGGAAGCTGAAGCTCTGCGCCGTTGCGCCCAAGTGGTACTCCGACACCGTGTCGGCCATCATGGTGCCCGAGGGTTTCAACGGCGCCGACGTCATCGCGCGGGCCTTCAAGCGCTACAACCTCGCGCTCGGCGCGGGGCTCTCGAAGGTCGCCGGCAAGCTGTTCCGCATCGGACACCTCGGTGATCTCAACGAACTCATGCTGCTGGGCGCGATCGCCGGCGCCGAACTCGCCATGCTCGACGTCGGCATCAAGATCGAGCCCGGCAGCGGCGTCGCCGCGGCGCAGAACTACTGGCGCGCGAACAAGCCGGCGGCTGCGCTCAACGGCGTCGGCGCCAAATCGGGCCTCGCCGCATGATCCAGCGCGTGGTATTCCTGGACCGTGCCTCGCTCAAGGCGAAGGTCCGCAAGCCCGCGGGCGCGAGCGAGTACGTCGAGCACGCGAAGACCGCGCCCGACGAGGTCTTGGCGCGTCTCGCGGGCGCGACCGTGGCGATCACCAACAAGGTGCCGCTGCGCGGCGAGACGCTGCGACAGCTGCCGGACCTCAAGATGATCGCGGTCGCGGCCACCGGCTACGACGTGGTCGACGTGGCCTACTGCAGGGCGAACGGGATCGCGGTGGCCAACATCCGCAACTACGCCGTGCACACGGTGCCGGAACACGCCTTCGCGATGATCCTCGCGCTACGCCGCAATCTCCTTGCCTATCGCGAGGACGTGGAGGCGGGGGTGTGGAACCGGTCCGATCAGTTCTGCTTCTTCACCCACGACATCGGCGACCTGCACGGCTCCACGCTCGGCATCATCGGCGAGGGAGCGATCGGCCAGAGCACGGCGGCCATCGGCCGCGCCTTCGGCATGCGGGTGCTGTTCGCGGATCACGCGCCGCCGAAGGTGGAGGGAGTGACGTTCACGCCGTTCGAGCAGGTGCTGGCCGAGTCCGACGTGATCTCGGTGCACTGTCCGCTGACGCCGGCGACGCGCAACCTCATCGATGACGCCGCGTTCCGCAAGATGAAGCGCAACGCGCTGCTGATCAACACGGCCCGCGGCGGCATCGTCGACGAGGCGGCGCTGATCCGCGCGCTCGACCAGAAGCTGATCGCCGGCGCCGGTTTCGACGTGCTCACAGTCGAGCCTCCGCGCGACGGCCACCCGTTGCTGGACGTGCGCCGCCCGAACTTCATCCTCACCCCGCACGTCGCCTGGGCCTCGGACGGCGCCATGCAGTTCCTCGCCGACCAGCTGATCGACAACATCGATCTGTGGGCCGCCGGCAAGCCGCAGCACCTCGTCACCTGAGAGCCGCGCGAAGCACCGCCATGAAGAAACTCCTGTATCAGTTCGACACCGACGCCTTGCCCGCGGTTTTCGACAACGTCGTGGCCTACGATGGTGGCGCGGACCACGTTGCGGCCTACGGTGGCGTCACCGCCGACAACGTCGGCGGGTTGGTGGAAGGCGCGATCTTCACCCGCGGGCCGAAGGACAAGAAGAACACCGCCATCTTCGTCGGCGGCGGCAACATGGCGGCGGGGCAGGCGCTGTTCGACGCCGTGCGCGCCAAGTTCTTCGGCAAGTTCCGCGTCTCGGTGATGTTCGACTGCAACGGCTCGAACACCACGGCCGCGGCCGCGGTGGCCTGGCTGGCGCACGGGCGGTCGCTCGCGGGCAAGCGCGCCGTGATCCTGGCCGGCACCGGGCCGGTGGGCCAGCGCGCCGCGGTGCTGCTCGCCGGAGAGGGCGCGCAGGTCTCGATCGCGGGTCGCAAGCTCGAAGGCGTGCGCGCCGCCTGCTCGCTGTTGCGTGAACGCTTCGGCGTCGAAATCCAGGCCATCGAGGCGCCCGGCGCCGCGGAGCGTGCCGCCGCGGTGGAAGGCGCGCACATCGTGCTCGCCACGGGGGCCGCCGGCGTGACGCTGCTGGAGGCGCGGCACTGGCAGTCGAGTCCGACCATCGAACTCGTCGCCGATGCCAACGCGTCGCCGCCCGCCGGCATCGAGGGCGTCGGCATGAGCGACCGCGCCACCGCGAGCCACGGCAAGCTGCTGTTCGGTCCGTTGGGTTTCGGCGCGCTGAAGCTCGCCGTGCACCGCGCCTGCGTCGCGCGACTTTTCGAACAGAACGACCTCGTGCTCGACGCCGCGGAGATCTATGCCGTGGCCAAGAGCATGGTGGGCTGACGGCAACCCCGCGGCGACGCCGCGCCGGAGCATCCCGTGATCACCGATCAGAGCCTGGACGAATTCCTAACGCGCCTTGCGAGCGCGAGCCCGACCCCCGGTGGCGGCAGCGCCGCCGCCATCATGGGTGCCATGGGGGCGGCGCTGGTGTCGATGGTGTGCGACGTCACCATCGGCAAGAAGGGTTACGAGTCGGTCGAGGGCGAGATCCGCGCCGTGCTCGCCGAGGCCGAGCGACTGCGCCTGCGGCTCGCCGCCATGGTGGCGGAGGACGTGGCCGCGTTCGACGGCCTGATGGCGGCCTACCGGTTGCCCAAGGCCTCGGACGAGGAGAAGAACCGGCGCGCGACGGCGATCCAGGCCGCACTCGAGCAGGCCACCGAAGCTCCCCTCGCCTGCGCACGGGTATGCGCCGAGGTCATCGCCCTGTGCAGGCGCGCCGGCGAGCAGGGCTACCGCCAGGTGATCAGCGACGCCGGGGTGGCGGTGCTGGCCGCGTATGCCGCTCTGCGCAGCGCGGCGCTCAACGTCTACATCAACGCGCCGGCACTCAAGAATCGTGCCTTCGCCGAGGCGGCGGTCAACGAACTCGAAGGCATCCTCGCGACCTGCGGCCCGCAGAGCGAGGCGGTATACAGCCTGGTGCGCGCCAAGCTCTAGGAGCCTGTCCGAGTATTCCCCGTGAGCCGCGTTGGCCAGGCGAGGAGGCGGATGCAAGGCGCGCGGCGAAGGTCGTAGCGGGCTCTACGACCAAGCCGCATCCCTCACCGTCTCACACGGTCGCCACGCGCAGCAGGTTGGTGGTGCCCGGCACCCCGAACGGCATGCCGGCCACGGCGACGATGGTCTGGCCGCGTTGCGCGAATTTCTCCCGTACGGCCACCTCGCAGGCCACGGCCGTCATCTCCGTGACGTCGCTGACGTCGGCGGCGTGCACCGAGTGCACCCCCCACACCACGGCCATGCGGCGCGCGGTGGCGAGAATCGGCGTCACGCTGAGCACCGGGGACTCCGGACGCTCGCGCGCGGCCACCAGGCTGGTGTGCCCGGAGCGCGTGTAGCAGACGATCGCGGCGGCGTGCAGCAACGAGACCACGCGACGCATGGCGCCGCAGACGGCGGCGCCGGTGTCGAGCTGGCCGGCGGGCGGCGACTCGTAGGAGGCGTCGATGAGCTGCCGATAGAGCGGATCCGCTTCGACCTGCTCGATGATCCGATTCATCATGCCCACGGCGGCGACCGGAAATTTCCCGGAGGCTGATTCGGCCGAGAGCATCACCGCATCGGCGCCGTCGTAGATGGCGGTGGCCACGTCGGAGGCTTCGGCGCGCGTCGGCACCGGCCGCTCCACCATGGATTCGAGCATCTGGGTGGCGATCACCACCGGCTTGCCGAGGCGGCGGCAGCTGCGCACGATGCGCTTCTGCAGCGCCGGCACACGCTCGGCCGGCAGTTCCACGCCGAGATCGCCGCGCGCGACCATGACCGCGTCCGAGGCGGCGACGATCTCCTCGAGCCGATCCACCGCCGCCGGCTTCTCGAGCTTGGACATGATGGCGGCGCGGTTGCCGATGATGGCGCGCGCCTCGGCGATGTCCTCGGGGCGTTGCACGAACGACAGCGCGATCCAGTCGGCGCCCATCTCCAGCGCGAGGTCGAGGTCCTGGCGGTCCTTGCGGGTGAGGGCCGTCAGCGGCAGCACCACGCCCGGAACGTTCACGCCCTTGTTGGCGGACAGTGCGCCCCCCACCAGCACCCGGGTCTCGGCGAAGTCCTTGCCGCAGCGCTCCACCACCAGACGCAGGCGGCCGTCGTCGAGCAGCAGTTCTGAGCCGGGCGCGAGCACCGCGAATATCTCGGGGTGGGGCAATCCGGCGCGACCGGTGTCACCGGGCGCCGAATCCAGATCCAGGCGGAAGGACTGACCGGCGCTCAAGGTGACCGGCCCGTCGCGGAAGGCGCCCACACGCAGCTTCGGGCCCTGCAGGTCGGCGAGTATGCCGATGGGCCGGCCGACCTCGGCCTCCAGGTCGCGCAGGATGCGAACCCGCGCGCGGTGGTCGTCGGCGCTACCGTGGCTGAAATTCAGGCGGAACAGATCCACGCCTTCGAGGAAGAGTTGGCGGACCACGGCGGGATCGGAACTGGCCGGTCCCAATGTGGCGACGATCTTGGCGTTGCGCGTTCTTCGCATGACTTCTACCCGCTGCGGTTGAATGCCTACTCGATCAGGATGGCGCGAAAGTCGTTGACGTTGGTGAGCGTCGGGCCAGTCACCACCGAATCGCCGAGCGCGCCGAAGAAGCCGTGGCCGTCGTTGTTGGCGAGCATGTCCTTGGGCTTCAGGCCGAGTGCCCAGGCGCGTGCCAGAGAATCGGGGGTGGCGATGCCGCCGGCGATCTCCTCCTGCCCATCGACGCCGTCGGTGTCGCCGGCGAGCGCGTGGATGCGCGGGTGGCCGTCCAGCGTGATCGCCAGCGACAGCAGAAACTCGACGTTGCGTCCCCCGCGCCCGCCGCCGCGAACCGTCACCGTGGTCTCGCCACCCGACAGGAGCACGCAGGGTGTGCGAAACGGCTGACCCCGCTCGGCCGCTTGCAGGGCGATGGCGCCGAGCACCTTGCCGACGTCGCTCGCCTCACCCTCGATGGCGTCGCCGAGCACGTATGCCTCGAGTCCGGCAGCGCGCGCCACCTCTGCGGCCGCTTCGAGGGCCATTTGCGGCGTGGCGACCAGATGCGCCTCCGCACGCGCGAGCCTCGGATCGCCGGGCTTGACCGACTCGCCGCGGCCGCTCGTGAGCAGGTCGAGCACGGCGGAGGAAACGGCGATGTCGTAGCGACGCAGGATGGCGAGCGCATCTGCGCACGTGGTCGGATCGCCGACGGTGGGCCCGGAAGCGATGTCGGTCGGACGATCGCCTGGAACGTCCGAGATCAGCAGGGTGACGACGCGCGCCGGGTGGCAGGCCGCGGCGAGGCGCCCACCCTTGATCGCCGAGAGGTGCCGGCGTACGCAATTCATCTCGCCGATGGTGGCGCCGGAGGCCAGCAGGGCGCGATTCACGTCCTGCTTGACGGCGAGATCGAGCCCGGGCGCGGGCAGCGGCAGGAGGGCCGAGCCGCCACCGGAGATCAGGCACAGCACGAGATCGTCCGCGGTCAGGCCGCGGACCCGCGCGAGGATGCGCCCCGCGGCGTCGAGTCCCGCCTGGTCGGGCACCGGGTGCGCGGCCTCCAGGATCTCGACACGCTCGCACGGTACGGCGTAGCCGTAGCGGGTTACCACGAGGCCCGAGAGCGGTCCCGGCCAGTGTTGCTCCACGGCGCGCGCCATGGCCGCGGAGGCCTTGCCGGCGCCGATCACGATGAGGCGGCCCTTCGGAGCGGGCGGCAGGAACTTCGGTATCCGCAGCGCCGGCTGCGCGGACGCGACCGCCGCGTCGAACATCCGCCGCAGTAGCTCGCGCGGCGCGCGCCGCGCTGACGACTCGCTCATCTTCAAAGCTCCCCGCCGGCTCAGCCGAGCGTGTTGCGCAAGGTGCCGATCCCGTCGATCGTGACTTCGACCGTGGCGCCGTCGCGCATGGAGCCCACCCCGACGGACGTGCCGCACGCGATCACGTCTCCGGGCAAGAGAGTCATGTCGGCGGATAGTCGGCTCACCAGATCCGCCACGCCGAAGAGCATGTCCGACACCGGATAGTTCTGTCGCTCGACGCCGTCCACTCGCGTCACCACCCGCGCCTGCGACGCATCCAGGCTCGTGGCGATCGCCGGCCCCACGCACCCGAAGGTATCGTATCCCTTGGCGCGACACCACTGCGGGAAGTCGGCGTTCTCGCCGAGGATCTCGGCGGCGGTGACGTCGTTGACGCAGGTGTAGCCGAGGACGTGCTCGAGAGCGTCGCGCGGCGCCACTCGGCTCGCGCGCCGGCCGATGACGATGCCGAGCTCGCCCTCGAAGGCGATCTTGCCCGCATACCCCGCGGGCCGGCGGATGACGCCGTCGGGCCCGAGCAGACAGGTGGAAGGCTTGATCAGAAACAGCGGATGCGCGGGCGCAGCCTTGCCGAGTTTGGCGGCGAGGGCGCCGAAGTTGTTCCACAGCGCCACCATCTTGCCGGGCTCGCAGGGCGCCAGGAGCGTGAAGTGCCCCGGTGCCAGCACCGATCCCGTGGCACGCGGGCCCGAGTAGAGGTCGCCGGCGTGCTCGTGCACGCCGTCGTCGGCGAGCGCGCCGAACCCGGTGCGGCCGTCGGCCGCTCGGTACCGGACCCAGCGCGTCGCCGCCACGCCGTCAGAGCACCGACTTGAGGAGCTTGCCCATCTCGGCCGGATTGCGGGTGACCTTGATGCCGCTCGCCTCCATCACCGCGAGCTTCTCCTGCGCGGTGCCCTTGCCGCCCGAGATGATGGCGCCGGCGTGGCCCATGCGCTTGCCGGGAGGCGCCGTGACGCCCGCGATGAAGCCGATGACCGGCTTCTTCATGTGGTCCTTGATCCAGCGGGCGCAGTTCTCCTCGTCCTCGCCGCCGATCTCGCCCACCATGATGACCGCATCGGTTTCCGGATCGTCGTTGAACAGCTTCATCACGTCGACGTGCTTCATGCCGTTGACGGGATCGCCGCCGATTCCGACGCAGGTGGACTGGCCAAGGCCGAGTTCCATCAGCTGCCCGACCGCCTCGTACGTCAGCGTTCCCGACCGGGACACCACGCCGATGCGGCCCTTCTTGTGGATGTGGCCGGGCATGATCCCGATCTTGATCTCGTCGGGGGTGATGACGCCGGGGCAATTCGGTCCGATCAGGATGGTCTTCTTGCCGCGCATCCGCTGGCGGGTGGCGATCATGTCGCGCACCGGCACGCCCTCGGTGATGCAGATGACGAGGTCCAGCTCGGCGTCGACCGCCTCGTCGATCGCGGCGGCGGCGAACGGCGGCGGCACGTAGATGACGGAGACGGTGGCGCCGGTCTGCTGCTTGGCTTCCTTGACGCTGCCGAAGATCGGGATGCCCTCGAAGTTCTCGCCGGCCTTGTTCGGGTTGACGCCCGCGACGAAGCAGGCCTTGCCGTTGGCGTAGTCGCGGCACAAACGGGTGTGGAACGCGCCGGTCTTGCCGGTGATGCCCTGCGTCATCACGCGCGTGTTCCGATCGATCAGGATGCTCATGGGTTCGACGCTCCTACTTGCCGGCGACCGCGGCCACGATCTTCTGCGCGGCTTCAGCCATGTTGTCCGCGGAGATGATCGGCAGACCGGATTCCTTCAACATCTTCTTGCCGATGTCCTCGTTCGTGCCCTTCATGCGCACCACGAGCGGCACGCTGAGCTTGACCTCGCGGGCGGCGGCGATCACGCCCTCGGCGATGGTGTCGCAGCGCATGATTCCGCCGAAGATGTTGACCAGGATGCCCTTCACGGCCGGATTCTTGAGCATCAACTTGAACGCCTCGGTGACCTTCTGCGTGGTCGCACCGCCGCCGACGTCGAGGAAGTTGGCGGGCTCCGCGCCGAACAGTTTGATGACGTCCATGGTGGCCATGGCGAGCCCGGCGCCGTTGACCAGGCAGCCGATGTTGCCGTTCAGCGAGATGTACGACAGGTCGTACTTCGACGCCTCCACCTCCGCCGGATCCTCCTCGTCGAGATCGCGCATGGCGACGATCTCGGGGTGCCGGAACAGGGCGTTCGAGTCGAAATTGAGCTTGGCGTCGAGCGCGAGCACCCGGCCGTCCCCGGTGAGGATGAGCGGATTGATCTCGGCGAGCGAGGCGTCGCACTCGACGAACGCGCGATACAGCCCCTGCATGAACTTGCGCGCCTCCGGCACCGAACCGTCCGGCACGCCGATCTTGCGCGCCACCTCGTCCGCCTGCGCGTCGGTGAGACCGGTCGTGGGGTCGATGGCGACCTTGTGGATCCTCTCCGGCGTGTGCGCGGCGACCTCCTCGATTTCCATGCCGCCCTCGGAGCTCGCGATCAGGGTCACCCGCTGCGAGCCGCGATCCACCACCATGCCGACGTAGAGTTCCTTGCGGATGTCGGCGCCCTCCTCGACCAGGAGCCGGCGTACGACGCGGCCCTCGGGACCCGTCTGGTGCGTGACCAGGGTCATGCCGAGGATTTGCTCGGCGTAGCGGTGCACCTCGTCGAGCGACTTGGCCACCTTCACGCCGCCGCCCTTGCCGCGGCCGCCGGCGTGGATCTGCGCCTTGACCACCCAGACCTTGCCGCCGAGCTCGCGCGCCGCCGCGTCCGCCTCCGCCACGGAAAAGCACGGGACGCCGCGCGGAGTCGCAACGCCGTACTTGCGCAGGATCTCCTTGCCTTGATACTCGTGAACGTTCATTGCGAAATCCTTCCTGCTAGAAATCGTGCGATCTATTTCCTGCCGGCGTTGGCGTCGTCTATGCCCTTGGCCAGCAGCTGAGTCAGCGCATACACCGCATCGAGGTGCGGAGTCGGCGTGTTGGTGAGGCGCGCGAGTTCGACGACGGAACCGATCAGCGCCTCGACCTCCAGCGAGCGGGAGGCCTCCACGTCCTGCAGCATCGAGGTCTTGTGGTGGCCGACGCGCTCGGCGCCGGCGATGCGCTTCTCCAGCGAGACCCGGAAAGTGATGCCGAGCTTGTGGGCGACGGCCTGCGCCTCCGTCATCATGTCGGCGGCGAGCTTGCGCGTCGGTTCGAACTGGCAAATGCTGGCGAGCGTCGCGCGCGACAGGGCGCTGATGGGGTTGAAGGTCATGTTGCCCCAGAGCTTCAGCCAGATCTCGTTGCGGATGTCGGAGAGCACCGGCGCCTGCATGCCGCCGCGCACGAACCAGTCCGACAGCCGTTGCACCCGTTCACTGCTGGAACCGTCGGGCTCGCCGAGAGGGAAGCGGTTGCCCTCCACATGCTTGACCACGCCGGGGGCGACCAGCTCGGCGGCGGGATAGACCACGCAGCCGATGACCCGCTCGCCGGGTATGTGCCTACCAATGACGCCATGCGGATCGACGCTGCGTACGCAGGCGTTTTCGAGCGACCCTGGGTGCTTGTGGAAGTACCAATACGGGATGCCGTTCTGCATCGGCACCACGACGGTGTGCGCGTGGAACAGCTTCGGCACCTCCGCGGCGACCGATTCCACCTGCTGCGCCTTCATGCCGAGGACCACCACGTCCTGTGGTCCGGCCTCGGCGTAGTCGTTGGTGGCGCGCACCGGCGCGAGGACTTCCTCCCGTCCGTCGGCGTTGACGAGCTTGATGCCGCGCGCGCGCAGCGCCTCGAGATTGGCGCCACGCGCGATGAACGTCACCTCGGCACCCGCCAGACCGAGACGGAGTCCCACGTAGCCGCCGATGGCGCCTGCGCCGATGATTGCGATCTTCACGAGGTGCACCTACCAGATTGAGGTTGTCGGACCGACCGGGCGCAGGGAGGCCGGGACTGCTCGCCCCAGCCTCCCCACGTCGGCCTTCGAGGATACCTCAACCGACCGGGCGGTTGACCGTCAGAACTTGTAGTTCATACCGGTCGAGAACCCGATCAGATGGCACCCGCCCCAGGTCGTCGGGCCGGCGCTGCTGTAGTCGATGAACTGGTACGTCGTGCCGTCGTGACAGTCGGTGGTAATGCCGCGGCCGCCGGCCCCCAGGTCGTAGTGGGCATTGGCCGAGTTCACGGTGTCCGCCGCATCGATGTACCAGTACAGGTTCTTCTCGAAGTGGTGTTTCCACGCGATCGTGTACATGTTCGCGTAGTTATCCTTCGTGGTCGGATTGTAGTTGTGCTGTCC
>DAIDHD010000054.1 GCA_027459765.1 Gammaproteobacteria bacterium | reverse complement strand
TCGCCCGCATGGCCAACGACATCGGCGACTTCTTCCGCGCAGAGCCCGACCGCGAGGAGGCCATCCGCGGCATCGCCAACCACATCCAGAAGTTCTGGACCCCGCGCATGCGCCAGAAAATCCTCGCCCACCTGAAGGACGTCACCCTCGATCCGCTCCCGCGTGCAGCACTCGAGCGGCTCGCGGCGGGCGAGGCCAAGACCGCCGCATGACGTCCACGGCCTGGCGCCCGGTCGGCCGGATCCTCGCTCTGATGCTGCTCGGTGCCGGCCTCGCCGCGGCACAGGCCCCGGCGGATCCGCCGGATCCGTCGATGCAAGCGACAGGCGGTGACGCGGCACAGGGCGATCCGGCCTACGCGGCGGATCCGGCCGCGCTCAACGGTGCGCCGACCGAATCGGTGGACGTAGCTCCGCCCGATCTGCCCAATTACGATCAGCCGCCGCTGCCCGGCGACGGCTACGTGTGGACACCCGGCTACTGGGCCTGGAGCGAGGCCGATCAGGACTACTACTGGGTGCCGGGGACCTGGGTGCTACCACCGCAACCCGACCTGCTCTGGACGCCGGGCTATTGGATCGTGCAAGGCCCCGTGTTCGCCTGGTACCCGGGCTACTGGGGCCCGCACGTCGGCTACTACGGCGGCATCGACTACGGCTACGGCTACGGTGGGCACGGCTATCAGGGCGGGTATTGGCGCGGCGGCCGCTTCTGCTATAACCGCAACGTCACCAACCTGGGCACGGTACGGCCGGCCGCCGTGTACCAGGCACCGGCGAACGTGGGCACCCGGCCTCGGCGTCACAGCTACACCGGCGGCGGCACCAGTCCGGCGGCCGCGACGGCGGCGGAACTCGCTGTGGCCCGCGAGCGGCACTGGGCACCAGTGCCAGGACAGCTCACGAACGAGCGGGTCGCAAGCCGCGACGTGACCACGCACCTGAGCTATAACGCGGGCGTACCCGCCGTGGCGGCGACGCCGCGGGCCGGGGCATTCAGCGCCCCGGGCACGGTCAGCGCCCGCCCCGCGACGGGCACTTTCAGCGTGATCCGCACCACGCCTGCGGCGCAGCCCGCCGTCGCGGCGCCACGACCGGGCTCTCGCTCGGTGACCTCCGCGCCGCGCACCGGCACGCGCCCGGTGGTACGCGGCGAGGCCCCCGCGCGCGGCGCGACGGTGCCCGGAACCCTGGTTCCGGGAAACGGGTCGCCCGGGACATTCGTGCCGGGATCGGGGCGCGACCCGGGGGCACGTCCCGCGCGGCCTGCCGACACCTATCCGGCGCTACCACATCCCCCGCCGCCGCCGCCGCAGGCGCCGCCGGTGCCGCGCGCCCCCGCGCGCAACGCGGAGCCCGCGCGCATGCCGCCACGAATGCCATGAACGCGGGCGCCCCGAACCCGACCGTCACGCACCGGCCGCAGCAGCGCTGTTTCGAGACCACGGTCGACGGCGAGCGCTGCCACCTCGATTACTCGCTCGCCGACGCGGTCATGACCATCGTGCACACGTTCGTGCCCGTAGCTCTCGAGGGTCGTGGCATCGCCGCGGCGCTGATGCGCGCGGCCTTGCAGAGCGCACGCGAGCAGGGGTGGAAGGTGTACCCGCAGTGCTCGTATGCCGTAGCCTTTCTGCGCAAGCACCCGGAGCTCGCGAGCTAGCGACGCGGGCGTCCCGCGAGCGCCACGTCCAGGTTCGCGACCAGTGCGCCGAGCTTCGGCGGTGCGGCCTCGAAGGCGGGCTCGATGCCGTGCTCGCGCAAGGCGCGCGAGCACACCGGCCCGATGGATCCGACCAGGGTCCGCGCGAGCCCCTCGAGCATCGCCGACTCGGCGCCGCGCGCGCGCGCGAACTCGGCCAGGTGGTGAATCTGCACGGCGCTGGTGAACAGCACCGCATCGACGCGCTGCTCGGCAAGGGCGGCGAGCAGCCGCGCCAGCGGCGCGGTGTCGGTCGGCAAGGCCCAGCGATACGTAGCGAGTTCCTCGACGCTCGCCCCGCGGGCGGCCAGAGCGGCGCACAGGCGCGCATTGGCGCTGCCGTAACGCTGCACCAGCACGCGCTTGCCGGCGAGCGGCAGGGGCTCGAGCGCCGCGATCACGGTATCGGTGGTGAACGGCGATGCCGCCCTGGCGTCGATGCGTACCCTGTGGGCGGCGAGTGCTGCGACCGGCTTCGGGCCGCGCACCACCACGGTGGCGCCCGCCAGCAGGCGCGCGAGCGTCTCTTCGAGGCCGAGTGCCGCGGCGGCCTGGAACAGAGCCTGCGCGCCGACACCGGTCTGGAACACCGCCACGTCCACGGGACGTACGGCCCAACCATCGATCAGCGCCGCAAGCGCCCCGGAGTCGACGTCCGGAATCTCCTCGAGCGCCGGCGCGTGCAACGGCAACGCGCCGCGCCGCGCGAGAAGCTCGGCGAGGTGCTCGCCGGTGCGCGCCTCGAGAATCGCCACCGTACGGCCTTGCATGTGCACTTCTTCCTGTAAGACTCGCCGCGCATACTTCATAACATGCCGCGCCCGCCCCTGCATGCCCTGCTCCCCCTCGCGGCGTCGTGGGCACTCGCCGCGATCGGCTGGCCGGCGCCCGCCGCGGCCTGGGGCGACGAAGGTCACGAGATCATCGGCCACCTCGCCGCGCACTATCTGTCGCCGGCGGCACGCCGTGCCGTCGATGCGCTGCTCGCCGAGGACGCGACCGGCCTGACGCCGTCCCGCAGCCTGGCCGCGGAGACCACCTGGGCCGACCGCTACCGCGATTCCGACCGGGGCGGTGACGCACGTCGCTACCGCGGGACCCGCGAGTGGCACTACGTGGACATCGAGATCGCGGCGCCGGATCTCGACGCCGCCTGTCACGGTCACGCGCCTCTGCCCGCGGGCGTACCGGCATCGCAGGGACCGGCGGACGCCTGCATCGTGGACAAGGTCGATCAATTCCGCGCGGAACTCGCCGACCCTCGCACCGAGCCCGAGGAACGACTGCGGGCACTGCAGTTCCTGTTGCACCTCGTCGGCGATCTGCACCAACCCTTGCACGCCGCCGATCACGACGATCGCGGCGGCAACGCGGTCCGGGTGCACGCACCAGACGGCCGCAGCGGCAACCTGCACCACGCCTGGGACACCGTCTTCGTGCGCATGCTCGGCACGGACCCGGCTGCGATCGCCGACCAGCTGGCCGCCGAGTTGCCGGCGGACGCCGCGCGTCGCTACGCAGAAGGCTCGCCGCGCGAGTGGGCGCTCGAGTCGTTCGCGGTGGCGCGCACGCACGTGTACGCGCCCCTGCCCGCGGCGACGGACCGGGACCTGCTGGAACTCGATCCGACCTATGCGAGCACGGCGTGCGCCACGGTCCGCGAACAGTTGCAGAGGGCCGGCGTGCGCCTCGCCCGCGTCCTGAACGAGGCCCTTGCCGCATCCGCCGCGCCACGCGCGGCGGCGCCGGCGGCCGCCCGTCAGCCGCCGCCGATCAGACCGGCACTGACGTTGATCGCAAATCCCAGGATCGAGGCGTTGAAGAAGAACGAGATGATGGTGTGGGCGATCACCATGCGCCGCATGGGCCGGCCGCGGGTGGAGACGTCCGAGGTCTGGCAGGCCGCGGCGATGGTGAACGAGAAGTAGGCGAAGTCCAGGAACACCGGCATCACCGTGTCCGGGAACGCGAGCGGCCGGTCCTCGTCCGGCGAGCCGTAGAACATGTCGGCGTAGTGGGTGGTGAAGAGCGTCGGCACCAGCACCCAGGAGTCGAGCAGCGTCAAGCCCGCGAGGCCGAGGTGGGCGGCGCGCCGCCAGCCCTCGACGTGCCTGACCGTGGCCAGCGGCTCGACGATGGCCACCACGCTGAGCAGCGCGGCGAAGGTGACGAAGAACAGAATGAAGGGCGCGGAGTTGTCCTCCTCCGCGAACCGTGAACAGATCTGCTTCGCGTCGAGGCTGCCCATCCACACGTAGATAGCGGCCAGGAACACGAGCACGCCACAGTTCCAGCCGACCAGCATGCGCGTGATGGGCGAGAAGGTCGCCGGCACCGCCAGCCCCGCGACCACGCCGACGACGACGCCCAGCCACAGGCGCGGGTGGAAGCGGAACAGCGCGTTCACCGCCGGGACCTCGAAGCCGCGCTAGTGGCTCTCCTTCGCCACCAGCCACTTGACGAGTTCGACCACCTGGTCCGGACCGCCCGCGGATTGCACGAACAGCCGGTACTTGCCGTTGACGACGATGGTGGGCGTGCGATCCACGCGGTAGGCCGCGATCAGCGCATCGGCATTGCGTATCTTCATGTCCACCGCGAACGACTTCGCGGTGCTCAGGAACTTGTCGACGGGCACCCCAGCGTGGCGGTTGTAGAAGCGCGCCGCGTCCTCGATGGTCGGCAGCCGCGACTTGATGTTGTTGGACGAGTCCATGGTCGCGAGCTCGCCGGATCCCCACACCGCGTCGAACATGGCGTCGTGGGTCTTGTCGGCCACGCCGAGCACCTGAGCGGTGAAATAGGCCTGTTGCAGCATCGGCCAGTCCTCGCTGGGATTGAAGGCGGCCGGCAGATAGTCGAGCACCGCGTTCGCCGGCAGGCTCTTCTGCAGCTTGTGCATGGTCGGCAGGAAGGCGTTGCAGGCCGGACAACCGTACGAGAACACCTCCGTGACCTCGACCTGGCCGCCCGGCAGCGCCGGCGGACGCGCCGGATCGACGCGGAAATAATTCACGCCCTCGGTCCAGGTGGAGGCGGCGTGCGCACCCGCGGCCAGGGCAGCGAACAGCGCGACCATCGACAGCTTCGTTGCGGTCTTCACGATATTCAGGCTCCTCGAGACCCGACCTGAGCGGGTCAGGCGCGGCGTTATTGACGCGCAGATTGTAGCGCACGACGCACCAGGTCGAGCGCGACCGCCGCGCCGTCCTCGCCGGCGAGACGGGCGGCGAGCGCCGCGGTCTGCGCGCCGACGCGTTGGTCGCCGAGCAGCGCCGCGAGCGCCCGCGCGGCGTGGCGCGCACCGAACCGGCGCGCCGGCAGGTGCGCGGCCACGCCGAGGTCCGCGGCACGGTCGGCATTGTCGGCCTGATCGGCGAAGAACGGCACGATCAGCTGCGGTCGGCCGGCGCGCAGCGCCTGCGCGAGCGTGCCGATCCCGCCCTGGTGCACCACGGCCGCCGCGCGCGGGAAGACCCGCGAATGCGGCGCGTACCCGGCGACGTGCACATCGGCAGCCGCGAGATTCAGGAGCGCCGGCGCGGTGCGCTCCCCGGTCAGCAGCAGCGCCCGACGCCCGAGCGCGCGCGCGGCGGTGACGCCGTCCTCGAAGAATCGCCCGGGATCCTCCACCACCGTGCTGCCGAGCGTGAACACCAGCGGCGCCGTGCCCCGCGCGAAAAAGTCCTCGAGCTCGGCGTGAGACTCGTCGTCGGCCGGCGCGACGCCGAGCCGCGCAGCGCCGTCGTAGAGCGCAAAGCCCGCCACCGTCACCCCCGGCGGCGCCGGCGCGCGCGCCAGCACGGGCGAGTACAGCGCGAGCACGCCGGCACCCGCGAACTGGCCCTCGAACAGGGGATCACGCGGCCCGGCCGGCAGTCCGGCCGAGCGCCGCAGCGCATGCACCGGCGCGAACAGTCGTGCCAGCGCCGGTCGGCCCAGGCGCAGCACCGCGCCGGTGGCGAGGGGCGCGAGCCGGCGCAGCCACCGCGAGGCGCGCTCGGCGCCGGCGATGGTGGGGAAGTCGCGTGCCGTCGGCAGCATCGCCGGCTGCAGCGCCACCGCCAGCCACGGGATGCAGCGCGCCTCGGCTGCGATGCGCGCCGCGAACGCGAGCGTACTGGTCAGCACGACGTCGCACCCCTCCATGGCGAGTTCGAGATCCGCGTAGGCGTCGTCCAGGTGCGGAAAGACGATGTCCCGGAACAGGAACGTCGGGCTTTGCACCGCACGGCGGACGAGCAGGCGACGGTCGCCCCCCGAGCGCCCTTCCAGATCGGCGAAGCTCGGGCGTATCGCCACGAACGGCACGCCGGCCGCCTCGGCGCGCTCGCGGTACTCCAGGGCCGAGGCCAGGCGCGCGTCCAGACCCGCGGCGCGCAAGCGCTGCGCCAGGGCGATGAAAGGGTGCAGGTCGCCGAGCGAACCGAAGGTCGCCAGCAGCACACGGGGATTTCGCAAGGCGGACGGCTCGCTCATGAATGCCGCGTTAACTTTTGTGAACGTACCGCACCGGCGGTGGTCCGTGGATGGGGAAAACCGTAGAGTACGACACCATTCCGGGCGGTCCGAAGCCTTCCGGACGTTCCACACCGCGCGACCGGAACAACGCGCGGGCGCAACACCGGGTGAATCCGTGGCAAACGACATCGATCAGACCCTCGCCGACGGCGAGGCGCGGCCGCGTGGCTTTCTGCGGCGTCACTGGCTCGGCATCGCAATCGGCGCCGCGTGCCTGGTGGCGTTGTTCCTGCTGATCCGCTATTTCCACCACAAGGCCGAGACGGCCGCGCAGATGCGCGACTTTCGCAACGCGCCGGTGGCGGTGGGCGTGGCGAGCGCGTCCCGCGGCGACATCCAGGTGCGCATACCGGCGATCGGCACTGTCACCACCCTCGCCAACATCACGGTGCGCACCCAGATCTCCGGCTATCTGCAGAAGATCCTCTTCACCGAGGGCCAGCTCGTGCACGCAGGCGACGTGCTCGCGCAGATCGACCCGCGCCCGTACGAGGCGGCGGTCAAGCAGGCGGAAGGCAACCTGAAGCGCGACCAGGCGCTGCTCGCCAACGCGAAGCTCGATCTGGAGCGTTACCGCCAGCTGGTCAAGGAGGACTCGATCGCCGTCCAGCAGCTCGACACCCAGCGCGCGCTGGTCGATCAGTACGAGGGCGTGATCGAGACCGATCAGGGAGCCCTCAAGGCCGCACAGGTGAATCTCGTGTACACGCGCGTGCTGTCGCCGGTCGCCGGACGGGTCGGTCTGCGCCAGGTGGACCAAGGCAATTACGTGACCCCGGGTGATGCCAACGGCATCGTGGTGGTCAACCAGCTTCAGCCCATCAGCGTGATCTTTCCGGTGCCGGAGGACGACGTCGCGGCCATCGTCAGGCGCCAGCGCGCCTCCGGGCCACTCGCGGTGGAAATCTACGATCGCACCAACGCCGCCAAGCTCGGCGTGGGCAAGCTCCTGACCTTCGACAACCAGATCGACACGACGACCGGCACGATCAAGCTGCGCGCCCTGTTCGACAACGCCGACGGCACGCTTTTTCCCAACCAGTTCGTGAACGTCCAGCTGCTGCTCGAGCGGCTCGAGAACCAGCTCGTGATTCCGAACGCGGCGGTGCGCCGCGGCGCGCCGAACGGCGTGCAGACCACGTTCGTATACGTGGTCGGTGCCGAGCGCACCGTGAAGGTGCGGCCGGTGGAGCTCGGCGCGGTGGACGGCGAGCGGGTGGCGGTGATCAAGGGCCTGGATGCCGGCGAGCAAGTGGTGACCGAGGGCGGCGACCGCCTGCGCGAGGGCGCGCACGTGGTGCTGCCCGGCGCCGCGCCGGCGACCGGTGGCCGGTCGCCGCAATCCGCCGCAGGGCCCACGCCGGCCGCCAAGGCGGGCCACGGCGGCAGCCGCGGCCACAAGCCGGGTGCGGGCAACGGCGCCTCGTCGTAGGCTCGTCGGCACCGCGGACGCGACACTCGGGCCATGAATCCGTCACGCATCTTCATCCTGCGCCCGGTGGCCACCACGCTGCTGATGGCCGCCATCCTGATCGTGGGCGTGATCGCCTACACGCAGCTGCCCCTGTCGGCGCTGCCGGACGTCGCCTATCCCACCATCCAGGTGGAGACCTTCTACCCCGGCGCGAGCCCCGAGGTGATGACCTCGGCCATCACCGCACCGCTCGAAAAGCAGTTCGGCCAGATGCCGGGGCTCGACCAGATGTCCTCGACCAGCTCGGCCGGCGCCTCGGTGATCACCCTGCAGTTCTCCCTGAGCCTCGCGATCGACGTGGCCGAACAGGAAGTGCAGGCGGCGGTGAGCGCCGCGCAGAACCTCCTGCCGCAGGACCTGCCGGCGCCGCCCATCTACGCCAAGGTCAATCCCGCCGACGCGCCGGTGATCACCCTCGGCATCACCTCGAAGGTGATGCCGCTCACGCAGGTGGAGGACCTCGCCGACACGCGCATCGCGCAGAAGATCTCCCAGTTGAAGGGCGTCGGCGTGGTGAACATCAGCGGGGGGCAGCGTCCCGCCGTGCGGGTGCGCTTCAATCCGCGCGCCCTCGCCGCCTACGGGCTCAACATCGACGACCTGCGCACCACCATCAACAACGCCAACCAGAACGGGCCTAAGGGCACGCTCGACGGACCGACACTTTCCTACACCGTCAACACCAACGACCAGATCAAGGACGCCGCCGGCTACGGCGAGATCATCGTCGCCTATAGAAACGGCTCGCCGGTGCGGCTGCGCGACGTGGCCGAGCTCGTCTCCGGCGCCGAGAACGCCAAGCTCGCCGGCTGGATGAACTCCGTGCCGGCGCTCATCCTCAACGTGCAGCGCCAGCCCGGCGCCAACGTGGTCGACGTGGTGGACCGGGTCAAGGAGCTGCTGCCCTCGCTCAAGGACGCCATGCCCGCCGGCGTCGACATCGCGGTGCTGACCGACCGCACCACCACCATTCGCGCCTCGGTGACCGACGTCAAATTCGAGCTGGCGCTCGCCGTGGCCCTGGTGGTGCTGGTGATCTACGCGTTCCTGCGCAACGTTCCGGCGACGCTCATCCCCAGCCTGTCGGTGCCGTTGTCCATCGTCGGCACCTTCGCGGTGATGTACCTCGCGAACTTCAGCCTGAACAACCTCTCGCTCATGGCGCTGACCATCGCCACCGGCTTCGTGGTCGACGACGCGATCGTGATGATCGAGAACATCTCGCGCTACATCGAGGTCGGCGAACCGCCGCTGCAGGCGGCGCTGACCGGCGCCGGGCAGATCGGCTTCACCATCATCTCGCTGACCGTGTCCCTGATCGCGGTGCTCATACCGCTGCTGTTCATGCAGGACGTGGTCGGACGGCTGTTCCGCGAATTCGCGGTGACCCTCGCGGTCACGATCCTGATTTCCGCGATCGTTTCCCTGACCCTCGTGCCCATGCTGTGCGCCAAGCTCCTGCGGCCGCACGCACCCGCCGCGGCGCCGGCCGCGGCCGGCGCAGCGCACGCCGATGGCTGGTTCGAGAGGACGGTCGCCTGGTACGGCCGCCGCCTCGCCTGGGTCCTCGACCACCAGCGTCTGACCCTGTACGTGTCGCTGGGAACCCTGGCCGTCACCGTCCTGCTCTACGTGCTGATCCCCAAGGGCTTCTTCCCCGACCAGGACACCGGCCTCATCCAGGGCGTTTCCGAGGCGAGCGAGTCGGTTTCCTACGCCACCATGGCCGAGCGGCAGCAGACGCTCGCCGCGGCGATCCTCCGGGATCCGGACGTGGCGAGCCTGTCATCGTTCATCGGCATCGACGGCAACAACGTCACGCTCAACAGCGGCCGCTTGCTGATCAACTTGAAGCCCCGCGAGCAGCGCTCCGCGAGCGCGAGCGAGGTGGTGCGTCGTCTGCGAGCGGAGACCGCGGACGTGCCCGGTATCGCTCTCTACGCGCAGCCGGTGCAGGACCTGACGCTCGACACCACCGTGAGCCGCACCCAGTACCAGTTCAACCTGCAGAGCGCGGACGCGACGGCGCTCTCGACCTGGACGCCGAGATTGGTGGCGGCGCTCAAGGAGCGTCCGGAACTCGCGGACGTGGTCAGCAATCAGGAGAACGACGGTCTCGCGCTGTCTGTGGTCATCGATCGCGACAGCGCGGCACGCCTCGGGATCAGCGTGGGCACGGTGGACAACGCGCTCTACGACGCCTTCGGCCAGCGCATCGTCTCCACCATCTTCACGCAGTCCAACCAGTATCGGGTCATCATGGAGGCGGACCCCGGCTACTACCACAGCGTCGCCTCGCTCGACTCCATCTACCTGCCGTCGGCCGGCGGCGGTCAGGTGCCGCTGTCGAGCATCGCGCGCATCGACACCGAGACGCGCCCGCTCCTGATCAACCACATCGCCCAGTTCCCCTCGACCACCATCTCGTTCAATCTCGCGCCGGACGCGTCGCTCGGACAGGGCGTCGACACCATCGAGTCGGTGGAGCGCAGCCTCGGCATGCCGGCGAGCATCCAGACCACCTTCCAGGGCGCGGCGCTCGCCTTCCGCAACAACCTGACCAACGAGCTGCTGCTGCTGCTCGCGGCGGTCGTGGTCATGTACATCGTGCTCGGGGTGCTCTACGAGAGCTTCATCCACCCGGTGACCATCCTCTCCACCCTGCCGTCGGCCGGCATCGGCGCGCTGCTTGCGCTGATCCTGGCGGGAGACGACCTGACCATCATCGCCCTCATCGGCATCATCCTGCTGATAGGCATCGTCAAGAAGAACGCCATCCTCATGATCGACTTCGCGATCGTGGCGGAGCGCGACCAGGGCCTTGCGCCCCGCGAGGCGATCTACCAGGCGTGCCTGCTGCGCTTCCGGCCGATCCTCATGACCACCGTGGCGGCGATCTTCGGCGCGGTGCCGTTGATGTTCGGCACGGGCGTGGGCTCGGAGCTGCGCCACCCGCTCGGCGTGAGCATCATCGGCGGCCTGCTGGTGAGCCAGGTGCTCACGCTGTTCACCACGCCGGTCATCTACCTCGCCTTCGACGGGCTCGCGGTGCGGGTGCGCGGACGGCGCGCCGCCGCGGGCGGCGGCGCGGCTGCGGGCGACCAGGCGGGCGGCGTGGCGGAGCCGCGCCCGTGAACATCTCGGCGCCGTTCATACGCCGGCCGGTGGCGACGACGCTGCTGACGCTCGGCGTCGCCCTGTGCGGAGTGGCCGCGTTCGCGGTGCTGCCCGTGGCGCCGCTGCCGCGCATCGACGTGCCGGCGATCTTCGTCTCCGCGCAGTTGCCGGGCGCGAGCCCGGAGGTCATGGCGGCCACCGTGGCCACGCCGCTCGAACGGCACCTGGGCGCCATCGCCGACGTCGACGACATGACGTCCTCGAGCGGCGTGGGCGTCTCGAGCATCCAGCTCACCTTCGGCTCCGACCGCGACATCGACGGCGCGGCGCGCGACGTGCAGGCCGCGATCGTGGCCGCGCACGCCGACCTGCCGACCTCGCTGGTCAGCAACCCGACCTACCGCAAGCTCAACAGCGCCCTGTTTCCGGTGATGGCCATCGCCATGACCTCGGACGTGCTCACGCAGGGGCAGATCTACGACGCCGCGGACGCCGTGATCTCGCAGCGCCTGTCCCAGATCAAGGGCGTCGGCGGCGTGAACGTCAACGGCAGCGCCCTGCCCGCGGTCCGGGTCGAGATCAACCCGCAGGCGCTGTCGAAGTACGGCATCGGCCTGCAGGACGTGCGCGCGGCCATCTCCAACGCCAACGCCAATGCGCCCAAGGGAGCCATCGAGACCCGCGATCTGCACTACCAGATCTACACCAACGACAACGCCCGCGACGCGCTCACCTACCGCAATCTCATCATCGCCAACCGCAACGGCTCGATCGTGCGCCTCTCGGACGTGGCCCGGGTGTACGACATGCAGGACGGGGCCACGGAGAACGTGCGCACCTTCGGCTTGTACAACGGCAGGCCGGCGGTGTTCGTGCTCGTCTACCAGCAGCCGGGCGCCAACGTGATCGAGACCATCGACTCGGTCAAGGCGGCGCTGCCGCAGCTCAAGGCCGAGATCGATCCGAAGATCGACCTGGTGGTCACCTTCGACCGCTCCATCACCATCCGTGCCTCGCTGCGCCAGGTGGAACAGACCCTGCTGCTCGCGGTGGCCATGGTGATCCTGGTCGTGTACGTGTTCCTCAACAGCCCGCGCGCGGCGCTCATCCCGGCGGTGGTCGTGCCGGTGTCGCTGATCGGCACCTTCGGCGCCATGTACCTGCTCGGCTACAGCCTCGACAACTTCTCGCTCATGGCCCTGACCATCGCCACCGGCTTCGTGGTCGACGACGCGATCGTGGTCATGGAGAACACCATGCGGCACGTCGAGGCCGGCATGTCGAGGATGCAGGCGGCGCTGCAGGGGGCCCGCGAAGTCGGCTTCACCGTGGTGTCGATGAGCCTGTCGCTGGTCGCGGTGTTCATCCCGTTCATGCTGGCGAGCGGCATCGTCGGCATCATCTTCCGCGAGTTCACGGTGACCCTCTCCGTGTCGATCCTGATCTCGCTGGTGGTGTCGCTGACCACCACGCCGATGATGTGCTCGAGGCTCCTGGAAGCGCACCGCGGCGGCGCGCCCTCGCGCTTCGCGAAAGGGTTCGACCGGCGCTTCGAGCGGCTGCGGGGCGGCTACGTGCGCTCGCTCGACTGGGCGCTCCACCATCCGCGGCTGGTGCTGGTCATTCTCTTCGCCACCATCGGCCTGAACTTCTACCTGTACGTGATCATCCCCAAGGGGTTCTTCCCGCAACAGGACACCGGCCAGCTGCAGGGCGGCATCCGCGGCGACGCCTCGATCTCCTTCCAGCTCATGAAGAAGAAGCTGCAACAGGCGGCCGCGATCGTGCAGGCGGATCCTGCCGTGGCCACCATCACTGGCTCGGTCGGCGCCGGCGGGTTCGGCCCCCGCGGCAGCAGCAGCTCGAGCGCCAACATGACCATCGCCTTGAAGCCGCGCGCGCAGCGCGACGTGTCGGCCGACCAGGTGATCGCGCGCCTGCGGCCGAAGCTCGCGCACGTGGCCGGCGTGGGCGTGTACCTGCAGTCGATCCAGGACATCGGCGGCGGCGGCGGGCGCTCGGCCAATTCCCAGTACCAGTTCACGCTGCTGGGCGACGACCTCGAGGAATTGCGGGTCTGGTCGTTGAAGCTGCGCCAGGCCATGCAGGACATGCCGGAGGTGACCGACGTCGACACCGACCTGCAGCCGGGTGGCCTGGAAACCGATCTGATCGTCGATCGCGACAGCGCCTACCGGCTCGGGCTGACCGAGGTGCAGATCGACGACGCGCTCGGCGACGCCTTCGCGCAGGCTCAGGTCTCGAACATCCTGAACCCCTTCAGTCCGCAGCAATACCACGTCGTGATGGAAGTGGCGCCGGAGTACTGGCAGGACCCGCAGGTGCTGAAGGAACTGTACGTCAGCACGGCCGGCGGCGCGGTGAGCGGCACGCAAGCCACGCAGGCGGTGGCGGGCACGGTCGCGCTGGGCGCGGCGCAGCGCGGTTCGAAGGCCGCCGCGGCGAGCGCCGCCGCGGTGGACCTCGCGCGCAACCTCGCCGCCAATTCACTGGCGAACGCGGGCCGCGGCAACACCTCGACCGGCACCGCCGTGAGCACGGTCGCGGAGACGGTGGTGCCGTTCGCCGCCTTCAGCCACTTCGAGACCAACACCACGCCGGTGAGCGTGAACCACACCGGCACGTCGGTCTCCACCTCGATCGCCTTCAACCTTCCGGACGGGGTCACCTTGGACAAGGCACTCGCAGCCATACAGCGCAAGATGAACGACATCCACGTGCCGGTGTCGATCCGCGGCGGGGCCTACGGCACGGCGCGCCTGTTCCAGCAGAGCAGCAGCAACACCCCGCTCATGCTGCTCGCGGCGCTCGCCGCGATCTACGTGGTTCTGGGCATGCTCTACGAGAGCTACAGTCAGCCGCTCACCATCCTCTCGACCCTCCCGTCCGCCGGCGTCGGCGCGCTGCTCGCGCTGATGGCGACCGGCACCGAGTTCAGCCTGATCGCGCTGCTCGGCATCCTGCTGCTCATCGGCATCGTGAAGAAGAATGCCATCATGATGGTGGACTTCGCGCTCGATGCCGAGCGCAGCCTCGGCATGGATCCGCGCGCGGCCATCGCGCACGCCTGCGCGCTGCGCTTCCGGCCCATCATGATGACCACCTGCGCGGCGATCGCCGGCGCCCTGCCGCTCGCGCTGGCCTACGGCGACGGCACCGAAATGCGCCGTCCGCTCGGCATCTCGATCGTGGGCGGCCTGGTCGTGAGCCAGCTGCTCACCCTCTACACCACGCCGGTGGTCTACCTGTACGTGCACCGTTACTGGAAGCGGCGCCGGCGTGGCGACGTCACGCCCGCGGCGCCGGGTGCGGACCCGGCGGGCCTCGCATCCCCGGGGGTACCCGCGTGAAGCCTCTGCGCCGCAACGCGCTCGCCGTCGCCATTGGCGCCGCGCTCGTTTCCGCCTGCGCCGTCGGTCCCGACTATCGTCGTCCGGAGGTTGCCGTGGCCGCCGGCTACAAGGAGGCCGCGGACTGGCAGCCGACCGAGCCCGGCGATACCCTCGAACGCGGACCCTGGTGGCGGATATTCGCGGATCCGCAACTCGATGCGCTCGAAGCGCGCGTCGACGTGTCGAATCAGAACGTCAAGGCGGCGCTGGCGGCCTACGACCAGTCGCGCGCCTTCCTCGCCGAATCCAAGGCGGCCTTCTGGCCCTCGCTCGGAGTCACCGCCTCGCGCGACCGTGGCGCGGTCGGTACCGCGCCGACGCGCACCACCTACAGCGTCGGCGCCTCGGCCGCGTGGGAACTCGACGTCTGGGGCCAGATCCGCCGCAACGTCGAGGCGAGCGCGGCCTCCGCGCAGGCGAGTGCCGCGGCGCTCGCCGGGGCGAGGCTGTCGGCCCAGGCGACCCTGGCCTCGGACTACTTCCTGCTGCGTGCGCAGGACGAGCTGCAGCGCCTGCTCGACGACATCGTCGCGGCGGAGCAGCGCTCGCTGCAGATCACCGAGAGCCGCTACCGCCAGGGGGTCGCCGCCAAGGCCGACGTGGTGAGCGCCCGCGCACAGCTGCTGTCGAGCCAGTCCCAGCAGGTCAACGCCGGCATCCAGCGCGCGATCCTCGAACACGCGATCGCGGTGCTCGTGGGTGAACCGCCGGCCGGGTTCGCCATTGAGCGCACCGCGATGCGTGGCGACGTGCCCACGGTGCCGGCCGGCGTGCCATCGACGTTGCTCGAGCGCAGACCCGACGTCGCCGAGGCCGAACGCCGCATGGCCGCTGCCAACGCCCAGATCGGCGTGGCGACGTCGGCCTATTTCCCGTCGCTGACGCTGTCGGCCTCCGACGGCTACACGGGACCCACGTTCGGCAAGCTGTTCGAGGTGCCGAATCGCGTGTGGTCGGTCGGACCCGCGCTCGCCGAGACCCTGTTCGACGCCGGCCTGCGCCGCGCCCAGGTCGCGGCGGCGCGTGCGGGCTACGACGGCAGCGTGGCGACCTACCGGCAGACGGTGCTCGGCGCGCTTCAGCAGGTAGAGGACCAGCTCGCGAGCCTGCGCATCCTCGAGAAGCAGGCCGTCATCGAAGATGCCGCCGTGAAGGCCGCGGTCGAGGCCGAGGCGCTCACGCTGAACCAATACAAGGCCGGTACCGTGCCCTACAGCAGCGTCATCACCGCGCAGACCACGCGGCTCGCGAGCGAGGAGAGCGCACTGACGGTGCTTTCCGACCGGCTGCAGTCGAGCATCGCACTCATCGAGGCGCTTGGCGGCGGCTGGAACGCAAGCTCGGGGCTTTAATGAAAAGGCCGGCGCGTGTACCCCACCGGGAGAGTATCCGCGGTGCGCGCCAGCGGCTTGACGCCGGACGGACCTTGGAACATTCTCGTTCCGCGGTCGCCAACCGGAAATCGGGTCGAGGGGAGCGGTGAGAATGCCGATGGCACGGTTCGGACGAGAGGCGCGCTCGGATGCGCCGGCAACTGCATCCGGCGTAAGCGGCGCCTGGCACGCCCACAGCGGCGCGGCCGCGGCTCATTCCGAACTCATCCTGCACGGTGACTACCGTGCCGCCGAGATCGCGCTCGACGCGGCCATCGACGCCGGCGCGAGCCTGGAGGCGCTGTGCCGCGAGGTTTTCGAACCGGCGGCCCGCTACGTCGGCTCGCTGTGGAGCGAGGATCGCTGCAACGAGGCGGACGTGGCCATGGCGCTCGGGCGCCTGCAACTCGAAGTGCGCCAGATGCGAGCCGCCTGCCCCGAACCGGTTCAGGACTCGGTCGCCGAGCGCTCGGTGCTGCTCGCGCCGCTGCCCGGCGAGGCGCACATGCTCGGCGCCGCCATGGGCTCGGAGCTGTTCTGGCGCAGCGGCTGGTGCGTCAACTGCGAGTTCCCCGGCTCGGTGCGCGGGCTGCGCGCGCTGGTCTCCGCGCACTGGTTCGACGTGCTGGTGCTGTCGCTGAGCAGCGCCCTGCGCCGCGAGGAGCGGCTCGCCGACGTGGCCCGCAGCATTCAAGCTGCCCAGAAGGCCTCGCGCAACCCGCGGCTCGCAGTGATCGTCGACGGCCGGCTGTTCTTCGAGCGTCCGCTCGCCTACCGCGAAGTGGGCGCCGACGGCGGCTGTGCCAGCACCTCCGGCATCGTCGCCGCGGCCGAGCGGCTGCTGCGCGCGCGCGTCGCGCACTGACGGCCGCTCGACCCGGCCTCGCCCTCGCCCGGTTCACCCGCAGGTCCATAAAAAAAGGCGGGATCCGCTCGCGCGGAGCCCGCCCTCGCCTCGCGTAGAGGACCCGAAACGTCGCGTCAGAAGGACAGGTAGGCGCCGGCGTTCACGTCGGTGCTCTTGTTCTGGTTGCCGTTGTGAGCCTGCGTCTTCACGTCGCTGATTTCGCCGAGCAGCATCAGGTTCTTGGTGAGCTGATAGTAGACGCCGCCCGTGACCTTGCTGTTCTTGTCGAGCAGATCCGGGATGGCGAGCTGGTCGGCCGTGTTGGCGTAGTCGAGCTTGCTCACGCCGTAGTTGACGCCGAACTTCCACTGCTCGTACTTGTAGGTCGCCTGCACCAGGTAGCCGTCGCCCTTGCGCGCGCTGCCGGCGTAGTCGCCGAGCGCGAACAGGCCCGCGGTGCCGAGACCCTTGCTGTAGTAGTAGGAGGCGAACAGATCCAGGCCGCCGACGTCGAACTTGGCATTGAGGTCGGCGCCGTTGCCGGTGTAGCTCACTGGTCCGGCCAGGCCCTCGTAGTTCTGCTTCTGGCTCAGGAAGGACGCCGACAGATACAGCTTCATGTCGTCGGGAAGCGCCGTGGTGTAGGTCAGCTTGCCGTGGAAGCCGGGCGCCTTCTTGGCCAGCGCCGGGCCATCGGTGAGCGAATTCAACGGATCGAAGATGCCGACGGTGGCATTGAAGCCGTTGAAGTCCGGCGTGGTGTAATCCATCTGGGCCAGCCAGTCGGTGTAGATGTAGCCGAAGCCGATCGAGCCCAAGGTGGTGTTCGACGGCGCCGCGGTCGAGGCGCTGCCGGCGACGCCGACGCCGGGGAGCGTCATGTCGTTGAGGATCGCGTCCGCACCGAACAGACCGATATTGCGGCCGAAGGTGAAAGTGCCCATGTCCTTGTTGCCGAAGGTCATGTACACCTGACGGATGTCGAGGCCGGTGGAACCCAGCGCGGTGTTGGAACTGCCGCCGGAGTTGCCCTTCTGCAGGTTCGGGCTGCCGCCGTCGTTGGTGGCGATGCCGGGATACAGGCCGAAGTGCGCGGCGATGTCGTAGCCGTCCTGAGTGGTCGCCACGCCGAAGGCGAGCGCCGCCGGCAACAGGCCGTTGCCGATGTTGGAGACACTGCTGCCGTTCTGGTTGCCGACGCACGCGCCCACCACCGTGGTCACGGCCTCCGCGCTGGTCGAGGACTGGCAGCTCGAATAGATGTAGTCGACGTTGACGTTGCCGTCGACCGAGAACTTCCAGTCGCCGGACACGAAATCGACAGCACCCGCCGTCGTCGAGATCAGCGCGCCCGCGATCGCCGCTTGCAACGCCAATCCGGTCTTTAATTTGTTCCGCATGCAAACCCCCCAATGGCCATGATGTTGTTTTCCCCCAACGCAAAACCTGCGTTGGGCGTGACAGTCGGATTCCAAGTGCTGTTTCAAGATCAAGCCGCAGCAAGCGCCGTGCCAGCCGTTGCGCTTTTCCCGCATGCACCGTGGCGGCGGCGTCCAAGCCGCGGAGGGAAAGGCTGCCGAACGCCTGTGCGGGCATTTCCCGGCCAGGTGTGTGCAGGCCGCAACGCCCGACGGCCGCAGCGCGGTGCCGCCGCCGGCGTGTCATATTCGTGACAGCGTGGCGGCGCGAACTGACACAGCGGCGAGACATCTGCCGTGCGCCGCTCGTGCGCAACCGACGGGCCGTCGCGGCGAGAATCATGAATCTCGCTAGCGGCGATCCGCGCCACGCGCCTTGACGCAGGGCGAAGGCCCATTGCAGCATTTCGCGCTTTCGCTACGCCGCCCGGCGGCGCGACCACCCATCCGAACCGCGAGACAGTGCATGCGCAACATCATTGGCCGAGTGTCCGCTCCCTCCGTCGCCGGCGCGGCGCTGCTGTTGCTGGCGATCGCGGCGCCCGGCGCGCGCGCCGCCGTCGATGCGGCGCGGGAATACGCCTACGTCGGCAATCAGGGCTCGGGCACCGTGTCGGTCATCGACACCGCCACCGACAGCGTGGTGGCGACGCTGCCCGCCGAGGGCAAGCTCGGCGCCAAGGTGCAGGCGGTGGTGGCGGACCGCGCCAATCACACCGCCTACGCCGTCGATGCGCTCGGCAACGCGCTCGTGAGCGTCGACGTACGCAGCGGCGAAATCGGCACCCGCATCGCCGTGGGCGAGGCGCCGGAGGCCGCGAGCCTGTCGCCTTCCGGCAAGACCATCGCCGTGTGCGTCGAGAACGACAATGCGGTGACCCTGGTGGACGCCGCGAGCGGGCGGATCGAGCGCAAGATCGCCACGCGCGGCAAGAATCCCGAACACTGCGAGTTCGACGGTTCCGGCCGCTGGCTGCTGACCAGCAACGAGAATTCCGACGACGTCGACCTGATCGACGTCGCCGCCGGCCGTTCGGTGGGCGTTATTCACACCTCCGGGCACCCGCGCGGGATCGCCTGGCTCCCCAATCGCGCCGTGGCCTACGTGGCCCAGGAGGCGAGCGGCGGAGTCGACGTGATCGACGCGCGCGCGCGCAAGGTGACGGCCTCCATCGCCACGGGACTGCGTCCCGCGGGCGCCATCGCCAGCCGTGACGGCAGCCGCGTGTTCGTGACCAACGGCGGCGACGGCACGGTATCGGTGCTCGACGCGGCGGCCGGCAAGCTGATCGCCACCATCAAGGTCGGCAAGCGGCCCTGGAACATGGCGCTCACCCACGACGGCAAGAAGCTCTACGTCGCCAACGGGCGGTCGAACTCGATCAGCGTGATCGACACCGGCCGGCTCGAAGTGGTCGGCAACGTCGCCGTGGGCGAGTTGCCCTGGGGCGTCAGCATTCCGTAGCGCCGCTGCGCCGCGCCTCACGAACGGCGCAACCTTCCATGCGCCACTGTCCCAACTATGTGACAGTCATCGTTGCAGCGCGATCACGCCTCGCGCAGCCCAAATCTAAGCGGCTGATTTAGGGCGCTTTTTTCAAAATATCTCGAGTCCACCGGAAAACCCTCCGGCTGGCACAAGCATTGCTAAGAACTAGTGCGGTCAGCAGGACGGAGGCGCCGAGTCGCCGCTCTGGACGGCCCATCGAATGCGCAGCCGTGCTGAAGGCGGCGCGTCCGCACAACTATAAACATCCGACACGCATTGCTAAGGAGGGAGTTTCAGTCAGTGACATCCAACAAACGAATGTTCCGCAGAGCACGCAGGTTCGTTAACTGCGCGCACGCCGCTTCCTCGCGTAGCGGTGCCAAGCCCGGACCTCAAGCAGCAGGAGAATTGAGATGAAATGGCTTACAGCAAATCGTAAGGTCAAGTTGCTCTGCGCAGTCGCCGCGCTGGTGACGACTGCGAGCGCATCGATGGCCGCGTCGGATTCGGAGCAGATGACGCGCTTCAAGGATCCGAACCAGTGGGGGGCGCCGGCCGGCAACTTGAACCTCACCCGCTACAGCGGGCTGAAGGAGATCAACACCGGCAACGTGAAGGGCCTGCAGATGGCCTGGTCGCAGTCGAGCGGCACGCTGCGCGGACACGAGGGTCAGCCCCTGGTGATCGAGGACGTCGGCGGCAAGCCGATGATGTTCATGGAGAGCGGCTGGCCGAACATCGTGCAAGCCCTCGACCTGAGCGACCCCGACCACCCGGTGCAGGTGTGGCAGTACAACAAGACCAGCGGACGCGATGAATCGGCCGTACCGCGCGCCTGCTGCGACACCGTCAACCGCGGCCTGTCGTACGCCGACGGCAAACTGGTGTTCGGCACCCTCGACGGCTACGTGATCGCGCTCGACGCCGTCACGGGCAAGGAGAAGTGGGTCGTCAAGCACGCCTATCCCGACCACGGCGAGACCATCACCCCCGCCCCGATCATCGCCAACGACAAGGTCATCATCGGCTTCGGCGGTGACGAGTTCGCGGCTCGCGGCCGTGTGACCGCGTACAACCTCGCCGACGGCAAGAAGGTGTGGGAGTGCCACTCGACGGGCAGCGACAAAGACGTATGCATGACGTCCGAGACCAACAAGGCGCATCCGGAATACGGCACCGCGGGCAAGGACCTCGGCATCCACACCTACCCCGGTGACGAGTGGAAGCGTGGCGGCGGCGCGGCGTGGGGCTGGTATGCCTACGATCCGGCCGAGCACCTCGTGTACTACGGCACCGGCAACCCGGGTCTGTGGTCGCCGCAGTATCGCTGCGAGGAGCCGCTCACCCAGGAGCACTGCAACAGCGGCAAGTACGACAACAAGTGGTCCATGAGCATCTTCGCGCGCAACGTCGACACCGGCGAGGCGAAGTGGATCTATCAGATGACCCCGTTCGACCAGTGGGACTACGACGGCATCAACGAGGTCGTCCTGGTCGACATGAACGTCGACGGCAAGAACCGCAAGACCCTGGTTCACTTCGATCGTAACGGCTTCGTGTACGTGCTCGACCGTACCGATGGCACGCTGCTGCGCGCCCACAAGTACGTGACCACGAACTGGGCCGAGAAGATCGACATGAAGACCGGCCGTCCGGTGAAGGTCGCCGAGCACTCTCCGCTGCTCGTCGGCAAGAACACCCAGGCCTGTCCGTCGGCCATGGGCGGCAAGGACCAGCAGCCGGTGGCGGTCGATCCGAACGATCCGCAGAACTTCTACGTGCCGACCAACAACTGGTGCATGGAGGACGAGCCGCAGGCCCGCTCCCATACCCAGCAGGGCACCGTGTACGTGTTCGCGAACGTGTACATGTATCCGGAAAAGCCCGGCGTGACCGGCAAGTTCAAGAAGTTCAACGTCGTGACCGGCAAGACCGAGTGGGAGATCCCCGACCAGTATCCGAACTGGGGCGGCGCGCTCGTCACGGCCGGCGGCCTCGCCTTCTACGGCAGCCTCGGCGGCGACTTCCGCGCGGTGGATCGTGCCACGGGCAAGGTGCTGTGGTCGCGCAAGCTGAGCTCCGGCATCATCGGCAACCCCATCACCTATTCGGTGAAGGGCAAGCAGTACGTGTCGGTGTGGTCCGGCATCGGCGGCTGGATCGGCCTGCCGGTCACCGCGGGTCTCGACCTGAACGACAAGTACGGCGCAATCGGCGCCACGGCGATGACCAAGGCGGCTGGCCTCAACCACATTCCGCAGGGCGGCACGCTGTTCACCTTCCGGGTGATGGACTGATCGTCGAACGTAGATTTTCCTAGGAACATAGGTATCGTCGAAGTTGCCCGGTGGCGAAAGCCACCGGGCTTTTCTTTCTAATGAGTACCGGAGTTCTGCCATGAATCATCGCTTCGCACGCCTCGCGCGCCGCGCCACGTGGCTCGCGGCGTGCCTGATCGCCGCGGGCACGGCCAGCGCCGCGGACATCAAGTCCCTCACGGTGTGCGCCGATCCCGGCAACATGCCGCTCTCGAACGAGCAGGGCGAGGGTTTCGAGAACAAGATCGCCGAGGTGCTCGGCAAGGCGCTCGGCGCGAGCGTGCACTATTACTGGCGACCCTCGATCGAGCGCGGTCTCATGCGCACCACGCTCAGCGAGGGCAATTGCGACGTGTGGATGGACATGGCGTCCGACACCGAGGGCGCGGTGGTCTTGAAGCCGCTGTACAAGTCGACCTTCGTGCTCGTCTACCGCAACGACAAGGGCATCGACATCAAGAGCCTCGATGATCCTCAGTTGAAACACCTGCGGGTCGGCGTGTTCCAGGTCTCGGCGATACGCCTCGCGCTCAGCGAGCACAACGTCGTGGACAACACGGTGGTTCACTATCTGAGCCACAACGCCGACATCGACAAATCGAACCAGCCGTCCTACCAGGTGCAGCAGGTCATCGACGGCTCGCTGGACGTGGCCGCCATCTGGGGACCGATGGCGGGCTACTACAAGACCGTGCTGCACCAGCCGGTGGTCGTTCAGCCGGTCAACATGATGGAACAGCACGTGCCGCTGGAGTTCGACATGACGCTCGCGGTGCCGCGCGGCCGACCCGACATCAAGAACGCGGTCCAGCAGGCGCTCGAGGCGCATGCCGCGCAGATCCACAAGATCCTGGACGAGTACGGGGTGCCGCTGGTCCGCTGCAGCGAGTGCATCATCTCCGGCGACCTGCCCGCGCACGGGCCGTACACGCCGCTGAAGGAACCGGTGGTCAGCAAGGCCGAGCGCGCCAAGATCCAGGCCGAGCGCATGGCCGCCTTGAAGAAGGCGCTCGCCGCCGGCGCCAATCCCGACGACGAGCTCGGCGACGCCATCGTGGCGAACGACCTCGCACGCGTGAGATACCTCCTCAAGCACGGCGCACACACGGATGCCACCGACGGCGACGGCTACACGCCGGCCGTCAACGCCACCCGGTTCCGCTTCCTCGACATCGCCGCCTACCTGGTCGAGCACGGCGCGGATGCCAATCTCGCGGACCGTTCCGGCTGGACGCCGCTGATGTACGCAGCCTGGGACGACGACGTGCCGATGCTCAAGATGCTGCTGAAGCACGGCGCACGCATGGACGTCGTCAACGGTGACGGGCTCGACGCGCTGGCGATCGCAGCCCAGAATGCGAAGATCGCGGCGGCCGAGGCGCTGGCGGCGTCTGGTGCGGACGTCAATGCGCCGCGTGCCAAGGGCGGCTACACGCCGCTCATGCTCGCCGCGATGTCGGGCTCGTCGGAGCTCGCCGAACTTCTGATCGCGCACGGCGCGAAGATCGACGCGACCAATCCGGGCGGCGTGACGGCGCTCATGATCACCGCCGCCACCGATCATGCACGCGTCGCGGAAGTGCTTCTGAAGCGCGGCGCGAACGTCGACGCCAAGAGCGACGACGGCCGTACTGCGCTCAGCATCGCGCGCGCGAACAACGCCGACGCGGTGCTGCGGCTGCTCGCCCCGGCCGGTCAGTCCGGCGGGCCGAATGGCTGAAACTTCGGTCGCGGGCCGGCGTCCAACCTGAAGCGGGAGCCCGGACGCGAACGCGGACGATTGCTGGTTTCATCAACGAGAACGAGGAGAGAAACAGTGCGAGGACGATTGCTGGTAGGGGGGTTGGTCGCATCGTTCGCCGTCGTCATGACGCTGGGCGCAATCAGCCGGGTGCATGCGGATGCCGGCGCCGTGGACTACACCAAGATCACGCCGGTGGACCTGGTGAACCAGACGCCGAAGGGGAAATTGTCGAACCCCTACAAGGACACCCAGGCCGACATAGTCGAACAGGGCCACAAGCTGTTCCTGAGCTACGGCTGCAATGGCTGCCACGGCGGCGGCGGCGGCGGCGGCATGTGCCCCGCGCTCATCAACGACGTGTGGGTGTACGGTGGCGACGACGACACCATCTTCAGGCTCGTGACCCTCGGCAGCGACCAGCTGCAGGCCAAGGGCTACATGCGCAAGGGCCGCGAGAACGTCGTCGGACCTATGCCGGCGTTCGGCGCCATCATCAAGTCCTCGGACGATCTGTGGAAGATCTTCGCGTTCGTGCGCTCGAAGTACGACGGCGACCCGGCGTACAAGTTCGGCGATCCGCCGCCCCCGCCGGAGCCGTCGAACTGAGATTGGAAGTCTCTAATCCGAACACCGCGGGGCCCTTCTAAACGGACGGTGTTCTTTGGCAAAATGCTGCAATGCAGATTGCCATGCATGTCAAAACGCGCCAGTCTTGGCCCCGGCTGGCGCGTTGCCTTTCCCTACAATAAATGCGGTTGAGCTCTGGTTCCCGCGCGTCCGCCCTCATGATTTCGGCTGGCATTCATGACTTGGGCTGGATGAAAAGGACGTCCGAGGCGCAGCGATGACCACGACCAATGTCGCCACGAGCCACGCTTCCCGCATTCTGAAGGTGGTTCAGAACGGCCTGCAGCCCGAGGGGCTGGAGCCGCACGTCACCCGCTCCTGGCATCGTTGTCTGCGCGAGTACGGCATCGAACCCTCGGCGCCGCGCCGGATCACGGTTCTCGGCCCGGGCGCCGTCAAGGATCGCCAGCAGTCGATGGGCGAATTGCTGCCCGTTGCGCGCGCCGAGATGGAGAGCCTGTACGAGCAGATCGCCGGATCCGGCTTCGCCGTCATCCTCTCCGACACCCAAGGCGCGGTGCTCAGCACCATCACCGACCCGACGCTGCAACGGGAGTTTCGCGACGCGGGCCTGTCGCTCGGCGCCATGTGGGACGAGCGGCACGAAGGCACGAACGGCATCGGCACCTGCCTGGCCGAAGGCTATGCGGTGACCGTGCACCGCGAGGAACACTTCCGCGGCTACAACCTCGCGCTGTCCTGTTCGGCTGCGCCGATCCTCGATCCTCACGGCGGAATTCTCGCCGTGCTGGACGCGTCGTCGGTCAACTCGAGCGACACGCGCTTGATCCAGCGCCACACCATGGCGCTGGTGAACATGTCGGCGCACCTGATCTCGCGCTGGAATTTCTTGAACGAATTCAACCAGGCCTGGATCCTGCGTTTCCACAGCCGCCCCGAGTTCGTCGGTCTGCTGCACGAGGCGCTGATCGCGGTCGACGGCTCGGGCCGCATCCTCGCGGTGAACGAGAGCGCGCTCCTGCAGCTCGGCTGCTCCGCGCGCCAGGCCATGGTGGGCCAGCCCATCGAACGCTTCTTCCAGTTCGATTTCATGACCCTCGACCAGCGCGCCAAGTCCGAACCCAGCGCAATCTGGCCGGTGCGCGACCTTACCCACGGGCGGCGCTTCTTCGCGGTGGTGCGCGCGCCGATTCGCGGCGCCCTGGCCGCCCTGGAATCGAGCCTTCCCGCCGTCGCGGAGCAGCCGGCGCGCGCCGCGCCGCCGGAACCGAGCCCCCAGCACGTGGTGCTCGATCCGCAGATGCGCAAGAACCTCGTCTACGGCAAGCAGCTGTTCGCCAAACAGGTGCCGATACTGCTGATCGGCGCCACCGGCACCGGCAAGGAGGCCTTCGCCAAGGCTCTGCACCGCTCCGGCCTCTGGGCGGACAAGCCCTTCGTGACCGTCAACTGCGCCGCCATCCCCGAGAGCCTGATCGAGAGCGAGCTGTTCGGCTACACCCGCGGCGCCTTCACGGGCGCGGTCAAGGAAGGTCGTGTCGGCAAGATCCTGCAGTCGAACGGCGGCACGCTGTTCCTCGACGAGATCGGCGACATGCCGCTCATGCTGCAAACGCGCCTGCTGCGCGTGATCGAGGAACGGGAGGTGGTTCCGCTCGGCAGCGATCAGCCCATTCCGGTGGACCTCCACGTGATCAGCGCGACTCACCGCGACATCCGGCAGATGATCGCCAAAGGGGAGTTCCGCGAGGATCTCTACTACCGGCTGAACGGCATCACCCTGTACCTGCCGCTGCTCAAGGATCGCGCCGACAAGGCGGACCTGATTCGCGCCCTGTTGCGCGAGGAGAGCCACGAGACACCGGAGCTCGCCATCGCCGACGACGCGTTCCAGCGCCTGATCGACTACCCCTGGCCGGGAAACATCCGCCAGCTGCGCAATGCCTTGCGCACCGCCGCGGCGCTCTCGCGCGACGGCCTGGTGCGCCTGTCGAACCTGCCGCAGGAGATACTGGACAGCGAACCGCGCGGCCCGCGCGTCGAACCGCCGCCGCCACCGCCCGAGAGCGGTCCGGGAACGGTGCCGCTGCCGTCGGCGGCCTTGCGGGAAGCCGAGTGCGCGGCGCTGCTGCGCGAACTCGAGCGCATGCAGTGGAACATCAGCCGCACTGCCGAGGCCCTCGGCATCAGCCGCAACACGCTCTACCGCAAGATGCACAAGCACCGCATCGTGCTCGGCCAGTGAACCCCGGGGCCGCGCTGCGCCTGGCGCGCAACGGCCCCAGGGAGGCTGCGGCGGGCGCGACGGCCCGCCGCAGCACGCGACATCAGGCCTTCAGAACGCCCGACATCTTCGCAGCGTGGGTCGCCAGTGCGTCCATGAGCGGCGGCGACAGGGCGTCATAGGGCTCGAGCCCCACTTCCTTGAGGCGCGCGCGCACCGCACCCATGATGGAAGGGTCGGCGCCGCCTTCGATGATCGAGGAGACGAAGGCCGCGAACTGCGGCGGCTGCCAGCCCTTGTCGGCCGACAGTTCGGCGTGCACGAAATCCAGGCCGTAGAAGGCGTGCTTGGTGTTCTCGATGCGCCCGTACATGTGCACGCCGCAGACCTTGCAGGCGTGCCGCTGAATCGTGGCCGCCGGATCGACCACCGCGAGCTTGTCGCCGTTCTCGGTCACCGTCACCTTGTCGCGCGACACCACGCCGACCACCGAGAACAGCGCCCCTTTCGGCTTCCAGCACTTGGTGCAGCCGCAGGCGTGGTTGTGCGCGATCTGCGACTTGACCGCGACCTTGACCGGCCGGTCGGTGCACTTGCAGACGAGCGTGCCGCCCGCGAAACCCTGGGCTCCCTGCCGGATGCCGTCGACCGAAGGATGAATTGAAAATGTCATGATGTTTCCTCTAGATGGTTTTGTCTTCAGGCCGCGCGAGCGGCATTGGTCACGATCCACACTCAATCTATCAGTACGCGTACTCCCCCACGACGGTCAGAAACGAATCACGGAACGGATGACCTTGCCCTCGTGCATGCGTTCGAAGGCGTCGTTGATACGCTCCAGCGGCACGACCTCGGTGATCATCTCGTCGATCTTGATCTCGCCCTTCATGTAGCGCTCGACGTAGCCGGGCAGCTGCGAGCGCCCCTTCACGCCACCGAACGCCGATCCGCGCCAGACCCGTCCGTTCACGAGCTGCGCGGGACGTATGCTGATCTGCTGGCCGGCGCCGGCAACCCCGATGATCACCGACTCGCCCCAGCCCTGGTGACAGCATTCCAGGGCCGCGCGCATCACGTGCACGTTGCCGATGCACTCGAACGAGAAGTCGACGCCGCCGCGGGTCAACTCGAGGATGACCTGCTGGATCGGCGCATCGTAGTCCTTCGGGTTGACATAATCGGTCGCGCCGAGCGCCTTGGCCATCACCCACTTCGCGGGATTCAGGTCGATGGCGATGATGCGCGACGCCCTCGCCATGACGGCGCCCTGCACCACCGACAGGCCGATGATGCCCAGGCCGAACACCGCCACGGTGGAGCCCGGCGTGACCTTGGCCGTGTTCAGCACGGCGCCGATGCCGGTGGTGATGCCGCAGCCGAGCAGGCATGCCTTGTCGAGCGGCGCCGCCGGATCGATCTTCGCCACCGCGATCTGTGGCAACACGGTGTGTTCGGCGAAGGTGCTGGTGCCCATGTAATGCAGGATCGGCCTTCCCCGCAGCGAAAAGCGCGACGCGCCGTCCGGCATGACGCCGCGATCCTGCGTGGCGCGCAGGCGCTGGCAGAGATTGGTGCGCCCGGACCGGCAGAACTCGCACTCGCCGCACTCGGGCATGTACAGCGGAATCACGTGGTCGCCCGGCTTGACGCTGGTCACGCCGGCGCCCACCTCCTCCACGACGCCCCCGCCCTCGTGGCCGAGGATGACGGGAAAGGCGCCGTCGGGATCCGCGCCCGACAGCGTCAGCGCGTCCGTGTGACAGACTCCGCTCGCGACCAGGCGCACCATCACCTCGCCGGCCGCCGGTCCCTCGAGATCGACCTCTTCGACGCTCAAGGGCTTCCCGGACTCCCAGGCAACCGCCGCTCTGGTCTTCATGAACTCGAGCTCCGCATGCGATGCGCTCCGCCCCGCACTTCAGGTTTCGAGACCGAGCAAACCGCTCCTCGTGGCGTGCCCGGCGGAGACGCGAACCCGCCGGCTCCCGGCGCCATCTTTCAGCGGCATGTGCGGGCTTGCAGCTTGCGTGCCAGGGCATTGGGCCGGACCAGAAGGCCAGCCGATCAGGTACTTGGCGAGGGGACGAAGACGGGATGCGCAGACGGGAGCGGCGCACTGTTTCCGAATCGCCACAAAGTGCTACAAAAATGTAGCAACAGCGGGAGGCCCGGACGGCCCGGGCGCATGCAGTCAGCGCGCCGCGCCCTCGAGCTTGCGCCAGCGGGCGCGCGCACGCGCGATGTGGGTGTGAGGCATCTCCAGGAACATCTCCAGCGAGGTTCCGCTCGAGAAGCAGTAACGCTTGCCGTCGTCGGGATCCACCCAGTTGAGGGAGCAGTCCGCCCTGATGCGCGCACCGGCCGCGATGCCGAGTGGATCGTAGCCCTGAAATTCGCTCGCCATCGGCCGCGCCGGCACGACCGCTTTCCAGATGCCGCCGGCCATCGGCGGCGGCGGATCCCCGGCGCCCGAGGCCGTACCGCAAAGGGCGGCGCCACACAGGGCTGCGCCGAGAATCGAAAGCAACGCTGTCTCGCGCATGATCCACCTCCGACTCGCCTCGCGGGAACGGCCGAGCGAGCCGCCCACCCACCGACGTGTAACGCATCGCCGCCACGCTGTCGAGCGGTTTTCTTCACGCGCGGTTTTCTTCACGCGGTCGGCACCGGTATCATTTTCGAAATGGCACTCGTCACATGACAGCGCAGTCGCGGTTGCGGCTCGCCGCCCTCGGTTGCGGCTTGCTGGTCGCGCTCGCCAGCGCCGCCGCGGATCGCGACGACGACGACGCGGCCGCGGACAAGCTCGCAGGCCTGCCGTCCCTCACCGCCGAGCAACGGCGCGCCGTGAACCTGGACGTGGCCCACCCCGTCGCCGCCCGGGCACCGGCACGGCTGACCGCGGTCGGCGTGGTGCTCGACGACGCCGAGCTGGTGCGCGAAGCCGCGGACGCCGGCGCGGCCGAGGCGGCCGACGGCGTCGCGGCGGCCGAACTCCACCGGCTGGAGCGGCTGTATCGGGACGGCGGCGACGCGTCGCTCAAGCTGCTCGACCAGGCGCGCGCCGAGCGTGCGCGCACGCGCGCCGCCGCGCGCGGCGCGAGCGCCCGCTTCGCGCTGCACTGGGGCCCGCTCGCGACCCTGTCGGCGACATCGCGCGAACGGCTGGTTCGGGACACCGCAAGCGGTCGCGTCCTGCTGCTGCGGACCGACACCCCCGGACAGCACACCTTCACCGAACTGCCGCGCAAGGGTCTCGTCGACGTCGACGGCGTACGACTGCCCGGCCGCGTGCTCGGCGCCTTGCGCCAGGCCGGGGAAGCGCAGGGCGCCTCGCTGCTGCTCGCGATCGATCACCCGCCGGCGGGGCTCGGGCCCGGCGCCACTCTGCCCGTGACCCTGCTGCTCACGGAACACTCCGGACTCCTGGTGCCGCGCGAGGCGCTGCTCTACGACGAGCGCGGCGCCTACGTGTTCAAGGCATTGCGTCCGGCGCCGGGAGACGCCCGCACGCATTACTCGCCGGTGCGGGTCAAGCTGATCGCGGCCGCCGGCGACGGCTGGATCGTGGACGGCGTCGATGACGATGACGACGTCGTGGTGCGCGGCGCCGGCGTGCTCTGGTCCCTGCAGGGGGTGACCAATCGTCCGGCGGCGCAAGACGATGACGACTAGCCGGCCGTCCGAGTATTGCACGTGGCCGCGACCACGCTGAGAGGGTAGCGCGTGCTCGCCGCCATCGTCCGGGCATCGCTCGCGAATCCCCGCATACTCACGGCATTGTCTTGCCTGATCGCGCTGCTCGGCGCGGCGGCGTTGCGCGAAGCGCGCTTCGACGTGTTCCCGGATTTCGCGCCCCCGCACGTGCTCGTGCAGACCGAGGCCCCGGGGCTGGACGCGACCCAGGTGGAGGCGCTGGTGACACGCCCACTGGAGGGGTTGCTCGCCGGCACCGAGAACGTCAAGACCGTACGCTCGACCTCCAGCCAGGGACTGTCGGCGATCCAGGTGGTGTTCGCGCGCGGCGGCGATCCCTACCGGCAGCGCCAGGTCGTCACCGAGCGGCTCGCCGAGGCGGCGAGCCTGCTGCCCGAGGGGGTCGGGCCGCCACTGCTGTCGCCGCTCAGCTCGTCGATGGAGTACCTGGTGCACTTCGGGTACACCAGCGACCTTCTCTCGCCGATCGAACTGCGCGATCTGGTGCAGTGGATCGTCAAGCCGCAGATCCTCGCCGTGCCCGGGGTCGCGCAGGCGCAGATCTTCGGCGGTCAAGTGCGTGAGCGGCGCATCGAGGTCGATCCCTTGAAGCTCGCCGCCCACGATCTGTCGCTCGACGACGTGCTAGCCGCCGCCCGGCGGGCCACCACCTCCATCGGCGGCGGCTACGTCGAAACGCCCTCCCAGCGCATCGTCATCCAGGCGCAGGCGCCGGGGCTGTCGACCGAGGCCCTCGCCGCCGCGGTGATCAGCACCCACGGCGGCGTCGCGGTGCACCTCGGCGACGTGGCACGCATCGTCGACGGCGCCGAGCCGCGCTTCGGCGACGCCCTGATCGAGGGCAAGCCCGGCATCCTGATCGAGACTTCGACGCAGTTCGGCGCCAACACGCTCGACGTGACCCGCGCGCTGGAGCAGAGGCTCGACGCACTCGCGCCCTCGCTCGCTCGGCAGGGGGTGATCTACCACCCGGCGCTGCTGCGGCCGGCTAGCTTCATCGAGAGCGCCGTCGAAAAGCTGCGCAATTCGCTGCTGATCGGCGCGGTGCTGGTGGTTGCGCTGCTGCTGGTCACCTTGCGCGACTGGCGCGGCGCGCTGGTGTCCTTCAGCGCCATTCCCTTGACCCTGCTCACCACCGTCTGGATCCTCGACCTGCTTGGCTTGAGCCTCAATACCATGACCCTCGGCGGGCTGGTGGTGGCGCTGGGCGTCGTGGTCGACGACGCGGTCATCGACGTGGAGAACATCCTTCGACGCAGGCGCGGCGCGAACCCGTCGGTCGACGTGCGCGCACTGCTGCTCGACGCCTCGCTCGAGGTGCGCCGCCCGGTGTTCTACGCCACCGCCGCGGTGGCGGTGGCGTTCCTGCCCATCCTGATGATGTCGGGGCTGCAGGGATCCTTCTTCAGGCCGCTGTCGGTGTCGTTCCTGCTCGCCGTGGCGCTGTCGCTGCTGGTCGCGATGAGCGCCACGCCGGCGTTGTGCGCCGTCGGCATGGCGCGTCACCGCCCGCGCGAGGAGGCCGGCTTCCTCAAGCGCCTCAAGCACTGGCAGAGCCGCGCCATCCGCGCGCTCGCCGCGCGGCCACGCGTGCTGGCGGGCATCCTGCTGCTGAGCGGCGCCGCCGGAATCGTGCTGCTGCCGCTGCTCGGCGCGCGCCTCCTGCCGGATTTTCGCGAGAACTACCTCATAGCGCACGCCTCCCTGCGCGCCGGCATCTCGCTCGAGGAGACCACCCGCATCGGCACGCAGATCAGCCGCGGCCTGATGGCCATACCCGGCGTGAAGAGCGTGGCCGAACAGATCGGGCGGGCGGAGAACGGCCAGGATCCCGACGCACCCAACAAGAGCGAGTTCGAGGTGCAGATCGATCCGGCGCGGGGACGCAATGCGTCCGACATCGACGCCGCCATCCGCCACGTCTTCGACGGTTACCCGAATCAACTCGTGGAGATCTACTCGGTGCTGGCGGAGCGCATCGGCGAGACGCTGTCCGGCGAGTCCGCGCCCTTCACCATCAGCGTGGTCGGCTCGGATCTGGACGTGGACGACCGGGTCGGCGCCGCGATCGTCGACGTGCTCGCCAAGCTGCCGCAGAGCGGCAACGTGCGCCTGATCGTGCCGCCCCGCGAGACGGAATTGCGCCTGACGCTGCTGCCGGACGCACTCGCGCTCTACGGGCTGCAGCCGGCGGACGTGCTGCAGATGGTGAACGCGGCCTTCCACGGCAGCGTCGCCTCCGCCATCAATCAGGCGGACCGATCGGTACCGGTGGTCGTGCGGGTCGCCGGCGTCGGCGCCGAACCCGGCGCGGTCGGCGCACTGTTGCTGCGCGGACGCGACGGCGCCCTCACGCCGCTGTCACGGGTGGCGAACGTCGAGACCGTGCTCGCCCGCAGCCTGGTCGATCATCAGGACGGACTGCGCCGCCAGATCGTGGTCGCCTCGCCGAAAGGCGCGGACCAGGCCGGCTTCGCCCGCCTCGCGCGCCGCGAGATCGCCGCCAAGGTGGAACTGCCGCCCGGCGTGTACCTGCAGTACGGCGGGGCCGCCGAGACCCAGGCCGCGGCCGCCAACGAATTGCTGCTGCACTCGGCCGCGGCATTCGTGCTGATCGTGTTGCTGATGGCCATCGCCTTCGGCTCCGCGCGCCACGTGCTGCTCGTGCTGATCGCTCTGCCGAGCACCCTGATCGGCGGCGTCGCGGCCGTCGCCTTGACCGGCGGCACGCTTTCGCTGGGGTCGATGGTCGGGTTCGTGGCCCTGTTCGGCATGGCCGCGCGCAACACCATCCTCCTGGTGTCGCACTTCGACCACCTCGTGCGCCACGAAGGAGAGACCTGGTCGCTCGCAGCAGCCTTGCGCGGTGCGGAGGAACGACTGACACCGGTGCTGCTCACCTCGCTGCTGACCGGCCTCGCGCTGCTGCCGGTGGCGCTGCAACTGCACCAGCCCGGCCACGAAATCGAGGGCCCCATGGCGGTGGTCATTCTCGGCGGGCTGGTCTCCTCGACGCTCGTCAGCCTGCTCCTCATTCCGCCCATGGCGGCCCGCTGGCTCGCGAGCCCGCGGCCAACTTGACTTGCGACCCCTGCATGTGTGGGATAGGGACCCCGTCGCCGGGGACTTCGACCGCGGGCAGCGCAACCGCGCGGCGCCAGAGGAGGGGCGACGGACATCGGTTTGGCATCCATCACTCACATCACGAGAGCGAATCACGATGAAAATTTCCAAGGTTCTCATGATCGGCATGTTCACGCTGGCGTCGGGCGCGAGCCTCGCGGCGGCGCCGCGCCTGCACACCATCAAGACCGTGTCGATCGACGCGCCGGCCTCGAAGGTCTGGGATGCGGTCAAGAATTTCGACGGCCTCAACACCTGGCACCCGGCGGTCGCCAAGGACGAGATCGTCGCCGGCACCAACAACAAGCCGGGCGCTGAGCGGCTGCTGACGCTCAAGGACGGCGGCACGATCAAGGAGAAGCTGCTGAGCTTCGACTCCAAGTCGCGCAAGTTCAGCTACGCCATCGTCGAGGGCGTGCTGCCCGTGTCGAGCTACACCTCCACGATGGTGGTCAAGTCGACCGGCAAGGGCAAGTCGGCGGTGACCTGGTCCGGCAGCTTCAAGCGCAAGGACACCGGTGACCACCCGGCCGACAACGCCAACGACAAGACGGCGATGGACGCCGTCAACGGCGTCTATCAGTCCGGTCTCGACAACTTGAAGAAGGTCGTCGAAGGCAAGTGATCGAAGGTGGCGGCGGGCCCTGCAGGGTCCGCCGCCCGCTCCGTACCGGCGCGGCCGGCGCGCGGCGTCAGGCGCCGCGCGTGGCGGCGGAGCGCAGCGCGCTCACCGACGTCGTCGGGCTCAGCGCCTCAATGTCGACGACACAGTGGATGATGGCGGCCTTGCGTGCCGCGACCGCGCGCTCGAACGCCGGCAGGAAATCGGCCGTGTTCTCCACGCGCTCCCCGTGGCCGCCGAAGGCGCGAGCGTAGGCCGCGAAATCCGGATTGCGCAGCGACGTGCCCACCACCCGCCCCGGGTAGTGCCGCTCCTGGTGCATGCGAATGGTGCCGTAGGCGCCATTGTCGATCACCACGACGATCAACGGCAGGTCGTACTGCACGGCCGTGGCGAATTCCTGGCCGTTCATGAGAAAGCAGCCGTCGCCGGCGAAGGCGATCACCCGCCGCGACGGGTCGAGGCGCAGTGCCGCCACCGCCGCCGGAATCCCGTATCCCATGGACCCGCTGGTGGGTCCGAGCAGCTTGCCGCCTTCGCGGAACTGGAAGAAGCGATTGATCCAGGCGGCGTAGTTGCCCGCGCCGGTGGTGATCGTCACCGCGGCGGGCAATTGCGCGCGCAACGCGAGCAGCGCCTCGCCGAGATTGAAGCGACTCGGCACCGCCGTCGGCGTGTCGCACCAGGCGAGATAGCGGCGGCGCAGCTCCGCCACGTAACCCGGGCGGGGCGTCGGCGCCGGGCACGGCCCGTCCATGGCGCGCAGCAAGGCGGCCGGCGAGACGTTGACGGCGAGGTCCGCCTGATACACGCGGCCGAGTTCCTCCGGGCCCGGGTGGACGTGCACCACCCGCTGGCGCGGCCGCGGCACATCGAGCAACGTGTAGCCCTGGCTCGCGGCCTCCGAGAAACGCGTGCCGAGCAACAGCACGAGGTCGCTCGAGCGGATGGCCTCCAGCAAGGCGGGGTTGGCGCCGATGCCGACGTCGCCGATGTAATTCGCGTGGGTTCCCGCCAGGATGGACTGGCGCCGGAAGGTGACGCAGACGGGCAGGTCGCGGCGCCGGCAGAATTCGCCGAGCAGCGCGCCGCCGTCGCCGGGCCAGCGGCTGCCGCCGGCGATGACCACGGGCCGCTGCGCGGCGGCGAGCCAGGCTTCGAGCGTCTGCACGTCGGCCGGCGCCGGCGCACAGTCGGCGGCGCGCGCCGCCGGCGCGTCCGCGCAGGCGGCCTCGCCGTCGAGCACGTCCTCCGGGAACGCCAGCACCACGGGGCCGGGACGGCCGCTCACGGCCACCGTGAAGGCACGCGCCACCAGCTCCGGTATGCGCTCGGGTGCATCGACCTCGGCGACCCATTTCGCCAGGGTGCCGAACACCGCGCGGTAATCGAGTTCCTGGAAGGCCTCGCGGCCGCGCATGCCGCGCGCGACCTGGCCCACCAGCAGGATCATCGGCGTGGAGTCCTGCGCCGCGACGTGCACCCCGGGGCTCGCGTTGGTGGCGCCCGGCCCGCGCGTCACGAAGCAGACGCCGGGGCGGCCGGTGAGCTTGCCGTGCGCCTCGGCCATCATCGCCGCGCCGCCCTCCTGTCGACAGACCGTCAGTGCGATGGGCGAATCGTGGAACGCATCCAGCGCCGCCAGATAGCTCTCGCCCGGCACGCAGAACACGTGCGTCACTCCCTGGGCCACGAGCTGCTCGACGAGGATGCGCCCGCCGCCGCGCAACGGCGCCGCTCCGGGCGCGCCGTCCCGCCCGTCCAATGTGCTTTCCATCCCGAAGTGCTCCTCGCCGGGTTCGAACAGAAGGGCGCACAGGATACTCGAAACGCCGTCGCCGGACGCTGCGCGCCGCCGGATGCTCTGCACCGCGTGCGCCGATTTGCCTTGGCCCGCGCGCTGGCCGCAGTATGCGCGCCATGACCGACGCATCGCCCACGTCCCGCCGCCGCGAGCGAGCGCGCGCCGCGCGCGGCGCAGGCCAGCCGCTCGCGCCGCTGCCACGGCTCACGAACCGCTGGGCGCCGCTCGAGATCCTCGACCAGGAGCAGGTGGAGCGCATCGTGACCGCCGCCTACCGGGTGCTCGAGGAGGCCGGGCTGGAAATTCGCAATCGCGCCGCGCGCGATGCCTTCCGTCGCGGCGGCGGCATCGTCGACGAGGAGTCGCAGCTGGTGCGCCTCGGCCGCGAAGTCGTCGAGGCGCACCTGGCGCACGCGCCCTCCTCGTTCGTCCTTCACGCCCGCAATCCCGAACGGCACCTGCACGTCGGCGGCAACGTGGTGAACTTCGGTCCGGTCAACGGCGCACCGAACGTGCGCGACGCCGTGGCCGGACGCCGCTACGGCAGCATCGCCGCGTTTCGCGACATCCTGAAGCTCTGCCACGCGCTCGGCGTGCTGCACTGGCAAGGCGGCATCGTGGTGGAGCCGGTCGACGTGCCCGTGCCGGTGCGCCATCTCGCCACCTACCAGGCGCACGTGGAGTGCGCCGACATCGTCTGGGCCGCACGCGGCGTGGGCGGCGTGCAGGCCGAGGACGCGATCGCCATCTCGGCGCTCGAGCACGGCACCAGTGTCGAGGCGCTCGCCGCGCGGCCGACGCTGCTCACGGTGACCAACGTCAACTCGCCGCGCCGGCTCGACGAGGAGATCCTCGACAACATCCTGGTGATGGCGCGCCACGGCCAGTGCGTGGTGATCACGCCATTCACGCTCATGGGCGCCATGGCGCCGGTGACGCTCGCGGGTGCGCTCGTGCAACAGACCGCCGAGGCGCTCGCCGTGGTGGCGCTCTGCCAGATGGTGCGCCCGGGCACGCCGTGCGTGCTCGGCGGCTTCACCTCCAACGTCGACATGCGCAGCGGTTCGCCCGCGTTCGGCACCCCCGAATACGTGCACGCGGTGATCGCGGGCGCGCAGATCGGCCGGCGCCTCGGCCTGCCGGTGCGCACCAGCGCGGTCAATGCCGCGCCCACCGTGGATGCCCAGGCCACCTACGAGACGGCCTTCTCGCTGCAGGCGGCGATCCTGAGCCACAGCCACCTCGTCAATCACGCCGCCGGCTGGCTCGAGGGTGGCCTGTCGGCCTCGCTCGAGAAGATCGTGGTGGATGCGGAACTGTTGCGGCACTGGGCCGCGATACTCAAGCCGGTGAGCTTCGACGACGACGACCTGGGCGTGGAGGCCATCAAGGCGGTGCCGCCCGGCGGCCACTTCTTCGGCACGGCCCATACCCTGGCGCGCTATCAAACCGCCTTCTACCAGCCGCTGCTGTCGGACTGGTCGAGTTTCGAGAGCTGGACGGAAGCGGGCGCGCGTGACGCCACCACGCGCGCCACGGCGCTGTGGCAGCGCCTGCTCGGCGACTACCAGCCGCCACCGCTCGATCCGGGGGTGCGCGAGGCGATCGCCGACTACGTGGCGAGGCGCACGCTCGAGCTCGGCGCGGGAGGCGCCCGCGCTTGAGCACGCGCATCGCCAATGCGCGCATGTACGCTGTCACGCCGGAGGCCGAGGCCGCGTGGCGCGGGCTGCTCGCCGAGGTCGCGGCGGACGCGCAGGTGGCGCTCGAATACCTGGCGTACCCGGCGCCGCAGCCGCTCGAGGTGCTCTGGTCGCGCCCCGATCTCGGGGTCGTGCTCATGTGCGGGTATCCGGTCGCCTTGCGGCTCGCGCCCGTGTTGCCGCTCGCCGCGCCCATTCCGGACGTGCCCTGGGCCGAGGGCCGCGCCGTGTATCGAACCGACCTGATCGTGCGCCGCGATGCCCCGTACGCACGGCTCGAGGACACCTTCGGCGGGCGTTCAGGCTACACGGTCGCGCACTCCCAGTCGGGATTCAACGCCTGGCGGCGCCATCTTCTCGATCATCGCGCGGCCGGCCGCCCGGCGCTGTACGCCGAGATGCACGGCCCGCTGGTGACCGCACGCAACGTGCTCGAAGCGGTGCGCGCGGGACGCATCGACGTCGGTCCGCTCGACGCGTATTGGCACCTGCTGCTCGCGCGTCACGCACCGCAGCTGGTCGCCGACGTGCGCGTGCTCGCGAGCACGGCGGTCGCGCCCATGCCGTGCTTCGTCACGGCGGTGGACACGCCGCCGGCGCAGGCGCAGCGTCTGCGCGAGGCCTTGCTCGGCGCGGCGTCGCGGCCCTGGTTCGAGCGCTACGCCACGGCGCTGGCACTGCGGGGCTTCGCACCCGCAGAGGCCGCGACCTACGAGGTGCTGCTGGATTGGGATCGCGAGGCGAACGCCGCGGGTTATCCGCTGCCGGCCTGACGCGCACGACGGCTCACTCGCGCGTCGGGGGAATCCGCCCTGCCGGGTGCTCGAGCGTGTCGTGCGGACGCAGCAGGTAGCGGCGTGCGACGTCGAAGTAGCTGCGGTAGACGAGGCCGCCGTTGGCGGCGATCAGCCGCGCGCGCTCGCGGCGATAGCGGGTGTTGTAGCGGTACCAGGGGACCATCGGCGCCTCGTGGTGCAGGGCGTGCAGATTGTTGTACAGGAACAGCGGTCCGAGCAGCCGGGAGTCCTCGACCAGCGCGATCCGCTCGCGCACGGCGCGCGCAGCGCGGTGCTCGGCGAAGGAGCGGATCAGCAGGATCCCGTTGCCTGGCACCACCATGGCCGCCACGTACAGCCACAACGGCATGTCGCACACCACCCCGACCCACCACACCACGGGTATGCAGCAAGCGAGGTGCGTGAACCACGCGGCCCGCAGTCCGGGTTCGCCGCGGACCAGGCCCGCGGCCTCGGCGCGCAGGAACAGGCCGATGCGGAAGAAGGAGCCGATCATCACCCGGCCGAGCAGGGTCTGCTGCCAGTCGAGCAGGATTCGCAGCGGACGGCCGAGCGCGGCCGCCCGTTCGGGCTCGAGGTAGTAGGATTCCGGATCGTCCAGGGGATCGGTCAGGCGCGCGTCGAGGTGGTGCTGAAGGTGGGTGTCGCGATACCGGTCGAACGGCAACCACAGCGACAACGGCAGCAACCCGAGCCAGCGGTTGACCCTTGCCGAACGGGTCGGGTGGCCGTGGACCAATTCGTGCTGCAGCGAACTGTGCAGCGTGAGGATGACCGCGGTCAGCGGCGCCACCACGACCAGCGGCCAGCGCCGGTACGCGAACGTGGCCGCGCCCCAGGCGAGCACGGTGGCGGCGTAGAGCGCCAGCGTCGGCCACTCCACGCGGGGCACGGACTCGGCACCGCCCGCCGCCGTCTGCCGCATCGTCTGCCTCATCACCTGCCTCGCGCCGGGCGACGACGCCCGCTGTAGCGCCGATTCTAGCGAATCCGCCGCCGTAGCAGCGCGACCGCCTCGTGCAGCAGCACCGCCATGAGGCCCGTGGCGAGACCGCCCTGCAGGATGAAGGCGTCGTTGTTGGACAGCAGGCCGGCGATGATCACCTCGCCGAGCCCCTTGGCCGCGACCGTCGAACCGATGGTCGCGGTGCCGACGTTGACGGCCAGCGACAGCTGCACGCCCTCGAGGATCAGCGGCATGGCGAGCGGCAGTTCGACGCCGAGCAGCCGCTGGCGGCCGTTCATGCCCATTCCGCTCGCCGCCTCCAGCAGTGCCGGCGGGCAGGCGCGGATCCCGGCGAGCGTGTTCTCGAAGATCGGCAGCAATCCATAGGCGAACAGCGCGATCAGCGTCGGCTTCTCGCCGAAGCCCACCAGCGGCACGGCGATGGCGAGCACCGCCACCGGCGGGAAGGTCTGTCCGAAATTCACCAGCGCGCGCGACAGCGGCAGGAATTGCACGCCGGCGCCGCGGGTCACGAACAGCGCGAGACCGACGGCGACCACCGTGCTCGCGAGCGCCGCGCAACAGACGATGGCGAGGTGCGCCGCCGCCAGCGAGGCGAGATCGCCCTGGTCGTAGATCGCGGGCGCACCGGGCGGGGCGAGCGGCGCGAACAGCGGCGCGAAGCGCGCAGGCGCCGCCAGGAAGGCGACCAGCGCCGCGAGCACCGCGACGCGCAACACCGCGCCGATGGTCCGGCTCAACGAGCCCGCCCGTGCGCGAGGATGTCGGCGATCGCGAGGCTGCCGCAGGCCTGGCCGCGTTCGTCGACCACCGTCGCCCGCGTGGCGCCGCGCCACACGAGTTCGGACAGCACCTCGCGCAACGACGCCGTCGCCGCGACTTGCGGGGCGTCGCCGAGCCCCGGTCCATCGTCCGCAACCGCCGCATCGCGCGCGGACGTGAGCGACAGGAGCTTGAGCGCCCGGTCGGAAATCCCCGTCATGCGCGCGACGAAGGGATCCTCGGGCCGCGTGAGCAGCGTCGCCGGGCGGTCGAATTGCAGCAAACGCCCCTGGCTCATCACCGCGACGCGCGCGCCGAGCTTGAATGCCTCGTCCATGTCGTGCGTGACCAGCACCACGGTGATGCCCAGACGGCGCTGGATCGCGAGCAACTCGTCCTGCGCCTTGGCGCGGATGATCGGATCGAGCGCGCCGAACGGCTCGTCCATCAGCAGCACCTTGGGATCGCCCGCGAGTGCCCGCGCCACGCCGACACGCTGCTGCTGGCCGCCGGAGAGCTGGTGCGGATACTTGCCGGCGAATGCGCCGGGGTCGAGTTGCAGCAGCTCGAGCAGCTCCGCGACCCGGGCGCCGATCCTCTGCTCCGGCCAGCCGAGCAGGCGCGGCACGGTGGCGATGTTCTGCGCCACCGTACGGTGCGGAAACAGCCCGTGGCCCTGGATCGCGTAGCCGATGCGCCGCCGCAGCAGATGCGGCGGCTCCGCGGCCACGTCCTGGCCGTCGATGAGCACGCGCCCCGCGCTCGGCTCGACCAGCCGGTTGATCATCCGCAGCAGCGTCGACTTGCCGGAGCCCGAAGTCCCCACCACCACCGCGATGGTCCGGCTCTCGACCTCGAAGGAGACGTCGTCCACCACCGTGAGATCACCGTAGCGCTTGCTGAGTCCCTCGATGCTGATCACGCACGTCCCCTCTGCATGGCTTCGATCGATGCGTCCAGCAGCACGGCGCAGCCGAAGGCCAGCGCCACCGTGGGAATGGCCCCGAGCAGCACCAGATCGATCGCCGCCTGACCGATCCCCTGGAACACGAACGTGCCGAATCCACCGGCGCCGATCAGCGCGGCGACCGTCACCAGACCGAGGTTCTGCACCAGCGCGATGCGCACGCCGGAGAGGATCACGGGCAGCGCCAGGACGAACTCCACGCCGGCGAGTATCTGGCCGCGGGTCATACCCATGCCACGCGCCGCCTCGACGGCCGCGGGCGACACACCCGCGAGGCCGGCCACGGTGTTCGCGACGATGGGCAGCAGCGCGTACAGGAACAGCGCGAGCAGCGCGGGCGCGGCGCCGATGCCCGCGACTCCGAGGTGGGCCGCCGCCGGCAGCGCCGCCGCGAGCGCGCCCAGCGGCGCCATGAGAATGCCGAACAGCGCAATGGCCGGCACCGTCTGTACCACGTTGAGCGCGGCGATCACCGCCGCCCGCAGCCTCGGCATCCGATGACAGACGAGGCCGACGGGCAGGGCCACGACCATCGCGGCGCCGAGCGAACCGAACGCGAGCGCGACGTGACGCCAGGCCTCGTGCGTGAAGCGATCGGCGTTCACCGCGTACTCGCGCATCACCGAGACGTGATCGAAGTGCCCGCTGGCGAGGGCGATCCCGGTCGACAGCACCGTCAGCAGCAGCGCCAGCACGCGCGCCGCCGGCCCCGGCGCGAGCCGCGCGAGTGCGTCCGCCGCCAACACCCCGAGCAACGCGGCGAGCACCCAGAAGGCCGCGCCCGGCGCGATCCTCACCACCCGGTTGCCCGCCGGCGTCAGTGCGTCGCCGGCGGCGCCGAGCGCGAACGCGAGCGCCGCCAGCGCGAGCACCGCCACCGCCAGCCGCGCGCCCGGGGCGCGGACTGCGAGAGCCGCCACGCCAGCCACCAGCAGCGCCAGCGCACACCCGCAGGCCGCCGTCCAAGGCACCACCTCGAACAGCGGGCGCGGATCGCCCGGCACGATCCGGTTGGCCTTGTCGATCACGAACGGCAGCCGCGCCGCCACCAGCCCCGCGAGCACGAGCATCGTCCCGAGGGGGTCGAGCCGCCGCAGGCCCGCGAGGTCGAGTCGACGCGGCGCCGCCATTTCAGTGGAGAAGGCCCCGGGACGCCAGATAATCGGCGGCCACGGTCGAGGTGGATTCGCCGTCGATCTGCACCCGTGCGTTGAGGCCACGCAGGGTCGCGGCGTCGAAGCTCGCCATCAGCGGAGCGATGAGCGTCGCGATCTGCGGGTGGCGCGCGAGCACCTCGGCGCGCACCAGCGGCACGGGGGCATACACCGGCTGGTCGTGCCGATCGTCGCGCAGGACCACGAGGTTCGCGGCCAGGATGCCGCCGTCGGTGCCGTACACCATGGCGACGTCGACGTCGTCGGTGCCCGCCGCCGCCGCGGCGATCATCGCGGTGGTCTCGCCGCCGGCGAGCACGATCTTCTGCTGCGGGCGCAGGTGAAAGCCGTAGGTGCGCTCGAGCGAGCGCAGCGTGCCGGCATTGGCGAATTCCGCCGAGCAGGCGAGCACGACGTGTCCGCCGGCTCCGACCCAGCGCGCGAAATCGCTCATCGTGCCCAGGCGATTCGCGCGCGCCACGTCGCTGCGCACCGCCAGGGCCCAGGAATTGTCGGCGCGCGCCGGCGCGAGCCAGACGATGCGGTTGAGGTCGTAGTCGAGCCTCGCTCCCAGCGCGTAGCCGCGGTCGAGGTCGCGCCAGGCGGGGTCGCCCTGGGCGTTGAAGAAGAAGGCGCCGTTGCCCGTGTACTCGACGTACAGATCGATCTCGCCGGCGAGCAGCGCCTTGCGCACCAGGGGCGTGGCGCCGAGCCGGGTCCGGTCGACGACCGCGATGCCGTGCGCGCGCAGCGTCATGATGATCATCTCGCCAATCATCGCCGACTCGCTGGAGAGCTTGGAGGACACGACCACGGCGGCGCGCAGCGGGCTCGAGGCGAGCGCGCCGACAATGACCGCCAGACAGAGCGACTCGAGCAAACGCCTCACCAGGCCCCCAAGCACGGTACCAGCGACGCCAGCCACACGGTGTCGCTTGGCGGCGCGGCCGTCAAGCCCGCGCTGGCGCCTGCCGGCACGTCGGGAGTGCACGGCGACGGTCATTGCCTCTATCATCCGGGGCTCGCATGCAGAACGCCGCGTCACCACCCGCCCGCGCGCCGCTCCTTCGCCGGAGCGCCGCCCGCTACTCGGGGTGGCGGCTGTTCCTCGAGGCGCTGACCGGCCACCGCGGCTGGGGCGAGGCATGGCGCAAGGCACGGCCGCGCGAGCGCTACCGCGTCGTCGTGGTCGGCGGCGGCGGCCACGGGCTGGCGACCGCCCACTCGCTGGCCACCGAACACGGAATCACCGACGTGGCGGTCATCGAGCGCGGCGCGCTCGGCTTGGGCAACGTCGGTCGCAACACGACCATCATCCGCTCCAACTACTTCCACCCCGACAACATCCGCTTCTACGATCTGTCGCTCACGCTCTGGGAGCAGCTCGAGCGGCAGCTCAACTTCAACGCCATGGTGAGCCAGCGCGGCACGCTCAACCTGTTCCACACGGAAGCGCAGCGCGACCTGTTCACGCGGCGCGCGAATGCGATGCGCCTGCTCGGTGTGGACGCGCTCGAGCTGTCGCGCGCCGAGGTGCGCCGGCGGGTGCCGCTGATCGACATGGACGGGGGGCGCTTTCCGGTGCTCGGCGGCTTCCTGCAGCCGCGCGGCGGCACCGCACGCCACGACGCCGTGGCCTGGGGCTACGCGCGCGCCGCCGCGGCGGCGGGTGTCGACGTGGTGGAGCACTGTGAAGTCACCGGCATCCGCTGCCAGGGATCGCGCGTGACCGGCGTGGACACCACGCAGGGATTCGTGGGTGCGGACGTGGTTTGCCTCGCCGTCGCGGGGCACTCCTCGCGGCTGGCGGCGCACGTCGGCCTGACGCTCCCGATCGAGACCCACGTGCTGCAGGCCTTCGTCTCCGAAGCGCTGAAGCCGGTGCTCGATCTGGTGGTGACCTACGGCGCGGGCCACTTCTACATCAGCCAGTCCGACAAGGGCGGGCTGGTGTTCGGCGGCGGCATCGACGGCTACAACTCCTACGGCCAGCGCGGCACGCTGCCGATGGCGGAGGAGGTGGCCGCGGCGGCGGTGACCCTGATGCCGGCGCTCGCGCGCGTGCGCGTGCTGCGCCAGTGGGGCGGCGTGATGGACATGTCCATGGACGGCTCGCCGATCATCTCGCGCACGCCGATCGACGGGCTCTTCCTCAACGCCGGCTGGTGCTACGGCGGCTTCAAGGCCATCCCGGCCGGTGGTCGCGCCACGGCCCACCTGATTGCGCACGGCGAACCACACCCGCTCGCGCGTCACCTCGACCTGGATCGTTTCGCCGCCGGCCGCACCATCGACGAGCGCGGTGCCGGGCCGTTCCCGTACGCCCACTGAGAAGCACCGGAGTGCTGCGCATACCCTGTCCCTGGTGCGGCGTGCGCGACGAGACGGAGTTCCGGTATCGCGGCGATGCGAGCGTGGCGCGTCCGGGCGAGCACGCGGATGCGGCGGCCTTCGCCGAGTTCGTGTACTCGCGTCGCAATCCGTCAGACTGGCACCGCGAATGGTGGTTGCACGTGGGCGGTTGCCGGCGTCTCATCGCCGTGGAGCGGCACGCCACCACGCACGCGATCCGCGCGGTGGCCCCTCCGTGAGCGGCGGTCCGGGTCGCGTCGGCGGCGGCGCGCTGGTGGATGCCGGCCGCCCGGTGGCATTCCGCTTCGACGGGCGCGCGCTCGAGGGGCTCGCCGGCGACACGCTCGCATCCGCACTGCTCGCCAACGGCGTGCGTCTGGTCGGGCGCAGCTTCAAGTATCACCGTCCGCGTGGCGTCGTCACCGCCGGTCCCGAGGAGCCCTGCGCGCTCGTCGACGTGCTCGGTCCGCACGGGCGCGAGCCGAACCGGCCGGCCACGACGCTGCCGCTCGAGGAAGGATTGCGGGCCGAAAGCCAGAACCGCTGGCCGACGCTCGCCTGGGACCTGGCGGCGATCAACGACCGGCTGGCGCGTTTCCTGCCGGCCGGCTTCTACTACAAGACCTTCATGTCACCGGGCTTCGCGTGGGAGCGTCTGTTCGAGCCCTTGATACGGCGTGCCGCGGGCCTGGGCCGGCTCGACGTGGCGGCCTCCGTCGCGGCGCCGCCCGGCGAGATCGTGCACGAGCACACCGACGTCTTGATCGTGGGTGGCGGCGCGGCCGGACTCGCCGCTGCCGCCGTGCTCGGCGAGGCCGGCCTGCGCGTGTTGCTCGCCGAGCAGGACGTCGCGCCCGGGGGCGGCACGCTGCTCGAACCGCGCCTCGGCGACTGGCTCGCCGCCGCCACTGCCCGCCTTGGGCGTGCACCCGGCGTGCGCCTGCTCACCCGCACGGCCGTCGTCGGGGCCTACGGTCACGGCGTGTACGGCGCCCTGGAGACGCTCTCTGCGACCGAATCGGCCGCCTTCGGCGGCATGCGCACCCGGCTGCGCGTGGTGCGCGCGCAGCGCGTGCTGCTCGCCACCGGCGCGGTCGAACGGCTCATCGCGTTCCCGCACAACGACGTGCCGGGCGTGATGCTCGCCGGTGCGGCCCTCGCCTATTTACGCCGCTATGGCGTGGCCGTGGGGCGGCGCCCGGCGCTGTTCGTCAACTCCGACGAGGCCTACGCCGCGGCGTTCGCGCTGGCCGACGCCGGCATCGAGTGCGCGGGGATCGTCGATCCGCGGCGCGATTCGCCGGCCGCGGACCGCGCCCGGGAACGCGGCATCCCGGTGCACGGCGGCGCCGAGGTGATCGACGTCGCCGGCCGGTGCGCCGTGCGCGCGATCGCACACGCGCAGCGCGACGGCGCGCGCCGCGGCTGGATCGATGCCGACTGCCTGCTCGTCTCGGGCGGCTACACGCCGGCGATCGCGCTCGCCAGCCAGCTCGGCGCGACCGCCCGCTGGCTGCCGGATCTGGCCGCCTTCGGCGCGGACCTGGACACGGCCGCGGGACGTCTTGCCGGCGCCGTCGCGGGCGAGGTCGGTGTGGCGGCCGCCGCGCGCGCCGGCGAGGCCGCGGCGCACGCCATCGCCGCCGAGCTGCGCGGCACGGCC
>DAIDHD010000064.1 GCA_027459765.1 Gammaproteobacteria bacterium | reverse complement strand
CGCCTGTGCAGCAACTGCAAGCAGCCGCTCGACATTCCTCCGGAGGCTCTCAAGAAGGAGGGCTTCGAGGACGCCGACATCCAGCGCGGCATCAAGGTGTTCAAGGCGGTCGGTTGCAGCCAATGCACCGACGGCTACAAGGGCCGGGTCGGCATCTACCAGGTCATGCCCGTCACCGACAAGATCGGCCGCATCATCATGGAGGGCGGCGGCGCCATCGCCATCGCCGACCAGGCCGCCATCGACGGCGTCTGGAACCTGCGCCGTTCCGGCCTGCAGAAGGTCATGGACGGACTCACCAGCCTCGAAGAGATCAACAACGTCACCACCGAATAGGTGACCCCGGGAAGGATCGACGTATGGCCGTTTCCGCCACCGCCAAGAAGGACGTGCAATTCCTCTGGGAGGGCAAGGACCGCCGCGGCAACAAGGTGCGCGGCAAGTCGCTTGCCGCCAACGAGACCGCGCTGCGTGCCGACCTGCGCCGCCAGGGTGTCGCGCCCACGCGCATCAAGACCCAGAGCGCCTCCATGCGGGGTGGCGGCAAGATCACCTCGCTCGACATAGCGGTGTTCAGCCGCCAACTCGCCACCATGATGGCCTCGGGCATCCCGCTGGTGCAGGCCTTCGAAATCGTCGGCAACGGCCACGAGAAGCCGGCGATGCAGAAGCTCATCCTCGACGTCAAGGCGAGCATCGAGGGCGGCAGTACGCTGCACGAGTCGCTGGCCAAATTTCCGCTCTACTTCGACGATCTGTTCGTGAATCTCGTTCAGGCCGGCGAGCAGGCCGGTGCGCTCGAGACGCTGCTCGACAAGATCGCGACCTACAAGGAAAAGACCGAGGCCCTCAAGAAGAAGATCAAGAAGGCCCTCTTCTATCCGGCCGCCGTGCTCATCGTCGCCGTGATCGTCACGGTGATCCTGCTCATCTTCGTCATTCCGCAGTTCGAGTCGCTGTTCAAGGGATTCGGCGCGGATCTCCCGGCCTTCACGCAAATGGTCGTCAACCTGTCGCGTTTCGTGCAGCACGAGGGGTGGTTCCTCGCCCTCGTGACGGGAGGCGCCGGGTACGCATTCTTCTACTTCAAGAAGCGCAGCAAGAAGATGCAGAAGACGATCGATCGTCTATCGCTCAAGATTCCCATTCTCGGTCCGATCCTCGTAAAGTCCGCCATCGCCCGCTTCGCCCGCACGCTCTCCACCATGTTCGCCGCCGGCGTGCCGCTGGTGGAAGCCATGGGGTCGGTGGCCGGCGCCACGGGTAGCGTGGTGTACGAGGAAGCGGTGCTGCGCATGAAGGACGAAGTGGCCACCGGACAGCGGCTGCAACGGGCCATGGACAACACCGGACTGTTTCCGAACATGGTGGTGCAGATGATCGCCGTGGGCGAGGAGTCCGGTTCGCTCGACGCGATGTCCGGCAAGGTGGCCGACTTCTACGAGTCGGAGGTGGACGCCGCGGTCGACAGCATGTCGAGCCTCATGGAGCCGCTGATCATGGCGGTGCTTGGCGTCCTGGTGGGCGGCATGGTGATCGCCATGTACCTCCCCATCTTCAAGCTCGGGTCCGTGGTCTAGCGAGCGGCGGGGCGCAATGCGCCCCATCCACTGATGCTGCAAGACCTCATCTCCCTGCTCGCCGGGAACGCGTTCCTGTTCGCGGGGGTCGTGTTCGTGCTCGGCCTGATGGTGGGCAGCTTCCTGAACGTCGTGATCTACCGCCTGCCCATCATGCTGGAGCGCCAGTGGCGCGCCGAGGCAACGGCTTACGCCGCCACGGCGGGCGCCTCGGCGGGTGAGGCCGCGTCGATCGAGACCTCGGTCGCCGCGCAAGAGCGCATCACGTTGAGCCACCCGCGCTCCGCCTGCCCGCACTGCCGGGCGCCGATCAAGGCCTGGCAGAACGTGCCGCTGCTGAGTTGGGTCCTGCTCAAGGGCCGCTGCGCCGCGTGTCGAGCGCCGATCTCGATGCGCTACCCCGCGGTGGAACTCGCCACCGGGCTATTGTCGGCCTGGGTGGCCTGGAATCTGGGCTTCGGTGTGGCCGGCGCCTGCGGCCTGCTGCTCACCTGGGCACTGGTCGCGCTCGCCGGCATCGACCTCGACCACCAGTTACTCCCCGATGACATCACCCTGCCGCTGCTCTGGGCAGGCTTGCTGGCGGCGGTGCTCCTTGGGTCCCCGTCCGGCGCGCCGCTACCGGTCGCACCCCGGGATGCAATCCTGGGCGCGGCGGGCGGATATGGGTCGCTCTGGCTCGTGTTCCACGCCTTTCGGCTGGTGACCGGCAAAGAAGGCATGGGCTACGGGGACTTCAAGCTCTTCGCCGCGCTGGGCGCCTGGCTCGGCTGGCGCATGCTGCCGCTGATCATCCTCCTCGCCGCGGTCACCGGCGCGCTGCTCGGCATTCTCATGATCGCGCTGCGCGGCCGTGACCGCGCCTCCCCCATGCCTTTCGGCCCCTACCTGGCCGCGGCCGGTTGGCTCGCCATGCTGTACGGCGCCCCCCTGGTAGCCGGCTACCGGCGCCTGAGCGGCCTTTAAGCCCGGGACGGCCGCGTGCGCCCGCTGCGAATCGGCCTCACCGGCGGCATCGCCAGCGGCAAGAGCACGGCGGCGCGGCGCTTCGCCGCACTCGGCGTACCCGTCATCGACGCCGACGCGATCGCGCGCGAGGTCGTGGCGCCCGGCGAGCCGGGGCTCGCGGCCGTGGTCGAGCGTTTCGGTCCGTCGATCCTGACCGCCGCCGGTGAGCTCGATCGGCGCGCCCTGCGCGAGCGCGTTTTCGCCGATACGGCAGCCCGGCGCGACCTCGAAGCCCTCCTTCACCCCCGGATCCGCGCCCGCATGCAGGCACTCGCCGAACGCGCCGAAGCCCCCTACGTGGTGCTCGCGATCCCCCTGCTCGCCGAGGGCGGCGCGCGCGACCGGGTGGACCGGGTACTGGTCATCGACGTGCCTGAAGAACTCCAGCTGGCACGGGTGCTCGCCCGCGACGGCGGCTCCCGCGCGCAGGCCGAGGCGATCCTTGCGGCGCAGGCCGGACGGACCGCGCGGCTCGCCCTGGCGGACGACGTGCTCGAGAACTCGGGCGACATCACCGCGCTGGAACGAGGTGTCGATGAATTGCATCGGCGCTACCTTGCGCTCGCGGCCTCCCGCGGGAGCCTGAAGAGCGCCGTCGAGCCCTGAAATCCAAGGTTTACCCACGCGCCGGGGTGCCGCAGAATACGGAAGATGATCTCTCATCCCGAAGCGAGTCCCGACGCCGACGCGCAGCTCGCGCCCGTCGTGTACGAACAACCGCTCAACGAGCGGATGAGAACCTTCCTGCGCCTGGAATTCCTCTACACGCAGGCCTCTTACCACGCCGAGTTCCCCAACCCCTCGAGCACCCGCGCGGCGGTGGCGAGCCTGCTCGAGATACTCGCCATCACGGCCCGCGGCGACTCCCGCAGCGACGTGCTCAAGGAGCTGGAGCGCAACGTCAATCTTCTGAAGGAATACCAGTCGCGCAGCGGCGTGGACCCGGCGCGCCTCAAATCGGTGCTCGTCAATCTCGTGCGGCTGCGCGACGAACTCGCCAATGTGGGCGGAAACTTCATGGGGCCATTGCGCGACTCGGAGTTCTTGAACGCGATCAAGCACCGCACCGCCATCCCCGGCGGGACCTGCGACTTCGATCTGCCGGATTACTCGTTCTGGCTGAACCGCCCTCCCGAGGTGCGGGCGGCGGAATTCAACGGCTGGCTGTCGCTGATCAGACCGCTGTGCGACGGCATCTCCGAGATCCTGTGGATCACGCGCCAGAATGCCAAGCGCAAATCCGAGGTGGCGACCGGCGGCGTGTACCAACTGCAATTCGACCGCGAGAACCCCTGCCAGCTGGTGCGCGTCACGCTGCCGCCCGATGCGGGTGTGTTTCCCGAGATCAGCGGCAGCCAGCACCGCTGCACCGTGCGGTTCCTCACGTGGACGGACACGACGACGCGACCGGTGCACGTCGAGGTCGACGTTCCGTTCGTGCTCGCCTGCTGCACCTGAGCGGCGCTCGCGGAGCATCGTCGTGACCGCCGTCGTGAGTTGCCCGACCTGCCGGCGTCCGGTCGAGTGGACTGCAAGCTCGACGCACCGCCCCTTTTGCAGCGAGCGCTGCCGGATGGTGGACCTCGGCGCCTGGCTCACCGAACAGCACAGGATTCCCGACGCGGCGCCCGAACCGTTCGAGGCGAACCCCGCGACGGGCGAGGAGTGACGCCGGTTGCGAGCGCGTTTCTGGCACGATCGTTGGCGTACCGGGCAGATCGGCTTTCACCGCACCAGCGTCGATGAGACGCTGATCCGGCACTGGGACGCCCTCGGCGCGGCGCCGGGGACGCGCGTTTTCGTGCCCATGTGCGGCAAGAGCCTCGACCTCGCCTGGCTGCACCGGCACGGCCACCAGGTCGTCGGCGTGGAGATCTCGGACATCGCCGTGCAGGCCTACCTGGCCGAAAATGGGGTCCCTGCGCGCCGCCGCCGCGAGGGCGTATTCGACGTCTACGAAGCGCCGCGCACGACCATTTTCCGCGGCGACCTGTTCGCGCTCACCCCCGAGCTTCTGGGCGACGTGGCGGCCGTCTATGACCGCGCGGCCCTGATCGCCTGGCACCCGGACCAGCGCGCCGCCTACGTGGAGAAGCTGACCGCGCTCACGCGTCCCGGTACGCGCACGTTGCTGATCACCCTCGAGTATCGGCAGAGCGAGTTCGAGGGTCCGCCGTTCAGCGTGGACCCGCTGGCGGTACGGTCACTCTACGGCGCCGGACATCGCATCGAGGAACTCGCGCGGCGCGACATCCTCGACGAGGAGCCTCGCCTGCGCGCCCGCGGCCTCACCGCGCTCGCGGAGGTCGTGTACCGACTGACGCGTCTTTAGACGAACTCGCCGGGAACGCTCGCAACGTGATCGACGCATGCAACAGAGGAGTCGGGATTTCATGGGCAATTGGCTCACCTTCGGTCGCGGTAACGGACGCGCGGCAGTATCCGCGTGGGGACGGCTGGGAGCGGCGGCGCTCATGAGTGGCATCGTGGCGGCCGCGCCGCGGGCTGCCGAGCTCACCATCGATCGGCTGTTCGACGCACCGGACCTCGCGGGACCCACCGTGATGGGTCTCAAGGTGTCGCCCGACGGCACGCGCGTCACCTACCTGCGCGGCAAGCCCGACGACAAGGATCGTCTCGACCTGTGGGAATACAACATCGCCGCCCGGCAGGAGCGGCTGCTGGTCGACTCCGCCGAGCTCGCGCCCGCGAAGGCGCAACTCTCCGACGAGGAGCTTTCGCGGCGGGAGCGGCAGCGGACGGCGGCCTTCTCCGGCATCCTCGAGTACTCGTATGCGCCCTCGGGCAAAGCGCTGCTCTTTCCTCTCGACGGCAAGCTCTACTACTACGATCTCGCCGCGACGAACGCGCCCAAGGTCCGAGAGATCGCCCCCGGCAAGGGTTTCGTCACGGATGCCACGGTTTCTCCCGCGGGCGAGCGCGTCGCCTACGTCCGCGACCAGAACCTGTACGTGTTCGACCTCGCCCGAGGCAGTGAAACGGCACTGACGCACGACGGCGGCGGCGTCATCAAGAATGGCATGGCCGAGTTCGTCGCGCAGGAGGAGATGGACCGCGAGACGGGCTACTGGTGGGCGCCCGACGGCCGGCACATCGCCTTCGCCCGGGTGGACGAGTCGCCGGTGAAGCCCACACAGCGCTTCGAAATAGACGCCGACAACGTCAAGACATTCGAGCAGCGCTATCCGGCCGCCGGCGATGCCAACGTGCACGTTCGCCTGGGGGTGGTCGAACCGCGCGGAGGCCGCGTGGTCTGGGTGGACCTCGGTACCGACCCCGACATCTACCTGGCGCGGGTCAACTGGCTGCCGGACGGCAAGACGCTCGCCATCCAGCGGGAATCTCGCGACCAGCACCGGCTCGACCTGATGTTCGCCGACGTCGCGACCGGTAAGACCCGGGTCGTGCTGACGGAGCAGAGCGGCACCTGGATCGATCTGAACGACGAGCTCACGTTCCTGAAACACTCGCCGCAGTTCATCTGGTGTTCCGCGCGGGACGGCTACTCGCACCTGTATCTCTACGACTACCAGGGTCGGCTGGTGCGCCGGCTAACGGCCGGCGAGTGGAACGTGGACGACTTCCGCGGCCGCGCGGTCAAGGCCGTCGATGAGCAGCGTCGACTGGTGTACTTCACCTCCACCGGCAA
>DAIDHD010000051.1 GCA_027459765.1 Gammaproteobacteria bacterium | reverse complement strand
GGGACTCTCGCAGCGAACGGCCGGTCCCGGCCAGACCGAACTCGAGATGCGCGGCCTGTCCTCCTCCGGAGGCGCCGCACCCACCGTGGGTTTCTATCTCAACGACTATCCGCTGAGTCCGCCGGCCGCGGCGCTGGTCGGCAAGGTGGTGGTCGACCCGGATCTCTTCGACCTGAATCGGGTCGAGGTGCTGCGCGGCCCCCAGGGCACGCTCTACGGCTCGGGGTCCATGGGCGGCACGGTCAAGCTCGTGACTAGCGAACCGGTGATGAACAGTTTCTCCGGCGCGACCCAGTTCATCGGCTCAGGTACCGATGGCGGCGGCTTCAACCGCGGCGGCAATCTCATGCTCAACCTGCCGTTGATCGACGATAAGCTCGCCGCCCGCGTGGTCGCCACCGACAAGTACACCGACGGCTGGATCAACCGGATCGTCGAGGGCGCGAATTTCCCGGTGCCGACCAACCCGGGTTCCTGCGGACCCGGGTGGCCGGGCTGCACGCGCGGCGACGTGACCGCGGTGACGCCGACGGCCGTGGTCCCGCGGACCAACTGGGAGCGCCTGCAGGGAGCACGCGCCGAGGTCCTCGGCAAGCCGAGCGATGACCTCAAGATCGATGCGCTGGTGATGTACCAGAAGATCAACATGGGTGGCTACAGCGAATACGACAGCCCGCCCGGCATCACCAACGCACGCTATCAGCCCTACAACAACTTCGAGCCCATCTACGACGAGTTCAGGCTGTACGGTCTCACCATGACCTACGACATGGGCTTCGCCGACCTGACCTCCGCCACCGCGTACTACTCCCGCGAGGAGAGCCAGACCACGGATACCGCCGAGTCCCTGTACAGCTTCGCCGGATTGCTGGGCGCGACGCTGCCCACGTTTTATCCGGTCCCGTTCTCCGAGGTGGACTCGACCCGTCAGTGGAGCGAGGAGATCCGGCTCGCCTCGAACGGCCCGGGCCGTCTGCAGTGGATCGCCGGCGCGTTCTTCTCCAACTTCGAGTCGATCTTCGCCGAGGACAACCGCTCCACCGCCTTCGCGCTGGCGACGGTCGGTTCGCTCGCGGGCAATCCGAACGGCATCATCTATCAGGCCCACAATCCGTATCACATCAAACAGGAGGCGCTGTTCGGGGAGGGCACGTTCGCATTCACGGAGGCGTGGAAGTTGACCGCGGGCCTGCGGCTGTACAAATTCGACAGCCGCGCCGACGAGGAGACCGCCGGCATCCTGGCCGGCTCGGGCAACGCTTCCACCATCCAGAACTCGTTCCGGCAGCAGAACAGCGGCGCCAATCCCAAGGCCACGCTTTCCTACGAACCCACCAAGGACGTGACGGTGTACGGCACCGTGGCGCGGGGCTTCCGCCCGGGTGGCATCAACCAGCAGATTCCCGCAAGCCTGTGCAACATCAACACCGAGACCTACAGTTCCGACAACACCTGGAACTACGAGATCGGCGAGAAGGCGCGGTTCTTCGACCGTCGCCTCATCGTCAATGCCGACGTGTACTACATCAAGTGGAACGGTGTGCAACAGACCATCAACCAGCCCTGCGGCTACCCGCTCACGGAGAACGCCGGTAACGCGGCCTCGTACGGGCCGGAACTCGAGGTGACCGCCCTCATCACGCCGCAACTCACCTTCACGTTGACGGGCACGTACACGCACGCGACGCTCACGTCGCCGAACGCCAACCTCACCGCGCAGGATCCGGCGCTGGTGAGCGGCCTCAACCTGCTCAACATACCGAAGTACACCGAGACCGCTTCGCTCACCTACGAGAAGCCGATTTCCGCGGAGTACAAGGCGAGCGCGCGGATCACGAACTCCTACGTGGGGCAGTCGACCGACATTTCATACACCTATGCGACCTTGCCCTCGTACGATCTCGTCGGCATGCGCGTCGGTTTGATCGGCTCGAAGGTGTCGGCGTTCGTGTTCGCGGACAACCTCACCAACACCCACGCCGACCTCGGCATCAACACCGAGGCGTTCGCATACATCATTCCGTCCCTGAACCGGGTGGTCACGAATCAACCGCGCACCATCGGTCTCGACCTCTCCTACAAGTTCTGACCTCGACGCCGCCGCGCGCCGCCACCCCGATCGGGGTCGGGTGGCGCGCGGCATTCCCCGCGATGCGGTAGCCGTTCCTGCGCTGCGCAAAGACCAAGGCGGTTCGCGCGGACCGCCATTTGTGGCATTGCAGAAGCGGGTTATCCACCATCATCGGCGCATAATCCGTAGTTCATCGAAGTTTAATTTGCGTGGATCATTCTCCGACACCGCTCGAACTCGCAGGGACGCGGGTTCGGGCGCTCGCCGTAGAGCGTCGTCGTTCATCGTGAATGGAGCCCGCATCGATGTCGCAGTCCTCGATCTTTGCCTTGGTGCTCGCCGGCGGTGACGGTACCCGTCTGCGCAGCCTGACCACCCTCGCGAACGGCGAGTGCGTGCCGAAGCAGTTCTGGTCGCTGCGCGGCGGGTCGTCGCTGCTCGCTCGCACGGTGGAGCGCGCGGCGAGATTCACCGATGCCGAGCACACGCTCTCCATCGTGACCGAATCGCACCGCCAGTGGTGGGCGCCCGAGCTCGCGCGGTTGCCGGCCGCCAACGTGATCGTGCAGCCGGCGAACCGGGGCACCGGGCTCGGCGTGTTGCTGCCGCTGCTCACGGCGTTGGAACGGGATCGACAAGCGCGGGTCGTGCTGCTGCCATCGGACCACTACGTGCGTGGCGAGGACGTGCTGACGCGCGGCATCCGGCAGGCGCTCGAAGCGTCGCTCGAGGATCCGGAGCGGGCCATCCTGCTCGGCTTCGAACCGGACGAGCCGGACACGGGACTCGGGTACATTCTGCCGAGCACCCGAACCTTCCGCGGTCTGTCGCGCGTCGCCCGTTTCGTCGAGAAACCCACGGTCGATCACGCCTGGGAACTCATGGCGCGCGGCGCGTTGTGGAACTCCTTCATTCTCGTGTCCACCGCGAGTGCGCTGCTCGAGATCTTCCGCCTGCGCATACCGCGGGTGCTCGAGGAGTTGCAGCCGATGGTGCGCGCGGGTGACGCCGCCGGGGCGCTCGCGGATTTGTACGGACGGGTCGCCAGCATCGATTTCTCGCGCGGCATCCTGCAGGGCCAGGAGGCGCGGCTACGTGTGCTGCGCGTCGGCGCCTGCGGCTGGACCGATCTCGGCACGCCGGCCCGTGTCGAGAGTGCGCTCTCCCGGGCGCCGAATTCGATGCGTGGCGAAGAGGCGTACCTGGGCGCGGTGCCGGCGCCGAGCCTCGCCGAGCAGCGTCTGCGCGGACTGGACAGGCTCCTAGAGAAACGGTTCGATCAGCTGTAACAGTCCCCAGATCGAAACGACGTAGACCGCCGAGCGCAGGTAGGGTATTCCGACGACGTATATCGGCAGGTACAGCACTCGCGCCGCCAGGTAGACCTCTGCGCCGAGCAGCGTGTGCGCGGAGGTCCTTCCCGCCGCCACCACTGCGAGAAGTGCGGCGGCGAAGAACGGGAAGGTCTCCAGGAAGTTGGCGTTGGCGCGCTGCGCGCGCGCGGCCGCACCGGTGAGCGTCGGCGACGGCACATCGCGGTTGCTGGCGTTCCACTTGAGGCCGCGCTCACGCGTCGCCAGGGTTGCGGCCGTGTAGACCGACACCAGACCGAAGACGATGCTCCAGCCGAGGATCTTGAGTTCTGGGGCCATGGACGAGCCTCGTGAGGATGGGTTGTTGGGGGTGTCGCTGGGGCAAGCGATTGCCGTCGACCATGGCTCAAGTTTGCCGCAGTGCACTCAATTCTGCAGCGACATTTCCGCCAAAACCGCTTAAATTGAAGAGCATGGGAGCATTGGCGGTACGTTGGGTAGCGACCTTCGGTGCCGTGTTCGGGGCCGGCTGGTTCGGGCTTTCCAGTGAGCATCTGGGGGCGCGCCTGGCCGTGCCGCTCCTGCCGGTCGGGATCGCGTTCGGGCTCACGGCGCGGTGGGGTACCCCGATGGCTACCGCAGTCGCCCTGGCCACGCTTGCCACCTGGTATGTGCTCGGCCATGGAGACATCTTCGCGTTCGGCGCCGCCGCTGGACTTGCGGGCGGCGTGTTTCTCTGCCGCTTGCTGCTGCAAAGCTGGGATTTCGACTCCGGATTCGGCTCACTGCGCGACATCTTCAAGCTCGCGTTGGCACTGCTGATCGGCATGGGTCTGTTCACGGTCGTTGGCATGCTGGGGCTGGCAGCGAGCTCGACACCACCCGCACAAGCCACTCTGAGCTACGGCCTGACCTGGTGGGGAAACTCCATCGCGGGGTCATTGGGGTACGGGCTCGTCCTGATCGTGACTCGGCGTTCCGCACTGGTCGGTCTTGCGCGACCCTCGCCCGGACTAGCGCTTTGGGCTGCGGGCATCGTGGCCTGTGTCGCGGTCGAGATCGGCGTCACCGAGCCGTTCGGCCGCTCGCTGAGCGTCATGCTCGGCGTATTGTTGGTGGTCAGCGGCTCGATCGCCTTCGGTCTCGCGCCGGCGCTCCTCGCCGCCCTGGCGATGACCCTGGGCGCGATGGTGAGCTACGTCTGGGAACACGGTGCGTTCGCGCCGGTGACGGGCGACGTCCCGGGCCTGGTCACGCAGTGGGCGTTCACCGTAAGTCTCGCCGGGCTCGCGCTGTCGATCCACGTGCTGCTCACCGAGCGCGACGCGGCGGCGCGCGCCCGGCTGCGCGCCGAGCACCGTTACGCACAGGTTTTCGAAGCCAGTCCGCAAGCCACCTGGGTACACGATCCGTCGAACTCGCGCTTTCTATTGGTGAACGCGGCCGCCCGGCGCCAGTACGGCTATACAATCGAGCAGTTCGCGCAACTCCCGGTCGAGGCTCTCGCGGCCGAGGATCGGCGCGCGCTGCCGGGTGACGGTGACGACACCGAGCCGTTCGAGACCCGGCACCGAACCGCGGATGGACGCGTGCTCGACGTCGAATTGTGGAGCCGTACCATCGATCTCGAAGGGCGACCGGCGACGCTCGTGTTCGCGCTGGACGTCACCGAACGGCGCTCGCTCGGCCGCGCACTCATCGAGGCGACGGCGAGCGAGCAGCGCCGCATCGCCGAGGAGTTGCACGACGGACTCGGCCAGGAGCTGACCGGACTCGCGCTGTCCGTGCGCGCCTTGGCGACCAAGGCCGAGCGTGAGGGAACGCCGCTCGCGGCGGAACTCGCCGAGGTGGCGGCGCTCGCGGGCGTGTGCATACAGACCTCGCGCGAGATCGTCCAGGGTCTGTCGCCGCTCAGCGCGGTGGCGCAAAGACTCGAATTGGCGCTCGAGCGGCTCGCCGCGCGCAGTTCGCTCTCCGGTACGCCGGTCTTCTTCGTGGCGCAGGGCGAGGGCGCGGTCACGTTGTCGTCCGAGGTGCGCAACCACCTGTATCGTATCGCGCAGGAAGCGACTCAGAATGCCCTCAAACACGCCGCCGCCCGCCGGATCGAGATCCGGTTGACCACGGTGCCGCACGCGGTCCGTCTCGAAATCCAGGACGACGGACGGGGCCTCGCCGGGGGCGCCAGCGGCGGAATCGGCATGCGTACCATGCGGCTGCGCGCGGCCGCGATCGGCGGGCGACTGTGGATCCAACGCCGCGCCGAGGGCGGCGTGCGGGTGGCCTGCGAAATACCGCGGACACCGGTGTCGCACGCGGCGACGGGTGGTGCACGCGCCGTCGGCTGAGTAGCCACGTTCCGCCACCTGCCGGCGGTGCGACCGGCCCGGGAACGTGCGCTACACTGCGCAGCGTGCCCCGCGAAGAAAAGAACACCCGGGCTGAACCCCATTCGCCCGTGACGACCGCCATCGTCGTAGCCCACTTCCACCCGCAGGGACTGCTGCGCGACGACCTTGCGGGGCTGCTACGGGCACTGGCCGAGCGCGCGTGCCGGATCGTGTTCGTATCCACGCGCCTGGCGTCCAGCGAGCGCGCCCGGCTGCCCGCGGCGGCGCAGGTGATCGTGCGCGACAACACGGGTTACGATTTCTTTTCCTACAAGGTTGGTATCGAGGCGCTGGGCGATCGGGCCGCCTGTGGGCGCCTGGTGCTCATGAACTCGTCCTTCATCACTGTGGACGTCGACAAGCTCCTGCGGGGATTTTTCGAGGCCCGCTCGCCGGGCGACGTATTCGGCCTGGTGTACAGCCGCGAACACCGCCGGCACCTGTCCTCGTTCCTGCTCTCGTTCGCACCACGGTGCTTCAATTCGCCGCGCTTCACCGACTGGTGGGCGCGCATGCAGCCGATCGACGAGCGCGAACGGGTGATCCCGGCCTACGAACTCGGTCTGTCATCGCACCTGCGCCACGGCGGGTTCGCCCTGCGCCGGGCCTACCACGCCACGGCCCGTGAACAGTGGACCGCCCTGCGGCGCGCGTGGCCCACGGCGAAGCGCACGCTCGTGCCTCTCGCCTTGAACCCGATGCTGTTTTATTGGGATTTCGTGCTGCGCGATTTCGGTGTCGCCAAGGTGGAACTCGTAAAGAAGGATCCATACGGGTTTCTGGACCAACCGACCCGTGGACGTCTGGTCGCGGTTTGTGGCGCCGCCGGGGCTGCATGACGGCGTGCCATCCGCTAGGGTGCGCGTCGTGCGCCTGAGACTGGACTTCGTACCACCGCCGCTGACGATCGTGCTGCTGCTGGCCGCGGTCGGCGCGCGCGCGCAAACCGACGAAATTCAGGTTTACGACGCCGAGATAGCGGACGTGGGGCAGTGGAACCTGACTTGGCACGACAATTACACCCCCGATGGGCGCACACAGCCCGACTATCCCGGGGGGGTCGTGCCGAATCACGCCCTGAACGGCGTGCCGGAGTTCGCCTACGGGGTGACCCCGTGGTGGGAACTCGGCGCGTACCTGCCGATCTACACGCTCACCGGCGACGGCCGGCTGGAACTCGACGGCGCGAAGCTGCGCACGCTGTTCGTGGTGCCGCACGCGCGCGATCGCACGTTCTTCTACGGGCTCAACTTCGAATTCAGCTACAACCGCGCGCAGTGGGATCCGCGCCGCTTCTCGGGGGAAATCCGTCCCATCGTCGGCGTGCACCTCGGACCCTGGGATCTCATCCTGAATCCCATCCTGGACACCGGGTACGACGGCTTTGCCAAGCTCGATTTCGCCCCCGAGGCGCGCGTCGCGTACAACGTCAGCGAGAAGCTCGCCTTCGCCGTGGAGCACTACGCGGACTTCGGCCAGCTACGCCACTTCGCCGGCAGCGATGCGCAGAGCCAGACGTTGTTCGCGGTGGTGGATGCGGGGGGCTCGGCGCACGGCATCGAGTTCGGCATCGGGCACGGCTTCACGCGCGCCTCGGACGCGCTGGTGCTGAAGCTCATGATCATGCACGATTTCTGACCACGGCCAGCCGCAGTCGGGTGCGCTCCACGAAGCCCAGGGAGGCGTACAGGCGGCGCGCCGCCGGATTCGATTCGCTCGCGTGCAGGAACGAGCGAACTCCGAGGCGCTGGTGGCGGGCGAGTAGCGTCCGCGTCAATCGATGCGCGTAGCCGCGCCCGGCGAAGTCCGGGTGGGTGCAGACCGCGCTGATTTCGCGAAACCCCGGGGTCGCCATCCGCTCGCCGGCCATCGCAACCAGCCGTTCTTCCCGACGAATGCCGAAATAGGCGCCGAGTATCGGTGTGCTTGCGCGAAAGTAGTCCGGAAACGCCACGCTTGCCAGGCCGATCATCGCGGCGTGGTCGGCCGATCCCAAGCCTACGACGTCGCCGATGTCGTCGCGCGCGTCCCGGGCCGCGTCCGCGGCCACGGCAGCGGCGGGCTCCGTCCGGCCCGGCGTGAGTTGTACGATGGTGCCGCGATCTTCGAGCTGGAAGCCCGCCGGCAGCCGTCGCGGGATCACGCCGAGGAAATAAGCCGGGAAGCCCACTCCCCGCGCGGCCGCCTCGCTGAGCGAGGGCACGACGTCGGCACGGGGAATGGCGATGAACGGCGCCACGGCGGCCGGATACCAGCGGGTGTCGCCGTGCGTCCCGGCCAGCGACGCGTGCGGTCCGGACAGCGAAGACCACAGAGGATTGTCGAGTTCATGCAGGATCATCGCGAATCATGATTGCATCTCTGCGACGTGTCGTCTGCAGCATCCGGTCGCTCCCCGGCACGGCTCTCACCGCCTGCGCCGTGGCGATGGCATTCGTCGCCACCGGCGCCGCACACGGCCCGATGCCCGTGCAAGTGTCGCCGCCGCCCTGGTTGTTCCCTCTCGATGGAGATACGCGCGGCGAGCGCTCGCCCCCGGCGAAGGCCTGCGGCGACTGTCACACGCCGAGCGGCCAGGGGCGGCCGGACAACGCGCCGCTCGCAGCGCTTCCCGCCGACTACATCGTGGCGCAGGTCCGTGCCATGCGCACCGGGGCGAGGCACGGGGCGACCCCGCATCCCTATCCGCCCGACGAGGCGATGTACGCGATCGCGCGCGCGGTCGATGACGCGGACCTCGTCGCCGCCGCCGCCTGGTTTGCCGCGCAGACGTTGCGGCCGCACGTGGTGGTACGGGAGAGCACGACCGTGCCACGTACCCGTGTCGTGGATGGGCTGTATGTCGCCGATCCCGGCGCCGGCCGTGAGGCGCTGGGCGAGAGGTTGCTCGAACTCGCCCCGGTTGCCGCTCGGCGTCGGGACCTCGACGAGCGGCTCGTATACCGGGTCTACGTGCCGCCCGGCAGTCTCGCGCGAGGGCGTGCGCTCAGCGAGGCGGGAGTGCCAGGCGCGACGCCGGCATGCGGATCCTGTCACGGTGCCGATCTGCGCGGCGTCGGCATTGCGCCGCCGCTCGCCGGACGATCGCCGTCCTACCTGTTGCGCCAGCTGGTCGCATTCAAGATCCACGCACGCGACGAACCGGCCGCGCGCATCATGCAGCTCGTGCTGCTGGCGCGGCCGATGCCGGATCTGATCGCCGCGGCGGCTTACGCCGGCGCGCAGCCGCCGTGAAGGCGGCGTGACGGGCGTCGCCGGGATCGAAGCGCCGCCCGGCGCCGGCCCGGACGCGCTTCAGGCGGCGTTCTCGGCGGCGTAGCGGGCGAGCAGTCCGCTCTGCACCACGTGACGGTATACGCGTGCATAAATCAAGGACGCAGCGAGGAGTTGCACCACGGCGATCGCCGCACCTAAGGCGAGACCGCGCACCGGCGCGCGGCCGTCGAGCAGCAATGCACGCATGCCCTCGAATACGTACGAGGGAGGGAGCAGGCGAGCGATCGCCTGCATCCAACCCGGCAGCGTCGACAACGGATAGAACACCGCCGCGAACGGTGACAGCAGGGCCGGCAACGGCCAGAGCAGCCACTCGGAGGCCGGACCGAAGCGCAGCACCACGCCCGTTCCCAGCACGCCGAGGCCGATGCCGAACAGGAACAGCACCGCGAAGAAACCCGCAAGCGGCAAGCCCACCGTGAACAATTGCAGGTGGAAGACGGTGGTTGCCAGGGCGACCATGACCGCAATGCCGAGCACGCTGGTCATGATGCTCGAGAGCACGAGCCCGGCGATGTACTCGCCGATCGAGAGCGGCGAGGCGAACAGATTGAGGAAATTGCGCGACCAGACGTCCTCGAGAAAGGCCGTCGTGACGCCCTGCATGATGCGCACGCAGAAGTCCCACAGCAGTACGGCACCGAGCAGCGTCGGCACGAAGTCCACGCGTCCGCCGCTGACGGCGTTGAGGTAGCGCGTGATGAAGCCCCACAGCACGACGTCGATCGCCACCCAGGTCACCATCGGCACCAGGCGCACCGGACTGCCGCGCAGCAGGTAGAACTGGCGCAGCACCACCGCGGCGATCGGGCGCCAATTCATCGCCCCGCCTCCATGAGCGCGGCGAGCGGTTCGCGGGCCACCCGAATGAACAACGCCTCGAGACTCTCGGCGCCGTACTCTTGCGGCAATGTGCGCGGGTCTCCCTCCAGGAGCAGGCGGCCGCGCGAGAGCAACAGTACCCGGTCGCACACCGACTCGACCTCGGCCATATTGTGCGACGTCCAGAGGATCCCGCAGCCGTCGCGTTTGGCGAGCGCGCGAATGCGCTCGCGCACGATCTGCGCCGCGGAGGGATCGAGCGAAGCGGTCGGTTCATCGAGCAGCAGCAGCTCGGGCCGGTTGAGCGTCGCCTTGGCGAGCGCGGCGCGGGTCTGTTCCCCCGACGACAGCACGCCGCACTTGGTGTCGGCGAGGTGCGCCAGTTCGTACTCCGCGAGCAACTCCTCGATGCGGCGTCCGAGCTCCGGCACCGCGTACAACAGCCCGAAATAGCGCAGGTTCTCCCGCACCGTGAGGTTGCCGGGCAGGGCCGCGTAGACGGCGGCGAAATTGGTGCGCGCCAGGGCCCGCGCGCGCCGCCGTGCCACGTCGATGCCGGCGATGCGGATCTCGCCCTCGGAAGGGGCGAGCAGGCCGAGCACCATGTTGATGGTGGTGGTCTTGCCGGCGCCGTTCGGGCCCAGCAGGCCCACGATCTCGCCCGCGCGCACGCTGAACGAAACGCCGTCGAGTGCGCGCAACTCTCCGTAGCGCTTGGCGAGGCGCGAGACCTCGAGCGCGACCGCGGGCGCGGCGGGCGATTGTCGGACGGTTGATGCAGTCACGCGATTCGAGGCGAGGCATTCGGCCGGGAGGCGCGAGTCTACCCGAATTTCTGCGCGTTTCCGTCGTGATGTCCGGTTTCGGTTCGTGGTGTCGGGCGGGACACTGATCCCACGCGACCGACGGCGTCGGTCGCCGCACTCGAAAGACTACGGATCACTAACGAGGAGATCATCATGAACAGCTTCACGGTCACCGCCATCGGCAATCTTGCCAAGAATCCGGAACTCGCGGTCAAGGGCGACACGACGTACACGCGCTTCTGCCTGGTGGGCAACGACTACGCCGGCAAGGACGAGCAGGGCCAGGCCCGTGAGCTCGCCACCAGCGTCTGGTTCGTCGCTTTCGAGAGTCTGGGAGAAGCCATCGCCAGGAACGCGCGCAAGGGCGATCAGCTCATCCTGCAGGCACAGATTCGCGCCAACAACTGGACCGACAAGGACGGCGAAAAACAGTACGACCATTCCTTCGTGGTGCAGACGTTTCGCTTCGGCGCGCCGGGCAAGGTCAAGCGCGAGGAACTCGCGCGGCGCGACGAGCACAAGCTGGCGGCCGTCGAGTCCGAGATCTAGGGTCGTCGCCGTGCGTGCTGGAATGCTCATCGGACCGGCGGCTCGCGCCGCCGTGTTCGTCCTCGCCGCCGGGACGTTCGCACCGCAGCTGGCGTTGGCGCAAGCCTCCCCCTTCATGACCGGTGCCACGGCGCTGCAGACCAACATTCTTGCGTGGCTGACGCCGGTGGCCATCATTCTCATCATGGCGCTCGGCGCCATGGCGATGGCGAACCGGATGTCATGGGGCTGGTGCTTTGGCGCCATCCTGGGAATCGCCATCGCCTTCGGCGCCCCGCAGATCGTCACCTGGGTGCGCGGGATGTTCGGTGTATAGCCCATGAGAGAGCGCAATCCAGGCCTCACCGCCGATCCGCTCTTCGTGGGCGCGACCCGCCCGCCGATGCGCTGGGGCGTGACCTACGCCGCGCTGCTCTGCAACGTCGTGTTCACGATGGAGATTTTCCTGCTCGGTAAAAATCTCCTCGCGCTGCTCGTCTGCGTGCCGATTCACGGGGTGTGTCTACTCTTGTGCGCCCGCGATCCGCGGTTCTTCGACCTCCTGCTGCTCTGGGGGCAGACCCGGCTCGCGGCGCGCCTGCGGCAGTGGCGTCCGTGGCGCGCCAGTAGCTACGCCGCGCTGGCGTTGGACGTGCCCGATGCGCGCGGCCGACGGCGCGCCGCGCCGACGCTGCCGCTCTGCCGCACATCGGGGGTGCGATCGTGATCGCGGCAGGCATTCTGCCGCGCCACGATGTCCCCGCCGCGGGCCGGATTCCCTACCGCGCGCACGTGGCCCCGCGCCTGGTGCGCACCGAGCACGGCGAGTACGTGCAGGCCTTTCGTCTCGGCGGAGCGAACTTCGAGACCTGCGACGACGTCGATCTCAACCTGTGGCACGAACGACTCAACGTTCTGTGGCGCAACGTGGCGGCACCGAATGTTGCGCTGTGGACGCACGTGGTACGCCTGCCCGCGGCGCTGCCGGCACCGCAGGAGTCGACGGCGACCGCGGACTTCGCCGCGCGGCTGGAAGCCGGGTATCGGAGGCGCATGGCGGGCGAGTCGCTGTGGGTCAACGAGTTGTACCTGGCGGCGGTGTACCGCCACACCGCCGATCCGGTTGCGGGCACGTTGTCGCGCTGGCTGTCACGTGCGCAGCGGGGAATCGATCCGCGCGAGATCGCGGACGCGGTTGACGCCTGCGACAAGCTCGCGAAGACGATCGCCGCCGGCCTCGAGCGCTACGATCCGCAGCCGCTCGGCATCTACCGGCACGAGACCGTGTGGTGCTCTTCACTGCTCGAATACCTGGCGCTGCTCGTCAATGGCGAGCGGCTGCGCATGCCTCTGCCACGCGGACCGGTGAACGAGGCGCTTTCGGCCACGCGGCTGATTTTCGGCTCCGAAACGATCGAATATCGGGCATCGACGGCGACGCGGGTCGGCGCCATGCTCGGAATCAAGGAATATCCGACCCCGAGCGTCGTCGCGATGTTCGATCGCCTGCTGGCGGCGCCCTTTCCGTTCGTGATGACGCAGTCGTTCGCCTTTCTCGCCAAGGCGACCGCGCAGGGCTTGCTGCAACGCCAAGGCCACCGCCTGCGCAACGCCGGGGACTTCGCCCTGTCCCAGGCAGAGGAATTGCACGAGGCGCTCGACGCGCTCACCAGCAACGAATTCTGCATGGGGGACCACCACTTCTCCCTGCAGATCCTGGACGAACCGCAAGGCGGCGGTGCGGAGGAACCCAGGCATCGCCTGCAGCGCTTGAACGAGCGCCTCGCCCTGGCGCGCGCGCTGCTCGCCGACACCGGCATGCTCGTGGCCCGCGAAGACCTGGCTCTGGAAGCCGCCTTCTGGGCGCAACTGCCGGGCCAGTTCGGACTGCGCCCCCGCAAATCGGCGATCACGTCGCGCAATTTCGCGGCCATGGCACCTTTTCACGCCTATCCCGGTGGCCGTGCCACGGGCAATCACTGGGGCGACGCGCTCACCGTGCTCGTGACCAGCGCCCGATCTCCGTATCACTTTTCGTTGCACGCCGGCGACCCGCGCGACCCGGACGGTGGCCGTCGCAAAGACACCGGGCACACGTTGATCTGCGGACCCACGGGGTCGGGCAAGACCGTGCTGATCGCCTTCCTGGTCGCGATGCTCGCGCGGCGCGGAGTCAGGCAGGTGCTGTTCGACAAGGACCGGGGTCTGGAAATCCTGGTGCGGGCTCTCGGTGGCCAATATTTGGCGCTACGGAACGGGATGGCCACCGGGTTCAACCCGCTGCAATTGCCGTGCACCCCGACACACCTCGAGTTCCTGCGCCACTGGTTGCGCGTTCTGGGGGAGGTCGGGCACGCATCGCCCGAGCACCACCGCACCACGGCCCGCGAGGAGGCCGATCTCGAGCAGGCCTTGCGCGGGACGCTCGCACTCGAGCCGTCGGCGCGGCGCCTGTCACGCCTGCTGGAGTTCCTGGACCCGACCGATCCGGGTGGCTTGCACGCGCGCCTGTCGCGCTGGTGCGCCACCTGCCGCGGCGACTACGCCTGGGCGTTTGACCATCCGGAGGACACGTTCGAAGCGCGCACCGGACACTGCCGTGTCGTCGGCATCGACGTCACCGAATTCCTGGATCACCCGCGGGCGCGCACGCCGATCACCCTGTACCTGTTCCACCGCGTGCGCAGCCTGCTCGACGGTCGCCCGTTCGTGTGCTGGATGGACGAGTTCTGGCGACTCTTGGCCGACCCGGCATTCGAATCCTTCGCCAAGGACGGCCCGAAGACCTGGCGCAAGCTCAATGGCGTCATGTGTCTGGCGACGCAAAGCGTGAGCGACGTGCTCGACAGTCCGATCAGCCGCACGCTGGTGGAACAAACGCCCACCAAGATCTTCTTTCCGAACGACGACGCCGATCCGCGCGAGTACGCCGACGGCATGGGGCTGCGGGCGCGCGAGTTCGACCTCCTGTGTCGCGGCGCCGGACCGGCGTCGCGCCAATTTCTGCTCAAGCAGGGGCCGGGCAGCCTGCTCTGCCAACTCGACCTGCGCGGCTTCGAGGCCGAGCTTGCGGTGTTGTCAGGACGGCGCGACCGCCTCGAGAGGCTCGAACGGCTCATGGCGGCCCACGGCGAGGCGCCGGAGCGCTGGCTCGACGCGTTTCTTGCGGCGGAGCGCCCGTTGCGTTCCACGTCATCCCCAGGAGACACCCATGTTTGACCGACGCTCGCGCACTTGGATCTTCGGATCGGCGCTCGCCGCCTTCTTGGCCATGCCTGCGCATGCGCAATGGGCGGTGATCGACAACGCCGCCGTCGCGCAGCTCGTCACCGAAGTGCAGACGCTGCAACAGCAGCTGCAGACCGCCCGTGCCCAATTGCAGCAGGCGCAACAAACGTTGGCGGCGATGTCCGGCAACCGCGGCATGCAGAATCTCCTCGCCGGTACCGTGCGCAACTACCTGCCGAGCACCTGGACCGACCTGCAAGGGGCGCTCGCGGGCGGCGGTGGCGCCTATGCCGCGCTGGCGACAGGGGTCAACGGTCTGCAGGCCGCCAATGCGGTGCTGACGCCGGAGCGACTCGCGACGCTGTCGCCAACCCAGAGTTCCCAATTGCTTGCGGCACGCCAGACCGTCGCGCTCCAGCAAGTCGTCACCCGGCAGGCGTTGGCCGCATCGAGCGCACGTTTCGCGTCCTTGCAATCCCTGATAGCGACCATCCCGGCGGCGAGCGATCCGAAGGCCATCTTCGACCTTCAGGCACGCATCGGCGCCGAGGTGGCGATGCTGCAGAACGAGCAAACGAAGATGCAGGTCCTCTACCAGAGCACGGTGGCCGAGCAGCGCGCGGAGCAATTGGCGGCACGCGAAGCCGCCATCGCCACCCAGGGCGAGTTCGGTCGTCGATTCCGTCCCGCCCCCTGAACGCGCGGAGATCCGAAGTCATGGGATTCTTCGGCACCTTCTGGAACTGGCTCAACCAGCAGCTCGCGACCTACGTCGGCACCAATACCGCGCGGCTCGCCGACACGCTCGAGCCCGCCTTGGTCACGCTGACGACGGTCTACGTCATGGCCTGGGGATATCTGCAACTCAGTGGCCAGATTCAGGAGCCGGTCATGGCGGGCTTCAAGCGCATCGCGATCATCGTGATGGTGCTCGGCGGCGGGCTGCACCTGTGGCTCTACAACACGGTGATCGTCGACACCTTCTACGCCGCGCCGGCACGGCTCGCGGCCGCCGTGGTGGGCGGCTCCGATCCGGTGTCCGCCGTCGATACCATCTGGGAACGCGGCGGCGCCGTGGCCGGCCACCTCTGGGACAAGAGTTCTGGCTGGGGTTCGGAGCTGGAGTGCGCCATCGCGGCTGCTGCGCTCTGGGCACTGCTCGGGTTGCTGTGCGTGTACGTGATGTTCCTGATCGCGTTGGCGGACGTGGCGCTCGCCGTGCTGCTCGCCCTCGGACCGTTGTTCATCGGGCTTGCGCTGTTCGGTGCGACGCGCCGGCTGTTCATGGCCTGGCTCGGCCAGTTGACCACCTACGCGCTGGTCACGGTGCTCACCATCATGGTGGCGGCCTTGCTGCTGCAGATCATGGAGTCCTTCGCCACCCAGACGCTGGCCCTCGGTGCGTTGGTCACCACCGTCGATGCGCTCGATCTGATGCTCATGGCGGCGCTGGTATTCCTGCTGTTGCGCCAAGTCATGCCCATCGCGGCGGCGCTGGGCGGCGGAGTCGCGCTGCAGTCCTCGGGGGTCATCGGCCGCGGCATCGAGCGGGGATTGGCCGTTGGTGGACGCGTCCGCGAAAGCGCCTGGGATGTCGCCAAAGCGGTGGCGGGGCGCATCAATCCGGGCAAGCCGGCGACCAAGCCGCGCCCGGCGCCAAGCGCGGGCGACTCGGGCGGCCACGCGAGCGCCGGCGGCGGCATCCACGGGGAAGTCTTCGGCGGAGAGAGCATATGAGGCGATCGATCCTGTGCGCGGTCCTCTGGCTGGCGGGCTGTCAGGCGGGACCGCCGCGCTGCGACGCGCACCTCGTTCCCATCAACCCGCCGCTGCCCGTGCGGCAGCCCTCGTCGGCGGTGCCCCCGGCATCGCCCGCGCCTGCAGGCAGCATTCCGGGGAGCGCGCCGTGAGTGAGGCGGGCGCGCTCGAGGCGTACTTCCGGGAGGCCCAGTCCTGGGACGCAGACCGCGTTCGCCAGGCGCGCCGCTCGCAGCGGGTGGCGTGGATGGTGGCGGCCGCGGGCTGGATCGCAGCCATCGCCTGTTCGGCGGCTCTCGCCGGGCTCATGCCCTTGAAACGTGTCGAGCCCTTCGTGGTACGGGTCGACTCCACGACCGGCATCGTCGACGTGGTGCCGGTGTTCACGGGGACGGCACGCATGGAGGAGGCCGTGACGCGCTACTTCCTGTATCACTACGTCAGCACCTGCGAGCGCTTCAACTTCGCGACCGCCGAGAGCGACTACGAGGAGTGTGGCGCCTTTCACTCGGCCCAACGCAACCAGTCCTGGTACGCCCAGTGGGCCACCACCAATCCGGCCTCACCGCTCAATGTCCACAAGGACGGCAGCGCGGTTCGGGTTCAGGTGCAGGCAGTGAGCTTCTTCACGCACGCAAGCGGCGTGCGCGATCTCGCCCAGGTGCGCTACGTGAAGGCGGATGAGTCCGCCGGCGGGGGCGAGGAGCGACTCTCGCACTGGATCGCCACGGTGCAGTACGCCTACGGCCCGCCGTCGCAGGATCCTCGCGTCAGACGCTGGAACCCGTTGGGCTTCAAGGTCATCGACTTTCGCACCGAACCCGAAGTGTTGCCGGTGGCCGCCACTCCGTCGCAGCCGCCGGCGCCGGGGCACCGTTCCACATCGCAGGAGTCGCCGTGATGGAGCGATCGTGCATCCTCGCCCGCTTGCTTCTGGGCGTCGCGCTGGGAGGCGCGACTCTGTGCGCCGGGCCAGTCCCCGGCCTTGCCGCAGCCGTGCCGCCCCGCGGCGCCACGGACGCGCGCGTGCGCCGCGTTCTCTACGACGGGGATCAGGTATATCGCCTGCGGGGATTCGTCGGTTACCAGATCGACCTGGAATTCGAGCGCGGCGAGCGCTTCGTCGGCCTGGGCGCGGGGGACATCGAGGGACTTGCCTACGCGAGCGAGGCCAATCACCTGTTTCTCAAGCCCAAGGCGCTGCACGTGTCCACCAATCTCACGGTACTCACCGACCGGCGCCAGTATCTGTTCGATTACACCGTCAGTGCGCATCCGCCCTCGATTGACGATCCGGACGTGGTGTACGCGCTGCGATTCGACTATCCACCGGCCCCCGCCGAGGCGGCCCAGTCGCGGGAATTGGACCGGCAACTCGATCGTGCGCGTGCCGAGCGGCCGCTCAACCGGGACTACTGGTACTGCGGCAGCCCGCTGCTCCAGCCCATCGCGACCACCGACGACGGCGTCCGGACCCGGCTGCGCTTCGCGAGCAACGCCGAGTTGCCGGCGATCTTCGTGCGCAACGAGGACGACAGCGAGTCGCTGGTGAACTTCAGTGTCGAAGCCGACGAGATCGTGGTGCACCGGATTGCGCGTCGCTTCGTGTTGCGCAGGGGTCGCGAGACCGGTTGCGTCGTCAATCGCGGTTTCGCCGGCAGCGGCGTGCGTCTCGACAGCGGCACAGTCGCACCGGACGTCGAGCGGCAGACCCGGGAGGTGATGCCGTGAGTGGCGTGCGCGTCGACGGGGATCCGGGCGACGGTCCGGCCGTGGCCGGTGAGCGGCCGCGGCGCGCCATCGAGCGCACCGCCTCCGTGCACGCCCGCCTCGGCAGCGTGATCTCGATCGGGCTCATCGGTCTGATCGGCGCCGGGTTCCTGACGTGGTATTACGCAGTGGCGCTTGCGCGGCCGAGCCGCGTACGCCAGGCGGCGCAGACGGCGGTTGCACAAAAGGCGCAAAGCGAAGCGCCGTTGCCGAGCCTCGGCGAGCTTCGACCACCCCCCATCGCGCCCGCATCGTCCGCTGCCCGTGAGCTGCCACTGGAAGCCGCTCCGTCTGCGGGTGCCACGGCGGCTGCCGCCCCGATTACGCTGCCGGAGTTACCACTCGCCGGCGACCCCGGCGCGTCCGCGCCACTCGAGCCCGCCGTGCCGGCCGTCATGGCCACCGCCGCCCGCGGATCGCCGGACGCGGGTGCCGCCGGTACGGCGCCTACGCCCGAGGCACGACGCTTGACGGGTGTCGCCTACGCACGGCTCGATGCGCCGTCGCCGCCATCGGCGGTCTCCACCGGCGCCGCGGCCGGACCCGCCGCGGTTGCCGCATCCGCCGACGCGGCGAATCACGGCGCGCTCGCGCCCTGGCTGCGCAACGTCGCCGAGCCCGGGGTGCAGGCCCGACGCCTGCCGCCGCAGCGGCTCATCCTGGCGAAGGGAGCCTTCATCGACTGCACCCTCGAGACGGCGATCGACTCGACGCTACCGGGCATGACCACCTGCATCACGGCCACCGACGTGTTCGGCGGCGACGGCACGGTGGTGCTGCTGGAGCGCGGTACCAAGCTGATCGGCGAGACTCGCGGCGAGGTGCAACCGGGCGCCGCACGGGTCTTCGTGTTGTGGACCGAGGCGCGAACCCCCGCGGGAGTCGTCGTGGCGCTGGCGTCGCCCGGCGCCGACGAACTCGGTCGGTCGGGATTGCCCGGCGAGGTCGATCGGCACTTCTGGCAGCGGTTCGGCGCCGCCATGCTGGTGTCGGTCATCGAGGGAGCCGTGCAGGCGGGTATCCAGTCATCCGCCGCCGCACCAGGCGCCGTGATCGTCAATCCGACCGTTTCCCAGGACGTGCTCACCGAGGTCCTGAAGGGCACCATCAACATTCCTCCCACGATTCGCAAGCGCAATGGCGATCGTATCCAGGTGCTCGTCGCGCGCGATCTCGACTTTCGCAGCGTCTACGCGCTGCAGGCCGTGAGCCGGCGTTGAGCCCATGGCGGAAGCATCCTCGCTCGATCTCGCGCTCGCCGTGCTGCGGCCGATCCTGGCGAGTTCGGACGTCACGGAAGTCTGCATCAATCGACCGCGCGAGGCATTCATCGAGACCAGTGCCGGATGGCGGCGCGAGGAGCTGCCCGCGGCCGATTTCGATTGGTGTCTGAGATTCGCCAAACTGGTGGCCAATCGCAGCCAGCAGCGCGTCGACGCATCGAGTCCGCTGCTGTCGGCCTCGTTGCCTGAAGGGGAGCGCGTGCAGATCGTGCTGCCGCCGGCCACGACGCCGGGCTGTGTGGCGCTGTCGATCCGACGCCCGTCGACGACGGTGTGGTGCATCGAGGAACTCGCGCGCCGTGGCATCTTCGAGCGCACGCGGCCGGCCGGCGCGGGGCCCGACGACACCGATCGCACGCTCGCCCGTTTGCTCGCGGCCGGCGACTTCGTCGCCTTCATGAGCGTCGCGGTGCGTGGCCGCAAGAACATCGTGGTGTCGGGTCCCACGGGGTCCGGTAAGACCACCTGGACCCGGGCGCTGCTGCGCGAGATCCCGGCCCACGAGCGCCTGATCACCATCGAGGATACTCAGGAATTGTCGCTGGACGGGCACCCCAACCACGTTCGCCTGTTCTATTCCAAGGACGATCAGGGCGTTGCGAGGGTGACTCCGAAACAGCTCCTCGAGTGCTGTCTGCGCATGAAGCCCGATCGGATCCTGCTCGCCGAGCTGCGTGCCGAGGAGGCCTTCGATTATCTGCGCAACGTGAATTCCGGGCATCCCGGCTCGATCACCAGCGTGCACGCCTCCAGTGCCGAACTGGCCTTCGAGCAGTTGGTGTTGCTCGTCAAGCAGAACCCGGCCGGACGCGAAATGCCGCGCGCCGACATCAAGCACCTGCTGCACGCACTCATCGACGTGGTGATTCAGTTCGGCGTGGACGGGCGGCGGCGCTTCATTCGGGAGATCTGGTTCGATCCGCGGCGCCGATACGGCGGCGCGGCGTCGGGTGGCGGGGACCGATGACCGCTTTCCTCCTCAACGGCTGGGCGACCTCGCTGGTCGCCTACGGGACCACCCAGGCGGCGGTGTGGTATGGCCTGTTTCGCGGCCGCTCGGACGGCATCGGATATCTCTACTCACCGGTCGTCGCCTTGCCGCTCATGGCTCTGACCGGACTCGGAGCCGAATGGGCGACCGCCGGGCTGGCGCAGGTCGGTCCGGTGTTGCACGCGGCCGCGCGATTCGCGACGGGGATGGCGCTCGGCACGATGCTCGGCTACGGCGGAGGTCGGCTGGCGTCGCGCAGCCCGGCGCCGGAGCGCCGTTATGAGCGCGGCACCCGTCTGGAGGAGACACCACCGGACCGGACGCAGGACGGCCGCGAACGGCGCCGCGAGGGTCGGCAACACGCGGCCGAAATATCCCTGGGGCACGTCGTGCTGCCACTGCGCGACGAGACCAAGCACTTCAAGCTGCTCGGCTCCACCGGCACCGGCAAGAGCACCGCCATTCACGAAATACTGGGACGCGCGCTTGCGCGTGGTGATCGCGTGGTGGTCGCGGATCCCGACGGCGGATACCTGCGCCGTCACTACGATGCCGGTCGCGGTGACGTGATCCTCAATCCCTTCGATCAGCGCTCCGTACGCTGGAACCCGTTCGCCGAGATCGAGCGTTCCTACGACGTGGAACAGCTGGCGCGAGCGCTCATCGCGGAACAGGACGGGTCGGAACGCAGTTGGCGTGCCTATGCGCGCACCTTCTTCACGGCGGTCACCCGTCAGGCACACGAGGCGGGCGTCGACGATCCCGGGGAACTCTACCGCCTGCTCGTCATCGCCGAACCGGCCGAACTGCGCACCCTCGTTCACGGCACGCCGGCGCAGCCTTTCCTGGAGGAGGACAACGGCCGCATGTTCGACTCGATTCGCTCGGTGACCAGTTCGGCGGTGGGCGCGCTCGAGCACGTGGCGGCCGGATACGAGGCCGGCCACTCGTTCTCGGTCCGGCGCTGGGTCCGCGAGGGTACGTCGGGCGCGCTCTTCATGCCCTACAAGGCGGGCCAGATCGCGGCGCTGCGGTCGGCGATCTCAGCCTGGATGCGCCTCGCCATCTTCGAGACCATGGATCGCGAGGAACTGGGCGGCGATGGGCGGGAACGCGCATCCGACCGTCTGTGGTTCGTGGTCGACGAGCTGGATGCGCTAGGTCCCATCGACGGCTTGAAGGACGCGCTCGCGAGACTGCGAAAATTCGGCGGTCGTTGCGTGCTCGGCTTCCAGTCGCTGGCTCAGGTGTCGAGCACCTATGGCGTCGGCGACGCCCGCACCATCGTCGAGAACTGCGGCAATACGTTGATCTTGCGTTGCTCCGCGAGCGAAGGCGGAGGAACCGCCCGGTTCGCCTCGCAGCTCATCGGCGAGCGGGAGATCATTCGACGCGCCGAGTCCCACAGCCGTCGTGACGGTGAATGGCGGGGCTCCACCACCGTCAGCGAACACCCCCGGGTCGAGACTGCCGTGTTGCCCTCGACCATCGAGCAGCTGCCCGATCTCGCGGGCTACTTCAAACAGGCCTCTTCGCCGGTCTGGCAGAGGATCAGGCTCGAGGCGCTCACGCAATGGCAGCGGGACCGAGAGGCTACGCGCAACCCCATGCAGGTGACGGTGCGGACCGCACCGCGGGAACGGGTGCCTCATGACTGAGCCTGCCGCCGGGAACGTGTCCGATCACGTCCGCTTCGGACTGCTCATGGAGGGCGCACAGGTGCATCAGCGGCTCGCCGAAGAGGGACTGAATCGGCTGCGCGAGCACACCGCGGGACTCGACCAGGTGGTGCGCGACGCCGTGCGTCTGGCGACGACCGAGGCGTTGCGCGAGGTGCACCAGGAGGCCGAGCAGGCCGCGGTTGCTCTGCGTGCGCTCGCCCGCCAGGCATCGTGGCGCGGCCTCGCGTGGGCCGTGGTCGCCGCGCTGACGGCGGTCGCCGTGCCGCTCGTCGCCGTCATGTGGCTTGCGCCGAGCCCCGCCGAGATGGCGCGCGCCCGCACACTGCGCGACGACCTGGCGCGCAACGTCGCCGGACTGGAGGCTCGCGGCGGCCGGGCGGCGTGGACCCGTTGCGGTGATCCTCCGCGGCTGTGCGTACGCATCGACCGGCAGGCGCCCAAATACGGCGACCACGGTGAGTACGCCGTGGTGCAGGAGCGCTGAGGTGGTGCTCTTGCCCGGTGTGGCAATCCCCGCGCTGGCCGGGACCTGGTGGCCGGTAGCGCTCGCCGCCGCCATGGCCGCGTGGGCGCTGCTGTTCGCGGGCCGGCGCCGCCGGGACTCGCACCGGCGGGGGGCGCGAATTCGCGACGGCGCGTCCGTACGGCGCAGAACCCGCCGACGGCAACGCCGCGACCCGAGCCTCGTGAGCCTCGCCGGCATCGGCATTCCGATGCGCGACGAAACCAAGCATTTCAAGGTCATCGGCACCACGGGCACCGGCAAATCCACCGCCATCCTGGAACTGGTGCGCGCGGCACTCGCGCGCGGAGACCGCGCCGTGATCGCCGACCCGGACGGCGTCTATCGCGATGCGCTCTACGATCGCTGGCGCGGTGACGTGATCCTCAACCCGTTCGAGGCCGACTCCGTGCGCTGGGATCCGTTCGGGGAAATCGAGGCGCGCTTCGATGCGGACGAACTCGCGCAGGCGCTCATTCCCGCGGTCGGCGACGCGGCCGCGAACGAGTGGCGCGGTTACGCCCGCACGCTGCTCGCGGCGCTGGTGACGGGTTGCGACCGTGCCGGTCGCCGTGACGCGCGCGAACTCTGGCGCTTGCTCTGCACGGCGAGCGCCGCGGAACTTGCGCCGCTGGTGGCCGCTACGCCGGCGCAACCGTTCCTCGACCCGGCCAACGAACGTATGTTCGGGTCGATCCGCGCCGTTGCGGTGTCGGCGCTGGGGGCGCTCGCACACGTTTCAGAGCAGCGTACGAGACCGCTGGCGGTGCGAGATTGGGTCCGTGATCAGAGCGCGGGGTCGATGTTCTTGCCGTACCGCGCCCGCCAGATCGCGTCCCTGAAGTGCGTGATCGCGACCTGGGTGCGGCTGGCGATCTTCGAGGCGCTGAGCGGACCTCCGGGTGCCGATCAACGGCTCTGGTTCGTGATCGACGAATTGGACGCTCTCGGTCCCATCGACGGGCTGAAGGACGCGCTCGCGAGACTGCGCAAATTCGGAGGTCGTTGCGTGCTCGGCTTCCAGTCCCTCGCGCAGGTGTCGAGCACCTATGGCGCCGGGGATGCCCAGACTCTGGTCGAGAATTGCGGCAACACGTTGATCCTGCGCTGCGCGTCGAGCGAGCAGGGCGGGACCGCGCAATTCGCCTCCAAGCTGATCGGCGAGCGCGAGGTGCTGCGGCGCCAGGCATCGCGTGGTGGCGATCGAGCGCTGCCGTTCGCGGGGCGCGATGCGCGCCGCTCGCACTCGACCACGGACCAGATCGCGGTCGAGGCGGCGGTGCTCACGGCCCAGATCGAGCAGCTGCCGGATTTCACGGGTTACTTCAAGGGACCGTCGTCGCCAGCCTGGCTGCTGGTGAGGTTCGGCGGGCGGGGGGAGCCTCGATGACGCCGCCGGCCGAGGATGCGGTACCCGCGGACGATCCATCCGCCGCCGAGGCCAACGTGCGCGCCGACCGGTACGCATTCGTCTTCGCCGAGCACGGCTGCAGCGCTTGCGGGATGCCGATCCCGGTGGTCGCTCTCTATCTGCCGGCGGGCTTCGAGACGCTCGCGCCGACGCTCGATGGCGGCTGCGACGCCTGGGAATCGTCCCGGTTCGATGCCTTGCTGTTCGATGTCACGTGGATCAGCGCCGCGGTTCTGACCCGACTGCACGAGGCCGCACCTTGGTGGCCATCGACGGTCACGGCCGACTCCCGGGGCGGGTGGTGCAATCGCTGCCTGGCGTGCGGTGAGGACATCGCCGACGTCGAACTGTTCACCGAGCCGGGCGCCGCCTTCGTGCCTGGCGGACCGGTCGATCGGCACGCGCTGCGGATCGTGCCCGTCGAGGCCGGCTTGCTGGGCGCTGCGGGCGGCTTCGCGCTCGATCCGTGGTCCGGGTGCGCCGTCAGGGAGCTGGACGGCGCAAGTCCGGATCCGTCATTTCACGGGTGACCGACAGATGGCGATCTTCTTTCTGTATTTGAAGAATATCGGTCGCACCGCGGGCAGCAGCGCCGTCGATGCCGCCGCCTACCGCGCCGGTGAGCGGCTGCGCGACGAGCGCACCGGGCGAATCCACGACCACACGGGCCGAGGCGGCGTTTTGCATAGTGAAATCCTCCTGCCCGCACGCTTCGACGATGCGGACATGGCCTGGGCGCGCGACCGCGGCACGCTTTGGAACGCCGCGGAGGCCGCCGAGCAGCGCAAGAACGCGCGTGTCGCGCGCGAGTACCTGGTGGCTCTGCCTGCCGAACTCGATCCGCGGCGGCGGGTCGAACTGGCCCGAAGCTTTGCGCGGGATCTTGCCGACCGTCATCGATTCGCGGTCGATCTCGCCGTGCACGCGCCGCGCGAGCACGTCGACAGCGATCCGCGCAATTTCCACGCGCACGTGCTCGCCACGACCCGGGAGCTCACCCTCGAGGGCTTCGGCGACAAGACTGCGCTCGAGTGGAGCGACGGCCGCCGCGCCGAGTTCGGACTCGGTTCCGCGATCGACGAGCACTGGCGCATACGCGAGAGCTGGGCGGGATTGACCAACGAGGCCTTGCGCGCAGCGGGGCTCGACGTCCGGGTCGATCACCGTTCGCTCGCGGATCAAGGCGTGGATCGCCTGCCGCGACCCAACATTCCCAAGGTGGCGTTCGAAATGGAGCGTCGCGGTCACTACAGCCCGGTCGCCGAGCGCGTTCGGGCGGCGCATCGCGCAGACGAGGAGCGACGCCGTGAGCGCGTCGCGTCGGCGGCGGTGTCCGCAGCGGTGTCCGCGTCGGAGGAAAGCCCGGTCGCGCAGACCGCTGCTTCGGGCGCGCGCGCCGGAGCCGCTGCGATGCTCGACGACCTGCGGCGCCGCGCGCGGGAGAATTGGCTGCGCTTCCGGGAGGCTCAGGCGACACCGGAGGCGATCGCCAAGACCCGCACGCGCGATGACGATCTCTCGCGATGATGATCTCGCACGTCGAGGATTCGGTGGAATTGCGGGTGCCCGCGGTGGTCGAGTCGCTCGAGTTCGCCGCCCTCTACGTCTACTCGCCCGCCGGCGTAACGCAGGCGTCGCGTCGTTCGCGGTTGTTGCGGGCGCTCGTGAAACGCGGCTACGCACCGCTCATCGAGCGGGCCGCCATGAGAGTGGCCGCGAGCTTCGCGGGGCCGCCGTTCTTCGGCGGGTCGTGCGTGCTGGTGCCCGTGCCCGGCTGCCAACCGGTTCTCGACGTCGAGCGCGGAGTGGCCGGACGGATCGCGCACGAACTCGTGAGGCGCAGGCTCGGCACGATGATCTGGCCGGGGATCCGGCGCGCACGGGAAGTGCACAAGTCGGGTACGGCCAGGCCCGGCGACCGGCCGACGATCCTCGATCATTGCACCACCTTCGAGGTGGACGAGGCGGGGTGCCCCGGCGAAAGTGTGGTGCTCGTCGACGACGTGGTCACCAAGGGGCGTACGCTGCTCGCCGCCGCCATGTGTCTCAAGAGCGCTTACCCCGGCGTCAGCATCCGCGCCTTCGCATTGTTGCGCACGATGGGTCGAGTGGCGGAGGTGCGCCGCCTGCGCGACCCTTGCCGCGGCCTCATCCGCTGGCGTGCCGGGGACGCCTGTCGCCAGCCGTGAAATTTCGCTACCCGACATGACAGTTTGTCTCCGCGGCGCGCGCGCCGTATCGTACCGGGGATGCTGTCGCTCACCCGCGGCGATTCGATCGATCTGCCGGCGGCGGATACCCCGCCGGACGACAGGCCCTTGCGCCCGCTGGACGCGGGGCGGCTCGACGCGCTGTTCGCGCAGGCCCTCGAGACGCGGGATGGGGCGCTTGGCGCGCACTTGGTCCACGAACGCTGGATGCGCGGCGCGCTGGCGTTCGACGTTGAGCGCATGCTCGAGCAGTTGTGGATGCACGCGGCGGACTCGGTACCGGAGTGGCTGCCGATGCGGCACGTGGCGTGGCTACCGACGGTATACGAGGTGGCGCGCCGGTTCCGCGCCACCGGAACGGGGCGCGCGCACATCTATCTCGTCCTGCTCGACTACACCGACCGCGTGCCCGAGGATTACGGCGTCTACGTCGGCATGAGCCGGTATCCGGCCGCCGAGCGCTTCGACCAGCACAAGGCGGGCATCCGCGCCGCCGGCAGCGTGCTGAAGCGCGGGCTGGAGGTGCTGACCGGGCCGGTGTGGCACCTGCGCTTCATTCCGCGCAAGGACGCGGCGCGTATCGAAGCGGGTCTCGCGGTCTCGCTCGCCGCGGTCGGGATCAAAGTGAAGGGAGGCCACTGAGGTGAGACTCATCGGCATGTACGACTCGCCGTTCGTGCGACGCGTCGCGGTCACGTTGAACCTGCTCGAGGTGCCCTACGAGCAATCGAACTGGTCGGTCGGGCGGGATTTCGACCGCATTCGGGAGTTGAACCCCCTGGGCCGGGTGCCGACCTTGGTGCTCGATGGCGGCGAGGTGCTGGTCGACTCGGCCACCATCCTCGATTACCTGGACGAATTCGTCGGTCCGCAACGCGCGCTGGTGCCGCGCGCGGGCGCCGAGCGGCGGCGGATCCTGAAGCTCGCCGCGCTCGCGACCGGGGCGGCGGAGAAGGGCGCTCTGCAGGTGTACGAGACGGCGTTCCGTCCCGCCGAGCGCCGGCACGCACCGTGGGTCGAACGCTGCGCCGCCCAGATGCACGGCACGCTCGGCGCGCTCGAGCGCCACGCGCGCGAGGCGACCGGCGCTTGGCTGGTGGGGGAGCGGCTGACGCAGGCCGACGTGAGCGTGACTTGCGCCTTCACCTACCTGTGCGAGGCGGTGGGTGCCGAGCGCGGCACCCACGTGTACCCCGCACTCGCGGCGCTGGCTACGCGCTGCGAGGCGATGCCCGCATTCCGTGCGGCGTACGCGGCGTTCTTCGTGCCGCAGCCGCCGTCCTGACGCCGCCGAGGCGTGTCGTCGGCGTGTCGTCGGCGTAGCGGCGGGTCAGCCCGCCCCGATCGCGAGCACCCGGTCGACCTGATCGGCGGCGCCAATCACGAGCGGCGTGCGCTGGTGGACGGCCGACGGCGGGATGTCGAGGATGCGTCGACCGGCGCCGTCCACGGCCTTGCCGCCGGCCTGTTCGATGATCATCGCCAGGGGATTGGCCTCGTACATCAGGCGGAGCTTCCCCTCCGGCGCCTTGGCCGTCGAGGGATAGAGGAATACCCCGCCCTTCAAGAGAATGCGGTGCAAATCCGCCACCATGGCGCCGGTGTAGCGGCTGGAGTAGCCCTGCGACTGCGCCCAGTCGAGGTAGCGCTGAACGTCCGCGGGGAAACTTTGGCGGTTGCCCTCGTTGACGGAGTAGGTCTTGTTGCCCACCGGGATCTTGAGTGCCCGCTCGACGCGCATGAAGGCGCCGATGCCGGGATCGAGCACGAACATGTCGACGCCGTTGCCGGTCGTCAGCACGAACACGGTGGAGGAGCCATACAGCACGTAGCCCGCGGCGACCTGCCTGGATCCGGGTTGCAGCAGCGAGTCCTCGGGCCGGCCGGAGTCGCCACGGTGCGCGAGGATGCTGAATATCGTGCCCACGGCGCCGCAGACGTCGAGGTTGGAGGACCCGTCGAGCGGGTCGAACAACACGCAGTAGCGGGTGACGCCGGGGCTCGAGTTGCGCAGGATGATGGGGGTCTCGTTCTCCTCGGAAGCCACCATCGCCACGCCCTCGCGGCCGGCCAGCGTGCGCAACAGGACCTCGTTCGCGATCACGTCGAGCTTCTGTTGCACCTCGCCCTGCACGTTCTCCGTGCCGACGCTGCCGAGCACGTTTTCCAGGCGCGCACGCCGCACCCGGTCCGCGATGATCTTTGCCGAGATCGACAGCGCGGAGAGGATCCAGGAGAACGTGCCGCTCGCCTGCGGGTGGGCGGTCTGTTGCTCGAGGATGTGGCCTTGCAGGGTGGTGATGCGCAGCGAGTCCGGGTACGCGGAGGAGGTGTGTTCCATGCCTCAAGCATGCCACGAATCGCGTGCGGCGCGCTCCATCGAAGCACCGCAGAATCTGCTGCCGCGTGCATCCGGAGCGCTGCGCGCGCCGAAAGACAATGGCCAAGCCCAAATTGCCCGGGGCGTGAGGAGATCGATGGTGATGTGGAGCTTGCGTATCGGTGCCGTGTTCGCCGCCGCCGTCGGCTTGTCTTGCGGGGCGGTCGTCATGGCCGCCGCCGCGACCCGGTACGTCGAGTACTCCGGCGTGGCGCGAGCGCGGCACGAAGGCACGGTGCTCTACGGTGAGCACCACGTGCTGGAATACGATGACGCGCGCCTGGTGCGCCGCGTGGTGCTGTACACCTGCAAGGACGGGGCGGCGTTCGCGCGCAAGACCGTGCGCTACGTCGACCGGTTCGCGCCGGACTTCATGCTCGACGACGTCGCCAACGGCATGCAGGAAGGCATCCGCTCGGATGGCGGGACCCGCTCGGTGTTCTTTCGTGCGGCACATGCCGATCCGGAGCGCTCGTCACCCTTGCCCAGCGCGCAGGGACTGGTCGCGGACGCGGGATTCGACGAGTTCGTGCGCGCGCAGTGGCCGGCGCTCGACGGCGGCAAGCCGGTGGCGTTGCGGTTCCTGGTGCCGAGCCGCCTGACCGACTACGGATTTCAGGTGCAGCGGCTGCGCAGCGACCACATCGGGGGTGTGCCGGTCGAGGTGTTCCGCTTGCGGTTGTCCGGCCTGTGGGGCTGGATCCTGCCGGGCATCGACGTCGCCTATACGACGCGCGACCACGTGCTCGTGCGCTACGACGGCCTCTCGGACCTGCGAGATGGTTCCAACAACAACTTCCAGGCCGAGATCACCTTCCCACTGGCCGAGCGCCACGACACGGACGCGCGCGCGTTCGCGGCGGCGAGCGCGGTAACCTTGAGCGCGTGCCACGCCGCGGGCTGAGCCCGGGCCCGGCCCGCGAGGGATTTACCACCGATGTTTCACCTGCACGACTATCTTCTCGGCCTGGCCACCGCCGCCGCGCTCGCCACCATCACCTGGGTCGTGAGCGTCGCCAAGCGCAATGCCTCGATCGTCGATGCGGTTTGGTCGCTGATGTTCCTGGCGATGGCCGGCGTCTACGCCGCGCACTCGAATCTCGCCGGTCCGCGGGTGCGGCTGGTGCTGGCGCTGGTGTGCGTCTGGGCGTTGCGCCTGTCGCTGTACATTGCCTGGCGCAATGCCGGTCACGGCGAGGACCGGCGCTACCAGGAGATCCGTGCGCGGAATCAGCCGAATTTCGCGGTGAAGAGCCTCTATCTGGTGTTCTGGCTGCAGGCTGGGCTCGCCTGGGTCATCTCCTTGCCGCTGTACGCCGCCCTCGCCGCGGGCGGAGCTCTCACCCCGTTCGACTACGCCGGCGCGGCGCTCTGGGCGGTGGGCTTTGCGTTCGAAGCGGGCGGCGACTGGCAGCTCGCGCGCTTCAAGGCGAATCCGGCCAACCGCGGCCGGGTGATGGACCGCGGCTTCTGGCGCTACACCCGGCATCCGAATTACTTCGGCGACTTCTGCGTGTGGTGGGGGCTCTATCTGATCGCCGCGGCGGCCGGCGGGTGGTGGAGCGTACCGGGTCCCGTGCTCATGTCGGTGTTGCTGATGCGCGTCTCGGGCGTGACCTTGCTGGAGAAGGACATCGGCGAGCGCCGTCCCGCCTACGCGGAGTACGTGCGGCGGACCAACGCGTTCTTTCCGGGGCCGTTAGGCAAGACCTTGGATTAGCGATGCATTAAGGCAACATAAAAGTCGCTTGGTCGAAGATGCGCGTGTCCAACCAGTGGTCGCGCGGTGCACCAAGCGAGTGCAAGATGCACGGTTTTTGCGCAAATAACCAATTGATAAACAAATAGAATTAAAAAAAGTCCCGCATAGCTCAGGGGCTCTTCACGACTTCGTAACGTGATGTTAGCCTCCGCATCACATTTGTCTGACCGTGTTGCGTTTTGGCAACGATCGCGTAGGAAAATCGGGCGGTGCCATGCGCCGTCGACAATGTGTTTGATTGTAAAAAGGGAGAACTCAATGGATTTTTCTGGTCCAGATTGGCGCGTGAAGCGCTTCCCGAGGGTCAACCCCAATCGCCGCAGTGCAATCGCCGCGGGCCTGGCAACGACCATGGCCGCCAGCGTGGCGATCGCGCAAACCGCTCCGAGCGGGTCCGGTGAGCAGCTTTCGGAGATCGTCGTCACCGGCTCCTCGATCAAGCGAGCCGACATCGAGACGCCGAGCCCGGTGCAGGTCATCTCCGAAGAGGAACTCAAGCAGTCCGGCTACACCTCCATTGCGCAGGTCCTGAGCAACATCACCGCCAACGGCCAGGGCACCCTGAGCCAGGGCTTCTCCGGTGCATTCGCCGCGGGTGCGCAGGGCGTTTCGCTGCGCGGCTTGAATACGTCCGCCACCTTGGTGCTGATCGACGGGCACCGGATGACGTCGAACTCGATGTTCGACGACGGTCAGCGTTCCTTCGTCGACATCGGCAACATTCCCTTCGACGCCATCGAGCGGGTCGAAGTGCTGAAGGACGGCGCCTCCGCGCAGTACGGCTCCGACGCAATGGCCGGCGTGGTCAACATCATTCTGAAGAAGACCTTCACCGGCACCACGATCAACGCCGAGGGCGGCACCGCGACCGAGGGCGGCGGCAACATGGACCACGCGTCGCTTTCGAGCGGCGTCGGCGATCTCGGCAGCGATGGCTATAACGCCTTCATCAACGTCGAATACCGTCACCAGTACGCGATCACGAACGCGCAGCGCTTCGGCGATGGCCCCTGGACCAATCTCAATTATTCCGTCTACAACAATGGCGGATATGATTGGACGCCCGGGGTTGTGAACCCGTCCAGACCCCTTCCTGTCGTTCCCGGCAGCGTTTACTTGTATAACCCGAACGGCGGTACGCCCTCGGCGTCGAATACCCAGTTCCTCTCCGGGCCTTGCAACAGCTTTGCGATGCTGAGCTCCGGCGGTTGCGCCTACAAGCCCATCGGCGACATCCAGCCGGATAGCCAGAACTTCAACGTGTTGGTCGGTGTCACCAAGAAATTGGCCGGGGACTGGCAACTCGCGGCTAAAGCATCGATGTTCAGCAGCAATGTGAACGTCGACAATGCGGCGAGCGGGCAGGGGCTGCCGCCCGCGTTCGCGCAGTACATCAATCCGGCGGTCGGCGCCAATGGCGCCACGCCCTTCGTGACGAATTTCCCCGACGCCGGAGCGGTCACGGTTCCTGCCAACTACCCGGGCAACAATCTGGGTGTGCCCGCACAGGTGATCGGCTTGGATACGAGTGGCCCGGTGCAAAGCACGCTGATCGAGTCGAGGACCTATCGTCTCTCGCTCGACTTGAGCGGCACGATCGGTGCTTGGGACATCGCGAGCTCGATCACGGGGTCGCGGAACAACATGTACGACAGCAACATCGGCACCCAGAACGCCGAAGCACTGTTCGGCGCGCTGAACCGTCCGACCAATCCGTACTCCGTTCTCGGCAACAACTCCCCTGCCGACATCGGGGCGATTTACGTTCCGAACACCACCAACATGTACTCGGAACTCGCGGACGTAGAGTTGCACGCAACCCGTTCGTTGATGAAGCTGGCAGGGGGCGACTTGGGCTTCAGCACCGGCGTCGAGTACCTGTACAACAAGGTGAACGCGCCGGCGCCCAACCTCTACGCGGCCGGCGTGATCCCGGGCAACACGTTCTTGCAGTTCGTGAACGGCGCACAGTCCGACACCGCCGTGTTCGCCGAGGTCGCAGCGCCGGTGCTCAAGTCGTTGGAGCTCGACGCCCATGCCCGCTTCGACCACTTCGGTGTGAGCGGCAGCAACGACTCCTTCACCCCGTCCTTCGGCTTCAAGTGGCGGCCGCTCAATGCGTTTGCACTGCGCGGCACACTCGCCACCGGCTTTCGGGCTCCGAACGTCGCCGAGACCGGCGTGTCGGGTTTGACGTTCGCCGGCAGCCCCGACCCCAAGCTATGTCCCAACGGCCCAGCACCGGGAGTGCCCGTGCTCGCCTGCTCCCCCACCGCCGTTTTCCAATCTGGCTACGGCGCCAACCCGCCGCTCAAGCCGGAGAAGTCCGTCTCGGCCACCTTGGGTGTGATTCTCGAGCCGGTGAGCGGCTGGAGTTCGACGCTCGACTTTTATGACATCAAGATCCGGGATCAGATCTACACGCCTCCCGTGGGCTCGACGCTCCCGCAAGTGCGCAGCCAGGTGCCGGTCAGCGGCTTGTGTTACCAGGCCACCGGAACGGCGCCCTGCGTGATCCCGGGCGGGGCAAACGGCTTGTTGCTGTACGTTTCGGATCCGTACGAGAACGCCAATTCAACCGAGGTCAGAGGCCTCGAACTGGAGACGCATTACACCTGGTCTCTGGGTGACTGGGGCTCTCTGTACACCGGCTTGGACTGGAGCCATACGCTGAGCTACGTTCTGACAACCGGCGGAGTGTCGTACCAGTTGGCGGGCACGCATGGTCCGGAACTGATCGGCGGCGATACCGCCAACCCGAGAGATCGGATCCAAGCGACGGTGACGTACGCAAAGGGCCCGCTCGAATTCACGGCCGTCGAGAACTACATCAGCGGTTACAACAACCTCGATCCGTCCTATGTGGGCGGGCTTGGATTGGCCAATACCTGCGCCAACAATCTGACGTATTACTCTGGAGTACAATTCAGCAGCTACGCCCAAGGAATGAACGGAAACTATCCGTCTAGCTGGTGCCAGACGTCTTCGTTCAAGACCACGGACGTGACCCTGCGCTACAAAGTCACCGAGAAGTTCATTGCGCACGTGGCCGTGAACAATGTGTTCAACGCGCAGCCGCCGTTCGATGCGAACACCTATGGTGGTGCACCGTATCAGTACAATCCGTCGCTGCACTTCTCCGGCGCCATTGGCCGGTTCGTACAAGGCGGATTTACTTTCAGCTTCTAACTCGAACGATCGGATCGCAATTCGATTGCAAGCCGCGGGGGGGCAACCCCCGCGGCTTTTTTCATGTGCGCCCGGCAGGGCGCACTCACTCGGAGGTGAAAGTCCTCTACACGGCCGACATGGGCAAGTGTTAGCGGAAGGCAACGGTTTCTCGGGTGACCGGGAGTCGGAAGGAAGCCGGAAGCAAAGCGCTGGCGCGACGAACAGGAAGCGGATAGAGGCGGCACCGTGGGGCAAGCAGGCATGAAAATGCGAAGCCCAATGCATGTACGGAACGCGGTGACGTATATCCGACGCGCATAAGCGTGAAGGTGGGTGCGCAATACCCGGGGAGATCTGCAACCGTGCCTAGTGCTACGAGGGCTGCAAGGTTCTCGGATGCGGTTGCAGAAGTCAGCAGAGGCCATAGTAGGCAACGGTGCCGAAGGGCTGAACAATGAAGCCGAGAGTAGGACGGATGGTCTCGAAGCGAAGCGTTGAGGCAGAAGCACCCGCAAGGGTGGCCGCCGCGGGGGGTGCAGGCCGGCAGCCGCGCACGAAGCGAGGCGGTGCGGAGCTTGGCGCGGCGACATCCGGGCGAACGAAATCGGAGGGCCACACGCTCATGGAAGAGGTGGTCGAACGCAGCAACTTGAAGCTGGCGTATCAGCGGGTGGTCGAGAACAAAGGGGCGCCGGGCGTCGATGACGTATCGGTACCGGAGTTCAAAGACTGGCTGAAGATGCACTGGCCAAGCGTGAAGAGGGCCTTGTTGGAAGGCCGTTACCTGCCGCGGCCGGTACGACGAGTGGATATCCCGAAGCCTTCGGGCGGGATCAGAACACTCGGAGTGCCGACCCTGGTTGACCGGCTGATTCAGCAGGCGCTGCATCAGGCGCTGCGGCCGCTCTTTGAGCCTACGTTCTCGGACTCAAGCCTCGGCTTCCGTCCGGGTCGCGGGGCCCATCAGGCGGTTCGCAAAGCACAGGGGTACATCCGCGAGGGAAAGCGCTGGGTGGTGGATATTGATCTGGAGAAGTTCTTCGATCGAGTCAACCACGATGTGTTGATGGCGCGGGTGGCACGGCAAGTCAGCGATGCACGAGTGCTGAAGCTAATCCGGCGGTTCCTGGAAGCCGGGATGATGAGTGACGGGTTGGTCAAGCAACGCACGGAGGGGACGCCGCAAGGCGGTCCGCTCTCCCCGCTGCTCTCCAATATTCTGCTCAATGACCTGGACCAGGAGTTGGAACGACGGCAGCTCGCGTTTTGCCGCTACGCTGACGACTGCAACATTTACGTGAGCAGTCGCGTGGCGGGAGATCGGGTGATGGACGGAGTCAGGACCTTCCTCGAGGATGCCTTGAAACTGCGAGTCAACACCGAGAAAAGTGCAGTGGCTAGGCCTTGGGAGCGCAAGTTCCTGGGGTTTAGCGTCACGGTACACCGCGAGAGCCGCTTGCGGATCGCTCCAGCCAGCGTGCAACGACTGCGGCAGAAGGTGCGTGATTTAATGCGTACCGGACGCGGCCGATCATTAGCCCGTACGATCGAGGATCTGAACCCGCTGCTGCGGGGTTGGATCAATTACTTCCGACCCACCGAGACCAAAGGGGTGCTGGAGGAACTCGATAGTTGGATGCGGCGGCGACTGCGCTGCCTGCTGTGGCGCGGATGGAAACGCCGAGCCACCAAGGCACGTAAACTACGTGCTCTGGGGCTGGACGCCGAACGTGCCCGTCGCAGCGCCAGCAATGGCCAGGGACCGTGGTGGAATGCAGGAGCGTCCCACATGAACCACGCATTGCCGACCAAATACTTCACGACCAAGGGGCTGGTCTCGCTGATGGGTACCCATCAGCGACTCCAGAGTTTAAGTTGAACCGCCGGATGCGGAACCGCACGTCCGGTGGTGTGGGAGGGCGGTGAGCGCAAGCTCACCCCCTACCCGATTCCGGGTTCCGGGGCCTTCTTTTTGCTCGGCACGGGCGGCCTGGGCTTATACTGCATATCGAGCGGCGAGCACTCTCGCTCCGTTGCTGGCCACGATTTCAAAGCCTTTCTGCGGCACGAGACTGTGATGTTTCTTTTGCGCCAGGATTGTGTCACCCGCCTCGAGATGCGTTCCCTGGTTGCCACCGCCTCGCGGGTGCAATCCGTGTTACGTCGAGGGAAGGTGAGGGTTTTGGATGGACTGTAATATGTGCTGTCGCCATCTCTGCCGCTTCCATCAAGTGGGCGGCGATCTGCACCGCGTTGGGTCGTGCCAAGAGTGGTTCGAAGCAGCATGAACCAGCATTCCGGTCAGCGGAGCTCGGCGGTGGATACGAACGCGCTGCGCGCCGTGCACGAACTCGTACTCGCTGGACGGCACGACGAAGCTGCGGCGCATGCCGAAGCGGCGCTCGCGAAGGGTGTCGGCCATCCGCTGTTGTTCAATGTGCTGGCGCTGGCGCGCGAGCGGCAGGGGCGACTCGCTGAGGCTGAGCGGCTGCTGCGCCGCGGGGTCGCGATCGCGCCCGAGGAACCTGGAGTGCGCAATGCGCTGGCGCTCTGCTTGATGCGCCAGGATCGGCCGCGGGAAGCGCTCGCCCAGTACGACGTACTGGTTACACGGCACCCGCAGCTTGCGCACGTGCACGCGGGGCGCGGCGCGGCCCAACTCGCGCTGGGCGCCATTGCCGCCGCCGAATCGAGCTACCGGCGTGCGCTCGAGCTGGATCCTCTGCAGGGAGTCGCGCTGTCCGGCCTCGCCGCGCTATCGGCGAGCCGGGGTGCCTATGCGGATGCTCGCGCCTGCTCCGAGCGAGCCTTGAAGGTTCTTCCGGGACACCCGGAGGCGGTGATGAGCCTGGCGGCGGCCGACCTCGGCGAGCGCAAGCTGGCGGATGCCGAGGACCGGCTGCGACGGTTGCTCGATGATCCGCGCCTGGATACGCTGCAGCGCGCACACGTACACGGCCTGCTTGGCGACGTGCTCGACGCCAAGAACTATCCGGACGATGCCTTCGCTGCCTATGGCGCCTGCAATGAGGCGCTGCGCGTGGAGCACGCCAAGCTCGCACAAACCGAAGGTGATGCGCTCGCCTACGTGAAGGCGCTCGACGAACACTTCGCGCGCGCGGACGTGCGGCTGTGGCAGACGCCGCCGGCGACCACGTCAGGCGGATCGGCGGGGTCGGCCTCGTCCGGCGCCGTCGGTCACGTGTTCCTCCTCGGTTTTCCGCGCTCCGGCACCACCCTCCTCGAAGTGATCCTGGAAGGCCATCCGGCGGTGGCGAGTCTCGAGGAGAACGAGTCGCTGATCGACGCGGTACGCGAGTTCATGCGCCGCCCCGCGGATCTCGATCGTCTGGTCGCGGCGCCGCCGCCCGTGCTCGAGGCCTTTCGCGCCGCCTATTGGCGCCACGTCGCGGCTGCGGGGGGCGACGTCGGCGGCAAAGTATTCGTCGACAAGCATCCCCTCAATACGCTCAAGCTCCCGCTCATCAAGCGGCTCTTTCCGAACGCGAAGATCGTCTTCGCCTGTCGCGATCCCCGGGACGTGGTGCTGAGCTGCTTCCGGCACCGCTTTCGCATGAGCGCGCCGATGTACGAGTTGCTCACGGTCGAAGGCGCGGCGCGCTACTACGATGCCGTGATGCGTCTCGCGCTGCGCTTCAGCACGGTGCTCGGTCTCGAACCCTGCCTCGTGCGGCATGAGGACGTGGTGACGGGATTCGCGCGCGAGATGCGGCGGGTGTGCGAGCATGTTGGTATCGAGTGGCATCCAGCCATGGGAGATTTCGCGCTGCGCACTCGTTATCGAACCACCCTGACGCCGAGTACCGCGCAACTGACGCGCGGCCTCAATACCGAGGGCCTTGGCCATTGGTACAGGTACCGGGCACATCTCGAGCCGGTGTTGCCTTTGCTCGAACCCTGGGTGCGGCGTTTCTTCTACGACTCCCCGCCCGCATAGGGTTCGCCGCCCGCGGTGTGCACCTGGGCGTGTTCGAGCCCCTGCAAAGTGGGGGAATCCGCTGAGCGTGCCATCCGCCATGGTAAGCGTTGACGTCGTACAGAACCTCATCGGGGGGGGGCGAGCGACAGTGCCACGTTCGTCAATCCGGCGTTCGACTGGAAGGTGCCGCTCCCCCAACCTCACCCAATCGGGTAACGGCGCACATCTCGCGTGAGCAGAAGGGACTTACCTCGAAGCCAGCATCAATTCGAGAACTACGAAATGAGAAGGTGCCTCATCGCAGCTGGCACCAACGGGTTTACCCAGGCTTTGCGCCTGTGAGTACAATCCATTCAACGCGTGCACTCCGCGGCACACACTCGAGCACGAATCGTGAACACGCCCTTGAACGCCGGCCCGGCTCTCGACGATGCCATGATCCTACGCGTGCTGCAGGCCTCCAAGGCCGAGGCGGCCGCGGGCCGTCCGGTCGAGTCCGAGCAAATTCTGGCTCGCCTTGCCCAGCAGGCGCCGGATCATCCGGCGGTGCTGAATGAGTTGGGTGTGCGCGTGTTCGCGCGAGGCGAGGCGGAACAGGCCCTGGCTCTGTTCCAGCGCGCCACGGTTGCCGATCCCAAGCACCCGTCCTTGTGGGCCAATCTTGCCGGCGCGCTCAAGGCGCTCGGACGGCGTGCCGAAGAATTGAATGCCCTCGACAAGGCGCTCGAGTTGCAGCCACGCCATCTGCAGGCGCTGCTGCAGAAAGCGCAGTACCTCGAGGAGACGGGCGACGTGCGCAATGCGGCGCGGGCCTACCAAAATGCGCTCGATAGCGTACCACCGGGCCATGCGGTGCCGGACAGCGTGCGGACCGCGCTAGTGCGCGCGAAGAGTGTGGTCGACTCGGACCTGCGCACTCTGGAACGAACGCTCGAGGCCTCCCTGGTCGCCGTGCGGGAACGGCACGGCGCGGGCTCTCAGCGCCGTATAGACAAGTGTCTCGACTTGCTCTTGCGACGTCAGCCTCGTTACGTGTCGCAGCCGACCTGGATGTACTTTCCGGAACTGCCGGCTATCGAATTTTTCGAGCGTGACCAGTTTCCTTGGCTCGATGCGGTCGAAGCCGCGAGCGAGGATATTCGTGCCGAACTCATGCGGGCGTTGGCCACCGACCAGGAGGGTCTGCAGCCCTACATCGACTTCCCGCCGAGTATGCCGCTGGATCAGTGGCGCGAGCTGAACCGATCGCGACGGTGGAGCGCCTATTTCTTGTGGAATCAGGGTGCGGGCAACGCCGACCACATCGCCCGCTGTCCGCTGACGGCGCGAGTGCTCGAGGAAAACGTGCCGCGCTGCCGGATCGAGGCGCGGGCGCCGACTGCATTTTTCTCGATCCTTGAGGCGAAGACCCGCATACCGCCGCACACCGGTGTCACCAATACGCGCCTCACGGTGCATTTGCCGCTCGTAGTGCCGCCGGATTGCGGCTTTCGCGTCGGCGGTACCACGCGGGAGTGGGTGCCGGGGAGAGCCTGGGTGTTCGACGACACCATCGAGCACGCCGCCTGGAACGATTCGGATGCGCCGCGCGCCATCCTCATCTTTGACATCTGGAATCCGTTGCTCACCCCCGCCGAACGTGATTTCGTGAAGCACGCCACCGAGGCGTACGCCAAGTACTACGACCCGACGGGGATGCGACCGGCGCCTGAAGGCGAGCGCTTCGGATGAAGTGGGCTACAGCTCGATCCGCTCGGTCCGGCGCTCGGCCCTCGCGTCCCAAGCGGGAGATCGGATTGACGGGTACACGCGCTTTGCACTTGCCGGTATTGCGAGCATCGTTGCTGGTGCTCGCAGCGTGCGCGCCGCCGGTCGATGCGGACACGGGCGGCGTTTTGGCGCCCGCGGTCGGCGCCGTCCTGGGGTGCCAACAGATCGAGGATGGAGCGGCGCGTCTCGCTTGTTACGACCGGTCCGTCGGACGGCTGCGCGAGCTCACCGCAGACCCAGCCTCAGTGGGGACGGACATTGCCCCGATCGCGCCGCCGGCGGCACGGTTCACCGCCCACGTGGTCGGCCTTGCGGCCGCCGGCGGCGGGCGTCTGAAGTTCACGCTCGACAACGGCCAAGAGTGGTTGCAGCAAACCGCCGAAGGAGAACTGCTCGCCCGAATCGGTGCTTCGGTAACGATTTCGCCAGGCGTCCTTGGCTCCTATTGGATGCGGTTGGACAGCGGGCGCGGTTGTAAAGTGACGCGCATCCGCTGACTGGCCGGCAGGTCAGGGCGCCGCGGGCAACCCGCGCGCGAGTCAATGACAATCGATCCCGGCCTCCTCCAGAATCCGGCGTGCCGGCTCGAGTTGCTTGGCGAACTGGCGCCAGAGCTCGAGCGAGGTGTCGTAGAGCGGCTGGCGGACTTGCACCGCGCTGGCCGTGGCGGTGGAGTTGGGATTCAGGTGAAAATCGAGGCATTGCGCGTCGAAGGGAAGTTCCAGATACGCCAGCAGACGACGCACCGATCCTTTCAGGTCGGTCACGACCTCCTCGTAAGAAACGTCGAGGATCCGATTCGGGTACAGCGCGCGCCAATGCGCCATCAACCGCTGGTAGCCGACGTAGAAGTGCGCGATTTCGCATAGGTCATAGGCGAAGGGATAGGTGCCTCCGAAACGCGTCTTGTAGATCGCGTGGCAGGCGGCCAGCGGGTGGCGGGTAACGTGCACCACGTGCCCGTGCGGAAAGGCGCGCGCAATCGTGCCGACGTGCATGAAATTGGTGGGCTGCTTGTCCGAGAATCGTTGCCGTGTGCCGCGTCGCGCGCGCGCGCGCGCAAGGTACTCGCGCGCCACGGCGGCAGGGTCGAGCCCCTCGAGCGCGGAGGCGAACGTGAGCCAGTCCCGCACCGGTCCGTGCCGCGAGGTGACCACGGCACCGATGGCCTCTGAGAGTGCGGACAGTTCGCCCGCCGAGTGGACTTGCGGGTGATTGCCGATGATCCGCTCCACCAGGGTCGTGCCTGTGCGCGGCAGGCCGATGATGAAAATAGGCCGCTCGCCGGTACCCTCCGCGGCATCCTCGCCAGCTCGGGAAAATCCGGCCACGATACGATCCACGACGGCCCGGTCGATCGCCGGATCATATTGCACGCGACGGCGCTCGATGCGGTTCGCGTGCTCGAGGTGATGCCAGCTTGCGTCAGGGTCACCGAGATCCTCGTGGGTCTTCGCCAGCGCGAAGTGCAGCGCGGCGGCTTCGCGCGACTCTTCTGGCCATGCGGTCAGCGCGATCTTGAGTCGCTCGATGAGGTTGCTTCGAGGCGTTTGGCGTTGCAACTCGGCGAGGCTCTTCAACGCCTCTGCATCGTGAGTAACCCGCTGTAGCAGGCGTTCCGTGTCGTCGATGGCTCGATCAATGTTGCCGAGGAAGCGATGGATCACGGCTCGCTTGCCCAGCAGATCGGGATCCTCCGCAGCGAGCGTGAGCGCGCGGTCATATATCGGCAGCGCCTGCGAATACGCCGCCGCGTGCACGAGGAACTGCCCGATGGCATCGAGGGCGGCAGAGTCGCCTTGCGAGTGCTCACTCGCCCGTTCGGCAACGGTCAGCGCGTCCTCGCGCCGACCGAGGGCGAGGAGTACCTCGGCTTTCTGTAGCAAAGAGGGAACGTGGCTCGGAACGGCGCGCAGGGGCTCATCGATGAACGCCAGTGCCGCAGGCTTGTCATCCCGGAGCAGCGCTTCTATGCTCCCGAGAATCCAGCCTAACGGCGCCGTTGGTCTGCGAATGCGAAGTGACCCGGCGACCCGCGCCGCAGTCGCCAGATCGCCGGCGGCCAACGCTGCGTGGAATGCGCTGTTGGCGGAAGCCAGTTCGGCCTGAGCCGCCCGCTCCGCTTGGTGGTCCTCCCGATTCTTCTCGGAATCATCTCGCGACATTTTCGCAACAACCCTGTTGGCCTCTTGGGCGCAACTTTATCGTCGTCTCGATCCAGTTACTACATATAAATCAGATATTTAGTTTGAATGGAGGATGCGTTGGGCCTCGCCCAGCAAATTCCCGTTGTTTCGGTGTCGTCTGGTGCTTTATAGTCGAGTTTCTAAAGCGGCAGGCTACAGGTCGCTCGACGAACGGGATTGGATCATGTTCGAAGCCATACCGCCTCCCTAGTCTTCGGGCGCGGACTTAAGGGGGTCCGTACACCGATTCCGTCGCTGATCGATTGCCTCGTTGAGAATCGTAAACACAGAAATTTGAGGGAAGCTCTCACGATGAACACAACGAAACCCAGCAATGCAATGCTCCAGCGGGCCATTCGCACGGCCTTGTCTGGTAGCACGCTTGTGGCGGCATTTGGCAGCGCGCATGCGCAGCAGGCTCCGGTATCCGTCGGCGGTGACACCACGCTGTCCGAAGTCGTCGTTACCGGTTCGCGCATTGCCGTGCCGAACGACAGCGCCATCAGTCCGGTGATCGCGGTCTCCTCGGAAGACATCGCCAAGACAGGCGTGACTCGCGTCGAAGACCTGTTGAACGAACTGCCCCAGGTGTTCGCGTCGCAGGGATCAACTATTTCAAACGGCTCCGACGGCACGGCCACGGTTGACTTGCGTGGCCTGGGCGCGAAGCGCACCTTGGTGCTGGTCAATGGCTTCCGCCTCGGCCCCGGCGATCCCACCAGCGGTGGCGCCTCCGACCTCAACATGATTCCCGTCGAACTGATCGACAGCGTCGAAGTCCTCACCGGCGGTGCGTCGTCGACCTATGGCGCCGATGCAGTGGCGGGCGTCGTCAACTTCAAGCTCAACGACCACTTCGAAGGCGTGAAACTGGTTGCAGACGCCGGCTTCTACAACCACAGCAACAGCGACGTCCAGGGCGTGGACGAGGCCATCAGCGCCAAGGGCTTCCAACAGGCGCCTTCGAGCGTCAACCCGGGCAACCAGAAGTCGCTCGCCTTCATCGCCGGCGTCAACTCGCCGGACAACAAGGGCAATGCGACTTTCTACGCGACCTATCGCGAAGTCGCGGCCGTGATGCAGGGCGACTATTCGTACAGCGCCTGTACCCTCGGTTCGGGCTATCTCGCGGGCTCGTACAGTACCGGCGGCAAATTCACCTGCGGCGGATCCTCGACGTCTTATCCGGGCCGCTTCAACCTAGTCAACGCCAATGGTTCGCTCGGTCCGAAGCAGACCATTGGTCCGAACGGTACGCTGGTGCCCTTCACTGGGTCTGACCTCTACAACTACGGTCCGCTGAATTATTTTCAGCGTCCCGACGAGCGGTACACGGCGGGCGCGTTCTTGCATTACGAATTCAACGAGCACGCGGACGTTTACTCGCAGTCCATGTTCATGGACGATCGATCGGTGGCGCAGATCGCGCCGGGTGGGGCGTTCTTCGGCTCCGCGACCTACAACGTGCCGTGCAGCAATCCGTTTCTGTCCTCCTCCGAGCTCTCAACGTGGTGCGGTGGTGCGACCAATGGCAATTTCAACCTGTTGATCGGTCGTAGAAATGTCGAGGGTGGGCCGCGCCAGAGCGCGCTCGAGCACGTTGATTTCCACGAAGTCCTAGGGGTCAAGGGCAAGATCGACGATGCATGGACCTACGACGCGAGCTTCCAGTATTCGTCGGTCAATCTGACCTCGGATACCACCGGGTACTTCAATTCCAACAACCTGCAGAACGCACTGGACGTTACCGGTACGGCCAGCAACCCGCAGTGCGCCTCGGGCCCGCCGTGCGTGCCGTACAACATCTTCCAGCTCGGCGGTGTCACGCCCGCGGCGGTGAATTACCTGTCGGCCCTCGGCAGCGCGTCGGGCAAGACCGAACAGCGCATCGTGAACGTCAACTTCACCGGTGATCTCGGCAAGTACGGGATCCAGTCGCCGTTGGCCAGTTCCGGCCTGAAGGTCAACGTCGGCGGTGAGTATCGGGATGAGACGTTGAGCTTCCTGCCGGATTACGCGGAGCAGAACGCCAACCAGTTCCTGTCCGGCTTCGGCGGAAACGTGCTGCCGGTTTCCGGCGGCCTGATCGCCAAGGAAGGATTCCTGGAGAGCCGCATGCCGATCGCCGAGGACCGGTTCATGGCGAAGAGCCTCGACGTCGAGGCCGGCTACCGGTACTCGAGCTACGATCAAGGCTTCCAGACCAACACCTTCAAGTTCGGCGTGGATTGGGCGCCGACGTCGGATTTCCGGCTGCGCGGCAGCTTCCAGCGTGCGGTACGTGCACCGAACATCGTCGAGCTGTACGCGGCGTCCTCCGTCGCCCTCGACGGCACGTTCACCGCTGATCCTTGCGCGGGCCCGGCGACCAACGGCTTGGTCAATGGCTACAACGCGGCGCAGTGCGGACGCACCGGCGTCACTGCGGCTCAGTTCGGCAACGTCCAGGTCAATCCGGCGGGCCAGTACAACGGCTTGCTCGGAGGCAACACGGGCCTGCAACCCGAGACCGCGCTCACCACGTCCTTCGGCATCGGATTCACCCCGTCATTCATTCCGAATTTCCGGGCGCAAATCGATTATTTCAATATCGTGGTCGAGAACGTCATCCAGAACGTCGGCGGCGGCAACATTCTCTCGCAGTGCTTGAACAACGGTGTTCTCTGCAACGACATTCATCGTGACTCCTTCGGCTCTCTCTGGATCCAGGAGAGCGGTTACGTGACCGACACGTTGCAGAACGTCGGCAAGTTGCAGGAGCGTGGCATCGACCTCGACATGTCCTACACCTACGACCTCGGGCGATTCGGCAAGTTGCACTCGAGCATCGTCGGCACCTACGTCGATAACTTCATTACGACGCCGATTGCGGCGAGTCCGTCCACTGCCTACGACTGCGGCGGCTATTACGGCTCCATCTGCGGCACGCCGACCTTCCGCTGGCGTCACAAGTTGAACGCCACCTGGTCGACCCCGTGGAGTGGACTCGATCTGTCGGCGACCTGGCGCTACTACTCGCCAGTCACGCTGGAACAGCTCAGTCCGAACGCAAACCTGGCGGCTGCGGGTGGCGGGACGGTTGCGAACGGCGGGATATCCAATACCGATGCGTTCCTTTCCTCGCGCAGCTACCTCGACCTCGAGGCGTCGGTACGCTTGGTTGACCATGTGACCGTACGACTGGGCGTAAACAACGTGCTCGACAAGGCCCCGCCGGTCATCGGCACCTCCAACCTGCCTGGCGTCTACGGGAACGGCAACACGTTCCCGCAGGTGTACGACGCGTTGGGTCGCTTCATCTTCGGTCAGATCATCGCGCAGTTCTGAGGCGCGTTGATCGCGGCGACCCGGGCACTCTGCCGGGCGTCGATTCAAGATCAACTCGACTCGGTGGAAGATAATCGGGGCGGATTTCGGTCCGCCCCGATTTTTTAATCACCGGCCGATACACCGTCGTTCACCAGCCGCCAGCGCCGATGAGCGAGCGCAGCGCGGCCGAACCCGGGGTCGCGTCTATAGCCGCCGACAACCAGGCAAGGCCACGCTCGATCTCGGTGGCGTGTTCGACTGCCGCCGCCGCCAGCACGTCGCGTCGTAGTTCCGCATCGTAGGCGTGCTGGGGATCCTTGGAATATCGATGCATGAGCGGGCCGCTCACCAAGGCCGCGAGTTGCCTATCGTGAACCTCCAGACCGAGCGTCGTAAACGCAAACTTCAGGCCACCACGCGGATCCATGAGGTACTGGTCGAAGTCGAGCCAGCGAATCCGTTCAGGGTGACGTCGGGAGGCCTCCTCGAGCGCGCTCATCTCGGAGAGCCAATTCATGGCGATGATCTCGCCCTCCGAGCGCGGTGGCCTCAGTGAACGCGGAGGTACCTGCGTGGACGTATTGAGTCGACCGTTCAGGCGGGCGAAGCGCGCACCGGCAAGATGCATCGATTCCAGTCGCGAGTTCGGCCCACCCAGTATGCACTGCATGTATTGCCGAGGTCGTGAGTACATCATCAGCGCGGTGCCGCCGAGCGTGAGCTCGAGTATCGGGATTGCGATCTCGTTCACGACGCTCGTCGCCTTGACGAGCACCGTTTGTTCCGGCCGCCAGCGACGCCCCAGCAAGGCGAGCGTGTCGCGCAGTTCGAGGCCGTAGGCGGGCCTTCCGGCACCCGGCCCCGGTGGTGACAGCTGGTCCGCGAGGGCGCGCAGCATCGAAGGTTCGCGCAACGCGAAACAATCCGGATGCGCGCCGATCAGTCGAGCCAACAGGGTCGACCCGACATGGCCGATGTGGAAGATGAAGTTGAGGCGCACGTCCAAGGATGCGACCGCGCGGCGTACCGAATCGAGCGGCACGACATTCACCTGTCGCTGCTGCGTGAGGAGTCGATCATCGAGGAAGCTTGCCGCCCTATACTCGTCCTCGGTCAATTCGAGCATCGCCATCGCGGTTGGTGACGACAGTCGCAGCGGATACAATCGCGGTGAGGCAGCGAGGTCGGAAACGTCGACGTGCTTAAGCATAGGCGGTCATCCTAGCCGATCCCCACCCAAGGTGACGTTGAGGCTAGAATTCGCGACGCAGGCGCGCGGTGCGCGACCTGGGAGGTGGCGGATGCAGCCGGCCGAGATCGTCAACATGTTCGCCGTTCCATTCGCGTTCGCGCGCCACCCGGCGCCGGAAGCGCTGAATCAGCGCTTGCTGCAGTTCGCGCTGGAGGCGGAGCGCAGCGGCGGTGCCGCCAACCCACGACCGCTCACGCAACGCAACGCGCAAGTGTTCGAGAGCCGCTTCGACTTGTTTCGCGACGCCAACCCGGCCGTGCAGGAGCTCAAGCGCTTTTGTTGGGAACACCTATTGGCCGTCGTCGGCCGGCTTAATGGCTACGATCGCGATACGTTGCGGCGGCTCGAGCTGTACAACGAGAGCTGGTTCCACGTAACCCGCAACGGCGGCTATTTCGGGTTGCACAATCACCCAAACGCGTCGTGGAGCGGTGTCTACTGCGTCGACGACGGTAGGCCGAATCCCGCCAACAAGCAGAGCGGGGTGTTGACGTTCGTCAGTCCTTTCCTGACTTATGGCATGCACATGGACGCGGGCATTGCGAACATGCAACTCCCCTATGCCATGCAGACGGCGGGCCTGTCGCTGGTGCCAGGTCAGCTCGTGCTATTTCCCTCGTGGGTATTGCATGACGTCAAGCCGTTCGATGGGGAGGCGTTGCGCGTAACGATCGCGTTCAACTGCTGGTTCAGGTTGCCGGACTAGCACGACTCCGCGAGGCCATCGCGCACGCCGCGGTCGACGGTCAACGCGACCAGAATCGCTGCAGGTTCTGAATCACGAAATCCAGTCGAACTCGGTTACGCCAATCCATTTTCAACGCTTCCAGGGCGCGTATTTCCCCGAGAGTGTAGATGAGCTCCCGTTGCATCGGATCGGGTATACGGCTCTGGATGAAAGTGATCATGACCAGCCGCTCGCCGGCGGTGACTGGCGTCACTCGGTGCACCGTGGTCGAGGGGTACAGGACCGCGTCGCCAGGATTGCCCCTGATAGAAACTTCCTCCGTGCCGAGGGTCACGACGAGTTCGCCTCCCACGTAGGTGGACGGATCGCCGATGAAAATTGTGCAGGAGACGTCCGAGCGCAGCGATCCGGAGCCAACGGCCATGAATGCCGCATCGATGTGCGCGCCGTACGTCATGCCTTCGCCATAGCGGGCGAGTTGAGGCAGGGCTATGCGCTCCGGAATCGCAAAGTTGCGAGCTGGTTCGCTGCGTTGGAAGGCTCCGAGCGCGATCTGTGCCGCTCGCTGCGCGCTCGGATCGGCCGGATCCCCAATCGCATTATTCTTGGTCGCGTTGTGCGGGTTCGTGCGCCGACCGTCAATGAAGTTCGCGCTGCGCGCGCAGTCGCGTACCGCCACAACCTCATCCGGATTCAAGAAACCGTCGACGTTGAGGAACATCAGTTCGGGACTCCGGCTCGAGTCTTGACTCGGGATACCGACCGCGCCGGTCGGGGTGCGACCGGCGCGGCGGTATCGAAACGCTCGGCGTCAGTTGCCGCCGACGATCTTCAGGGTCACGCGGCGATTCTGCGCCCGGCCCTCGGCGGTTGCGTTGCTGGCGATCGGCAGATCCTCGCCGTAGCCCTTCGCGGTGAGCGTGTTGGTCACGCCGTGCGCGCGCAGGTACTCCATCACCGACTCGGCCCGGTGCTGCGAGAGCACGAGATTGTGCTTCTTGCTGCCGGTGTTGTCGGTGTGGCCGCGCACCTCGATCACGAGCTCCGGATGGGCCTTGAGCGTACGCACCGCGTAGCCGAGCACTTCGTCCGAGTCGTCCGTGAGCTTCGCCGAATCGGTGGCGAAGTGCACGCCCTCGAGCTTGATCTCGTCGCGGATGGTGCAGCCGTTCGCGTCCACCTTGTCGCCCTTGGGGGTGTTCGGGCACTTGTCCATGCTGTCCGGTACGCCGTCGCCATCGCTGTCCAGCGGCTTCATCACCGGCGGGGGCGGCGGCGGGGGCGGAGGCTCAGCCGCCGGCGGCGGCGGGGGAGGGGGTGCGGCGGCCGCGAGCATGGGCTTGGCTTCCGGTGCGCCGAACATGAACTGCACGCCGATGCCGAATAGCAGATCCTTCGGATCCTTCACGCCGTCGACGTTGTGATTGATGAACTCGTAGCGGTACTTGCCTTCGGCACGGAATTGCCAGCGCGTGGATCCCGTCTGGTCGCCGATGCCGGTGATGATGCCGGCGCCCGCTTCGGCCATCCAGGCGCGCTTGTAGCCGACGGTCGGCACCACGTCGTCGAGCTCGCCGGTGCCCCCGATGAGGTAGGGGTGGTAGTCGGCGTCCGGAGCGAATTTCTTCAGCACGTCGATCGAGTGCTGGTACAGGTGCAACGCCGGTCCGCCGGCGCGGTGGTTGGTCTCGAAGCTGCCGTAGTTGAGCTCCGCGGCCCACTCCTTCGGCAGGTCGTAGCCCAGACCCAGCTGGTAGCCGTAGTCCTGGTTGGCCTGACGGTGATCGTCGATCTTGTTGTACTGCAGCATGGGGCTGAAGTACCAAGCCCCGGTGTCATCCGCCGCCAGGGCCGTGCCCGCGGCAGCACTCGCCGCCATGAGTCCTAACACCCATATTCTTTTCATAGGGATCTCTCCATGAGTTGGTGGCGCCGACGCCGCTCCGACCTGCGCGGGATCGCGCGTCGATTCGGACGCCTCCGGCAGCCTTTGACGCGCCACAGTGTGCCTGTAACGCGACGCGAAGGAAACGACCTATCCTCGATGTAATATGCGATTGTTGCAGCGGCGCTACGGCCGCTGCGCGAACGCCGGATGTACCACCCGATCGCCCTCGCGGATGCCGAACCGGTCGGCGGCGCCGCCGTTCAACTCGAGCACCGCGTGCACCGGTCCGGGCGGAGCGATGATGTCTTCCGACATCGGCTTGGCCTGGCGCGCGATGTAGGTGATGCGCCCGTCGCGACCGACGAACAACAGGTCGAGCGACAGATAGGTGTTCTTCATCCACATGGCGATCGGCCGGTCGGGGGTGAACAGGAACAGCATGCCGGCGTGTTCATCGAGTTGACGCTGGAACATCAGTCCCTGTTCGCGCCGCGCCGGCGTGTCGGCCGTCCAGATCTTGAAGTTGAGCACGCTGCCGCCGGCGGTGCGGATCGCGAGCAGGCTGCGCGGGAACGCCGACAGGGGCTCCATGCCCGGAACCGCGGCGGCGGCGCCCGCCGCAGGCGTCGCCGCCGCAGGCTGTGCCTGCACCACAGAGGCCGCCGACAGCAGCAGCGCGGCGGCGCCGAACAGTGCAATCCTGTGAGCGCACGCGCGCGCCATCTCGGCCCGCGTCATCGAACCCCGAAGCGTCTTCGCATCTTCCAGCGTCATCGAGTCACCTCACCCGTCGCGGCCGAATCGTCGAAATGCACCGGTGCGGCGAACTCGAACGTACTCACGAGCACGGAGTCCTCGCCGTGCACCGCTCGCGCAGGTCCGGTGCAGAAACCGCGCGCCTCCACCCGAAAAGTCGAGGGTTCTGGCAGCGGCCTTTGCGTCAACTCGTCGATGGTACACCGCGAGTCGCCGAGCGTGCCGTAGATGCGCCCGCTGCCCTGGATGATCACGGTGAGATTCACCGGCGTGCCGCGCGCAGGCCTGCCTGCGCGCACGTCGCGCACACCGAATACGAACAACAGGTCGGGTGCAGAACCTGGCGTGCGCTCGAAGCTCACGCGTATGCCAGGCGGCGCAGGGCGCGACTCGCCGGCGCAGTGCGTGCCGCTGTTGGGCCAATCCACGTCGAGGTCGAGCGCGCCCTGGACGCGGGCGCGCAGATAGCCATCGCCGGCGGCGAGGCAGCGGGTCGCGCCGGCGGTCGCGGCCGACGCGGGCTGCGCGGCGCCGGCCGCAGTGGCGCCCGGCGCCGCGGCATCGCCGCGACGTTGGCAGCCGGCGGTCAGGCAGCACGCGGCGACCAGGATCACGGCTACCAGGCGGTCGCACGCACTGCCGCCGGGCCGTGTCGCCTCACGGGCGCCGTCGCCGGACGGCGACCGTCTGGCGCGGTGAAGGAGAGCGGTTATCATCGTGCGCATGTTGCCACGCCACAGCAGCAATCGATGCGCTGATCCGCGCACCGGCCGGCGTCCCGGGTTGGCCGCCGTCGCCCTGATCCTGGCGGTGCTCTCGACCGCGGGCTGCGGTCTCATCGCGCCGAGCTTCAAGAAACCGAACCTCGAGGTCGTGGACGTGCGCGTGCTCGGCGGGAACCTGTTCCAGCAGAATCTTCTGGCCACGTTCCGGATCGACAACCCGAACGATCGCGCGCTGCCGGTGAAGAGCCTGCGCGCCGATCTGTCGATCGCCGGCGAGCCGGTGGCGAGCGGGGTCACCACCAAGCCGTTCGTGGTTCCGGCGGGCGGCAACACGCAGTTCGACATGACCATCGGCGCGAACCTTGCCTCGGGGCTGCTCAAGGCGCTCAAGAACGTCGATCGTCACGGCGACGAGGTGGCGTACTCGCTCGCCGGTACCGCGAGCATCGACCTGCCGTTCATGCGCGCCTTGCCGTTTCACCAGGACGGCTCGCTATCGCTCCGGCAGTTTTTCGCAAGTCATTGAAAAATAGAAAAATATTGATCGCATAGCGCCCGATTCGGGTGGCGCTCTGGTAGACTGTGCGAAAAACCGGGGCCGTCCCCTTCGCCGCGTCGGGCAGGTGACGGGCGGCTCTCATCCGAGACCACCATGGCGGCCACACCCTATCAACAACTGGAACAGGAGTTCCGGCGACTCCACGCGTTCCGTGGCGCGCTCTCGCTGCTGCGTTGGGACGCGGCGGTCATGATGCCGCGCGGCAGCTCGGACGTGCGCGGCGAGCAGCTCGCCGCGCTGGAGACCGAGCATCACGCCTTGCTCACCACGCCGAAGGTGGCGCGGCTCCTGGAACGCGCCGAGGCCGCGGCCGGCCAGCTCGAAGACTGGCAGCTGGCGAACCTGCGCGAGATGCGCCGCCAGCGCGACCACGCCATCGCGACACCGCCGTCGCTGATCGCGCGGCTCGCCAAGGTCACTGCGCGCGCCGAGGTGTTCTGGGTGGAGGCGCGCAAGGCGAACGACTTCAAGATATTCGCGCCGCACCTCGAGGAAGTGGTCCACCTGGTGCGCGACAAGGCGGCGCTGCTCGGTCAGGCGCGCGGCCTTGCGCCCTACGACGCGCTGATCGACGGCTTCACGCCGGGCATATCGACCAGCGACATCGACACCATTTTCAAGGCGCTGTCGCAGAAGCTTCCCGGGCTCATCAACGAGGCCATCGAGGTGCAGGCGGCCCGCCCGCCATTGCCGCTCGCCGGCAAGTTCGGCGTCGCGCGCCAGCGCCAGCTCGCGGCCGAGGTCCTGAAGGCGCTCGGCTTTCCCTTCGACCGCGGCCGGCTCGACGAGAGCGAGCATCCCTTCACCGAGGGCGTGCCCGGCGACATCCGCGTCACCACCCGTTTCGACGCCAGCGATCCGTTCACCGGCCTGCTCGGCGCCGTGCACGAGACCGGCCACGCGATGTACGACCTCGGCCTGCCGCAGGCCTGGCGCGACCAGCCGGTGGGACGGGACCGGGGCCTCGCGCTGGAGGAAAGCCAGTCGCTGTTGTTCGAGATGAACCTGTGTCGCAGCCGCGCGTTCGTGAGCTACCTGAAGCCGCTGCTGGAGAAGTTCCTGCAGGTGTCGGGACCGGAGTGGGCGGAGGAGAATCTCTACCGCCTGCTGACGCGCGTGAAGCGCAGCCTGATTCGCATGGATGCGGACGAGCTCACCTATCCGGTGCACATCATGCTGCGCTATGAGCTCGAAAAGCGGATCCTCGACGGCGAGTTGCCGGTGGCGCAGCTCCCCGAGGCGTGGAACGAGAATCTCGAGGAGCGGCTGGGCGTGCGGCCGGGCAACGACGTCGACGGCTGCCTGCAGGACATCCACTGGGCCGTGGGGCACTTCGGGTACTTCCCCTCGTACGCGCTCGGCGCGGTGATCGCGGGTCAGTTGCACGAGGCGCTGCGCAGCGAGCTGCCGTCGCTCGACGAGGAGATCGCCGCGGGGCGTTTCGGTGGCGTGATGGAGTGGCTGCGCGACAACGTGCACGGGGTCGGCGCGCGACTCCCGGTGCAGGATCTCATGAAACAGGCCACCGGCAAGCCGCTGACCGCGGCGGCCTACCTGCGCTATCTCGAGACCAAGTATCTGGAAACGTCGTGACGGGCCCGACGGGCGGCGCAGAGCCCGCCTCGAACACCTTCCACAAGCTCGCCGCGCACATCCGCGGGCTCACCGGCAAGGCGATCGCCGAGTACGGCATGGTCGCGGACGGCGACCGGGTGATGGTGTGTCTGTCGGGCGGCAAGGACTCCTACACGCTGCTCGACATGATGCTTTCCTTGAAGCGCAGCGCGCCGGTGCGCTTCGATGTGGTGGCCGTCAATCTCGATCAGAAGCAGCCCGGCTTCCCGGCCGACGTCCTGCCGCGCTACCTGACGGGCCTCGGCGTGCCGTATCACGTGATCGAACAGGACACCTACTCGGTGGTCAAGCGCGTGGTCCCGGAGGGCAAGACGTTCTGCGGGCTGTGTTCGCGACTGCGCCGCGGTGCGCTGTACCGGTACGCGGCCGAGAACGGCATCACCAAGATCGCTCTCGGCCATCACCGCGACGATCTGATCGAGACGCTGTTCCTGAACCTGTTCTTCTCAGGAAGGCTGAAGGCGATGCCGCCGAAGCTGCTGTCGGAGGACCGGCGCCACATCGTCATCCGACCGCTCTCGTTCGTGCCGGAGCGGCTGATCGCGCGCTACGCGGCGGCGCGCGCCTTTCCGATCATTCCCTGCGATCTGTGCGGTTCGCAGCAGCACCTCAAGCGGGTCGCCGTGAAACACATGCTCGCCGACTGGGAGGCGCGCTTCCCGGGGCGGATCGAGTCGATCTTCTCGAGCCTGCGCAACGTCGCGCCGTCCCAGCTCGCCGATCCGCGCGCGTTCGACTTCGCGGGCCTCGAGGCCCTGCGGGCCGCCGCCGGCGAGCCGCGCGCGGGCGAGGGCGTGGAGTGGCCGCTTCCCTGGGAACTCGACGCTTCCGTCGAGCCTGCCGCCGAGTGACCGGTCACCCGGCAGAGCCCTTGCCCGGCTGTCGCTGGCTCGAGGAGGGCAGGCTCCTGCTCGGCCCGCACCCGGAAGACGAATCCCGGGACGAGTACGCCCGGCGGCTCGACGCGCTGCTCGGCGCCGGAATCACCTACTTCATCGATCTGTCGGCCGCCGAGGAGTGCCCGTCTTACGCGCACCTGTTGCCGACGGTGCGTGCCGCAGACGGACGCTACGTGGTCTACGTGCGCATGGCGGTGCCGCGCGGAGCGGCGCCGGCCAGCGAACGCGCGATGGCCGACATCCTCGACTACGTCGATCGGGCGCTGGAGGTGGGGCACGTGGTCTACCTGCACGCGCGCGGCGCCGGGGGCCGCACGGCCACGGTGGCGGCGTGCTGGTTGTGCCGGCACGGACTCGCCGCCGAGGCGGCGCTGGCGCGTGTCGCGCCGGCGGCGCACGAGGACACGCCGTCGTTGTCGGCGCTGCAGCGCGACTGGGTGCGGTCGTGGCGCGAGCCGCCCGCCGAGGCGGGGTTCGAGATCGATCTGTCGGGCGCGCAGCGGCTCTACCGGCGCTACCTCGGCGCGGTCTACGGGCTGGCGATCGGCGACGCACTCGGCGCTTCGGTGCAGTTTCTCGGCGTAACGCGCTTTGCCCCGGTGCGCGATCTCGGCGGCGGCGGCCGCTGGCGATTGCCGCCCGGAGCCTTCACCGACGACGCGGCTCTGTTCCTCGCCACGGCGGAGAGTCTCGCGGCGCGCGAGGCGGTCGATGTGGACGATCTGCGCGGGCGCTTCGGGCGCTGGCGGCGCGAGGGAGCTTTCTCCAGCACCGGGGAGTGCGTCGGCATCACCGCCGCGGTGGCACGTGCCGCCGGCGAGGCGCCGGGATCGGCCGCCGAGCTCGGGGCGGGAAGCCCGTTCGAGCCGTTGCCGCGCGCAGGCGCGGCCGCGCTCGCGGCGCCCGATCACCCGGCCCGTGCCCTCGACTGGGCGGCACGCATCGCGGCGCTCACCCACCCGGGGCCGTCGTCCCGATCGCTGGCGCGGCGACACGCGGCGCTGCTGCTCGCGGCGTTGCGCGGCGCCACGGCGGACTCGCTCCTCGCCGAGGCGCGCGCGTTGCTGCGGGCTCACGGCGGCGGCGCGGACGACGGGCAGGAACTCGACTGGCTGCCGGCGGCGCTCGCCGGCGCCACGGGGTTTCGCGACGGCGTGCTCGCCGTGGTCAATGGCGGCGGCGACGCCGATGTCCGTGGTGCGCTCTTCGGCCAACTCGCCGGCGCACTCTGGGGCGTGGCGGCCATTCCGGAGGTCTGGCGGGCCGCCATCCGTCGTCGGGAAATGCTCACCGCGGCGGCCGACCGGCTGCTCGCTGCGGCGCTGACCGATGCGGCACTGGATGAGGGCGAGGCGCAGTCCACGCCAGTATCCAAGACGCGGGATTTGCATTAGCGTGGGCGCCATGCAGGCGATCAGATCCACCCGGGGCGGCGGCCGACGCCGCGGGAGTCGGCGCGTGCTCGCGTGGGAGGCCCTGAGCGACGAGCAATTGCTGAGCCTGCGCTTCTGCGACCTCGACCTGTGCATCGCGGGCACCGAGCTCGAACTGTCCATCGAGCGGCTGTACGAGGAACTCGAAGCCCGCGGCGTGCGCTTCCGTCCGCACTGCTGGCTCGCGCAGGAGTGGTTCTCGCCGGACGGCGTGCCGGGCATCGCCGTGCCCTTCTATCTCGCCCACCGGCGGCTCGCCTCCCTGGAACGGCGCTTCATGCGCGAGGTGGAGGGTGGCAATCGCAACTGGCTGATGCGCATCCTGCGCCACGAGGCAGGCCACGCGATCGACTCGGCCTATCGGTTGCGCCGCCGCCGCCGCTGGCGCGAGGTGTTCGGACCGGCGTCGCTGCCGTACCCGGACGCCTACCGGCCGCGCCCGGGCAGCCGCCGCTTCGTGCAGCACCTCGGCGCGTGGTACGCGCAGGCCCACCCGACCGAGGATTTCGCGGAAACGTTCGCGGTGTGGCTCAAGCCGCGCTCGGCCTGGCGCCGCGAGTACCGCGGCTGGCCGGCGTTCGCGAAACTCGAGTACATCGACGAACTCATGGCGGAGGTGGCCGCGACCGCGCCGCCCGTGCTCGACCGCAGCAGCGTCGAGGACATCCGCGACGAGACCCGCACCCTGCGTTCGCACTACGAGCGCAAGCTCGCGCGCTATCGGGCGCCGCGCCGCTCGGGCGTCGACGAGCTGCTGCTCAAGGTGTTCACCACCTCGCCCCGCCGCCGCGATGCGCCGCGGGCGGCGAGCGTGCTGCGCGAGGCGCGCAACGGGCTCGTCGGCGAGCTCGCCGCCGCCGGCACTTTCAGCGAGTACCTGGTGCACCAGGTGCTGCGTGTCACCATCGAGCGCTGCGAGGCGCTCGGCCTGTACCTGCGCGGTTCACGCCGCGAATTGAAGCCGCATCTGCGCTGGATGATAGGCCGCCTCGCCGAGTCCTACGAGGAGCGCCAGCTCCCGCGGGTCGCGTTGTGAAGAAGCTGCGCGTGCTGGTCCCCGTGCACTCGACGCTGGTGCCTCCGGAGACGCTCGAAGGAGTCTCCGAGCGCGAGATCGACGAGTGGCGCACCGAGTACGACGTGGTCTCGCACCTGAAGGCGGCCGGCCACGAGGTGATGCCCCTGGGCTTGAGCGACAGCCTGCAGGAGCTGCGGCGAAGCCTGCGCGACTGGCAGCCCGACATCGTCTTCAACCTGCTGGAGGAGTTCGACGGGATCGTCACCTACGACCAGCACGTCGTCGCGTTCCTCGAGCTCCTCCATCAGCCCTACACGGGCTGCAATCCGCGCGGACTGATGCTGTCGCGGGACAAGGTGCTCTGCAAGCAGCTATTGTCCTATCACCGCATTCCGACGCCGCAGTTCGCGGTGTTTCCGCGCGGCAAGAAGCCGCGGCTGCCCGGCAAGCTGCGCTACCCCATGTTCGTGAAGTCCTCGACCGAAGACGCGTCGCTCGGCATCGCGCACGCCTCGGTGGTCGAGGACGCGCGCCAGCTGCGCGAGCGCATCGAGTTCGTGCACGACCAGACGAAGTCCGACGCGCTGGTGGAGGAGTACATCGAGGGCCGCGAGCTGTACGTCGGCGTGATGGGCAACGAGCGGCTCACGGTGCTGCCGGTGTGGGAGATGAGCTTCGGATCGCTGCCGGAGAAGCTGCCGGCGATCGCCACCCGCAAGGTGAAGTGGGACCGGGCCTACCAGCGCAAGTACGGCATCAGCACGGCGGCGGCCCACGATCTGCCCGAGGGGACCCAGGCGCGCCTGGAGCGGCTGTCGAAGCGGATCTATCGGGCGCTGCACCTGTCCGGCTATGCGCGCATGGATTTTCGCCTGCGCGCCGACGGCACGCTCTACGTGCTCGAGGCGAACGCCAATCCGAACCTCTCCGAGACCGAGGATTTCGCGCAAGCGGCGCGCACCGCGGGGCTCTCCTACGACGAGCTGCTGCGGCGGATCATCGCCCTCGGCACCGCCTACCCGGCGGCGTGGCGCGCGCTGTACGCCTGAACGCCGCGGCCTGCCTCCGGGGTCAGTTCGTCCGGGTCCAGCGGTCGAGCCAGGCGATCGCGGTGTCGTACCACTGGATGCTGTCCGACGGCTTCAGCACCCAGTGATTCTCCTGCGGGAAGTACAGCAACTCGCTCGGCACGCCGCGGCGTTGCAGCGCCGTGAACACCGCCAGACCCTGTTCGTAGGGCACGCGAAAGTCGAGTTGGCCGTGGATCACGAGCATCGGCGTGCGCCACTCGGCGACGTGATCGATCGGGTTGAAGCGCGCATAGCCGGCCGGATTGGCGTATTCCGGGCCGCCGTTCTCCCATTCGGGGAACCACAGCTCCTCGGTCGAGTAGTACATGCTGCGCTGGTCGAAGATGCCGTCGTGGCTCACCAGGCAGCGGAACGGTTCCGGCCATACACCTGCGATCCAGTTGACCATGAACCCGCCGTACGAGCCGCCGAGCGCGCAGGCGCGGCCCCCGTCGAGCCAGGGGTTGCGTGCGAGGGCGGCCGCGAGTCCGGCCTTCAGGTCCGCAAGCGGCTTGCCGCCCCAATCGCCGCTGATCGAGTCCGTGAACGCCTGCCCGTAGCCGGTGGAACCGTGAAAGTCGATCATCACCACGCCGTAGCCGGCACCGGCGAGGACCTGCGCGTTCCAGCGATAGTGCCATTCGTTGGCCATGCTGCCCTGGGGTCCGCCGTGGATCATCAGCGCCACCGGGTAGCGCCGTCCGGCGGCGAAATCCGCGGGCTTGACCACGTAGCCGTACACCGTCTCGCCGTGCCAGCCCGCGAAGTCGAACTGTTCGTAGGAGCCGAGCGTACGCGTCGACAACAGCGCCTCGTTGAGCCGGGTGAGGCGCTGTGCACGGCCTCCCGCGAAGCCGACCGCATACAGGTCGGCGGGCGCACCCAGATTCGCCACGGTGAAGAACAGCCGGTTCTTGCCGGGCGCGAAACTCTCGACGTGACCCGCGCCGGTGAGCGCCGTGACGTGCCCGCTGCCGGCATCGATCGCCCACAGCGGCTTTTGCCCGAGGTGGTCGGCGGTGGCGTAGATCGTGCGGCCGTCCCGCGACCAGGCGAAAGCGTCGACGGACCGGTCCCAGCGCGCGGTCAACGCGCGCTTGCCGCCGGTGGCTCTGTCGAGCAGCACCAGGTGCTGCCGGTCCGACTCGAAGCCGGGCCGGTCGGCGGCGAGATAGGCGAGCGAGCGCCCGTCGGGTGAATAGGCCGGGGCGAGGTCGGCCGCCGGGTTGTCCGCCGTGAGATTGCGCGGCTGGCCGCCGCCGATGGGCACGGTGTAGACGTCGAAGTTGGTGGACCAGGGTTCTCCGGTACGCAGCGCCCGCACCGAGAAGGCCACTTCGCGTCCGTCTGGGCTGATCGCGTAGTCGTCGCGGCCGCCGAAGGGCTTGCCCGGCACGTCGCCGTCGATACCCGCGGTGAGCCGTACCGGCTCGCCGCCCGCGGTGCCGTCCGCGCCGAGCGTCAGCGCGTACAGTTGCGAGCGCCGGCCGTCGCTCCAGGTGTCCCAGTGGCGCACGAACAGCGTGTCGTACTTGACGCCGTGTCCGGTTGCGGCCTTGGCCGCCGCCAGCCGCGAGAGCGTGCACTCGAGGGTCGGGCAGTCGACGAACACCTCGACGCTGACGACGAGCCGATCGCCGTCCGGGCTCAGGCGAAAGCTGCCGACGTCGAGCGGCAGGTGCGTCACCGCCGTCGGCGCAGCGCCCGGCTGCACCCGCCAAACCTGGCTCGAACCGCCGCTGCGCGCAAGGAAGTAGAGGAAGCGGCCGTCGGCGCTCCAGGCCGGTGAATTCGCGCCGAGCTCCGGGTCGGTGAGCCGCGTGGGCTCCGCGCGGCGTCGCGCGGTGTCGATCATCCACAGCGCGGTGCGGCCCTTGTCGGCGGCGAGATCGGTGCTGCGCACCGTGTAGGCGACGCGCTCGCCGTCGGGCGCGACCGTCACGTCGGCGAGGCGCTCGAGCTCGACCAGGTCGCGAACCCCGAAACGCTGCGCCGGCGCCGCGGCGCCGGTGGCGGCCGCGGCGGCAGCGGCGCTCAGAGCACACATGGCGGAGCAGGCGGCGGCGAGCACACGGCGCGTCGTGTTCATGGTCATCCCCCTCGTGAGTGCGCGATTGTAGCCGCTGGCAGGCTAACATTGGCGCATGACGCGGACGCGGGTGATCAGCCTCGACCTGGACGACACGCTCTGGCCGGTGGCGCCGACCATCGAGGCGGCCGAGCGTGCCTTGATCGCCTGGCTGCGGGAGCAACACCCCCGCGCCGCCGCCGGCCAGGATGTCGAGTCGATGCGCGCGCTGCGCGCGCAGGCCGCGAGCGACCACCCCCAGCTCGCGCACGACTTCACCTTCCTGCGCCGCCACGCGCTCGCGCGCCAATTCGAGGCCGCCGGCTACGCTGCCCGCGACGAGCGCGACGCCGCCGTCGACGCGGCGTTCGAAGTCTTCTTCGCGGCGCGCAACCGCGTCACGCTCTTCCCGGACGTGCGTCCCACGCTCGAGCGGCTGCGCGCGCGCTATCGCATCTTCGCCCTGAGCAACGGCAACGCCGACCTCGCGCGCTGCGGGCTTTCGGATCTGTTCGATGGACACGTGTGCGCGCGCCGTGCCGGCGCGGCCAAGCCGGACGAGCGCATCTTTCGTGAACTCCTGCGCGTCGCCGGGGTCGCCGCCGGCGAGGTGCTGCACGTGGGCGACGATCCGCATGCGGACGTCGCGGGCGCGGTCGGCGCCGGCATCGCGGCGGTCTGGATCAATCGCGAGCAGCGGCCGTGGCCTGCCGAACTCGCGCCACCGCCGCGCACCGTGACCACGCTCGCGCAACTGGTCGCGCACCTGCCCGAAGAGTGACGCACCTGCCCGGGGAGTGACCGGCTGGCAGCCTCCGGGCTCGATTGCTGATTGACGAAAGCGAGAAATACGGCGGATTTTTCGCGTTTTTTGCGCCGCCGGCCGCTTCACTTGCGCGCCTCGTTGTCGATAGGATTCGAGACGAGGGCTCGCAGGAGGATGCCGGTCATGCCGAACGCCGCCGATGGTTCCGTGCTCGCCGTGAGTTCGCTGCGGGAATTCTTCCGCGACGCGTTCCACGCGGCGAGCGAGCACCAGCACCTCGCGATCGACGAGCAGGCCGAGGCCTACGTGGTCAACGTGCTCACCGTGTTCTCGCGCGCGGACGCCCTCTACGAGCGCACCCCGGAGGGGCTGCGATTGCGGCCGCTCGCGCAGATGCTCGCCGACGCGGTCGATGCGCCCACGTCGCAGGCGCGCCAGCGGGCGCTGCAGCGGCTCGGCGACGTGTCGTTGTTCATCGCCGGGTTCTTCGCGAGGAGCTTCGCGCGCAAGCTCGTCGACATCGACTACCACATCGCCATGGGCGGCACGGCCTACGGCTCGCTGGCGGCCACCATGCAGCGTTCCGCTTCCAGCCGCGCCGTCGCGTCGCTGTACGCGCAGCTCGCGGACAAGTTCCAGAATCTGGTCGACGCGCTCAACGAGGTCAGTGAGATGTCCTATCGGCACACCGACGCCGACATCCTGCGGCTCTACGAGATCTGGATGAAGACCGGCAGCCGGCGCGCGCACGGCCTGCTCGAGAAGCTCGGCGTGCATCCGGTGGCGGCCGGCGGCCGCGGACGGCAACACTAGGGCCGGTCGGCGGACCCGGACCGACACGGCGCTCGAGGCGCACGGAACCCACCATGGTGCTGCGCGGGCTCACGGAACTGCTAGGCCGGCTCTACGACGTGAGCTTCAGCTACGACGTCTACGATTTCCTGGTCACCGATCGGCGCCGGGTGGCGCACGTCGCGCCGGCCAACGATGCGCGTCCGCTCGAGGAGGCGCTGCTCGTCGCGGAGAGCGCCGACGGCGCCGGCGTCACGCTGTACCTCGAGCCTGCGCTGCTCGAACGGCTGGAGGAGGCCGATCCGCTGGGCCGGCTCGACGAACGCAACCTTGCCGACTACTGCACGGCGCTCGAGGGACTGAGCCACTTTCTCTACTGCACCTGGCGTCTGGAGCGCGACGCTCCGGTGTCGCTGCTCGAACTGGAGACCCAGGCCGAGGTGGACAAGTACGCCGTCACGGTGTTGCTGATCGCGCGCCAGCTGGGCGGTGGCTTCCCCTGGCAGGTGCATCCGCGGCTGTTCGACCGGGTGCGGTTCGACCACCGTCTCACGCCGGACCAGCGGGCGCGTTACGTCACTGCGCACCGGGGCGCGGCCCGCTTCTGCCGCCGACTCGAGCGGCGCTACGTGTCGCGCGCCGGCGCGCGGATGGAGGAACTGGTGCGCGAACTGCGCGCCTTCTATCGGCTGGGTAGCGCGGCCAAGCTCGCGCACGCGTTCGCGTGACGCGCCCGGCGGGTCTCACTCCTCGTCAGGGTCGTTTTGGCTGGCCTGCTTCTTGAGCTTCATCCACTCGCTCAGACGGCGCAGGTCGGTGCGCTTGCGCGGCCCGTCCTTCGGCTTGCCGAGCTTGCCGCTGTCGTAGGGGTCGTATCCCTTCTTGGTGCCGAGCGGATTGGGGCGCACGGCCGGCGGCTGCGTCGGCGCGGGTGCGGCAGCGTCGTCGACGATGGACAGGGCGGGGTGCTCCAGCGACTTGAGGCGACCGGTGGACACGTCGCGGCCGAACTTGCCGGTGGCGACCGACCACTCCCAAATCGCATTGCCGCGATCGTCGAAGCGCACGCGGCCGGAACGGCGGCGTGCATCGTCGCTCGTGCCGCCGGGCGTGGCCGCGTCCGCAGCCTTGCGGTCGGACGGCTGTGGCGGGTGCGGAGGTTGTTTCGGCCGACTCATCATGTGTGTCTCTCCCATCGGCGCTTGCAAGTCAATCTTGAGTGCGCGAATTGCGGGGAAGGATCACAGCATGGACATGGATTTCGCGATGCATCAATCGCGCACGGCATCGGCGCGCAGCAGCGCCATGGCGGTCTTGCCGTCGTTCCAGCCGCCGCCCCGGACCCGGTCCAGCGCCTCGGCGAGCGGCAGCCACGCGAGTTCCAGCTCCTCGTCCGCATCCGGGGCGGGCGTACCCAGTTCCAAGTCGCGCGCGAGATACAGGTGGATGATCTCGCCGAAGATCGACGGCGCGGGAACGTACACACCGAGCGACTGCCAGCGCCGCGCCCGCACCCCGGTCTCCTCGGCGAGTTCGCGCACGGCGCAAGTTTCCGGCGCCTCGCCCGGGTCCAGCTTGCCGGCGGGTATTTCCCAGCAGAAGTCGCGCACGGCGTGCCGGTACTGACGCACGACGCAGACGCGCCGCTCGCTATCCAGCGCGACCACGGCGGCGGCGCCGGGGTGGTGGATGAAGTCGATGTCGTATTCGCGGCCGTTCGCGTAGCGCAGCCGTTCGGTGGACACTTGGATGACGCGGCCGCGATGACCAGGCACGCTGCCGACGACGGTGGGTTTGTGCATGAGGTTCCCGTGATGAGCGATGACACCAGACTGACGATCATCCTCGGCGGCCCGGCGAGCGGCAAGACGACCCTGGCACGCAGACTGGCGGAGGCGCTCGGCTGCACCTGCCTGTCGAAGGACGACGTCAAGGAGGCGTTGTTCGACGTGCTCGGCATCGGCGACCGCGTGTGGTCGAGGCGCCTCAGCGACGCGAGTTTCACCGCACTGCTGCGCCTCGCCGAGCGCCAGCTCGCTGTTGGCGGTCGCTGTGTGGTGGAGGGCAATTTCCGCCCGGAGCACGGCGCCGCCTGGCGCGAGGTCGCGCGGCGATACGGTGTGAAGGCGCGTCAGATATGGTGTCACGCGCCGCCCGCCACCATCCTGGCGCGCTTCGATGCCCGTCGTCGCCACCCCGGACACCTGGACGGCGTGGTGTTGCGCGCCGAGGTGGAGGCCCACGCCGCGCAACCCGTGACGTTCCTCGACTTGGACGGCGAGACTTCAATCTACGATCCGGCCCAACCACTGGCCTTCGAGCGGCTATGTGGCCGACGCACCGAGGCGTGATGCGCCGCCGCACCCGCGCCACGAGGTTGTCGCTCTGGACATCCATCCAGTAAAGTGCCGCGATCATGATGCAAGCCAAGGTGTCTCCCTTCGATTCGCTCAACGCCGCGCAGCGTCGCGCGGCGACCCACGGCACGGTGGTGGAGGGCAAGGGGGTCGAGAGCGGCCCGTTGCTGATCCTCGCCGGTGCGGGCACCGGCAAGACCGCGACGCTCGCGCACCGCGCGGCCCACCTGGTGCTGAACGGGGTCGATCCCGGGCGGATTCTCATGCTCACCTTCACCCGGCGCGCGGCGCAGGAGATGATCCGGCGCGCGCAGACCGTGGTGGCCGAGATACTCACCGAGCGCGGCAAGCCCGGCGATCGCAGCGTGCAGAGCCGGCTCCTGTGGTCGGGCACGTTCCACTCGGTCGGCAACCGGATCCTGCGCCTGTATGCGAGGCACCTGCGCATCGATCCGAGCTTTTCGGTTCTGGACAGGGCGGACGCCGCCGATCTCATGGACGTCATCCGTCACGAACAAGGTCTGTCCGCGAAGGAGCGGCGCTTCCCGCGCAAGGACCTCTGCCTTGCGATCTACTCCTACCGCATCAACACGCGGCTGTCGCTCAAGCAGACCCTCGAGGAACAATTCCCGTGGGTCAAGGAGTGGGAGGCCGATCTCGCCAAGCTGTATCGCGAGTACGTCGCGCGCAAACAGAAGAACAACGTGCTGGATTTGGACGACCTGCTTCTCTACTGGCACGCGATGATGCAGAACGCCGCGCTGGCGCAGAGCCTGGCCAAGCACTTCGATCACGTGCTGGTCGACGAGTACCAGGACACGAGCACGCTGCAGGGCGAGATCGTGCACGCTCTCAAGCCGGACGGACGCGGCGTGACGGTGGTGGGCGACGATGCCCAGGCGATCTACTCCTTCCGCGCGGCGGCGGTGGAGAACATCCTCGGCTTCGCGGACCGCTATCGGCCGCGGGCCGAGATGGTCGTGCTCGCGCAGAACTACCGCTCCACGCAGCAGGTGCTGGACGCCGCCAATGCGCTGATGGCCGAGGGCTCGCGCCAGCACCGCAAGACGCTGCTCGGCTCGCGCCAGTCGCCGCAGAAGCCCGTGTACGTCACCGTCGAGGACGAGGCCGCGCAGGCCGAGTACATCGTCGGCAAGATCCTGGCGACACGTGAAATCGGCGGCTCGTTGCGCCGGCACGCGATCCTGTTCCGCAGCTCGCACCACAGTGCCGTGCTGGAACTCGAACTCGCGCGGCGCAACGTGCCCTTCGTCAAATACGGTGGGCTCAAGTTCCTGGAGGCGGCGCACGTCAAGGATCTGCTCTCGGTGCTGCGCTTCGCCGACAATCCGCGCAACGCCGTGGCGGGCTTCCGGGTGCTCAAGCTGATCGCGGGCATCGGCCCGGCGCTCGCCAAGCAGGCGCTCGAACACCTCGAGAGTGCCGGGCACTCGGTGACGAGCCTGGCGCAGTTCCAGGCGCCCGCACCGGCGCAGCCCGAGTGGCGCAAGTTCTGCCAGCTGCTGGAGAAGCTCGCGGATCCCGCCACCCCCTGGCCGGGCCAGATCGGGCTGGCGCGCGATTGGTACAAGCCCCAGATGGAGCGCATCCACGACGCGGCCTGGACCCGCATGGGCGACCTGGAGCAGCTCGAGCGCCTGTCCGTGCAGCACCCGACACGCGAGCGATTCCTGACCGAACTCACCCTCGACCCTCCCGTGGTCTCGAGCGACCAGGCGGGGACGCCGTCGAAGGACGAGGACTACGTCATCCTCTCCACCATTCATTCGGCCAAGGGTCAGGAGTGGGACGTGGTGTACGTGCTGCACGTGGCGGACGGGACGTTTCCGTCGGAGTTCTCCACCGGCAAACCCGAACTGGTGGAGGAGGAGCGCCGGCTTCTCTACGTGGCGATGACCCGGGCGCGCAACGAGCTGCATCTGTGCGCACCGCTCAGGTACGCGGTGACGCAACAGGCGCGCAACGGGGATGCGCACGTCTATGGCGGCAAGAGCCGCTTCATGACGGACAAGGTGATGCAGTGTTTCGAGCGGACCACGTACGCCAGTCGCGCGGGGGTGCTCAACGTCGCGGCCGAGGAGGGTGCGTCGGTCGACGTGGCGTCGCAGCTCAAGGAAATGTGGTGACCAGAAGTCACCGCCGGGGCCGCGGGCAACGCCCGTCGAGCCTCGGTCGGTTCACGGGTGGCCGGCGCGTCCCGTCAGGAAGCGCCGGCCACCGTTTCCGCGATCAGTCGGAACTCACCAGCGGCGCGGGCCACCGCCGCCGCCGCCGCCCGGGCCCTTCGGGCGCGGAGCGCGCTCCTGGGCCTCGTTCACGCGCAGCGGACGGCCACCCATCTGGAAGCCGTTGGTCTGCTGAATCGCGCTCTGCGCATCGGATGCCGGCATCTCGACGAACCCGAAGCCGCGCGGACGGCCGGTTTCCCGGTCGTTGATCAGCTTGACCGATTCCACCTTGCCGTAGCGCTCGAAGATGCCGCGAACTTCGTCTTCGGTGGCGCTGAAAGGCAGATTGCCAACGTAAATCGTCGTCATTCAACAGGTCTCTCTAACAAATCGCGCCGGACGAATACGCCGTCCCTTGCGCGGGTCCAAACGCGAGCGGACCTCGAGGGATGACCCACAGCGACCGCTCGTACCCTCCGCCGTGTTCGAGCCGCGTCGGCGAATGCACACCGGCCGAAAAGCCGTCGAATTCGCCCGACGCAGGAACACGATTTCCGACTCTACGCCAGGGCCAAACCCTTGGCAAACGGGCCCTGCCGGCCCGCGGGGGGTCCGGGAATCGGCCTCACTCCGCTTCGAGATAGGCGTAGCCGTTGAGCTCGTTCTCGTAGAAGCGCTTCACCGCCTGGGCCTCGGCCAGGGTGAGACGGTTCTCCTGTACGGCCCGTTCGCAGTCGCGTGCGATCCTCGGGTAGAGCTCGTCGGTGTCGTACTCCATGTACTCGAGCACCCGGTTGGCAGTGTCGCCCTTGACGATCTCCTCGATCCACCAGCCACCGCCCTCGCGCAGCCTGATGTGCACGACGTGGGTGTCGCCGAACAGATTGTGCAGGTCGCCGAGGGTCTCCTGGTAGGCGCCGACCAGGAAGGCGGCCAGGTAGTACGGCTCGCCGGCCACCAATTCGTGCACTTCCAGGGTCTTCTTGATGTTGCGGGGATGCACGAAGCGGTCGATCTTGCCGTCCGAATCGCAGGTGATGTCGGCGAGCACGGCGTTGCGCGTCGGCCGCTCGCCGAGCCGCTGGATCGGCATGATCGGGAAGAGTTGGCCGATCGCCCAGCTGTCGGGCAGCGACTGGAACACCGAGAAATTGCAGAAGTAGATGTCGCTCAGCATCTCCTCGAGGTTGTCCAGTTCCTCCGGGACGCGGTCGAGCTTGCGGCAATACTCGCGGATCCGGGCGCAGGTGGTCCAGAAGAGCCGCTCCGCCAACCCGCGGAACTCGAGGTTCAGGTAGCCGAGATTGAAGAGCTGCAGCACCTGCTCGCGCGCCTGCAGCGCGTCGTGATAGCACTCGACCAGGCGACGCTCGTTGACCAGCCGGTGGCAGTCGAACAGGTCGCGCACCGGCTGCGGCAGTTCGCGGTCGCCCTGGTAGTCGACCTCCGGCCGGCCGGTGACGGGAAACTCGTCGAGCTTCGAGCAGCCAAGGGTGTCGAACACCAGGAGGCTGTGCTGGGCGGCGATGGCGCGGCCCGACTCGCTGACGATCATGGGGTGCGGCACGCCGCGCGAGTCGCACACGCTCTTGATGCGGAACACCACGTCGCTCGCGTACTCGTTGAGCGTGTAGTTCATGGACGACTCGTAGTTCGTGCCGCTACCGTCGTAGTCGACGCCGAGTCCGCCGCCCACGTCGATGTACTCGAGTCCGGCCCCCATGAGCTTGAGTTCCGCGTAGACGTGCGCGAGCTCGTTGATCGCGTCCTTGACGCGGCGGATGTCCTGCAACTGGCTGCCGGGGTGGCAGTGCACGAGCTGCAGGCAGTCGAGCATGTCGCGGGACTTCAGCAGCGCGTGCAGGTCGAGGATTTCGCTGATGAACAGCCCGAACTTGGACTTGTCGCCGGCCGATTCGCGCCAGCGTCCCGCGCCCTCGCTGGCGAGCTTGACGCGCACGCCGATCCTCGGCCGCACCGAGTAGCGCTCGGCGTACTTGAGGATGAGGTGGATTTCCTCGTAGTTCTCCACCACCGGAATGATGGTGCGGCCGAGCTTGGTGGCGATGATCACCGCCTCGATGTAGCTCTCGTCCTTGAAGCCGTTGCAGACGATCAGCCGCTCCGGGGCGTTCTCGGTGAGCGACATCACGGCGAGCAATTCCGGCTTGGAGCCGACCTCCAGGCCGAAGCCGAACTCGCGGCCGTAGCGGTAGACCTCCTCGACGACCAGGCGCTGCTGGTTCACCTTGATGGGAAAGACCGCCGCATAGCGGTTGCGATATTCGTTTTCGGCGATCGCGGACCCGAAGGCCTCGGCGAGGTGGCGCAACCGGTGCGCCAGGATGTCCGAGAAGCGGATCACCACCGGGGTGTGCAGGTCACGGGCCTTGAGGCCCTGCACCACCTCCAGCAGGTCGATTTCCCGGGCGGGATCCATGCTGGGCCGGATCACCACGTGACCGTCGGCGTTGATGGAGAAGTATCCCTTGCCCCAGGCCTCCACCTGGTAGAGATCGAGCGACTGCGCGACTTTCCAGGTGGGATCCAGGGGAATCGCCTTGGGGTGGGTGCTCATTTCGCGCGCACGATAACAAATTGGCGCCGCATGTAAACGAGCATTCGCGGTCGCGGCCCCCTACGGTCCGGGACCGCGCGCGACCGGGCGCGCCGGATCGCGGATCCACTCGCTCCAGGAGCCGGGGTAGAGCCGCGCGCCGGACAGTCCCGCCACTTCGAGCGCGAGAAGGTCGTGGCACGCGGTCACGCCCGAGCCGCACATCACCGTCACGTTCCGCGGCGGCACCTCACCGAGGGTGGCGAGCCAGCGCTCGCGCAGGTGCGCGGCGGGGAGGAAGCGTCCGTCTTCGTCCAGGTTCCGCGCGAAGGGATGATTGACCGCGCCCGGCACGTGGCCCGCGACCGGATCGATCGGCTCGACCGTCCCGGCGTAGCGCTCGGCCGCGCGGGCGTCGACCAGGCGGTGGCGCGCATCGCCGAGGGTGGCGAGCACGTCGGCTGCGTCGCGCGTGGCGTCCTGGTCGGCGTGCGCCGCCAGCGCAGGAACGGCGGCGGGCGCGGCGCGCGCTTCTCCCGACTCGAACGCGCCTCCCGCTGCCCGCCAAGCGGCGAGTCCGCCATCCAGCACGGCGACGCGCCGGTGCCCGATCCAGCGCAGCAGCCACCAGGCCCGCGCCGCGAACGAGCCGTTGCCGGCATCGTAGACGACCACCTGGGACGTGCGGCCGACGCCGAGCTCGCCCAGGCGGCGTGCGAGGTCACGCGGGTCCGGCAGGGGGTGGCGGCCGCTGGCCGCGCTCGTCGGGCCCGACAGATCACGTTCCAGGTCGGCGTAGCGTGCGCCCGGCAGGTGCGCGTCGCGGAAGGCGCGCACGCCGGCGCCCGGATCGGCGAGGTCGAAGCGGCAGTCGAGCAGCGCAAGGTCGTCGTGGCCGAGCGAGTGCGCAAGCGTCGCGGCGTCGATCAAGGTGGTGAAGTTCATGCCGCGAGCTTAAGCCCAAGTGCGGTGGCGCGCATCCGCTACAATTCCCCTCATGGCGATCACCGTGTACTGGGGCAGCGGCAGCCCTTTCAGTTGGCGCGTGCTTCTGGCGCTCGAGCACAAGGGCCTGGCCTACGACTCGCAGCGTCTGCACTTCGACAAGCAGGAACACCAGTCTCCGCAGATGCTGAAGCTGAATCCGCGCGGTCGCGTGCCGGTTCTCAAGGACGGCGATTACGTGGTGTTCGAATCGGTGGCCATCCTCTACTACCTGCAGGAGAAGTACCCGCAGTTCCCGATCTTCGGCACCTCGCCCGAGGAAGCCGGCGTCATCATGAGGGTGATCTGCGAATTCCAGGCGTACGCCGAGCCGTCCCTGCAGCGCATCGTCACGGCGATTTTCAGCGGCGAAGTCGCCGCGCAGTTCGAGGCGCTCACCGACGCCATGCACGTGGTCGCCCGCGAGGCGCGCACCATCGAGGGCCGTCTGAGTCGCGAGGAGTGGATCGTCGGCTCCGGTTATTCGGCCATCGACATGGTCATCTTTCCGTGGATCCAGTTGCTGCGGCGCGCGCTCGCGCGCGACTGCGCCGGCGAACTCGGCGCCCGCTTCCTGCCGATGGAAAAGCACTATCCGGCGCTGGCGCGCTGGGTGGCCCGCATCGAGGCGTTGCCCGGCTACGAGCGGACCTACCCGCCGCACTGGCGCAGCGCCTGAAATCGCGGCCGCGGCGTCCGCGGCGTCACGGTCCGCTTGGAGATTGTACGCAAAGGCAGGTACGCTCTGCGGCCCGGCGTCGGCCGGGCATCTCCAGTTTCGACTCCACAACCACAAGGGAACTCCGCTACGGGGAAATCATGGTCAATCACGAAGTGCACGTGAAATTCGCAGGCAAGATCGTCATGGTCGGGTTCGGCAGCATCGGACAGGGAGTGTTGCCGCTCATCTTGCGTCACATAGGCACTTCGCCGGACCGGATCCTCATCGTGACCGCGGACGAGAGCGGTCGCGCCGTGGCGGCCGAGTACGGAGTCTCCTTCACGCGCATGCCGCTCACCCGCGACAACTACCGGGCGGTGCTCGAGCCGCTGCTGCAGCCGGGCGACTTCCTCCTGAACCTGTCGGTCGACGTGTCGAGCGTGGCGCTGGTGCGCCTCGCGCAGGAGCGCGGTGCGCTGTACCTCGACACCTGCATAGAGCCGTGGTCCGGGACCTACACCGATCCGACGCTGTCGGTCGCCACGCGCAGCAACTACGCCATGCGCCTGGAGGCGCTCGCGCTGCGCACCGGTAGCGAGGCGCCGACCGCGTTGTTGACCCACGGAGCCAACCCGGGACTCGTGTCCCATTTCGTGAAGCAGGCCCTGCTCGACATCGCCGCCGCGGTGGGCGTCGACGCCGCCAGACCGGCCGGCCGCGAGGGCTGGGCGCGCCTCGCGCAGCGGCTCGGTCTCAAGGTGGTGCACGTCGCCGAGCGCGATTCACAGGTCGCACGCATCCCGAAGCGCGTCAACGAGTTCGTCAACACCTGGTCCGTGGACGGCTTCGTCAGCGAAGGTTCGCAGCCCGCCGAGCTCGGCTGGGGCAGCCACGAAAGGCACTTCCCCAAGGACGGCGGCCGCCACGACACGGGCTCGGGCTGCGCCATCTACCTGAACCGCCCGGGCGCGAGCACTCGGGTGCGTACCTGGACCCCGGCGGCCGGCTCCATACACGGGTTCCTGGTGACTCACTCCGAGGCGATCTCGATCGCCGACTACTACACGGTGAGCGAAGCCGGCCGTGCCGTGTACCGCCCCACCGCGCACTACGCCTATCACCCGAGCGATGCGGCCGTGCTCTCGCTGCACGAGCTCGCGGGCCGCAACTGGCGCTTGCAGGACGCCAAGCGGATCATGATGGACGAGATCGTCGAGGGCATGGACGAGCTCGGCGTGCTGCTCGCCGGGCACGCCAGGAACGCCTATTGGTACGGGTCGCAGCTCGGCATCGCCGAGGCTCGTGCTCTGGCACCGCACAACAACGCCACCTCGCTGCAGGTCACCGTCTCGGTGCTGGCCGGCATGGTCTGGGCGATGGAGAACCCGCGGCGCGGGGTCGTAGAACCCGACGAGATGAATTTCGAGCGGCCGCTGGCGATCTGTCGGCCGTATCTCGGCAAGGTGGTGGGTCGGTACACCGACTGGACCCCGCTCGAGGGTCGCGGGGAGCTGTTCCCGGAAGATCTGGATCCGAGCGATCCCTGGCAATTCCTCAACGTTCGCGTGGTCTGAAGGGACGCGCCTTAAAGGGGCTACGGGCGGCGGTCGTAGCGGACCGTCACGATGGTGAAGGTCCGCTCGCCGCCCGGCAACGCCACCACGACCTCGTCGTCCTGCCGCTTGCCGAGCAGCGCGCGGCCCAGCGGCGCGTCCATGCTCACGTATCCCGGCGCCATGTCGAACTCGTCGGGACCGACGACGCGAAACCACTCGGGCGCGCCTGATTCCGTTTCCAGTTCGACCCATGCGCCGAAGAACACGCGGGTCGGATCACGACGTGCGGCGCCGGCCAGCGGGTCGACCACCGTCATGCCGTCGAGGCGCTTGCGCAGAAAGCGGACTCGGCGATCGATCTCGGCCAGGCGCTTCTTGCCGTAGGTGTACTCGGCGTTCTCGGATCGATCGCCCTGTGCCGCGGCCTCGGCCACGGCCGCGGTGACGCGCGGTCGCTCGCCGAGCCAGAGCGCGTCGAGTTCGGCGCGCAGCCGCGCCGCTCCCTCCGGGGTGATGTATTTCGAACCGGGCCGGGCCGGCGGCCGATATCTTGACACGCTGCGATAGCCGAAACGGATTGACGGAGGCGTGAACCGCGTCCCGCCGCGGCGGAACGCCTTGAGCGGCTCGTCACGGTCGCGCCGCGCGGCCTCCATTAAAGTTAAACCATGCGCGCCAAATTCTACACGCACTTCATCGCCCAGGCGGATGGCACCGCCGACTTCAGCGAGTATCGCGGTGTCGTGGAATTGCTCGGCCAATCGCTCGCCCTGCGTGGCGATCGCGAGATCGCACGGGTGCTGGCGCGCAGCTTCGAACTGGAGGAGGACGACATCAGGGTCCTGCAGTGGTATCCGCTGCACTGACGCGCGGCGACCGCATTCACATCCCCAAGCGGGCTTTACTTCCCTTCACTTGAAGTCCGCACCTCGCGCCCCGATTGGATCGGGGCGCTTTTTTTTCCAGGGTGTAAACTTCCTCCGACGTGCCGGCCGTCGCCGGACCCTCGAGGGGAGTTCTTCATGCGCATCGTCTGGTTCGGCTGGCTGGCGGGAATCGGCGTGTTGCTGTCCGGTTGCGGCTACAACACCATGCAGGTGCAGGACGAGAAGGTGAAGTCGGCGTGGTCGGAGGTGCTGAACCAGTACCAGCGCCGTGCCGACCTGATCCCCAACCTGGTCGCGACGGTGAAGGGCTTCGCGGCGCAGGAGCAGCAGGTGCTGCTGGGAGTGACCGAGGCGCGCGCCAAGGTGGGCTCGATCCAGGCCACCCCGGAACTGGTGAACGATGCCGCGGCCTTCCAGAAATTCCAGCAGGCACAGGGCGAGCTCTCCGGCGCGCTGTCGCGCCTCATGGTGGTGACCGAGAACTATCCGCAGCTCAAGTCCGACGCGAATTTCCGCGACCTGCAGGCGCAGCTCGAAGGCACCGAGAATCGCATCACGGTGGCTCGCAACCGCTACATCCAGGCCGTGCAGGACTACAACGTCACCATCCGCACGTTCCCGAACAACCTCACCGCCATGGCGTTCGGCTACAAGGAGAAGCCCAACTTCACCGTGGAGAACGAGGCGGCCGTTTCCAAGCCGCCGAGCGTCGATTTCGGGTCCGCGCCGGCTTCGGCGCCCGCGCACTAGCCCGCTGGAGGCGCGGCGTGCACGTCCTCGCTCGACTGACGGCGTGTGCCGCGATGCTCGCGGCGACGCTGTCGGCGGCGCCGCCGGCACGCGCGCAGGTTCCCGTGCCGCCGCTCAGCGGCCGGGTCGTCGATTTGACCGGCACGCTCTCCGGCGAGGCGGTCACCCGCATCGAGGGCAAGCTCGCGGCGCTGGAACAGAAGAAGGGTAGCCAGCTCGCGGTGCTGATCGTGCCCACGACACAGCCCGAGGACATCGAGCAGTTCGGCATTCGAGTGGCCGAACAGTGGAAGCTCGGGCGCAAGGGCGTGGACGACGGCGCCATCCTCATCGTGGCGAAGGCGGATCGGCGCGTACGCATCGAGGTCGGATACGGGCTGGAAGGCGCGATTCCGGACGCCATCGCCAAGCGCATCGTCGCCGACACGGTCGCGCCGCATTTCAAGGTGGGCGACTACGACGGTGGCGTGGAGGCGGGGGTCGATCGGATGATCGCCGTGGTCAACGGCGAGCCGCTGCCGGAGCCCGATCGGCAGTGGGAGGGGCCGCCCGACGCTCTCGGCTCGTTGTTGCCCGTGCTGCTGGTCGCGGCCTTCGCCGCCAGCGCCGTGCTGCGCGCGCTGTTCGGCCGGTTGGCCGGATCCGTGGTCACCGGGGGCGTGGTGGGCGTCATCGCCTGGGCATTGAGCCACCTGTTGACCATCGGGGTCGCCGCAGGCGTCGTCGGCTTCCTGTTCGCACTGCTGGTGGGTTCGACCCGCGGCTGGGCCGCGGGCGGCGGCGGTTGGGGTGGCGGGCTCGGTGGCGGATTCGGCGGCTTCGGTTCGGGCCGCGGGGGCGGCTTCAGCGGCGGTGGCGGCGGGTTCGGCGGCGGCGGCGCCTCGGGGAGTTGGTGATGGATCCGCGCCGCTTGTGGCGACACGTGACCACGACGCACTGGGGCACCCGGGTGGCCTTTCCGCGCTCCACTCTGGCCGCGATAGAAAAGGCCATCGCACTCGGCGAGCGCGCCCACGCCGGAGAGATCCGCTTCGCGATCGAGACCGCGCTGCCGCCGCTGCGGGTGCTCGACGGCCTGACGCCGCGCGCCCGCGCGCTCGAGGTGTTCGCGCACCTGCACGTCTGGGACACGGTGGCCAACAACGGGGTACTGGTGTACGTGCTGCTGGCGGACCGGCACGTGGAGATCGTGGCCGATCGGGGCATCAGCGAGCGCGTCACTCCGCAGGAATGGGCGGGTGTGTGTCGGCTGATGGAACAGCATTTTCGCGCCCGTCGTTTCGAGGTCGGAGCACTCGCCGGGATCGACGCCATCGGCACCCTGCTCGCACGGCACTTCCCGGCCGGCGGGCCCGTTGGCGGGGTCAAGCGCAACGAATTGCCCGACCAGCCGGCTTTGTTGTAGAAGACCGTGATGAACCCGCATTTTTCGCTCCGGCGGCCCCTGGCCCTGCTCGTCGCCTTGGGTGGTGCCGCGGGTTGTTCCTTGCTGCGGCCGGTACATCCGCCGCCGCCGCCGCCACCGGTGGCCGCGGCGCCCGCGCCGCCCGCGCCGGCACTGCCGGTGCCGCAGGCCACGCACAAGTTCGTGCTCGATCCCAAGGGCGGTGACGTGGTGGGCTACGTGCAGCGCACGGTGGTCGGCAAGGACGACACGCTGCCCGACATCGCGCGCCGCTTCGACGTCGGCTACGAGGAAATGCTGCTCGCCAATCCGGGCGTCGACCCGTGGTTGCCGGGCGCCGGCCGCGAGGTGGTGGTGCCGACGCAGTTCGTGCTGCCGGCCGCGCCGCACTCGGGCGTGGTGGTGAACGTGGCCGCGATGCGCATCTACTATTTTCCGCCGCACAAGGCCGGCGAGCCGCAGATCGTGTACACGCACCCGATCGGGATCGGCAAGGTCGGCTGGAAGACGCCGGAGGGCAGCACGCGCATCGTCGCCCGCCAGAAGGATCCGGTCTGGGTCGTGCCCAAATCGGTGCGCGAGGAGCACTCCGAGGACGGCGAGACGCTGCCGGAGAAGGTTCCGCCCGGACCCGACAATCCGCTCGGGCAATACATGTTCAGGCTCGGCTGGCCCAGCTACCTGATTCACGGCACCAACAAGCCCTACGGGGTCGGCATGCGTTCGAGCCACGGTTGCATGCGACTCTACCCCGAGGACATCGCGGTGCTCTTCGATCTGGTGCCGATCGGCACCAAGGTCACGGTCGTCAACCAGCCCTACGTGTTCGGTTGGCGCGACGGTACGCTGTACCTGCAAGCCTACGCGGTGATGCAGGACGACCCGCGCGCCTGGGACAAGGATCGCAAGCGGCTGCTGGGCCGCTTGCTCGCGCCGAAACTCGCGCGCAAGGTCGCCGATCACGCCGCCGACATCGACTGGGACCGGGTTGCCGAGCTCGCGCGGCACCCGCGCGGCATTCCGGTGCCGGTGACCGGCGGACGAGGCGGCATGGATGCCGTGCTCGCCAATGCGCCCCTGGTGCAGGACACCGTGCCCAAGAATTCGAACTGGGACGGCAAGGGCGGGCTGCTCGTCGACGAGAAGACCTTCAACGAACTGTTGAACGGTCGCGAGCAACCGAAGCCCGCGTCCGACGGCCGCTCGGCGAATCCCGCCACGGCGCAATAGCCCGCATGGCGGCTACGCGCTGGCTGGCAGGGTGGCTGTTGTCGGCCGTGGCGGCGCAGGTCGCCGCCGCGGATCTGGCGCCACTGCAGGTCGGTCTCGACTATCACTCCTTCGCCAACGTCGAGGCGTTCCGGGTCCGCCACGTCGACATCGATCTGCGGATCGACTTCGACGATCGCACGCTGCGCGGCGAAGTCGGGCTGGAAATCGAGCGGCTGGATCCGCGCGCCACGCAACTCGTGCTCGACACTCAGGGCCTCGTCATCCACGAGGTGACCCAGAAGGCGGCACGCGCGCTCGGCGCCAGCAGCGCGGAGGACCTGGCGCAGTCGCCGTGGTCGAGCCGGCCGTTCCGCCTCGACAGGCCGGACCCCATCCTCGGCAGCGCGCTGGTGATCGATCTGCCGCCCTCCCGGCGCAGCCGGGAATACGTGCGCATCGACTACGAAACCTCGCCCGCGGCCGCCGCGCTCGGCTGGCTGCCCGCGAAGCGCCCGCACGCGCGCGCGCCGCTGCTTTACGTCCTGCCGGGGCCGATCAGCGCGCGCAGCTGGCTGCCCCTGCAGGACACGCCGCAGTCGCACTTCTCCTACCGTGCGGTGATCCACGCGCCGGAAGGCGCGCGGGTGTTGATGAGCGGCGCCAACGATCCGCGCGCCAAGGCCGACGGCAGGATGGAACTCGCCGTCTATGAAGAAGTGACGGCGTCGCAGCTCGCTCTGGTGGCCGGCGACCTCGAATTCCGCGCCACCGGGCCGCGCAGCGGCGTCTATGCCGAGAAGCGCTGGTTGCGCCAGGGCGCCGCCGAACTCGCCAACACGGAAGCCATGCTGCATGCCGCCGAGTCGACGCTCGGCGGGTACCGCTTCGGGCGCTTCGATGCCGTGGTGGTGGGCGAGGAGCTGCCGGTGGCGGCGGCCGCCAGCCCCGGGCTCGCGCTGGTATCGGCGACTCTCCTCACGGGGGACCACAGCGCGCTCGAGCCGGTTGCGTCGGCGCTCATCGACGCTTGGACCTTCGCGAGCGCCTTCCCCGCGAGCTGGCGCGACGCCTGGATCGACGAGGCCGTGGACGGCTACCTCGGCCGACGGATATTCGGGGCTGCCTATGGCGAGACGGCCGCGAGCCTCGACGCCCTGGTTGCCGACGAGCGGCTGCGAAGCGCGCCGGCGAACTCGGCGGCGGCAGCCCGCGTGCTCGCGGCCGATCTGCGTGGCCGGGATCCGGCGAGTGCGGTCGATTCGACCGTCCGCGCCCAGGGCGCCTGGCTGCTCGCTTCCCTGGAGGCGGCGGCGGGCCGCGATGCCATCGACGCCTGTCTGCGGCGCTACCTGGAGCGCTTTGCGGGCGCGAACGTCACCACCGAACAGTTTCTCGATTTCCTGGTCGCGCAACTGCCGCCCGGGCACGGCGCGGACCGGGCGGAGCTCGACCGCCTGGTGTTCCACGCCGCGCTGCCCGCCAGCGGCGCGCCGTCAGAGGACGGGTCGTGGCGTGGCGTGGACGCCGCGCGCACCGCGTGGCTCGCGGACGCGAAGCCACTGCCGCGGCTGGTGGCTGCCGATTGGCACACGCCACAGTGGATGCGGTTCATCGAAGCCCTGCCGCCGACGCTGCCGGCGGCGCGCGCGGCGGAGCTGGATGCGGCCGTGCAGGGGCTCGGCGGCAATCGCCTCGTCGAGAGCGCATGGCTCGACTGGACGCTGCGCGCGGGCTATGCCCCGGCCCTGCCGTCGCTGGAGCGATTCCTCACCGGCGTGGGTCGCGGTTCGCTGGTCGAACCCAAGTACCGGCAGGCCATGCGCACGCCCGCGGGGGCCGCGCTCGCCCGCCGCGTTTATGCGGGCGCGCGCTCGGGATATCATCCGAGCGTGGCGGCCGTTGCCGGGGCCATCGTCGAACCGGCGCCCGAGGACACCGATGCCGAGTGAACCGATGCCGAGTGAGTGGTTGCAGGTCATGCTCGAGGAGATCGCGCGCAAGCAGGCCGAGGCCGATGCGGCGCGGCGCGAGCTCGAGCGCCGCCTGATCGAATCCGGCCAGCCTGCCGCGGCCGCGCCGCCGGATCCACGCGGTGCGCACGCGCCCGCGACCGGATGATTCCCCTCAAGGACGACGCTCCGTCGCCGCGAATACCCTACGTCACGCTGTTCCTGATCGCGGCGTGCACCCTCGTGTTCCTGATCCAGCGCAGCCTCTCCGTGGCCGAGGAGCGACGGGTCATCGTCGCGCTGGGGACGATTCCGGCGGTGCTGCTCGGTCACGCGCGGCTGCCGCCGGACCTCAAGTGGTTGCCGCGCGGGCTCACGCCGCTCACGTCGATGTTCCTGCACGCGGGCTGGATGCATCTCACCGGCAACATGCTGTACTTGTGGATCTACGGCGACAACGTCGAAGGAGCGTTCGGGCGCCTGCGCTTCGCGATCTTCTATCCGGTGTGCGGCGCCGTCGCCATCCTGGCGCAGGCGCTCTCGGCGCCGGATTCGGCCTATCCCATCGTCGGTGCGAGCGCGGCGGTTTCGGGGGTGCTCGGCGCCTATCTCGTGTTCTATCCGCGCGCCCGCGTGCTCACGCTGGTGTTGCTGCCGTTCTTCGTCACCACGGTGCGGGTGCCCGCGATGCTGCTCCTGCTGCTGTGGTTTGCCGCACAACTGCTGAGCGACCTCGCGTTCGGCCACTCGGGATCGAGCATCGCATTTCGCGCGCACGTGGTCGGCTTCATCGTCGGCATGCTGCTCGCGCGCGCGGCGCGCCCGCGGCGTGCGTCGACTGCGATGTGCTAGAGTTCCGGGAACGATCGCCGCCGGGGCAAGCCGCCCGTGCCGGCTCATGGGGAGATTGCTTGGCGGATTCGAGTCAGGCGGGATACCGGATCGAGGAGATCAGCGGCCCCGAAGAGGGCATCTGCGCGAGCGGCACCGCCCGCGCCGCGTTCGTCGGGCGCACGCTGCGCGGTCCCGTCGGACGCCCGCTCCTGGTGCGCAGCTTTGCGGACTTCCAGCAGACCTTCGGCGGGCTCTGGCAACCGAGCACGCTCGCGTATGCCGTCGAGCAATTCTTCGACAACGGCGGGCGGGAAGCGCTGGTGGTGCGCGTCGTCAACGGCGCGCGGCCGGCGACACTGACGCTCGCCGCCGGCGGCGCGGTGCTCGAAATGGAGGCGCTGCAGCCCGGAACCCGCGAGTTCCTGCGGGCCGCGGTCGACTACGACAACGTTCCCGCGGACGCGGCGCGCGATTTCAATCTCACGGTGCAGCGGGTGCGCGCACAGGGCTCCGGTCAGGTGGACGACCAGGAGATCTTCCGGCGCGTGTCGATGGATCCGGCGGCCGAACGCTACCTGGCGAACGTGCTGCGCGATTCGAGGCTCGTGCGCCTGGCGCGCGCCGTGCCGGTCCGCCGTCCCGACGCGACGCTCGATCCCGCGAGCGGGCTCGCCACGGCCTACGTGGCCTCGAATCCGGACGGCGACGATGGCGCGCCGCTCACGGACTACGACGTCATAGGGTCGGCGACCGCGCGCACCGGACTATTCGCACTCGACGAGGCGGAGCACTTCAACTTCCTGTGCATCCCGCCGCTCGCTCGCGACCGTGACGTGTCGGTGGCGACGCTGCTCGTGGCGGCGCGGTTCTGCAGGGAGCGGCGCGCGCTGCTGATCGTCGATCCCCCGGCGCAGTGGCAAACCGCCGACGAGGCACTGAGAGGCATGCGCCGCTGGGAGTTCTTCCACGACCACGCGGTGATGTACTTTCCGCGCATATTGGCGCACGACAAGCTGCGAGGGCACTTCGAGTCCTTCGCGCCTTGCGGCGCCGTGGCGGGCATGCTCGCGCGCTCGGACGAGGTGCGACCGCCCTGGGCGCCGCCGCGCTCGGACGAGATCCTGCTGCGTCCCGGACACCGGCCGGCTTGCCTGGTGCCGGAGCAAGCGCGCGAGCGTCTTGCCACGACCGGCGTCAACACGCTGGCGAGCGTGCGCTCGGCGACACGCGTGCCGCTGGCGGCGCGCACGCTCGCGGCCGGCACTGCCGCCAGCGGGGACTGGCAGCTGCTCGGCGCACGCCGGCTGGCGCTGTTCATCCTCGACAGCGTCGCACGCGGCACGCGCTGGGCCGGCGTCGCGCCGCGCGGGCCGGACACGCGCGCGCGCCTAGAGGCGCAGGTGCGGGAATTCCTGGGGCAGCTGCACCGTGCGGGCGCCTTCGGGGACCGGCCGCTGGAACAGTCTTTCTTCGTGGTTTGCGACGAGCGTGCCGGGGCCGAGCCGCCCGGGCCGACCGGTGTCGCCTTCGGCCTGGGGTGGGCGGCGGCGCAAGCCGGCGAATTCCACGCCTTCGTCGTCGTGCACGGAGCGCTCGGCACCACCGTTCGCCCGGCCAGCGCCCATCGGCTGACCGCCGGAGATCTGGCGCCGGCGGAGCGGGATTGGGTCGAATCCCTCGCTACTGCCCTGCGCTCAGCGCCCTGAGCCGGCGCTCTATCTCAGCGGTGAGCGACGTCGGCGTGGGCGCCGGGGGCGGCGCCAGGCTCGGCAGCGAAGGCGCCGATTCGAGACGCCGCACCGCATCCGCGTAGCCGAGTTCGATGGCACGGTCGAATGCGCGCCAGTCGAGCAGGTCGATGCCGTCCAGGTCCGGCTTGAAGAGCAGGTCCGCCAGGTCACGCTGTGCCGCCGTGCTGGAGGCGCCGTTCACGCTGGCCGCGTGCATCAGCACCTGAAAGATGTGCAGGCGCGGCCCCCGCGAGCCGCGCGCGAACAGCCGCCACAGCGGCGGATGGGCGCTCGGGTGGGGATCGACCGCGAAGTTGCGCTGTGCGCTCACGTCGCTGCCCAGCACCAGCCCCGGCCGCCGGGCGTGCATCGCGTCGATCGGCAGATTGTCGATCGCGGCACCGTCCACCAGCACCTCCTCGCCGCGGAACACCGGCGGCAGGATCCCGGGAATGGCCACCGAGGCGCGCAGCGCCGCGGCCAGCGAGCCGTCGCCGTGCTCCAGGGCGAGGCCCGTGGTCAGATTGGCGCTGATGCAGAAGAAAGGCGTGCGCAGATCCTCGATGGCCGCGGCGCCGAACTCGCGCTCCAGCAGCCGCGTCACCTTGCGCCCGCGGGTCAGGGCCACCAGCGGAAAGGTGTAGTCGCTGAGCGGATTGGTGGCGACGAAGCTGCGCCGGTAGCGCATGCGCATCTCCGCGTCGTCCCAGCCGAGCGCCACGCCGGCCGCGATGATGGCGCCGATGCTCGAGCCGCCGACGAAGTCGATCGGTACGCGCGCTTCGCGCAGTGCCCTTATCACCCCGAGGTGCGCGAAGCCGCGCGCGCCGCCGCCCGAGAGCACCAGTCCGACGCCGTGGTGGGTCAACAGGCGCGCGACGCGGCCGTAGTCGCCGCGATCGACGAGGTGGTGCACCTGCGCCTCCGGCAACCACCGCCGCCACGGCGCCGCGGCGCCCGACCGCAGCCGCTCCGCATGCCGGAGCAGCACCGCGAGCTTCGCGCCCCGGCCGCGGGCGGCGAACGCGAGCGACTCGGCGAACGGTGCCGGGCGATCCGCGGCGGAGGCGGTGAGGAGCAGGGTGTCGGCCTGCCGGCAGCACTGCCGGGTCCAGCCGGAATCGCGCGGGTCGGCCACGTACACGACGTAGTCGTTCGCCTGCTCGATGCGATTGAACCAGCTCGCCGTGTGCGCACGGGCGCGTTCGTCCCAGACCAGCTCGGCACGGCCGTGGCGGGCGAGCTCGGCGATCAGGCAGGAGGCCATGTCGGCCGCGTCGAGGTGCTCGCTCAGGGGCACGAGCGCGAACACGCGCGGCCGCGGACGCACGGCGCCACGGGCATTGCTCCGCCGCAGCCGGCCGGCGCACAGGCGCGCGAGCGCAAGTGCCAGCGAGGCGCAGTCGCGCGCCAGGGTGTCGACGAGCGCCGCCGGCAGCATCAGCAGTTCACTGTCGCGCAGCGCGACCACGCGCGCGCTGCGCCGCTCACCCAGCAGCCAGCCGACCTCGCCGACCAGCTCGCCGCCGGCGATCTCCGCGGTCCAGCCCGAGTCGCCGGCCGCCGCCACGCCGAGCCGGCCGCTCACCAGCAGATATACTCCCTCCGGGGCGGCGCCGACCTCGAACAGCGTGCTGCCCGCGGGCAACGAGAAGTGCACCGAGCCCTGCGCCAGGGCGGCGAGCGCCGCCGAGTCCACGCCGGCGAAGTGGCTGCTGTCGCGCAGGTGTTCGAAGGCGCCCCGCACTTCGCGCGTGGCGATGGGTTGCTCGTCTTCCAGAGCCATGCGTCATTGTATCGGTCGGAGGAGGCCAGAGTGGGATCAGCGGCGACGACGGTGGTGTTCTCTCACGGCAAGGAGAGTGGTCCGTGGGGGACCAAGATAACGGCGATGGCGGGCGCCGTGCGCGAGTTGGGCCTCGCGGCCCTGTCCGTCGACTATCGCGGCGTGGACGATCCTCGGGTCCGGGTGCAACGACTGATCGAGTTCGGCCACGCGCTCGAGACCCCGGTGGTGCTGGTTGGTTCGAGCCTCGGCGGGCACGTTTCGGCCGCGGCTGCGGCGCCGCTCGCGGCGCGCGGGGTGTTCCTGTTGGCGCCCGCGTTCTACATGCCGGGTTACGAGGTCCACACGCCGCAGGACGTGCCTTGTCCGGCGGCGATCGTGCACGGCTGGATCGACGACATCGTGCCCGTCGACAATGCCATTCGCTGGGCGCGAGAACACAGGGCCGCCCTCCACGTGCTCGATTCAGGCCACCGGTTGGAGGACAAGATCGAGCCGATCTGCCGGCTCCTGCGCGAGTTCCTCGAAAGTCTCGGCTAGGAGCCTCTCCTCAAGGTTGCGAGGGCGGCGTCGTGGTCGGCGGCAGTCCCGGGGTCGGCGGCGGCTCGGCGCCGGTCGGTGCCGGCGGCGCGGCCGGTGCGGCGCCCGCATCGCCCGGCATGCCTATGGCGCGCGCGTCGGCCTTGGCCATCGCCAGTTCGCGCAGGCTCTCCCCGAGCCGCTCGCCGCAGCGCCGGCCCATGGCGTCGAAGCCGGCGCCCATCGCGGCATCGTAAGCCTCGACGTAGCGCTTGCCGGCCGGGGATTCCAGGAAGGCCAGCAGGCGCTTGAGGTCCGCGTCGCTCATGTCGCGGTAACCGTACGCGAGCATGCGGCGCATGGAGACGCGAAGCTTCGCCTCGAGCTCTGCGCGTCCGGCTTCGCCAGAGGCGTGCGCGCGGCGGCCGACCGCCGCGGGATCGAGACCCGAGCCCACCGCCGTGCCGGCGGCCACCGCCTCGCCGAGCCCGATGAAGACCCGTACCGTGGATTCGGTGGATTGGGCGGCCCGCTCCAATCGTTCGACCAGCGCGTCGCGCTGCGGCGTCGAAGGCGCCGCCAGAGATCCGTCCATCACCTGATCGATGGTCGCCTCGGGCAGAGCGGCCAGTGCGACGTCGTCGGCGACCATGCGTCGTCCAATGTCGCTTTCCAGGAAGGTCGCCGCCTTGGCGGCGCTGGCCGCGTCGAGCCCCTTGGCGAAGGCGGCGATCGCGGAGGGTTCGAACACGTCGATGCGGAAGGAGCGCTTCGCGGCCGTGTCGAGAGCGCCGAGTTGCTCGGGGGACAGCGCCGAGCCGTCGCTCGCGAACATCTGGCGCACGTGCGCCGGCATGGTGGCGAGAGAGGGTCGAATCTGATCGCGCACCGCGGCGGCGAGGTACACGTCGGCCGCGGTCTCGAAGGGCACCGCCGCACGCGCCGCTGGCCATCCGGTCGCCAGCAGGAGGCCGATGAGTATTCGAACCATGCGCGATCTCCGGATGACTGACGCGACGCTTGGATTGTACACTCCCGCCGATCGTGGACCGGGGATCCATCGGGAGCGGTTGTGAACCATGTCAAGCTTGTGACCGCGGCGCTGGCCTGTTCGTTCCTCGCGGGCTGTTCACCGGGCGGATCGGGCGATCATCCGCCGCCTCCCGGCAAGACGGTGTTCGACCCGTTGAAGAGCGATCTCGACCGGGCGCGTGGCGTACAGCAGCTGACGGATCAGGCGGCGGCGCGCGAGCGCGCCGCGATCGACGCCGATGGACGCGATCCGGGCACCGACGCGCGCGCTGCCGCGTCCGCGTCGACGCCGTGACTTGATCCGGCTCGCCGAGGTCGTCGGCCGATGAATCCGCTCGAAGGCGTGCGCCGCGCCTGGGCCTTCGGCGTGCGCCGGCTCCTCTCCCTGTGGATCAAGGTGACCGTCAAGCCGGAGGACGTGGCGGCGACCATCGCTGCCCGGCCGCACCCGGTGTGCTACGTACTCGAACGGCAGAGCCAATCGGATCTGGCCGCCCTGAATCTCGCCTGCGCCGCCGCGCGTCTGCCGCGTCCCGAGCGGCGACTTCTCATCGGTGGCCGCCGTGCCGCACGTGCCTGCGTCGAGCTGTCGGTGGCGCGGCGCCCGTTCGGACCGCGGCACCGCGGCGCCACGCCGCGCGACCTCGCCGACATGGTCGCCGCGGCCGGCGCCGATCCGGCCTTCGACGTCGACCTGGTGCCGGTGGCGGTCTTCTTCGGACGCGCGCCCGGCAAGGAACTCGGGCCGTGGCGGTTGCTGTTCGCCGAGGACTGGGCGCTGGCGGGGCGGTTCCGGGCGCTGCTACGCGTGCTGTTCAACGGACGGCGCACACTGGTGTACTTCGGTGCGCCGGTGCGCCTGCAGAACCTGCTGCTGGAGGGTGCGGCCGCCGGGCGCAATGCCCGCCGCGCGCAGCGGCTGCTGCGCGCGCAGATCGCCGCCCAGCGCGCATCGACCATCGGACCTGACCTGTCGCACCGGCGCACGCTGGTGGCGCAGATCCTGCGCACGCGGGAAGTGCGCCAGGCGGTGCGACGCAGCGTCGATGCGACCCTGCCGGCGGCGCGCGCGCAGCAGCGACGCGCCGGCCTCGAGCGTGCCCGAAAGTACGCGGTGGAGATCGCCGCCAACTATTCGCAGTCCTTCGTCACGCTGATGTCCGGCGTGCTCGCGCGCGTCTGGAACCGCCTCTACGACGGCGTCGAGTTCCGCCACGTCGAGCGCCTGCGGGAGGCCGGCGACGACGCGGCGATCATCTACGTGCCCTGCCACCGCAGTCACATGGACTATCTACTGCTCTCGTACGTGATCTACCGCAAGGGCTTCGCGGTTCCGCACGTCGCGGCGGGCATCAATCTCAACCTGCCTGTGATCGGGCGGTTCCTGCGCATGGGCGGCGCCTTCTTCCTGCGCCGCAGTTTCAAGGGAGACCCGCTGTACGCGATCGTTTTCACGCGCTACCTCGGGTTCATGATGGCCCGCGGCCACCCGCTCGAGTACTTCATCGAAGGCGGGCGCAGCCGCACCGGTCGCATGCTCGCACCGCGCTCCGGGATGCTCGCGATGACGGTTCGCAGCTACCTGCGCGAGCCGCGGCGTCCGGTGGTGTTCGTGCCGGTGTATTTCGGCTACGAACGCATCGTGGAGGGCCGGACCTACATCGGCGAGCTATCGGGCCGGCCCAAGGAGAAGGAGACGCTGCTCGGCCTCCTCAAGGCGACCTTCCGGGTACTGCGCAGCAACTTCGGCAAGGTGAGGGTCAACCTCGGCGCGCCGATCGCGCTCGACGAGGTGCTGCATCGGCGGCACCCGGGCTGGCGCGCGGAGGCGGTGACGGCCGAGGGACAGCCGCCGGCGCCGTGGCTCGCGGCGGTCGTGGACGATCTGGCGCAGTCGATCGTGCGCGGCATCAACGCCGCCGCCGCCGTGTCGCCCATCAATCTGGTCGCCACGGCCATGCTGGCGACGCCACGGCAGGCGATGGTGGAGAACGATCTGGTCGCCCAGCTCGAGCTCTACCGTCGTCTGTTGACCGAGGCGCCGTACGGCGCGCTGGTGACGATCTGCGAGCACGACGGCGCCGCGATGGTGCGCTACTGCGAGGCTCTCGGGCTGCTCGACCGGCAGACCCACCCGCTGGGCGACATCCTGCGCATGAGCGCCGACAACTCGCTGCGCGCGACCTACTACCGCAACAACGTGCTGCACCTCGTGGCGCTGCCGTCGCTGCTCGCCTGCGGATTCCTGGGCAACGAGCGGCTGGCGGACGCAGACATCCAGCGCCTGGTGTGGCGCGCCTACCCGTACGTCGCCGCGGAACTGTTCCTGCGCTGGGACGAGTCCGAGGTGCCGGGCGTGGTCGACGCGCTGCTGCAGACCTTCGCCCGGTTGGGGTTGCTGGAACGCGATGCCGCGGGTGACGTCTGGCGGCGTCCGCCGCCGACCTCGCCCATGGCGGCCCGCCTGACCATGCTGGCGCAGTCGACGTTGCAGACGCTGGAGCGCTATTACCTGGTGATCGCCTTGCTGCTGCAGGCCGGCAGCGGCGCCTTGTCGCGGGATGCGCTGGAACAGCGCTGCCAGTGGGTGGCGCAACGGATGGCCGCGCTGCACGGCCTCGACTCGCCCGAGTTCTTCGATCGGGCGCTGTTTCGCAACTTCCTCGAACTGCTGCTCCGGCGCGGAGTGATCGAGCGCACGCCGGACGACACGCTGGCGTACGGCGCGGCGCTGCACGCCGTGGCCGCCGACGCGCAAGGCGTGCTCTCCGAGCAGCTGCGCCAGAACATACTGCAGGTCACGCTCGGTCCTTAGTCAGTCCCAGCGCTGCGAGCCGCGCGTGCGCTTCGCCTCGCCGCGCCGCTTCTTGTCGTCGAGACGGCGTTGTTTCGACGCCCGCGTCGGCCGGGTTCGCTTGCGCGTTTTGGGTTCGACCAGCGCCGCGCGGATCAGCGCCGCCAGTCGCTCGAGCGCCTCGCTGCGGTTGCGCTCCTGGCTGCGTTCCGCGCGCGCCACGATGAGCAACGAGCCGTCGTCGAGGAGTCTGCGGCCGGCGAGCCGCCGCAGGCGTTCCTTGGCCGCCGCCGGCAGACTGGCATTGGCCTCGAGGTGGAAGCGCAGCTGCACCGCGCTCGCCACCTTGTTGACGTTCTGGCCGCCCGGGCCGGTGGCGCGAATGAACTTCCACTCCAGTTCCTCGTCGGGGATCAGCAGCCGCGGCGCGGGTTCGAAGGGCACGGAAGTTCAGTCCAGGTGCCGCGTAGGCCCGCGACCGTGCACGACTATCTCGCGCTGTGCCACGGGGATGGTGATCCCGTGCTGCTTGAACAACCGCCAGATCGCGCGGTTCACCTCGGAGCGCACGTTGTTCACCCCCTCCTGCGGGTCCGATATCCAGAAGCGCAGTTCCAGGTCTATGCCGCTCTCGCCGAAATGCATCAGCCGCGATGCGGGCGGCGGATCCCGCAGCACCCGCGTCTGGTGCTCGCAGGCCTCGAGCAGTATCCGCAGGGCGATTTCCGGGTCGTCCTGATAGCTCACGCGCACCGGCAGCTTGAGGCGGATGCGCGGATCCGTGTAACTCCAGTTGATCACGGCGCTGGAGATCAATTGCTGGTTCGGCACCAGCATCTCGACCCCGTCGCGGTCGCGCACCACGACGTAGCGGCCGCGCAGTTCCTGCACCCAACCGAAGTTCTCGGTGCTGGTGCCGCTCTGGCCCGACAGGCTGATCACGTCGCCGGGCTTTATGGAGCGGTCGAGCAGCAACACGAAGCCGCTGACGAAGTTCGCCGCGATCGACTGCAGGCCGAATCCCAGCCCGAGACCGATGGCGCCGGTGAGCACGGTGAGCGCGGTCAGGTCGACCCCGGCCGCGTTCAGTCCCATGAGTATCGAAAGCCCGATCACCAGCGCGTTCACGAACTTGGCGATGCCGATGCGCGTCGACGGCGCGAGATTGCCCATGCCCTGCAGCCGCCGCTCGAACCAGCGGCTGATCCAGGCGGCGACCAGCACGAACAAGGTCAGCGTGAACAGCAGCTTCAGGATCGACCAGACGGTGATGCGGCTCCTGCCGGCGGCGATCCCGAAGCTCTCGAGCGTGTCGATCAGCGGGGCCAGCAAGCCGAGATACTGCGCCGCGACGGCGCACCAGATGGCGAGCGCGACACGCGCTTCCCACTGGCGTATCCAGCTCTTGTTGCCGATGCTGCCGGCGTAGAGCAGCACTCCGGACCGCACCGCCGCGTAGGCGCCGATGAGCCGGATCGCGCCGTCGAGGGCCGCCACGTCGATTCGGGCGACGCCGAGAAGGGCGCGAGCCACCGCCACCAGGCCGAGAGCCAGCAGCACCGGTGCGACCACCACCAGCCAGCGTGCCGCGACGTAGGTCCAGGTGGGTGTGACGCGCGGGTCTATGCCTCGACTCGCGTTGCGGGCGGCGAGCGCCCGCGCAACCGCCCAGGCGGCGCCGACGCTCGCCGCCACCAGCGCGAGCTCGACCAGCACATACGGATTCGCGAGCGCGCCGGCGAACTCGGCCAGGCGGGAGCGCGCGTCGCTCATGGACGCCCGGCGTTCATGCGTTCAAGTCGGGGATGAGCTGGCTTTCGAGGCGCGTGATCTGGTCCTTGAGCATGAGCTTGCGCTTCTTGAGTCGCTTCATCTGCAGCTCGTCCACCTTGAAGTCCATGGACAGGCGCGAGATGACGTCGTCGAGATCGCGGTGCTCGATACGCAGTTGTCGCAGGCGCTCGATGCTCTTGAAGAGCTCGGTGTTGACGTTGCTCGTGTCGTCGTTCACGGCTTTCAGATCCGCTCCCAGCGGCCGGGCGCGTCGCGCCACACCGGTACCACTCCGTCCGGTAGCTTAAGTGAGCGGCCCAGGGGATTCCACGTCTGGCGAGGTCCGTGGTAATCCGAGCCGACCGAGCCCGCGAGGCCGAATTGCCGCGCCCAGGCGGCACAAGCCTCGGCGAACTGTACGCCGTTGCCGCCGGCCACCACCTCCAGTGCGTCGCCGCGCGCCGCCGTGAAGTCCGCGAGCAGCGCGCGCCGCCCACCCCCCGAGAGACGGTAGCGCGCCGGGTGCGCCAGCACCGCGCGCCCGCCGGCGGCGTGCACCGCCGCGACCGCCTGCGCCAGCGGCGGCCAATCGGCCGGGACGTGTGCCCGCTTGCCCTGGCCGAGATACTTGCGGAAGGCGTCCTCGGCGGTACGCACGTGGCCCGCCTCCACCAGCGCGAGCGCCAGGTGGGTGCGCGTGGGTACGCCGTCGTGGGCGCAAACCCGTGCGTGCAGCGCATCGCCCGGCAGGCCGGCACGAGCCAGCTTCGCGCACATCGCGGCGACCCGCGCCCGGCGCCGCTCACGTTGCGCCGCCAGGAGCTCGGTGAGCGCCGCAGCCGCCGGATCGATCCACAGTCCGAGCACGTGCAGGGTCTGCGCTCGCCAACTGGCCGAGATCTCCACCCCGGGCACGAAACGGATGCTGCGGCTACGCGCCTGCGCCGCCGCGGCCGATATGCCGGCGACGCTGTCGTGATCGGTGAGCGCGAGCAACTCGATCCCAGACTCGGCGGCGCGATCCACGAGTTCCGCCGGCTCCAACTCGCCGTCGGAACAGCGCGAGTGGGTGTGCAGGTCGACGCTGCCCGAGTCCATTCAGGATTCCCGACGGGCCAGCACCCGCGGATCGCCGAAGGCGAGGAAGTCGCCGTTGATCAGGCTCTCGCGGCAGTTGTAGCGCAGGCGGTGGCCGTCGAGTCGCGTCACCCGGCCGCCCGCCGCCTCGAGGATCGCCTGACCGGCGGCGGTGTCCCACTCGGAGGTCGGGCCGAAGCGCGGGTAGAGATCGGCCGCACCCTCGGCCACCAGGCAGAATTTCAGCGAGCTGCCGATGCCGGTCAGCTGGTGCGGGCCAAGCGCGTCCAGGTAGGCGGTCGTGCGCGGATCGCGATGCGAGCGGCTACCGACGACCCGCGGCGGGTCGGCGGCGGGCGATACGCCGATTCGCGCCGGCGGCGAGTTGCCGCGGCGCACGAATGCTCCGTGGCCGACGGCACCCCAGTAGGTCACGTCGCGCACCGGAGCCGCGATCAGGCCGAGCACCGGCTCGTGATCGACGATCAGCGCGATGTTGACCGTGAATTCGCCATTGCGCTTGACGAACTCGCGCGTGCCGTCGAGCGGGTCGACCAACCACAACTCGTGCCAGTCGCGCCGCTCCTGCCAGGGAGCGTGCGCGGATTCCTCCGACAGCACGGGAACGTCGGGTGTGAGTTGCGCCAGTTCCGCGAGGATGATCCGCTGCGATTCCAGGTCGGCGAGCGTCAGCGGAGAGTCGTCGGCCTTGCGCTCCACCGCGAACGCGCCGTCATAGATCGACATGATGGCGGCGCCCGCCTGCGCGGCCACCGGCTGCAGCCGGGAGGCTAGATCGAGGAGGTCTCTCATGGCGGGCTATGATACGCAAATGGCTGGTACGCACCCGCTCGACTGGTCCGCGATCGACACCGTGCTGCTGGACATGGACGGCACGCTGCTCGATCTGCGCTTCGACAATTGGTTCTGGCGGGAGGTCATTCCCCGCCACTACGCCGCCGCGCACGGGCTCGACGCGGACGAGGCCTCGGCGCGGCTCGCGCCGCGATTCCAGGCGGTGGCCGGAACCATGCGCTGGTACTGCATCGATTACTGGAGCGAGCAGCTGGGCCTCGACATCGCCGCCCTGAAGCGCGCAGCCCGTCCCGCGGTCGGCTATCTGCCCGGCGCTCGGGAGTTCCTCACGTCCCTCGCTGCGCGTGGCAAGCGTCGGGTTCTGGTCACGAATGCGCACCCGACGACGTTTGCGATCAAGAACGAGGAGGTCGGGCTGGCCGGGTACTTCGACGCGTGCCACTCGACCCACCCGTTCGCCGTTCCGAAGGAGGACCGCACGTTCTGGCCGCGCTTCGCCGCGCGCGAGCCGTTCGACCCCGCGCGCACGTTGTTCGTCGACGACAGTCTGCCGGTGCTGCGCGCGGCGCGGGATTACGGCATCGCCTGGTTGCGCGCGGTACGCCGGCCCGACTCGGCCGGCGAGGCGCAGCCGACGCACGAAATGGCTTCGATCGACGGCGTCTACGAACTCGTCTGAATCAGGCCGGTGGCGCCGAATCGGCGCCGCCCGGCGTCGGTCCGCCGCCCCCGGGACCGGCACCGCCCTGACCGCCGCGTCGCCTCCGCCGCCGGCGCCGGCGCGCGGGGTCGCCCGTCTGGGACTCGCCACCGGCAGCGCCCGAGCCGCCTTCCCCGGCACTGGCCGCGACGTTCGCGGTGCGTTCGGGCGCCGGTGCTGCGCCGCGATCGCCATCATGACGAGATCCGCTGCCGCGTGATCGGCCGCCGCGGCTGCCGCCATCGGAGCGTCCACCGCCCGGGCGGCCTCCGCCCGAGCGTCCGCCACCGGGGCGGCCACCACCGGGGCGGCCACCGCTGCGGCCGTGCCGTGGCGCGCGTTCGCGAAATTCCGCCGGGGGCGGGGCGGTCACGGCCGCGAGGTCCTGCGGATCGATGGCGCCGCGCGGAATCTGGTGGCCGATGTAACGCTCGATGTCCGGCAGCGATATCGCGTACTCCTCGCACGCGAAGCTGATGGCGTCGCCTTCCGCGCCGGCGCGCGCGGTGCGGCCGATCCGGTGCACGTAGTCCTCCGGATCGTTCGGCAGGTCGTAGTTGAAGACGTGGCTGACGTCGGGAATGTGCAGGCCGCGCGACGCCACGTCGGTCGCGATCAGCACCGCGACCGAGCCCTCGTGGAAGTCGCGCATCATCTTCAGGCGCTTGCTCTGCGGCACGTCGCCGGAGATGGCCTGCGCCACGAAGCCGTTCGCCATCAGGGTCCGCTCGAGCACCTCCGCCACCCGGCGCGTGTTCACGAACACCATGGTGCGGCGCGCGTCGATCCGCCGCAGCAGGCCGATCAGCAGCGGGATCTTCTCCTCGGTCGACGGCAGGTAGAGCACCTGGCGGACGCGATCCACGGTCATCTTGTCGGGCTCGACGCGGATCAGTTCCGGACTGTTCATGTGCTCGTACGCCAGTTCGAGCACGCGATGCGACAGCGTGGCGGAGAACATCATGTTCAGGCGTTCGGTGGGGTGCGGCAGCCGTCGCAGGATGAAGCGGATGTCCTTGATGAAGCCGAGATCGAACATGCGATCGGCCTCGTCGAGCACCGCGACCTGAACGTGGTTCAGGTCGAAGACGCGCTGCTTGAAGTAGTCGATGATCCGGCCCGGCGTGCCGATGAGCACGTCCACCCCCGCTTCGAGCGTGCGCCGCTGCTTGTCGTAGTCGACGCCGCCGAACACGATGGCGAGCTTGAGTTCGCAGTACTTGGCGATGCGTTCGGCGTCGGCGTGGATCTGCACCGCCAGTTCCCGCGTCGGCGCGATCACGATCGCACGCGGCGCGTTCACCGGTCGGCCGGCCGCGGGCGGGCGCGTCAGCAGGCGGTTGAACAACGCGACCAGGAACGCGGCGGTCTTGCCGGTGCCGGTCTGCGCCTGGCCGGCGACGTCGCGTCCCGCGAGCGCTATCGGCAGCGTCTGGGCCTGGATGGGTGTGCAGCGCGTCCAGCCGAGTTCGGCGATGCCCCGCTGCAACGGCGCTACGACGTCGAGCGACTGAAATGAGAGTTCACTAAGATGAGCGTCTGACATGAGTTCTTCGTTAAAGGAAGGGTGACGGCGAAACTTGCAAAAAGATGGGGACCGGATATATTTGACCCAACTTCAAGGGCTGGCCATGCCGCCCGTTCAAGCGAAATCACCCAACTCCTTTTTGATAACCTCTCTTTAGGTAATCAAGACCGCTAAAGCCGCTGTATTGTGCCCGATCGGCCGGGCATCGTCACTTCGACGCCCGCCGGGCTCCTCGAGCCGATCCGGCCGGCGCTCCCACTCAAGCAATCTCAAAGAAATCTCCCAATCTGGAGGCAATCCCTAAGTGAGTAACCCAAGCATCGTTCACACCAGCGACGCGACGTTCGAAAAGGACGTGATCAAGTCCGACAAGCCCGTGCTGTTGGATTTCTGGGCGGAGTGGTGCGGTCCGTGCAAGATGATCGCGCCGATCCTCGACGAGATCGCCGACCAGTACAAGGACAAGGTTCGGATCGCGAAGCTCAACATCGACGAGAACCCGGCCACGCCGCCCAAGTTCAACATCCGCGGCATTCCGACGCTGATCCTGTTCAAGAACGGCACCGTGGAGGCCCAGAAGGTCGGAGCCGTCACCAAGTCGCAGCTCGCGGCATTCCTGGACAGCAACCTGTGAGGGGCTATCTCGGCAATCAGTCCCGCGGCCAGGGCGGCGGGCAGGGCGGACAGGGCGGCCGCTCGAACCGCGGCAACCGTCAGCGCGGTGATCGCAACGGCAACGTGAACGGCGGCCGGCCGCCGATGGAGGATTACGGCGACCTGCCGGAGGGAGGCGACGATCTCGAGATCATCGCGCAGGCCGACCTCGCGCGCAGCCGCAGCTCCATGAACCTGACGGAGCTCAAGAAGCGTCCGATCAGCGACCTCGTCAAGCTCGCCGAGTCCATGGGCCTCGAGAACATGGGGCGCTCGCGCAAGCAGGACATCATCTTCGCGGTGCTCAAGGCGCACGCCCGCAAGGGCGAGGACATCTACGGGGACGGCGTGCTGGAGATCCTCCAGGACGGCTTCGGCTTCCTGCGCTCCTCGGATTCCAGCTACCTCGCCGGCCCCGACGACATCTACGTGAGCCCGAGCCAGATCCGGCGCTTCAACCTGCGCACGGGCGACTCGATCTCCGGTCTGATCCGCCCCCCGAAGGACGGTGAACGCTACTTCGCGCTGCTCAAGGTCGGCGAGATCAACTTCGACTCGCCGGACAGCTCGCGCAGCAAGGTGCTGTTCGAGAACCTCACGCCGCTGCACCCGACCGAGCGGCTGAAGCTCGAGCGCGGCAACGGCTCCACCGAAGACCTGACGGCGCGAGCCATAGATCTCGTGGCCCCGATCGGCAAGGGCCAGCGCGGCCTGATCGTCTCGCCGCCCAAGGCCGGCAAGACGATGCTGCTGCAGAACATCGCCACCGCAATCACCGCCAACCACCCCGAGGTCTACCTGATCGTGCTGCTCATCGACGAGCGGCCCGAGGAAGTGACCGAAATGGCGCGCACGGTGAAGGGCGAGGTGGTTTCCTCGACGTTCGACGAGCCGGCCAGCCGCCACGTGCAGGTCGCCGAGATGGTGATCGAGAAGGCCAAGCGCCTGGTCGAGCACAAGAAGGACGTGGTGATCCTGCTCGACTCGATCACGCGCCTCGCTCGCGCCTACAACACGGTGGTGCCGAGCTCCGGCAAGGTGCTCACCGGCGGCGTCGATGCCAACGCGCTGCAGCGCCCGAAGCGCTTCTTCGGCGCGGCGCGCAACATCGAGGAGGGCGGCAGTCTCACCATCCTCGCCACGGCGCTGGTCGACACCGGTTCGAAGATGGACGACGTCATTTTCGAGGAATTCAAGGGTACGGGTAATTCCGAGATCCACCTCGACCGGCGCATCGCCGAGAAGCGGGTCTTCCCGGCGATCAACATCAATCGCTCCGGCACCCGCAAGGAAGAACTGATCACCGATCCGTCGGAGCTGTCGAAGATGTGGATCCTGCGCAAGCTCCTGCACCCGATGGACGAGCTGGCGGCGATCGAGTTCCTGCTCGACAAGATGAAGGACACCAAGACCAACGGTGAATTCTTCGACGCGATGAAGCGCTAAAGGACCCGTCGGGGAAGAGTCGCCGCGATGCAATGGTGGGCCTGGGTTTCGGTGGGGGCCGTGCTCCTCGGAGCGGAGCTGACGTTCGTCAACGCCCAGTTCTACCTGGTCTTCCTCGGCGCCTCGGCCCTGCTGGTCGGCGTGCTGCCCCTGGCCGGAATCGCCGTGGCGGCCGGGACGCAGTGGGGCCTGTTCGCGGCGCTCTCGCTGGTGAGCCTGTTCGCCTTCCGGCGCCGCGTATACGAGCGGCTCAGGCGCCGGCTGCCGGTGGTTCAATTGGGTCCTGAAGACGATCAGGTCGTGCTCGGCGAACGGCTCGGGCCCGGGGAGCGCTGCAGGGTGGAGTTTCGCGGCACCACCTGGGACGCGGTCAACGCCGGCGAGCGGCCGATTGCCGCCGGCGCCCGGGCGCGCATCGAGCGCATGGACAGGCTCACGTTGATGCTGCGCGCGGAGGAGTAGGAGCGATGGACATTCCCCTCGGTTTCGTCGCGGTGGTGGTCGCGGTGCTGGCGGTGGTCGTCATCGCGCGTACCGCGACCGTGGTGCCGCAGCAGAGCGCGTTCGTGGTCGAGTACCTCGGCAAGTACAGCCGCACCCTGCAGGCCGGATTCCACATCCTGATCCCCTTCTTCGAACGGGTCGCCTACAAGCACAACTTGAAGGAGACCGCGATCGACATTCCCGAGCAGATCTGCATCACGCGCGACAACGTCCAGGTGGGCGTCGACGGCGTGCTGTATCTGCAGGTGCTGGACCCGCACCTCGCGTCCTACGGCATCCAGAACTATGGCTTCGCGATCACACAGCTCGCCCAGACGACGTTGCGCAGCGAAATCGGCAAGATCGAACTCGACCGCACCTTCGAGGCGCGCAGCGCGATCAACGCGAACGTGGTGAGCGAACTCGACAAGGCCTCCGCCCCCTGGGGCGTCAAGGTCCTGCGGTACGAAATCAAGAACATCACGCCGCCGCGCGACGTGCTCTCCGCCATGGAGAAGCAGATGCGCGCCGAGCGCGAGAAGCGCGCCGTCATCCTCGCCTCCGAGGGCGATCGGGACGCGAAGATCAACTCGGCCGAGGGCGACAAGCAGCGGGTCATCAAGCAGTCCGAGGCCGCGAAGCAGCAGCAGATCAACGAGGCCGAGGGCCAGGCGCAGGCGATCCTCGCGGTGGCCGAGGCGACTGCCGAGGGCCTGCGACGCGTGGGCGCGGCGCTCGGCGAACGCGGCGGGATCGAGGCCATGCAATTGCGCCTCGGCGAGGAATACGTGCGCCAGTTCGGCAAGCTGGCGCAATCCGGCACGACTCTGGTCGTGCCCGCCAACCTGACCGACCTCGCCGCGATGGTGAGCCTCGCCACCAGCATCACCCGCAAGCCCTCGGGTGGCGCCGCGGGCGGCGGCGGCACGCCGGTCGCCACCGGCTCGTGAACGGCGCCCGCGAGCCGCACGCGCCGCCCATCCGGTTCGCCGAGTTCGTCGCGCTGGCGGCGGCGTTGATGGCCACGCAGGCCATCGCCATCGACGCCATGCTGCCGGCTTTCCCGACCATCGGCCGCGCGCTCGCGGTGGTGGACGAGAACCACGTGCAGTGGATCGTCACTGCGTACATGACGGGGCTCGGCGCGAGCCAGTTCTTCTGGGGCATGATCTCGGACCGGTTCGGCCGGCGCCCGATCCTGCTCGGCGGCGTCGCCGCCTACGTCGCGGCGGCGCTCGCCTGCGCCTCCAGCCGCAGCTTCGAGGCGCTGCTCGCCTGGCGCTTCGTGCACGGGATGTCGGCGGGCAGCGTGATCGTGACCCGCTCGGTGATCCGCGACTTCTACTCCGGCCGGCACATGGCGCGGGTCATGTCGCTCACCTTCGTGGTGTTCCTGATGGTGCCGGTGCTCGCGCCGAGCGTCGGCCAGCTCATCCTGCTCGCGCTGCCCTGGCGCTACATCTTCGTGCTGTGCGGCGGCTTCGCCGCGCTGGTGTGGGCCTGGGCGTTCGCGCGGCTGCCCGAGTCCCTGCACCCGGAATACCGGCTGTCGCTCACCGCGAGCCACGTCGTCGGCGCGGTGCGCCTGGTGCTCGGCAATCGCATCTGCGTCGGCTATGCGGCCGCGATGACCGTGATGTTCGGCTCGATCATGGCCTACGTCGGGATGGTGCAGCAGATCTTCGCCGAGGTGTTCGCGCGGCCGGCGCTGATGCCGAGCATGTTCGCCCTGTGCGCCGCATTCATGGGCGTCGCCGCCTACACCAATTCGCGCATCGTGGAGCGCTTCGGCATGCGCGTGATCTCGCACACGGCGCTGCTCGCCTTCCTGCTGGTCACCGGGGCGCACACGCTGGTGGTCGTGCTCGGCGCGGAGCGCGTGTGGACGTTCGTCGCGCTGCAGGCGGTCACGATGGCGTGCTTCAGCCTGTCGGTCTCCAATTTCGGCGCCATGGCCATGGAACCGGTGGCCGCCATCGCCGGCATCGGCGCATCGCTGCAGGGCTGCATCTCCACCTTCGGCGGCGCGCTCGTCGGCGCGTTCATCGGTCGCGGCTTCCATGGCAGCACGCTGCCGCTCGCGGCCGGCGCGCTTGGCTGCGGCCTGGTCTCGCTGGTGTTCGTGCTGTTCGCCGAGCGCGGACGGCTGTTCCGTCCGCAGCACGCCGCGCCGCCTCAGCGGGCGCCGCCCGCCTCGCGCGCGATCGCGCGGTAGCCGATGTCGCGGCGGTAGCGCGCCGCGTCCCAGTGGATCTCGCGCACCAGATCGTAGGCCTGCTTCTGTGCCGCCACGACGCTCGTGCCCAACCCGACCGCGCACAGTACGCGCCCGCCCGCCGTGAGCACGCGCGGCGGCGCGCCGGCGCCAAGCGGCGCCGCGAGCCGCGTGCCCGCGTGGAACACCTTGCCAGGCAGGCGTGCTGCGGATTCCAGCCCCTCGATGACGTCGTCCTTCGCCGAGGCGTCCGGGTAGCCGCCGGCCGCCATGACGACGCCCACCGCCGCGCGGTCGTCCCATTCGAGCGACGCCTGCGCGAGCCGGTCGTCGATGGCGGCCTCGCAAAGCAGCGTGAGGTCGCTCTTCAGGCGCATCAGGATGGGCTGCGTCTCCGGGTCGCCGAGCCGGCAATTGAACTCGAGCACGTTCGGCGTGCCGTCGGGCGCGATCATCAGGCCGGCGTACAGGAAGCCGAGGTACGGAGTGCCGTCGGCGGCAAGGCCGCGCAGCGTCGGTTCGATCACCTCGCGCATGATCCGCGCGTGCAGCGGCGGCGTGACCACGGGTGCGGGCGAATACGCGCCCATCCCCCCCGTGTTCGGGCCCGCATCGCCGTCGTCCCGGCGCTTGTGGTCCTGCGAGGTGGCGAGCGGCACCACGCTCGAGCCGCGCGCGACCACGATGAAGCTCGCCTCCTCGCCGCGCAGGAACTCCTCGATCACGACGGTTCGCCCCGCGCCGCCAAAGCGGCCGCCGAGCATGGACTCGGCCGCGGCGACGGCCTCGTCGTGCGTGTCGCAAATCACCACGCCCTTGCCGGCGGCGAGTCCGTCGGCCTTGACCACCAGCGGCAGCCGTTGGGCGCGCACGTAGCCTGAGTCGAAGCTCGCGGCGTCGAAGGTCGCGTAGCTCGCGGTCGGTATGCCGTGGCGGCGCAGGAAATCCTTGGCGTACGCCTTGGAACCCTCGAGCCGGGCGGCGGCCGCCGAAGGCCCGAAGCAGCGCAGGCCGGCCTGCGTGAACCGATCCACGAGGCCGGCCACGAGCGGCGCCTCCGGACCGACGATGGTGAGGTCGATGGCGCGTTCCGCGGCGAAGCGCTGCAATGCGGCCACGTCGTCGGCGGCGATCGCGACGTTCTCGACTTTCGGCTCGAGCGCAGTGCCGGCGTTGCCGGGCGCCACGAACACCGCGCTCACTCTCGGCGACTGTGCGCACTTCCAGGCGAGTGCGTGCTCGCGCCCGCCGCCGCCGACGATCAGTACTTTCATGGAGACGACCGCGTCATCAGTGGCGGAAGTGGCGCACGCCCGTGAACACCATGGCGATATCATGCTCGTCCGCGGCCGCGATCACCTCGGCGTCGCGCTTGGAGCCGCCCGGCTGGATGATGGACTTCACGCCGAGTCGTGCCACCACGTCGAGACCGTCACGGAACGGGAAGAAGGCGTCGGACGCGAGCGCAGCGCCGGCGAGCGACAGGCCCTCGTCGGCGGCCTTCATGGCGACGATCTTGCTGCTCACGACCCGGCTCATCTGGCCTGCGCCGATCCCGATCGTCATGCCGTCCTTGACCGCCACTATGGCGTTGGATTTGACGTACTTCGCCACCCGCCACGCCATCGTGAGGTCGGCGAGCTCGGCGGACGATGGAGCCCGTCGCGTGACCGTACGCAGGTCCTCGGCCCGAACCGCGGCGTCGTCCCGGGTCTCGACCAGCAGGCCGCCGGTCACGCTCTTGTACTCCAGCAACTGCGCCACCGGGCGCTGTAGCGAGCCCGTTTCCAGGACCCGTATGGCTTCCTTGGCGGCGAGCAGCGCACGTGCCTCCGCGGAGAATCCCGGTGCGAGCAGTACTTCGACGAACTGGCGCTCGAGGATGGCGCCGGCTGTGGCCGCGTCGAGTTCCCGATTCACGGCGATGATGCCGCCGAAGGCGGAGGTCGGATCGGTGCGGTACGCCCGCGCATAGGCCTCGGCGATCGAGCCCGCCACGGCGACGCCGCACGGATTGGCGTGCTTGACGATCACGCACGCCGGGGTCTCGAACTGGCGCACGCACTCGAGCGCGGCGTCGGCGTCGGCGATGTTGTTGTACGACAGTTCCTTCCCCTGCAGCAGGTTCGCCGTCACCACCGAGGCGCCGATGGCGCGCGGGTCTGCGTAGAGCGCGGCTTGCTGATGCGGGTTCTCGCCGTAGCGCAGGTTCGAGCAGCGGCGCAAGGAAAGATTCAGGTCGTCGGGGAATGTGACGCCCGCGGCGCCGATCGCCCCGGTGAAGTACGCCGACACCATCGAGTCGTACTGCGCGGTGTGCGCGAACGCCTTCGCCGCGAGCTTCTGGCGCATGACCGTGCGCGTGGCGCCCTGGTTCGCCGCCAGCTCGTCGAGCACGGCCCGGTAGTCGACCGGATCGACGACCACCGTCACCGCGGCGTGATTCTTGGCGGCGGCGCGCACCATGGCCGGTCCGCCGATGTCGATGTTCTCGACCGCCTCCTCGTAGCTGCAGTCGGTGCGCGCCACCGTGGCGGCGAACGGGTACAGGTTGACGGCCAATAGATCGATGGGCTCGATGCCGTGCTCGCGCATGACCGCGTCGTCCACCCCGCGTCGGCCGAGCAACCCGCCGTGGATGCGCGGGTGCAGCGTCTTGACACGCCCGCCCATGATCTCCGGGAAGCCGGTGTGTTCGGCGACCTCCTTGACGGAGATGCCGTGGTGCACCAGCAATTTGGCCGTGCCGCCGGTCGACAGGATTTCGACGCCACGCTCCTTCAAGGCGCGCGCGAATTCCACCACGCCGGTCTTGTCCGACACGCTGATCAGGGCGCGGCGCACGGTCACCAGCACGGTGGGACTACTCCGTCAGTCCGAATTCTCGGAGCTTCTTGCGCAAGGTGCCGCGATTGATGCCGAGGATGGTCGCGGCGCGGCTCTGATTGCCCTGAACGTGGCCCATCACCACCTTGAAGAGGGGTTCCTCGACCTCGCGCATCACCAGGTCGTAAAGATGGGCCGGCTTGTGGCCGTTCAGGGTCTCGAAGTAGTTCTGCAGGGCCTCTTCCGCCTGGTTGCGCAAGGTGACTCCCCGCCCGTTGACCTTCAGGTCCCGGCCACTGAAGGCGACGGGAACCTCCCTGCGCGGCTTCGTCTTTTTCCTTGCGACCATGACCCCATCCAAGTTCAGGGCGTATCGTTGTAGTTATGCAGCCGATGGCATTCCCTGCTGTCGCTCCGCGCGGATGGCCTCCGAGTCGAAGTGCTCCAGCAGCAGCGCCACCTGCTCGCGCGGCGTCTCCACGCGAACGAGACGATCTCGAAGCGTCTCGTGTCCGGGGTGCCGCTGCAGGTACCAACTCAAGTGCTTGCGCGCCACTCGAACGCCCGTCACTTCACCATACAGCGAGTACAGGTCTTCCAAGTGGGCGCGCATGATATCACGTACTTTTTCCGGCGCGAGCGCAGGGCGGGAAGCGCCCGTTTCCAGGAAAAAATTGACTTCGTCGAATATCCATGGCCTTCCCTGCGCGGCCCGGCCGATCATCACGCCGTCGCAGCCGGTGGCGCGCAACACCTCGGCCGCGCGCGCGCCCGAGTCGATGTCGCCGTTCGCGAACACGGGTATCGAGACGCCCGCCTTGATCGCCGCGGCGGTCTCGTGCTCGGCGCACCCCTGATACAGATCGGCGCGCGTCCGTCCGTGCACGGCGAGCGAGCGAATGCCGCATTCCTCGGCGATGCGAGCGATGCGCGGACCGTTGCGGTGCTCGAGGTCCCAGCCGGTGCGCATCTTGAGCGTCACCGGCACGTCCACCGCGCGCACCACCGCCTCGAGGATGCGCCCCACCAGCGGCTCGTCGCGCATGAGCGCCGACCCCGCGAGCCGGTTGCAGACCTTTTTCGCCGGGCACCCCATGTTGATGTCGATGATCTCGGCGCCCGCGTCGACGTTCAGGCGCGCGGCCTCCGCCATGGCCTGCGGCTCGGTTCCGGCGATCTGAACCACGCGCGGACTCGGCTCCCCGCTGTGGTCCATGCGACGGCGCGACTTGTCGGTCGACCAGAGGCGCGTGTCCGACGTGAGCATCTCGGAGGCCGCGAGTCCGGCGCCGAATCGGCGGCAAAGCACGCGGAATGGGCGGTCCGTGACGCCCGCCATGGGGGCGAGCACCACGTTCGAGGACAGCGTGAACGGGCCGATGCGGAGCGTCATTTCGCGCCGCCCTGGGCGCCGCCGTCGGCGGCGCAGACGACGCGCTGATCCGGCCGGCGCAGACACACGTCGATCTCGAAGCCCTCGGCGTCCTTGCCGGGATCGAGAATCGATACGGTGGCGTCGACGCGCTCTCCCGGGGCGAGCATGCGTGCCACCGGTTTGCCGACGTATTCGGCGGGCGCGAAGTCGCGCGTGCCGACGCGGGCACCGAACCGATTGAGCAGCGTGACCCGCAGCAACGGATAGGGCACCAGCTGCGCCGAGGCGTTGAGCACGCTCGCCCGCACGCGCAGCGTGCCGGCGCCCTCCGGCGCACCGGTCACGCCCCACTGACGCAGCTGATATGCCGCCAGGCTCGTCTCCTGCGCCGCCGGCAGGCCGACGCGCGCGAGCAGCGACCGTAGCGCGGGTCCGAACGGCGACTGCGCCTCCAGCCAGTCGAGACGATCGGCGGCGATCTGGCCGGCGAGCAGCAGCGCGAGCGCCGCAGTGAGCGCAGCCCACGGCCAGACCCGCTTGCGTGGCGTCGCGTCCCAGCTGGCCTCCTCCTTGCCCTCGGGCTCGCGCAGCAGGGTCGTCAGCGAGTCGCCAGCGGATTCCGCGACGGTCTCGACGGGCGGTGCGGCGGGCGGTGCAGCCGGCTCCGCCGCCGGCTCGCGCCGCGCCTCGATCATGTCGCGCCGCACGGCCTCCGGTACTTCGTAGCCGATGCTGCGGATGTCCTCGAGTTCCAGCGTGATCGTCGGATCGGGACCCGATTCGGCCACGATGCGTTCGAGGTCGTCGAGTTCCGGCAGTTTGGGATGCGATTCGATGAAGATGCGGTCCAACTCGCCCGGCGGCAAGGTGAACTCGAGCTCGGCATCGTCGCCGGCGTCGGCCGGCGCCTGTGCGACCGACGGTGGTGGCGCTTCGCCGGCGCCTTGCCGGCCGGACTCCAGGATCGCGTCGGCGCGTACCTCCAGATCGAGCGACGTCTCGCCGAGAGCGAATGCCGCAGGGTCCTCCGCCAGCCGCGCGAGCGCGCTGAATATCTCGCCGCAGCGGCCGCAGCGCACCTGGCCGCCGGCTGCGCGCAGCACTTCGGCGGAGACGCGGAAAACCGTTTCGCATCGTGGGCACTGGGTGTACACGCTGGCCTCGAATCCACGGAACCTTAAGCGACGATTCCCCGGCGCCTGCGCGCTCGAATGCAGCACCAATCGTCGCGGTGAGCTTGGCTCACGATATCAAAATTCGTCTGGTAGGCCGCTGCGACCTCGGCGGCCTGGCCGGTCAACAGCCCCGACAGGACGAGCTCGCCGCCCGGTCGGCAGGCCGCGGCGAGCCGGGGCGCGAGTTCGACGAGCGGCCCGGCCAGGATATTGGCGAGGACGAAATCGGCGGCGGCGAGCGTCGCGTCGGCGTCGCGGGTCTCGATCGCGGCGGACACGCCGTTGCGAGCCGCGTTGGCGCGCGTGGCCAGCAGTGCCTGCGGGTCGATGTCCACGGCCAGAGCGTGCCGCGCGCCGAGCTTGACCGCGGCGATGGCGAGGATACCGGAGCCGCACCCGTAGTCGATCACCGTGCTCGCGCCGAGCGCCATCGAGTCCAGCGCCTCCAGACACATGGCCGTCGTGGGGTGCGTGCCGGTGCCGAAGGCGAGTCCAGGATCCAGCCAGACCACGACGGCAGCGGGGTCGTCGGGGTGTTGTGCCGTGGTCGGACACACCCAGGTGCGCCGTCCGAACTTGAGCGGGCGCCAATCCGCGAGCCAGACGCGTTCCCAGTCGCGATCGGCCACGCCGCGTACACGCACCGCATCCGGGGGCACGCCGAGGCGTTGCGCGAGGACCGCGGCGCGCCCGGCGTCGGGCGCCGCGTCGGCGTCGCCGTCGAAGAGCGCGCGCACCAGGGTGTCCGGCCACAACCGGATCTCGCCCGGCTTCGGCTCGAGCACCGGATCGTCGCCGCGGTCGACCAGCGTCACGGAGAGCGCGCCGAGCGAGTCGAGGACCGCCTCGACGGCGTCCGGATCGAGGCCGCCGAGAGGAAATTCTAGTTCATGAAAAGACATGGATGCCGGCGGCCGCGCACCCGCGCCTCACTTGAGCCCGAGGCGCCGCTCCAGGTAGTGGATGTCGGTGCCGCCCTGGCGGAACGCGGCGTGGTTGAATATCTCCTGGTGCAGCGGAATGTTGGTCTTGATTCCCTCGACCACCATCTCGGCGAGCGCGTTGCGCATGCGGGCGAGCGCGGTGTCGCGCGTATCACCGTAAGCGATCACCTTGCCGATCATCGAATCGTAGAACGGCGGAACTTGATAGCCGGTGTAAACGTGGCTGTCGACGCGGATCCCGGGCCCGCCCGGCGCGTGCCACAGCCGCACCGGCCCGGGGGACGGTGCGAAGGTCTTCGGATCCTCCGCATTGATGCGGCACTCCACCGCGTGGCCGCGAATCTGGATGTCGCTCTGCGCGTAGGGGAGCTCTTCACCGGAGGCGATCAGGAGCTGCGCCTTGACGATGTCGATGCCGGTGACGAGTTCGGTGACCGGGTGTTCCACCTGCACCCGGGTGTTCATCTCGATGAAATAGAACTCGTTGTCCTGGTACAGGAACTCGAGCGTGCCGGCGCTTCGATATCCGACCTCGCGGCAGGCGCGGGCGCAGCGTTCGCCCATCATCTTGCGCTGCTTGGCCGACAACCCGGGGGCCGGCGCCTCCTCGATCACCTTCTGATGGCGCCGCTGCATCGAGCAGTCGCGCTCGCCCAGGTGGACGACGTTGCCGTGGTGGTCCGCCAGCACCTGGAACTCGATGTGCCGCGGCTTCTCCAGGAACTTCTCCATGTAGACCTGCGGATTGCCGAAGGCCGCCAGCGCCTCCGAGCGCGTCACGCTGATCGCGTTCAGGAGCGACGCGTCCGTGTGCACCACGCGCATGCCGCGGCCACCGCCGCCGCCCGAGGCCTTGATGATCACCGGGTAACCGATGTGCTTCGCTATGCGGAAGTTCTCGTCGGGGTCGTCGCCGAGGGGTCCATCGGAACCCGGCACGCACGGCACGCCCGCCGCCTTCATGACCTTGATGGCGGACACCTTGTCGCCCATCTGACGAATGGTCTCGGCGCGCGGACCGACGAACACGAAGCCGCTCTTCTCGACCCGCTCCGCGAAGTCCGCGTTCTCCGACAGGAATCCGTATCCCGGGTGGATGGCCACGGAGTCGGTCACCTCGGCCGCGCTGATGATCGCCGGCATGTTGAGATAGGAATGCGCCGACTGGGGCGGCCCTATGCACACGGTCTCGTCCGCGAGCAGCACGTGCTTGGTGTTGTAGTCGGCCGTGGAGTGTACGGCCACGGTCTTGATGCCGAGTTCGCGGCAGGCGCGCAGGATGCGCAGCGCGATCTCGCCGCGATTCGCGATGACGACCTTCTCGATCATTGCGGTTATTCGATGACGAAGAGCGGTTGACCGAATTCGACCGGCTCGCCGTTCTTGGCGAGGACGGCGGTGACGCGGCCGGCCTTGTCGGACTCGATCTGGTTCATCATCTTCATCGCCTCGATGATGCACAGCACCTGGCCGACCTTGACCTCGGTGCCGATCTCGACGAACGGCTTCGCTCCCGGCGATGACGATGCGTAGAACGTGCCGACCATCGGCGCCGTGACCGCATTGACTTCGTTCGCCGGCGGTGGCGCCGCCGCGGGCGACGGCGCGGCGAGAGCGGGGGCGGGCGCGGGCACGTGCACGACCGGCGCCGGCATCGCCATCGGCTGCTGCATGCCGACGCGCGGCTGGCGGCTGATGCGTACCGATTCCTCGCCCTCGGAGATCTCGAGCTCGGCGATCCCCGACTCCTCGAGCAATTCGATCAGCTTCTTGATTTTGCGAATGTCCATCCGCGTCGCTCCCCCTGAAATCTTGATTTGTTGATTGCCGTCGGCGGCTCGATGAGCGCGAAGGTCAGCCGATCCGCGCGCACGCGGCGCGCAGCGCAAGCTCGTACCCGATCGGTCCCAGGCCCACGATGCAGCCGGCCGCGATGTCGGACAGATATGACTGGTGCCGGAATGATTCCCGCGCGAACACGTTCGACAGATGAACTTCGATGAATGGCACGCCGACCGCCAGGAACGCGTCCCGCAAGGCGATGCTGGTGTGCGTGAGCGCTCCCGGGTTCACGATCACGAACGCGATGCCGTCACGCTTGGTGCTCTGCACCCGTTCGATCAGCTCGTGCTCGGCATTGCTCTGCGCGGCCACGAGTTCATGCCCCTGTTCGCGGGCGCCGCGGTCGAGCGTCGCCTCGATCTGCGCGAGGGTCGTGGTGCCGTAGCGAGCCGGCTCCCGTGAGCCGAGCAGGTTCAGGTTCGGACCATTGAGGAGCAGTATCTTCGCCATCGGCGTCGGCGGCCGGCCTTGGGTTCGAATTGAAAGAGCGGCGATGATAACCGCAAACAGGCGATAAGGCGCAAGCTTCTGACGCGATCTGTGGGTAAGTTGCGCGATCGTGTCGAATTTGGCGTCAACCGCGCGCGATTGGCGCTGCCCGGCCGGGAAAATCGTCGCTCACGGGTGAGCCGGTGCCGACGCGAGCTTGGCGAGCCCCGCGTCGATATGCGCCCTGGCCTGCTCGAGCGACTCCTCGTCGCGGTCCACCCGGGTCACCTCGCCGAGCAACAAGTCGATCTCGGCTGCGTGCAATTCGCCGAGGTACAGAGCGACGACGTCGCCACCCCGATCCACGAATACCGTGAACGGGAATACCGGGGTGTCGACCCCAAGCGCCTTGGCTACGTCGAGAGCGTCCTGTTCCCCGGTCAGTACGGGGTAATCAACGTGCAGTTCGCCGACGAAACGCGCCACCGCCTCCGGGTGATCCACGGCCACCCCGACGACGCTCACGCCGCGCTGCGCCCAGTCGTGGCTGACGCGTGTGAGCAGCGGGATCTCCCGCCGGCAGGGGGCGCACCAGGTCGCCCAGAAATTGAGCACGATCGCCCGGCCGTGCCAGCGGTCGATCGGTGTCGGGCGACCGTCCAGGCCGGCGAGCGAGAAGGCGGGGAGCCGGGCCGGCACGCGCGCGGGTGGCAGCACTCCGCTCGCGGATTCCACGGCGGCGTCGCTCTTGCTCGGCGGGCTCGCCTCGCCGGCGGCGACGCGTACCAATGGTTCGTCGGTCGGCGCCGCCCGGTGCGCAAGGTAGGTGCGCGTGCCCGCCCAGGCGCCGAACAGCACGACCACCAGCATCCCCGCGAATTTGAGGCTCCGTTCGATCATGGCGCGCGGCGCGGGCGGCGGAGGTCGACTTCAGCCGCCCGCCGCGGGCAGCGGCCGCGACGACCGGCGCAAACGCAGGCCGGTGAGTACGAACGCGGCCAATCCACCCAGGATGGCGACTCGCTGCCAGGGGCGGAACGAAACCCTGCTGCCCGGGGCCGCGGCGCCGGGTACGGCGATCGGCAGGGAGGCCGATCCGGCCGCGTTCGCGCCTTCCGGGTAGAGGATCTTGGAGATGGGCAGATAGCACAGTCCGGCCTCCGCGCAGCCCTGATAGGTGACGCGAATGGCGAGGGGGTGTGCTCCGGCGTCGAAGCGGCTGAAGGCCACGGCGGCTTCGACGCCGTGTTCGTAGACCTCTTGTACACCGAGGTTCGGGTCGGTCTTCAGGACGCCGGCCGGCAGGGCGGGCGCCGACACGCTGAGGTCCGGGCTGTCGGCCTCCACCACGATCTTGCGACGGTACAAGTAGTAGCCATCGGCGATGACGAACCGCACCCGGATCACGTTGCCATCCAGGTGGGCACCGACCCGGAAGGCCACATCGGGTGGCAGGAAGTCGCCGTCGTCGCTCGGGCTGCCGCGCATCCACCACGGCTTGGCCACGCTCGGGGAGGCACCCCCCACTACGAAAATCAACGTCGTTAGGGCGCCGATCGCGACCAATTTGGCGAAACTAGCGAATTTAAGCTGCATGCCCGTACTTTACCCCAGGCGCGGACACCCCGCACGCCGCAGGCGCACGGCGCAGGTGCACGTTGCCCTTGAAACGTCATGTTCCGTCGCTATCATTAGCAGCCATGAACGGGGAGTGCTAACAGGCCGCGTCCCCGTTCGAAATCCCCAACTCTCACAGCATCAGGAGTTCGAACCTTATGAAGATCCGTCCCCTTCATGACCGTGTGATCGTGAAACGCGAGGAAGAGGAGCGTAAGTCCCCGGGCGGCATCGTGATCCCGGACACCGCGACCGAGAAGCCGGTGTTCGGCAAGGTCGTGGCCGTGGGCAAGGGCAAGGTCCTCGAGAACGGTGAGATCCGTCCGATCGACCTCAAGGTCGGCGACAAGGTGCTGTTCGGCAAGTACAGCGGCACCGAGGTCAAGATGGACGGCGACGAGTTCGTCGTCATGCGCGAAGAAGACGTGATGGCGGTGGTCGAGGGCAAGTAAGGCCCCGGCACCCGCATTGCTCACCGAATACATCGACAGTTCAAGAGTTATCCGTAGAAGGAATCCAATCAATGGCAGCTAAAGACGTACGCTTCAGCGACGACGCCCGTCAACGCATGTTCAAGGGCGTGAACATCCTGGCGAATGCCGTCAAGGTCACGCTCGGCCCGAAGGGCCGCAACGCGGTGCTCGACAAGAGCTTCGGCGCCCCCACCGTCACCAAGGACGGCGTGTCGGTCGCCAAGGAGATCGAACTGAAGGACAAGTTCGAAAACATGGGCGCGCAGATGGTCAAGGAAGTCGCCTCGAACGTCTCGGACGAGGCGGGCGACGGCACCACCACCGCCACCGTGCTCGCGCAGGCGATCATCCGCGAGGGCCTGAAGGCCGTCGCCGCCGGCATCAACCCGATGGACCTCAAGCGCGGCATCGACCACGCCGTCGCCGCGGCCACCGACGAGCTGAAGAAGCTCTCCAAGCCCTGCAAGGATCCGAAGGCGATCGCGCAGGTCGGCACGATTTCCGCGAACTCGGACGAGAGCATCGGCAAGACCATCGCCGACGCGATGGAGAAGGTCGGCAAGGAAGGCGTGATCACGGTCGAGGAGGGCTCGGGCCTGGAGAACGAGCTCGAGGTGGTCGAGGGCATGCAGTTCGACCGCGGCTATCTCTCGCCGTACTTCATCAACAACCAGCAGAGCCAGAGCGCCGAGCTCGACAAGCCGCTCATCCTCCTGGTCGACAAGAAGATCTCCAACATCCGCGAGCTGCTGCCGCTGCTCGAGAGTATCGCCAAGTCCGGCCGTCAGCTGCTGATCGTCGCCGAGGACGTCGAGGGCGAGGCGCTCGCGACGCTGGTGGTCAACACCATCCGCGGCATCGTCAAGGTGGCGGCGGTGAAGGCCCCCGGCTTCGGTGATCGCCGCAAGGCGATGCTGCAGGACATCGCGATCCTGACCGGCGGCGTGGTGATCTCCGACGAGGTGGGTCTGTCGCTCGAGAAGGCGACCATCAACGACCTCGGCGAGGCCAAGAAGGTGGTGGTCGAGAAGGAGAACACCACGATCATCGACGGCGCCGGCAAGGCGTCCGACATCAAGGCCCGCGTCGAGAGCATCCGTCAGCAGATCGTGGAGGCCACTTCCGACTACGACAAGGAGAAGCTGCAGGAGCGCGTCGCCAAGCTCTCCGGCGGCGTCGCCGTGATCAAGGTCGGCGCGGCCACCGAGATCGAGATGAAGGAGAAGAAGGCGCGCGTCGAGGACGCCCTGCACGCCACGCGTGCGGCGGTCGAGGAAGGCGTGGTGCCGGGCGGCGGCGTGGCGCTGGTGCGCGCGCTCAAGGCCGTCGAGAAGCTCACCGGTGCCAACGAGGATCAGAACCACGGCATCAAGATCCTGGCTCGCTCGATCGAGGAGCCGCTGCGGCAGATCGTCAGCAACGCCGGCGAGGACGCCGCGGTGGTGCTGAACCGCGTGAAGGAGGGCAAGGGCACCTTCGGTTACAACGCGGCCACCGGCGAGTACGGCGACATGATCGAGATGGGCATTCTCGACCCGACCAAGGTGACGCGGCTCGCGCTGCAGAACGCCGCGTCGGTGTCCGGCCTGCTGCTCACCACCGAGGTCATGATCGCCGAGGCGCCGAAGGAGGAGGAGCACTCCCACGCGGCGCCGGGCGGCATGGGCGGCATGGGCGGCATGGACATGTGATGAACGCGGGCCGCGGACCTCTTGGAGGTCCGCGGCCCGGCGCGTCCTAATCACGTCCGCTGGCAGATCGAAGGCCTCGCAGATCCTCGACGGATTTGCGGGGCCTTCTCTTTTGGGCCACCATCCGGCCGGCATGGCGCCTGCTGCCTCGACAACGACCGGGCCGTGACCTGGTCCGCCCGCCAATACCTGCTCTACGAGGAGGAGCGCACGCGTCCCGCGCGCGACCTGCTCGCCGCCTATCGGCAGCGACTCGCGCTCGCGTATCCGCCGGCTGCCGATGGCGTGGTCGTGCTGGCCTTGCCGCGGCTCTTCCTGGTGGCACGCCGATGAGCGGCTTCGCGACGAGCGTGCCGCCGCCGCTGCGCGCGCTGGTGGACGGCTTCGACGAACGGGTCGCGGCGGACGAGCGCCTCGCCGCCGCCGTGGCCGGGTTGGACCCTGCGGCGCTGGGGCAGCTCGCGCGGGTGGTCGCCGTCAGCGACTTCTTCGCCGGCGCGCTGGCGCGCGACCCGGACGTTCTCGTCCGTTGTCTCGCGCACGCCGACACCGTGGCCGCCACGGCGGCCGACTACGCCCGCCGGGTGGCGGCGACTACGGACTTGGGTGAGGCGCAACGGCTGCTGCGCGAGTGGCGGCGGCGAGAGCTCGCGCGCATCGTGTGGCGGGCGGTCAACGGACTCGCAGCGGTGGGCGAAACGCTCGCGGCGGTGTCGGACCTCGCCGACGGCTGCATCCGCGCCGCGACGGCGGCGGCACGCGCCTCCCTCGAGCGCGTGTTCGGTCCGCCCACGGTCCCGGCCGGCGAACCGGAGCCGTTCATCGTGCTCGGCATGGGCAAGCTCGGTGGCCGCGAGCTCAATTTTTCCTCCGACGTGGATCTCGTGTTCCTGTACGGCGCCAGCGGCGAGACCGCGGGCCCGCGCCGGATCGACGCCGAGGAGTACTTCCAGCGGCTCGGCCGGGAACTCATCCGGCTGCTGGACGCGCGCACCGAGGACGGCTTCGTGTTTCGCGTCGACATGCGCCTGCGCCCGTTCGGCGAGTCCGGTCCGCTCGCGGTGAGCGTGGCGGCGCTCGAGGATTACCTTCAGCAGCACGGTCGCGACTGGGAGCGCTACGCCTGGATCAAGGCGCGCGCCATCGTCGGCGAGGCCGCGTATGCGCCGGTGCGCGAGGGCTGCGTACGGCCCTTCGTCTACCGACGGTACCTGGATTTCGGGGTGTTCGAGTCGCTGCGCGACATGAAGGCGATGATCGAGCGCGAGGTGTCGCGGCGTTCGCTCGACGAGCATCTCAAGCTCGGGCCCGGCGGGATCCGCGAGATCGAGTTCATCGTGCAGTCGCTGCAACTCGTGCGCGGCGGCGGGGATCCGCGGCTGCAGGACCCGTCGCTGCTGCAGGTCCTGCCGCGTCTCGCCGGATCGAAGCTGCTCGCCGAAGCGGACGTGGCGGAGCTCGCCGACGCGTATGCGATTCTACGGCGAGCCGAGAACGCGCTGCAGATGCTGCGCGACGAGCAGACGCACACCCTGCCGGAAGATCCGGTGGAACGACTGCGGATCGCGTGGCACCTCGGCTTCGCCGACTGGCCGGCGCTACGGGCGCACCTGGACGCGGCGCGCAGCCGCGTCGCGCGCCAGTTCGCGGCGCTGGTCTTCGCCGGTGCGAGTCCCCCCGGAGCGGAATCCGCCACCGGAGCCGGCGCGGCCGCCGGCGAGCAGAGCCTCGCCTGGCTGGCCTCGGACGCAATCGACGCACGCGAGGAGCTGCTGGCGATCGGCTTCCCGGCGCAGGAGTGCGAGTCCGCGGCCGTGGCCGTGGACGCATACCGCCGCAGCGGCGTCTACCGGCGCCTCGACGAGGCCGGTCGGCGCCGGGCACACGCCATCCTCGGCCGGCTGCTGCTCGCCGCCCGGCGCCGGCCCGCAGCGGCCACCGTGGTGGCCCGGAGCCTGCGGGTGCTCGAAGCCATCGGCACCCGCTCGTCCTATCTGGCGTTGCTGCGCGAGCAGCCCGCCGCGCTCGATCGGTTGATGGAGGTGTGTGCCGTGAGCGGCTTCCTCGCCGCCCAGATCGCCGAGTTCCCGCTGTTGCTCGACGAGTTGATCGATCCGAACGCCTTCGCGGAGCTGCCCTCCCGCGCGGGCTTCGTGCGCGAACTCGCGGCGCGCACCGAACGCATGCCGCAGGACGACCCGGAGCGCGAAGTGGAGGCGCTGCGCGAATTCCAGAAGGTCGCGGTGTTCTCCGTGGCGCTCGCCGACCTCACCGGACGTCTGCCGCTGATGCGTGTCAGCGACCGGCTCACCGACATCGCCGAACTGATCCTGCAATGCTGCGTCGATCTCGCCTGGCGCCAGATGACCGGCGTCTACGGCGAACCCTGGTGTGCCGGCGCGGACGGCCGCGAACGCCCGGTGCGCGTCGCGGTCGCCGGCTACGGCAAGCTCGGCGGTCTGGAACTGGGTTACGGGTCGGACCTCGACCTCGTCTTCCTGCACGACTCCAGCGGCGAGGCCGGCGAGACCCGGGGTCCGCGACCGCTCGACAACGCCGTGTTCCTGGTACGGCTCGGGCAGCGCATCGTGCACCTTCTCACGATGCACTCGGCGGCCGGCCGTCTGTACGAAGTGGACATGCGGCTGCGTCCGAACGGCCGCAGCGGCTTCCTGATGACGGGCATCGACGCCTTCGAGCGCTATCAGCGCGAGGAGGCGTGGAGTTGGGAACATCAGGCGCTGCTGCGGGCGCGGGCCGTGGCCGGCGATGCGGCGCTGTGCGAGCGCTTCGAGGGCGTTCGTCGCGACGTCCTGTGCCACGCCGTGCGTCGCGAGCGGCTGCGCGAGGACGTGGCCGAGATGCGTGAACGCATGCGCCGGGAGCTCGGTCGCGGCGGAGCCGGCCAATTCGACGTCAAGCAGGACCCGGGCGGTATCGCCGACATCGAGTTCCTGGTGCAGTACTGGATCCTGGCATCGGCCGGGGAGCACCCTGCGCTCCTCGCCTATAGCGACAACGTGCGTCAGCTGGAGGGGCTGGCGGCGGTGGGAGTGATCGACACCGACACGGCCGAGTGGCTCAAGGCGGCGTACGTCGACTACCGCATGATCCTGCACCGCCTCGCACTCGAGGGCGTGCAGGAGCGCCTGGTCGATGCGGCCGCGCACGCCGCGCAGCGTGCACGGATCCTCGCCATCTGGAATGATACCTTTGCAGGCGCGGGCGGCCTCGCGCCGCGCGACCCGTCAGGATTGGAGTGAGCAATGATGTCCGCAACGGTTTCGAGTGACGTGCAGAAGTTGATCCCGGCCAACGCCGCGCACCAGTACGAGGTGACCGCGGCCGACCTGCCGCTGTGCTGTCCCATGCCCGGCATGTACCTTTGGAATTCGCACCCGCGGGTGTATCTGCCGATCGAGGCGACCGGCTGGGCCAAGTGCCCCTACTGCGGCGCCGAGTACACGCTCGGCAAGTAACCGGAGCGGGCGCGGGCCGGCTCAGCCCGGCGGTCTGTAGTCCGCGTACGACTTTTCCTCGACGATGCGCGACCCGAGCGTCACGTTGATGCGCCGCTTGATGGCCGCCCGTTCGTCGTTCTCGACGTAGACGGCGCGCGCGAGGCGGATGAATTCCGAGTCGAATGCCTGCGCACGCTCCTTGTCGCGGATGTGGTCCTCGATGTCCCAGAGCCGCTCGTTCACGGCCTGCAGCGCGTCCACGTCCGCCGCGACGTCGCCCGCTGCGTGCGGCGAGCTCCGCCAAACCCCTTCCAGAGCCTCGAGTTCGACGCGCACGTTGGCGAGCTTGGCGGCGTCGCGGATGCGGCGCGACTTGATGCGCAGGATGGTGATCTTGTCGAGAAGTTCGCCGGGAGAGACCGGTACGAGGATGTCGCTCATGGCCCGGATTCTAACCGGTCCGGCCCTCCGGCGGCAGCGACGCGGCGGCACGGCGCCTCCCCACCCAGTATCCGGCGGCGAACGGCATTCCGAATGCGAGCACCATGGCGAGGATCGCCAGCGCCATTGCCTCGCGCACCAGTGACTTGAGCTCGCGCCAGGAAACGTCCACCGCGCGCTCCGCGATGCGTGCGGCGTCGCTGCTGATCTTGGCGCGCTGTTCGTCGAAGCTCGAGGTGAGTTCGCGGCGCTGCGCGCCGACCTCGGTGTTCAGGGCCTCGCGCTCTTCGCGCAGCGCGACCAGCGAATGCGCCCACGCCGCGTCCAGCCGATCCGCCGTCTCGCGCAGGCTGGCCCGGAGATTGCCGACGGCCTCACGTACCAGCGCGGGACTCGTGTCGGCCAGCGTGGAGATGTGGGCGAGCTCGGCATCGACCTTGGAGAGCGCCTCGCGGTAGGTGCCGCCATCGACACCGGCCCGGTCGAGCGCGAGTTCGGCCTCCCACAGGCCCATCTTGGGCACGCGCTCGCCGTAGATGCGCATGCGGTCGGATACGTCGCCGAGAGCCTGTGCCACGGTGCCGTCGGCGCGCAGCGGATCGACCCTTCCGGCGCGCGCCGACCAGGCCGCGAGCACGGAGTCGCGCGCGAAGGGCGGGCCGGTGAGCGGGTGCTGGCGCACGTAGTCACGCACGAAGGTCCGATAGCTCATGAATTGGGCGCCGGCCGTCCGGCGCGCCACCGACTCGGCGCCGTCCGCGAGGTCCGCCGCCAGCGCCCGCGCCGCCGCCTGCGCCGGACCCAGCTGTTGCGCCTCGTCGCCCTCGCCGAGCCAGGCGCGCAATTGTTCAGCGAAAGCCCAGGTATCCAGCAGGCTCACGCGCGGCGAGAGGCCCGTGGACGCACGCGTGAGCTCCGCGACCACGCCGAGCCGGAAGCGCAGCACCGCCTCGCGGGTCGCGGCATCGGCGGCGGACGCCCCGGGATCCGCCGCCAGCCGGTCGAGCCGCGTCGTGAACTCGGCGGCGAGGTCGCGTGTCAACGCGCGCATGGTGACTTCCTCCGGCGCCAGAGGCACCTCGGGAGACTTTATGGACAGCAGCGAGCATCCCTGCACGCCGGCCAGGGCGCACGCGACCAGCAGCGCCGACAAGCAGGCGCGCGCCGGTGCGCGAGTGCGGTCGCCATGCGCTTCGGGTCGGCGTGCAGTCGGCGCGCGTTCCATCAGCGGATGGTAGCGAAGGCGCGCGGCGCCCGCGAGCCGTGGGATACTCCTCCCATGTGGCAGGGCGGGCGCGGACTCCGTGACGGCGGCGGCGGTGACGGCGGCGGCGAGAGCGCCGGCGATCGTGGCGCCGCCGGCGGTGGCGTGCGCGCCTCGCGGTTGGCGGCCGCCTGGCGGGAAGTGCCGCGCGGCTTCGTGGTCACCGTCGTCCTCGCCGCGATTGCGCTGCTGGTGGCGGCACGCTTCGTCATGGAGGGGCCGCCTCGCCATCTCACGCTGGCGGCCGGACCGCCCGGCAGCCGGTTCGAAACCGTGGCGCGCGCCTACGAAAAGGCGCTGGCGCGCGCCGGCGTCACGGTCACGGTGGTCAACACAGCCGGGTCGGTGGAGAACCTTTCCCGGCTCGCCGCGCGCGGCTCCGCCGTCGACGTCGCGTTCGTGCAGGCGGGGACCGCCGACTCGGCCGGCGTCGACACCAGCAATCTGACCTCGCTCGGCAGCATCTTCTACCAGCCGCTCACGATCTTCTATCGCGCCGATCGTCCGATCAGCCGTCTCTCGCAGCTCGCGGGCCAGCGTATCGCCATCGGTCCGCCCGGCAGCGGCACGCGCGCGCTCGCGCTGGTGCTGCTCAAGGCCAACGAGATCGTCGAGGGCGGGCCGACGCGGCTCGTCGATCTCGAGGGCGAGGCGGCGCGCAAGGCATTGCTGGCGCAGCGGGTCGACGCGATCTTCATGAGCGGCGATTCGGCCTCGCCGACGACCATCCGCGAGATGTTGCACGCGCCCGGCATTCAGTTGTTCGAGTTCTCCCAGGCCGACGCGTACGTGCGCAGGTTCCGCTACCTGAGCCGGCTCGATCTCCCGGCCGGCGTGTTCGACCTCGGCGAGAACCTGCCGGCCGCGCCGGTGACGCTGCTCGCGCCCACGGTCGAGCTGGTGGCGCGGTCCACGCTGCACCCGGCGCTGTCGGATCTGCTGCTCGACGCGGCGGGCCAGGTCAACGGCGGCGCGACGTTGCTGCAGTCGGCGGGCGAATTTCCCACCGACCGGCTGCACGACCTGCCGATCAGCGCCGATGCGGCGCGCTACTACAAGTCGGGCAAGAGCCTCGCGTATCGGCACCTACCGTTCTGGCTGGCTAGCCTGGTCGACCGCATGGTCGTGCTGGTGGTACCGATCCTGCTGGTCGTCATCCCCGCGCTGCGCTATCTGCCCGAGATCTACAATTGGTATCTGAAGACGCGCATCAGCCGCCGTTACAAGCAGTTGATGGCGCTGGAGCGCGAGTCGCTGGAGGAGTTGTCTGCGGCGCAGCGGCGCGCGCTGCTCGCGCGCCTGGAGCACATCGAGAAATCGGTGATTGCGCTCAGGATTCCCGGGTCGCACGCGGATCAGGTGTACGTGCTGCGTCAGCACCTCAATTTCGTGCGCGAGAATCTCGCGCGCACCGAAGGCCACTGAAGGCGTCGCTCAGGCGGGCGTGCGCGCCGCGCCGGCGGCCAGCAGCGAGTCGAGACGCTCGCGCACGGCCTCGACCTCGATCAGGTCCATCACTCCGGGCGGCTCGATCTTCGTGGTCCAAGGCAGTTCGGCGGCCGGCCGGCCGCGATAGCGGCGCGCCGCCGCGTCGTAACGATCGACGCACCAGTGGCGGCTGTAGTACGGCCCGCTGCGTTGCGGATTGGTGGCCGCGTAGAGCCCAATGACCGGAGTTCCCACCATGGTTGCCATGTGCGCGGGCCCCGCGTCGGGCGACAGCAGCACCGTGGCGCGTGCCAGCAGCGCGAGCAGTTCGGGCAGAGTGTCCTTGCCGACCTGATCGACGACGGGAACGTCGGTTGCCGCCAGGATCGCATCGCGCATGCGCCGCTCGATTTCGCTCGGTCCGCCCGCCAGCACCACCCGCATGCGGTGTTCCCGCACCGCGTGCGCCGCGATTGCGGCGTACCGCTCCGGCCGCCAGTTTCGTGCGGAGTGGCTGGAGCAGGGACTGATGACCAGGGTCGGCCTGCCGTCGCCCACCAGTGCGTCCGCGTAGGCGCGCGCCGCCGGTGGCAGTACGATGCGCCACGACGGCGGTGGCGGCGCGATCCCGCAGGCGCGCACGAAGCCGAGCAAGGCGTCGAGGACGTGTTCGCGCGCCGCCGGCGCGATGCGTTCGTTCGTGAACGCCCATTGCAGTTCGCGTGCGCGTGCGCGGTCGTAGCCCAGCTTGCGGGATGCGCGCACCAGCGCGCTCGCGAGGCTCGCGCGCAGCGCGAGCTGCATGTGCAACAGCAGATCGAACCGCTCCGTCGCCAGCGTGCGGCGCAGGCGGGCGAGCTCGGCGACGGTGGAGCGCTTGTCGAAGGTGATAAACTCCACCTCCGGCGCGAGAGCGCTCATCAGTTTGGCCTCGACGCGGCCGATGATCCAGGTGAAGCGAGTCTGCGGCCACGACGCCTGGAGCGCGCGCAGAGCCGCCAGCGCGTGGCACGTGTCGCCGATGGCCGATAGCCGGAGCAGGCACACGCGGTGCGGCGCTTTGGCGGAATCGATCATCGTTGCAATGGATCCTGGTGCGGTTCTTGGTGAGGTCGCGGGCGCGAGTATGACGAAGGACGACGGCTTGCGCATCGCCACCGCGGCCGGGGCCATGCTGATCGCCGCGTCCGCCGGCGACGAGGCGGTCGCGGCGGGAGCGGCATTGCTCGATCCCGGCCACTGGCGGGTACGCGGACAGCTCGAGCCGGCAGGTGCCGGGCGGGGTGCGGCCTGGTTCGTGGGCGAGGGCGGTGGCTGGGTGCTGCGCCACTACCGCCGCGGCGGCATGGCGGCGCGCTTGAGTGCCGATCGCTACCTCTGGATGGGCGAGTCGCGAGTGCGCTCGTTCGCGGAGTACCACCTGCTCGCGCACCTCCATTCCCGCGGGTTGCCGGTGCCCGAACCGATCGCCGCCGGCTACGTGCGGCAGGGACCGAGCTACGGGTGCGATCTGCTGACACGGCGGATCCCGGGCGCACGGCCGCTGTCGGCGTGGCTCGCCGAGGGGGCGCTCGACGGCGCGGCGTGGCGCGCGATCGGTGCCGCGATAGCGAGGTTGCACGCCGCCGGCGCCGACCACGCCGATCTCAATGCCCACAACGTGCTGCTCGACGCCGCCGGGCGCGTGAGCGTCATCGACTTCGACCGCAGCCGGCTGCGTACCGGCGACGGCTTCGCCGCCGGCAATCTCGAGCGCCTGCGGCGCTCGCTCGCCAAGGTGGCCGCACCGCTGCCTGCCGGACGGTACGCCGACGGCGCCTGGCGCGAATTGCTGGCGGGCTACCGCGCGTCCGTCGGGGCCGGGACGGGGGCACGACGCTGATGCGCCGCCTTTACGACGTACTCACGCGCCTGGCGCTGCCGCTGGCGCTGGCGGTCCTGCTGTGGAGGGGCATCCGCGAACCGGGTTATCGGCGCCATCTTGCCGAGCGACTGGGATTCGGACCCGCGCTGCCGCGATCGGGAGCGATCTGGTTACACGCCGTGTCGCTCGGCGAAATGAATGCCGCGGCACCACTGGTGCGCCGTTTGCGATCACGACACCCGGGGTTGCCCTTCGCGATCACCACCGCGACGGTCACCGGTCGAGCGCGCGCGCAGCAGCTCTTCGGCGACGGCGTCGACGTGCGCTATCTGCCGTTCGACACGCCGGGCGCCATGCGGCGCCTTCTCGATCGCCTCGCGCCGCGGGTGGCGCTGGTGCTGGAAACCGAATTGTGGCCCAACCTGTACCGCGCCTGCGGGCGGCGCGGCGTGCCGGTCGTGCTCGCGAGCGCGCGCCTGTCGCCGGCCTCGGTGGGACGCTACCGGCGCTTCGCGGGGTGGTTCAGGCCCGCGCTCGCCGCGGCGAATGCCATTGCCGCTCAGACCGACGCCGACGCCGGACGCTTCGTCGCCGCGGGCGCCGATCCAAGCCGCGTGAGCGTGACCGGCAATCTGAAGTTCGACGTCGAGCCGCAAACCGGGAACCTTCTGGCTGGAGCGCGGCTGCGCGCCGAACTGTGGCCCGGGCGGCCGGTCTGGATCGCCGGCAGCACTCATGCCGGGGAGGAGGATGCCGTCCTCGATGCACACGCGGCACTGCGCGAGCGGCAGCCCGACTTGCTATTGCTGCTCGTGCCGCGCCATCCGCCACGTTTCCCCGTCGTATCCGACCTGCTCGCGCGGCGCGGGATGCGCTACCAGCGCCGCAGCGCCGGCGAGCCGGTGTCCCCGGACACCGCGGTCCTGCTGGTGGACACGGTGGGCGAGCTTGCAAGCCTCTACGCGGCCGCAGACGTCGCCTTCGTCGGCGGTACGCTGGTGCCGATCGGCGGACACAATCTGCTGGAACCGGCCGCGCTGGGCGTGCCTGTGATCACCGGGCCCTTCACCGCCAACGCGGCCGAGGTCGCACGCCGTCTTCTGGAGGTGGGGGGCGGCGTTCAGGTCGGCGACGCCGCCGAGCTCGCGTCCAGGGTGCGCGCCTGGTTCGAGGATCCGGCGCTGCGTCTGGCCCGCGGTCGAGCGGCGCGCGACGTGATCGACGCAAACCGCGGCGCGCTCGAGCGCCTGCTCGCCATCGTCGAACCGCTCCTGGCCGACGGCTGAGCGCGGGGCGGACGCTCGCTACGGCGGACGCTCAGTACTGCGGTATGCTCGGATCCAGATCGCGAGACCAGGCGAGGATGCCGCCGGCGAGGTTGTAGACCTCGGCGAAGCCGCGTTCGGCCAGATAGTGCGCCACTTGCCGGCTGCGTGCGCCGGAGCGGCAAACGACCACGGTGGGCGTCGCGGGATCGAGCTCGCCGAGCCGTTCCGGGACCTTGCCCATGGGAATGTGCACCAGCGGCGAGGGGACGGGCGCGAGCTCGACCTCCCACTCCTCGCGCACATCGAGGAGCGTCATCGCGGCTCCGGTGGCGCGCTTGGCGACGAATTCGCGCGGGCTCAATTCCTTTATCACCGTGCGTACCGTCCGTTCGTCGCTTCAGAACACGAAGCGCGGCGCGGGCCGCGCATTGATCAGCGGATCCATGCGAGTCTCGAACAGGCTCTCCCGAACCCACTCGTTCGCGGTGACACGGCGCACGCGCATGGCATCCATCGCCGGGCCGGCGCCCACCACCACGAAGAGCCGGCCACCGACGGCCAGCGCCCGCTCGAAGCGGTCGTCGTAGACCGGCAACGAGCCGGTGACGGCGATCACGTCGTACTCGCCGAGCGCCTCCCCGGCGAACGCGTCGCGGGTTTCCACCTCCACGCGCGCCTCGGGAACCGCAGCGAGATTGACGGCGGCAATCTGCGCGAGTTCCGGGTGTATCTCGAGCGAGCGGGTCCGGGCGGCCAGCAAGCCGAGCAGCGCGGCGAGATACCCGGTACCGGTGCCCACCTCCAGCGCGCGTTCGTCGCGTCCCGGTTCGAGCGCCTGGAGTATCCGGCCCTGGATCTTCGGCGCGAGCAGCTTCTGCCCGTGGCCGATCGGAATCTCCGAGTCCGCGAACGCCAGTTCGCGATAGCCGGATGGCACGAACGCTTCGCGCGGCACCGCCGCGAAGGCGTCGAGTACGCGTGGATCGAGGACCTCCCAGGTCCTCACTTGCTGGTCGACCATCTGTCGACGTGCGAAAAGAGTGTCCATGGTGAGTGTTCTTCAGTCGAGCGCGGGTCGTTTACGGCGTGTCATTGCCCGTCATTATGGTCAATTTGCGGGGGCGGGACGAGTCCCATGCGCTATTCTGTCACGAACGGCGGCGCGGCGCGTGCGGTACGCCCGGGGATTCCAACGATACGAAGCGCCGGCATGAATCGCCATCGAGGTCCGAGTTGATCTTGTCCTCCGTCGCTTTCTGGTTCTCGCTGTCCGCATTGCTCGCGATGAGCGTCGCCGTGCTCTACGTTCGCAAGCAGCGGCACGAGCGGGCGGTGGTGGATTTCGCGGAACAGGTCTGGAGGCTCACGCGCGAGGCGGGAGCGGCGCAGCGTATCGGCGTTGAGGGCCGGCCCGAAGCCATCGGCCAGCTCGGCACGGCGGTGAACCGCCTTCTCGAGGATCTGGAGCGCCGCGGCGCGCGCCTGCACGACCGTGAAATGCTGTTCCAGCGGCTGGTGGAATCCGTGCACGAGGCCGTGCTGGTTCACCGCGACGTCATCCTGTTCGCCAACTCCCGCTTCCTGGCGCTGCTCGGCCTGCCGGCCGATCGGGTGATCGGCCGCTCGCTGGCCGAGTTCGTCGTGCCGGAATACGCCGAACTGGTCGAACTCAACACGCGCCGCCGGCTGGCCGGCGAGCCGGCGGCCGAGCGCTACGAGGTGGAACTCGCAGGTGCACACGGCGAGGTCAGCCGGGTCGAACTGACGGGGGTGCACATCGACAGTGCCGAGGAGCCGGCACTGCTGCTCACCGCGCTGGAGATGCTGCCGGCGGGGGCCGCAGCACCGCCGACCGGAGTCGGCCGGTCGCGCGCACTCGCGACCCTCGATGCCATGGCGGAGAGCGTCATCACCGTCGATCCGGAGGGGCGGGTCGATTACCTCAACCAGTCGGCCGAGGCGCTGCTCGGGCAGCCTGCGGAGCGCGTGCTCGGCAGGAGCTTCGCGGAGGTCGCGGCGCTCGTCGACGAGTCCGACCGCCGGTCGCTCGGCGATCCGGTGCGTAAGGCGCTCGCCGCGGGCGGACGGGTGACGATCGGGCGCCGTTCGGTGCTCGTGCCGGCCAGCGGCGCGCCGGAACGCTCGGTGGAGCTCAGCGTCACACCGCTCAAGGCCGAGGGCCGTGAAATACTCGGACTGGTCCTGGTGCTGCACGACTCCAGCGAACTGCGCGGCCTCACCCGGCAAATGAGCTATCAGGCCAGCCACGATGCGCTCACCGGACTCGTCAACCGGCGCGAATTCGAGCGCCGCCTGCGCGAGGCGCTCGATTCGGCGCAGACCGCCGGGTCGACCCACGCGCTCTGCTACCTGGACCTCGACCGATTCAAGGTGGTGAACGACACCTGCGGTCACACGGCGGGCGACAACATGCTCCGGGAGGTCGCCTCCATCATCAAGGAAGCGGTGCGCGACTCCGACACCGTCGGGCGCATCGGCGGCGACGAGTTCGCCATGCTGCTGGTCGGCTGTCCGCTCGAAAAGGCGCGCCAGATCGCCGACGACGTCGTTCGTGCGGTGCAGGACTACCGCTTCCTGTGGAAGGACAAGATCTTCAACGTCGGCGTGAGCATCGGGCTCGTGGAGATCGGGCGCGGCGGTGGCTCGATCGAGGACATCATGAGCGCGGCGGATTCCGCGTGCTACGTGGCCAAGAAGCAGGGCGGCGTGCGCGTGCACGTCTACTCGGCACGCGAAGAGGCGAGCGCGCGGCACAGTGGCGAGATCCACTGGCTGCAGAGGCTGCAGAACGCGCTCAAGGACAATCGCTTCGAACTCTACTATCAGCCGATCGTGCACACCCGCATCGGCGGCGTGAGCGGACCGGCCCTCGAGGTGTTCGTGCGGCTGGCGGGTGACGCCGGCCAGCCGGGTGCGACGCCCAGCGACTTCATCCGCGCCGCCGAGCGCTACCGGCTCATGCCGCACGTCGACCGCTGGGTCGTGCAGGCGGTACTGTCGGCGCTCGGGCGCGGCGGTTTGAAGGTGCCTGCCGGGCGCAGCGTCGCGATCAACATCGCCGGTCAGACGCTCGCGGACGCCGGTTTCCTGGAATTCGTCGTGGAGTGTTTCGATCACACCGGCGCAAATCCGGCCGACATCTGCTTCGAGGTCACGGAGAGTTCGGTGGTGGCCAATCTGGACCAGGCTCGCCGCTTCATCGGCGTCCTGCACGGCATGGGCTGCGAGTTCGCGCTCGACGACTTCGGCAGCGGAGTCTCCTCGCTGTCGACGCTGCGGACGCTGCCCATGGACTATCTGAAGATCGACGGCTCCTTCATACGCAATCTGGCCGGCGACTCGGTCAATCAGGCCATGGTGTCGGCCATGATCGAGTTGTCGCGCAGCCTTCACTTTCGCATCGTCGCCGAGCAGGTCGAGGATCAGCAGTCGCTGGATACGGTCAAGGGCATGGGGATCGACTTCGCCCAGGGTTTCGTGGTCGGCCGGCCGCAGCTGCTGACCGTGGTGCCCAACCCCGCCTGACCGCGCGGCGGGTGGCCGGGCGGTCTAGGCCGGGCGGTCTAGGCCGAGCGGTCGGGCCGGGCGGTCGGGACCCGGTCGGGCGTCCAGCGCGCGGATATAACCCCCCGGCTGCCCCTCATAACCAAGTTCTATTGCCGGAGCGCGCGCGTCTATGGTGTCCGGCCGCGCTTGGGGGGAGAATTCCCGGTTTCGAACCGATCCCTCTTGAGAGGTGTCCCATGCGCATCTACGACGACAACACCCAGTCCATCGGCCGCACGCCGCTCGTGCGGATCAACCGGCTCGACGCCGGCGCCGGCGCCACCGTGCTCGCGAAGATCGAGGGCCGCAATCCCGCCTACTCGGTCAAGTGCCGCATCGGCGCCGCCATGGTCTGGGACGCCGAGCAGCGCGGAGTCCTCAAGCCCGGCATGTCGATCGTCGAGGCCACCAGCGGCAACACGGGCATCGCGCTCGCTTTCGCCGCCGCTTCGCGCGGCTACGGCTGCGTGTTGACCATGCCCGACACCATGAGCCTCGAGCGGCGCAAGGTCCTGGTCGCCTTCGGCGCCACGCTGGTGCTCACGCCCGGCGCGAAGGGCATGAAGGGCGCCATCGCCAAGGCCGAGGAGATCGCCGCCGCCGAGCCCGGCAGGTACGTGCTCATGCGCCAGTTCGAGAATCCGGCCAATCCCGGCATTCACGAGCGCACCACCGGTCCCGAGATCTGGGAGGACACCGACGGCCAGGTCGACGTGTTCGTGTCCGGGGTCGGCACGGGTGGCACCCTCACGGGGGTGTCGCGCTACATCAAGGGCACCCGCGGCAAGGCCATCACCACCGTCGCGGTGGAACCGACCAACTCGCCGGTGATCACGCAGACCCTGGCCGGTCAGCCCCTGGCGCCGTCGCCCCACAAGATCCAGGGCTTGGGAGCGGGCTTCATCCCGAAGAATCTGGACCTGACTCTGATCGACCGCGTCGAACAGGTCAGCAACGAGGAGGCGATCGCCGTGGCGCGGCGGCTCGCGCGCGAGGAAGGCATTCTGTGCGGAATCTCCTGCGGAGCGGCCATGGCGGCGGCGCTGCGCATCGCCCGGGAGCCCGCGATGGCGGGCAAGACCATCGTGGTGGTGCTCCCGGACGCCGGCGAGCGCTATCTCTCCGGTGCGCTCTTCGAGGGTCTGTTCGACGAGGTCGAGAAGATGCAGGCGGTCGCCTGACGGCACGCCCATGAGCGTTCCTGCGAACGCGGCGGGTGACGGGCTCGCGGCGCCCACGGCGCTCGAGGAACTCACCGCGTCCCTGGTCGAGAGCTACCGCGCCGATCCGCGCGCGCGGCGCATATCGCGGCGTTTTCTGCCGTCGCGTGAGGCGATCGTCGAGATCCTCGAGGCAATCCTGGATCTCATGTACCCCGGGTACTTCGGGCGCCGCGACCTGTCCCACGAGACGCTCAAGGAGCACGTCTCGCAGCAGCTGGTCGCGCTCGCGCCGAACATCGAGCGCGAAATCGAGCACTGCCTGTGCTACGGGCGGGAGCGCGAGGGTGCGCCCAACGCCGCACGCGAGTGCGCTCCCCGGGCACACGTGCTCACCCAGCTGTTCATGAGCCGGCTACCGCAGATCCGCGCGCTGCTGGTGAGGGACGTGCAGGCGGCGTTCGACGGCGATCCGGCGGCGACCGACCTCGACGAGGTGATCCTCGCCTATCCCGGGCTACTCGCCGTGAGCGTCTATCGTATCGCGCACGCGCTCTACGACCTCGGCGTGCCCATGATGGCGAGGATCATGACCGAGTGGGCCCACTCGCGCACCGGCTGCGACATACATCCCGGTGCGCGCATCGGCGCAGGACTCTTCATCGACCACGCCACCGGGGTGGTGATCGGCGAGACCACCGAAATCGGCGAAGGCGTGAAGCTCTACCAGGGCGTGACCCTCGGCGCGCTGTCCTTCCCGCGCGATCCGGCGGGGCAGATCATCCGCGGGCGCAAGCGCCACCCCACCGTCGAGGATGGGGCGACGCTGTACGCCAATGCGACGGTACTCGGTGGCGACACGGTGGTGGGCGCGGGCAGCGTGATCGGCGGCTCCGTGTTCCTCACGCGAAGCGTGCCGCCGCGCTCTAGGGTGTCCCTGAAGGAGCCGGATCTGCGCGTCGCCACCCGCGACGGGGTGGGCGACGCGGAGGCATCCTACTTCGATATTTGAGGCGCCGCCCGCCCGGCGCGAGACTTGCGCCGCGGCCCCGTGGCCGCGGCGCTCGCCTTCGCCTTCCGGGGCGTCAGCCGGTGTGCCCGAGCACGGGCACGAGCAGCAGCGCGACGATGTTGATGATCTTGATGAGCGGGTTGATGGCCGGGCCGGCGGTGTCCTTGTAGGGATCGCCGACGGTGTCGCCCGTCACCGCCGCCTTGTGCGCGTCGGAGCCTTTGCCGCCGAAGTTGCCTTCCTCGATGTACTTCTTGGCGTTGTCCCATGCGCCGCCGCCCGTGGTCATGGAAATGGCCACGAACAGGCCGGTGACGATGGTGCCGATGAGCAGGCCGCCGAGGGCCTGCACGCCGGCGCCCGGCCCCATCAGCCAATTGACCACGAACACGAGCACGATGGGCACGAGGATGGGCAGCAGCGAGGGGACGATCATCTCCTTGATCGCCGCGCGCGTGAGCATGTCCACCGCGCGCGAGTAGTCGGGCTTGGAAGTGCCCTCCATGATGCCGGCGATCTCGCGGAACTGGCGCCGGACCTCGTTCACCACCGCGCCGGCCGCGCGGCCAACCGCCTCCATCGCCATGGCGCCGAACAGGTAGGGGATGAGACCGCCGATGAACAGACCGATGATCACCGCCGGATTGGACAGGTCGAAGCTGGTGGCGTGGCCGAGCACTTCCTCGAGCTTGTGGGTGTAGTCCGCGAACAGGACCAGCGCGGCGAGACCCGCCGAGCCGATCGCGTAGCCCTTGGTGACCGCCTTGGTGGTGTTGCCCACCGCGTCCAGAGGATCGGTGACGTCGCGCACCTTCTTGTCGAGGCCCGCCATCTCGGCGATGCCGCCCGCGTTGTCGGTGATCGGACCGTAGGCGTCGAGCGCGACGATCATGCCGGTCATGGAAAGCATGGCCGTGGCGGCGATCGCGATGCCGTACAGGCCGGCGAGCTGGTAGGCCGCCCAGATGCTCAAGGTCACCGCGATCACGGGCAGCGCGCACGCCTTCATCGATACGCCGAGGCCGGCGATGATGTTGGTGGCGTGTCCGGTCTGCGACGCGCCGGCGACGTGCCGTACCGGCTGATACTCGGTGGCGGTGTAGTACTCGGTGATCACGATCATGGCCGCCGTGAGCGCCAATCCCACCATCGTGCACAGCCACATGGCCGTGGCGCGCTCGCCCATGATGGCGTGCGCGACGAAGTAGAACGCGACGGCCGAGATCACGCCGGACACCATCACGCCCTTGTAGAGCGCGTTCATGATCTTGCCGCCTTCCTTCGCCACCACGAAGAAGGTGCCGATGATGGAGGAGACGATGGAGATCGCGCCGAGAACCAGCGGGAAGAGCACCGCGCGTTCACCTGCGCCGCTCATCACCAGCCCGCCGAGCAGCATGGTGGCCACCAGCGTCACCGCATAGGTCTCGAACAGGTCCGCCGCCATGCCGGCGCAGTCGCCGACGTTGTCGCCGACGTTGTCGGCGATCACCGCGGGATTGCGGGGGTCGTCCTCGGGGATGCCGGCCTCGACCTTGCCCACGAGGTCCGCGCCGACGTCGGCACCCTTGGTAAAGATGCCGCCGCCGAGCCGCGCGAAGATCGAGATCAGGGAGCCGCCGAAGGCGAGACCCACCAGCGAGCGCAGCGCGGCCTGCGAGTCGCCGAGCACGAGCGCCATGAGGTGGAAGTAGCCGGCGACGCCCAGCAGTCCCAGGCCGACCACCAGCATGCCGGTGATCGCACCGCCGCGGAACGCGACCTTGAGCGCCGCGTTGATGCCGCCGGTGGCCGCCTGGGCGGTGCGCACGTTGGCGCGCACCGAGATGAACATGCCGATGTAGCCGGCGAGACCCGACAGGATCGCGCCGACGGCGAAGCCGCCGGCGGTCGGCCAGTCGAGCGCCAGGCCGATCGCCACGAAGAGCACCACCCCGACGAAGGCGATGGTGCTGTACTGCCGGTTCAGGTACGCACGCGCGCCCGCCTGCACGGCCGCGGCGATCTCCTGCATGCGCGCGTTGCCCGCGGGTTGCGCCAGGATCCAGCGCACCGAGACGAGACCATAAGCGATCGCGAGCACCCCTGCGCCGATCGCCAGCCAGACTGCGTTGTCGAGACTCATGAAACCGCCTTGAATATATTGAGTTGAATCGTGGAGTCGTCGTTATCGTTGTGTCGGTCTAAAGCGCGTGAATCATAGCGTAAAGGGAGTGCGCAGGCGTCGCCTGACCGGGCGGCCCGCGAGCCGCGCATAATGCGGCACGCCGCGCTCGTAGGGCGGATAGTCCTCGCCCTCGATCAAGGGAGCCAGGTAGCGGCGGCAAGCAGGCGTGATGCCGAAGCCGTCCTCGGTGATGAAGTGGCGAGGCAGCTTGCGTTCGGTGTTCGCGACCGCGGCCAGCGGCGCCTCGCCGATGGTCCAGCGATAGGGGCTCGAGGACTTGCGCACGATGGTGGGCATCACCGCGTTCTTGCCCGCGAGCGCGAACTGGACGGCGGCCTTGCCGACGGCGTATGCCTGCTCGACGTCCACACGCGATGCGATGTGCCGGCCGGCGCGCTGCAGGTAGTCCGCCACGGCCCAGTGGAATTTGTGCCCGAGCGCCGTCTGGGTCATCTGCGCTATCACCGGGCCGACGCCGCCGAGCTGGGTATGTCCGAAAGAATCCTTGCTGCCGGCCTCGGCCAGGAAGCGGCCCTCGGTGTCGCGCACCCCTTCGGACACCACCACGACGCAGTGCCCGTGGCGCTCGACGCTTTCCTGCACCTTGGCGAGGTAACGCTCGCGCTCGAACGGGATCTCGGGCAGGAGGATGATGTGCGGCGCATCACCGCGGCGGTGCGCGGCCAGACCGGCGGCTGCAGCGAGCCAGCCCGCGTGCCGTCCCATCACTTCGAGCACGAAAACCTTGGTCGAGGTGCGCGCCATGGATGCCACGTCGAGCGCCGCCTCCCGGGTCGACACGGCCACGTATTTGGCGGCGGAGCCGAATCCCGGGCAACAGTCGGTATGAGCGAGGTCGTTGTCGACGGTCTTCGGGATGCCGATGCAGACGATGGGATAGCCCATCTGCGAGCCGATCTCGGACACCTTGTGAGCGGTGTCCATGGAGTCGTTGCCGCCGTTGTAGAAGAAATAGCCGATGTCGTGGGCGCGAAACACCTCGATCAGCCGTTCGTACTGGGCGCGGTTCTTCTCGATGCTCGACAGCTTGTAGCGCGCCGAGCCGAACGCGCCGCCCGGCGTGTGGCGCAGAGCACGAATGGTCTCGGGGCTCTCGAGGCCGGTGTCGATAAGGTCCTCGGTGAGGGCCCCGACGATGCCGTGGCGACCGGCGTAGACCTTGCCGATGCGGCCGCGCGCCTGGCGCGCCGTCTCTATGACGCCGCAGGCGGAGGCATTGATGACGGCGGACACGCCGCCGGACTGCGCGTACAGCGCGTTCTTGGGAATCGTGCGCTTCATGTCGGGCCCTCGGCGCGCGACGCTCGTGCGCCGTGCTTCAAGCGGCGCAGAATAGCCGAAAGGCGGGGCAGCGGCACGGCGCGTCGCTCCGGCGTTTGACGCAAGGCGGGGGCTCCGGGTATTTTGATGAGCTTTTTTAAAATCGATGCCTCGGCGTAGAGCGTTACCATAATGAGAATCGTCCTCCTTGGCGCCCCCGGATCGGGCAAGGGCACCCAGTCGCAGCGCCTCGTGGCGTCCCACGGCATCCCCCAGATATCCACGGGCGACCTGCTGCGCGAGGCGGTGGCCAAGTCGACGCCGCTCGGGCGGGCCGCCAAGGCGGCCATGGATGCGGGCAAGCTCGTGGACGACGCGACGGTTCTCGGCATGATCCGCGAGCGGCTCGCGGCAGCGGACACGGCGGGCGGCTTCATCCTGGACGGCTTTCCACGCAACATCGCGCAGGCGCAGGCCCTCGAAGGGCTGCTCGCCGACCTCGGCCGGCCGCTCGACGCGGTGGTGCTGCTGGATCTCGACCTCAAGGTGCTGTTCAAGCGCCTGACCGGCCGGCGTACCTGCCGCGATTGCGGGCGGGTGTTCAACGTGTTCACCGCGCCCCCGGGCACGCCGCCGCACTGCGAACGCTGCGACGACATGCCGAATCTGACCCAGCGCCCGGACGATCAGGAAGACGTCATCGGCAAGCGCCTGGAGGTCTACGAGGCTCAGACCAAGCCGCTGGTGGATCACTACCGCAACGCCGGCTTGCTGCGGGTCGTGCAAGCCGATGCGGACACCGACACGGTGTTCCGGCGCATCGAGGCCGCGGTCGCGGCCTGACCTTCCGGGCGCGCGTCAGTCGAGGGCCGCGAGGAGCCTCTCGCCGATCATCTCGCGTCGCCATCCCTCGAGGGCGCCGGAGTGGCGACGGCCAAGGGCCAAGGCCTTGAGTTCACCGCGGGGCGCGAGGATTTCCGGGCTCACCCCGAGTTCCCGGGCGCGATCGTCGACCAGCGCCGCCAGCCGATCCATGCAGGCCTTCTGCTCCGGCGTCGGCCGACCCGGAAGGGCGGCGGCGGCATCCTCCGCCGTTTCCTGCCGCGGCTCGTTCAGCGTCTCGAGCAGGCTGGACGCGAACCCCTCCGAGAATCGCTCGGGCATGCCGCGTACGGCGGCGAGAGCGGCGCGGGTGGCGGGCGCGGCGTACGCCACCGCGAAGATGGCGGCGTCCGGCAGGATCCAGGCACGGGGCAGATTGCGCTCCCGCGCCAGCCGCTCGCGCCACGTTGCGATTCGCTGCGCGAGCGCTCGCGGCCGGGGAGGCAGTTGCGCAATGCCTTTGAGGCGCTCGCCGGCGCGCGCCGGGTCAGGCTCGAAACCGCGCGGATCGCTGAGAGCGCGGCAATCCTCCAGGACCCAGTGCAAACGGCCGAGCTCGCGCAGCCGCGTCTCGAGCAACGCGGTGATCTCCTCCAGGTAGTGCACGTCCTCCGCCGCGTAGGTGAGTTGTGCGGCGGTGAGCGGTCGCTTGGACCAGTCGGTACGCGTCTCGCCTTTCGGCAAGGTCACCCCGAGCAGGTTGTGCACGAGCTCCGCGTAGCCCATCTGCGGCCGCAAGCCGGCGCAGCCCGCGGCCACCTGGGTGTCGAATACCGGAGCCGCCACCCGCCGCGTGACCAGGTAAAGCGCCTCGAGGTCCTGGCGCGCGGCGTGCGCGATCTTGCGCGTGGCGTCCGCGGTGAGCGCTCCCGCGAGCGGTTCGAGGTCCTCGATGGCGATGGCGTCCACGCACCAGATCTCGCCGCCGGCCGCGATCTGCACCAGGCACAGCTTCGGGAAGAAGGTGCGCTCACGCAGGAACTCAGTGTCAATGCCGATCGCGGTGCGCGCCTCGAGCGCGCGCGCGAGTGCGGCCAGAGCCGCGGCGCTGTCGATCCAAATCGCTTCCGGCATGCCCGTCCCGCGCGTGTACAATCGAGATGGGCATCATACTCAATCGTTCCATGCTGCGACTCGTAAAAGCCTTCTGGGAAATCGCCCTGCGCCGGCGCTCCCCGGCGCAGCTGCCCGCGTCGCGGACGTTGCTGGCGCTGGTTGCCGCCGCAGCCGCGGCTCTCGAGGTGCTCGGCGCATTCCTGCCGCCGAGCGACGGTGACCGCCTGGGCACGCGCATCCTTCTCGCCGTCGGTTTGCCGCTCGCGTTCGCGTGGGCGGTGCTCGCACTCGCGCGGCACTCCCACCGATTCCTGCAGACCGCGATCGCGCTGCTCGGAGTGGCGGTTCTCGCCGAGCTCGCCCTGTATCCCTTGAGCACGCTGCTCGACATGGCCGGCCCGGACCGCGCCATCTCGCTGCCGCTCGGCTTGTCGTTGCTCGCGGGCCTCGCGTGGTACGCGCTCGCGTGCGCGAATATCTGGTCGGCGGCGCTGGAGACCGGGGTCGGCGTGGGCGCGGCCATCAGCGTCGGCTACCTGTTGCTCTCGATGGCGCTCGAGCGTCAGCTCCTGCCGTCCGGCTGAACGCCATGCACGTGCACGTCCTCGGCATCGCGGGCACCTTCATGGGAGGACTGGCCGCGATCGCCAAGGCGGCGGGCCATCGCGTCACGGGGTCCGATCTCGACGTCTATCCGCCGATGAGCACGCAGCTCGAGGCGCTCGGAATCCGGTTCGTGCGCGGTTACGGCCCCGAGCAGCTCGATCCGGCCCCTGACGTGATCGTGGTCGGCAACGCGCTCAGCCGAGGCATGCCCGTGGTGGAGGCCATGCTCGATCGCGGTCTGCCGTACGTGTCGGGGCCGCAGTGGCTGCGCGAACACGTGCTGCAGGGGCGGCACGTGCTCGCGGTGGCGGGCACCCACGGCAAGACCACCACGTCGAGCCTGCTCGCCTGGATTCTCGAGCACGCCGGGCTCGCGCCCGGCTTCCTGATCGGCGGCGTGCCGGGCAACTTCCCGGTGAGCGCGCGACTGGGCGCCGCGCCCTATTTCGTCATAGAGGCGGACGAGTACGACACCGCGTTCTTCGACAAGCGCGCCAAGTTCGTGCACTACGCGCCGCGCACCGCCATCCTCAACAACCTGGAATACGACCACGCCGACATCTATCCCGACGTCGCCGCCATCCGCAGGCAATTCAATCAGCTGCTGCGCACGGTACCGGCGTCCGGACGGTTGATCGTCAACGGCGCCGACGCCGAGTTGCGTGCCGTGCTCGATGCCGGATGCTGGACCCCGGTGGAGCGCTTCGGTCCGCAAGACGGGGACACCGAGTGGCGCGCGCTGCCGGAGCGCACGCCGGCGGCGGATGGCAGCGCATTTGCGGTGTTGCACCGGGGCGAACGTGTGGCCGTGGTGCGCTCGCCGCTGCTCGGAGAACACAATGCCATGAACGCACTCGCCGCGATCGCCGCCGCGGCGCATGTCGGCGTGGCGCCGCAGGCAGCGGCGGATGCGATCGGCGCGTTTCGCGGCGTGAGGCGCCGGCTCGAATTGCGCGGCACGGTGGGCGGAGTCGCGGTCTACGACGACTTCGCGCATCACCCGACGGCCATCGAGGCGACGGTTCGAGCGTTGCGCGGCAACGCCGCCGGCGGACGCCTGGTGGCCGTGCTCGAGGCACGCTCCAACACCATGAAGCTCGGCGTGCACCGCGCGCAGCTCGCGGCGGCTCTGGCGGACGCCGATCGAGCCTGGTTCTATACGCCGCCGACGCTCGGTTGGGACCTGCGCGGCGCGGTCGCCGCGCTCGGCGCACGCGCGGGCTTCGCGTCAGGCGTCGATGAACTCGCCGCTGCGGTCGCGGCCGACGCGCGTCCGGGGGACCGCATCCTCGTCATGAGCAACGGCGGCTTCGGCGGGCTGCACGACAAGCTCCTCGCCGCGCTCGCTGCCCGGGAGCGCGGCGCGTGACCGACCGGGCCACCATTCCGCTGTTTCCGCTCAACCTGGTGCTGTTTCCCGGCGGTCCGCTGCCGTTGCGCATCTTCGAGACGCGCTACGTGGACATGGTGAGGCGCTGCATGCGCGAGTCCACCGGCTTCGGCGTGGCGCTCATCAAGGAGGGCAGGGAGGTCGGCCCTGCGCTCATGCACGACGTGGGCACGCTGGCGGAGATCCGTGATTTCGATCAGTTGCCTGACGGCCTGCTCGGTCTGTCCTGCGTCGGCACGAGGAAATTCCGCATACTCGAGCGCAGCCGCCAGAACGACGGACTCAACGTGGGCGAGGTCGAGTGGCTGCCGGTGGTGCCGCGGCTGGCGGTGCCTGAACGGCATCGGCGGCTCGCGGAACTGATCGGCGAGGTGTTGCCGCAACTCGGCGAGGCCTACGAGGGCATGGATCTTCAGTTGGATGACGCCGCCTGGGTCGGGCACCGGCTCGCCGAGATCCTGCCGATACCCAACGAGGACAAGCAGCGGTTGCTGGAGATGGACGATCCCGTTCAACGCCTGGACGCGCTGTCGGACCTCGCGTAGGGCACCCAGCGGGCGCGCGTCAGCCAGAGCGCCGCGCCGATCGCCACCGCCCAGGGCAACAGCCACAACCCGAGCAGTCCGTCGAGCCGGCTAACCCATGCGGAATTGCCCGCTCCCGGGCCCGGAACGGTGGTCTCCTGCAGCGCGCGCAACACCGCGACCCAGCCCGCGTGCAGACCGATGGCTGCCGCGACATTGCCGGTGAGCACGCGCACGAGGCCGAGCAGCAAGCCCACCGCGACCCAGGAGAGGAAGGCGTCGAGGACGAGCGCGGGATGCGCGAGCGGCGTGAAGGAGCGCGCGAGCAGCGTGAAGCCGCTGTCCCATCCGACCTCGGCGGGCGAGATGCGCGCACGGGCGAAGAAGTGAAGGATCGCGAACAGCGGCGCGATCAGCAGCACGGCCGCCACGGGGCCGGACTCGCGCTCGACCGCGGTGTGAATCGCGCCGCGCATCACCGTCTCCTCGATGAGCGCCACGGCGACACCCGAGGTCAGGCCGATGGTCAGGACCCTGAAAATCCCGGCCGCCGACGGCAGGAACTGCGGGTCGCGAATGCGCAATCCGTCGGCGAGCAGGAACGCAGCACCCAGGGCGGCGGTGCCGACGCCAACGGCGCCCCAACGCGCCGCGACGCCGAGGAAGCGGCGCCGCGGCAGGCCGTATCCCCAGTCGGCCCGGCGAACGATCCGAAGCCGGCGGCACAACCAGACTAGCTCGCCGGCGAGCAGCAGCATGGCGAGGCGACTCGCCACGCGGTGGAAGGCGAACGGCGCGAACCCGGTGGCCAGCGAGTAGGCGGGATACGCCAACGCCGCGCCGAGCAGACCGGCGAGCACGATTGCCGCGACGAAGGACAGGTATGCGCGCACGCGGGCCGGGGTTCTCGTCGAGCGCGGCGTCAGCAGGCGCGGAACGCGCGCGCCGCGGCGGCGACCGTGGCCTCGACGTCGGCGGGGGAGTGCGCCGACGATATGAAGCCCGCCTCGAACGCCGATGGAGCGAGGTACACGCCCTCCTCGAGCATGCGGTGGTAGAAGCGCTTGAAGCGCTCCACGTCGCATCCCATGACCGTCTCGAAGCGCTCGATGCGTGGCGCGTCGGTGAAGAACATGCCGAACATGCCGCAGACGTGCGTGGTGGTGAACGGCACGCCGGCCGCGCGTGCGGCCTCCTCGAGGCCGCGCATCAAGGCCTCGGTCGAGGCGGCCAGCCGCTCGTGGAAGCCCGGCGCAGAGAGCAGTTCGAGCGTCTTGAGTCCCGCGGTCATCGCCACCGGATTGCCCGACAGCGTGCCGGCCTGGTACACGGGCCCCAACGGCGCCAGCCGCTCCATGATGTCGCGCCGGCCACCGAACGCCCCCACCGGCATGCCCCCGCCGATGATCTTGCCGAGGGTGGTCAGGTCGGGCTTGATGCCGTAGAGCGCCTGCGCGCCGCCGCGCGCCACTCGAAAGCCGGTCATGACTTCGTCGAATATCAACACGGTCCCGTGGCGGTCGCATTCCTCGCGCAGGGCCTCGAGGAAGCCGGGCACGGGCGGCACGCAGTTCATGTTGCCCGCGACGGGCTCGACGATCACACAGGCGATCTCGCCGCCGAGCTGCCGGAAGGCGGCGCGCACCTGTTCGGCGTCGTTGTATGCGAGCGTGACGGTGTGCGCGGCCAGCGCCTTCGGCACGCCGGGCGATGTGGGCACGCCGAAGGTGAGCGCTCCGGAGCCCGCCTTGATGAGCAGCGAGTCCGAGTGTCCGTGGTAGCAGCCCTCGAACTTCACGATGGTGTCCCTTCCAGTGAAGCCGCGCGCCAGGCGTATGGCGCTCATGGTGGCCTCGGTTCCGGAGCTGACGAAGCGCACCAGTTCGATCGAGGGCACCAGTTCGATCACGCGCCGGGCGAGCGCAGTCTCCAGCTCCGTGGGTGCGCCGAAGCTCAGCCCCTTCGCGGCCGTCGCCTGCACGGCGGCGATGACCTCTGGATGCGCGTGGCCGAGGATCATCGGACCCCATGAGCCCACGTAGTCGATGAAGCTGCGCCCGTCGGCGGCAACGATGCGCGAGCCCGCGGCGCGTTCGAAGAAGATCGGCTCGCCGCCGACGCCGCGAAAGGCCCGCACCGGGGAATTCACGCCACCCGGAATGTACTTGCAAGCTTCTTGATAGGGACTGGTCACGTCGAGGAACTCCATGAGAGCGGATCGGTCGCGATCCCGCGATTCGGCAACCCGGAAAAAGGGCTCAAATATACGCGCTAGGAGCCTGTTCGAGTATTCCCCGTGAGCCGGGTTCTGCAGGCGAAGAGACGGATGCAAGGCGCGCCGAGCGCGTATTCAGCGTTGGGTGGCGGTGAAGCCGTCGCGCGCGAGCAGCGCGACCAGTCCGTCGCGACCCACCAAGTGGCCGGTGCCGACGACGACGAGCACGTTGCGATCCTGGCGCAACAGCGCCTCTATCTTCGGCAGCCACTTGCGGTTGCGTGCGGCGATGAGCGACTCGTAGAGCGCCGGGTCGTCTCCGAGTTCCGAGCGGATCTCGCGCTCGAACCAGCGCGCGTCGCCATCGTGCCACGCGCGCACCATGTCCCCCACCTGTGCGCCCAGGGTGCTCGCCTGCTCGAGGCTCGACAGCAGGTAGCGCGACTGTGTCTCGACGCTCATCGAGTCGAACAGCGCGATCTGGTCCTGCAGGGTCTCCAGGCCGGAGGTCGGCTTGTGATCGCCGACCGCGCGGTCGCGAAAGTACATGTCGACGCCGGACTCGGCCGAGAAGCCGAGCGACTGCAGCTGCAGCATCGAGATCGCCTCCGCCGCGAACCATGGCGCGAAGCCGTTCAGCGAGGAGAGCGGCACGCCGACGCCGCGCGCGAGTTCGGCGGCGCGCGCGTATGCCGCCGGACCGAGCAGATCGGGCAGGGTACGCCCGTCGCGCAGCGTCGCGCTGGCGAGCATTTGCGACTGCATCTCGGCGGGATCCAGCTGGCCGAGGTCGATCTCCATGACCAGTGCGCGCGAGTCGGCGTAAGCCGCCTGCAACGCGGGATCGAGCGGGTAGTCGCTCGGTCGCAGCACGTGGATCGACCCCAGCAGGTAAACCGTGGCGTTGGCGCCGCGCACCGCCCAGAGGGTGTGCGCGGCGACCGCGCTGTGGGCCGCGGTCGCTCCCAGGGCGCAGAGCAGCCAGCAGAAGACGGCGACGCGGGTGCGCGGCACGGTGGCGTTAGCGGGCCGCCGAACGCAATCCGGCCTGCGGTTCGACCCAGTCGACCTTGCTGCGGATTCGTCCGTCGTCCGCGAGGTCGAAGCGGCGATAGGCGGGCGGTCGCGCGTCGATGGCGTAGCGCTCGCTGCGCGGCAGGAACTGTGCCCCGGTCGAGGGCGTTGCGAACAGGCGTACGTCGCCGCGCCGGCCCTCCCATTCCTGGTGGACGTGGCCCCAGACGACGGCGCGAACGTTCGCGTGCGCCTCGATCACCCGCCAGAACTCGGCGGCGTTGGCGAGGCCGATGCCGTCGATCCAGCGGCTGCCCATGTCGACGGGGTGGTGGTGCAGGCAGGCCACCGCGTGGCGCGGCGCCTCGGCGAGCGCACGGTCGAGGCGTTCGAGTTCGGCCTCGCGCAGATGCCCGCCCACGTGTCCGGGCTGGACGCTGTCCAGCATGACGAACCGCCAGGCGCCGAAGTCGTGCGCGCCGGCGTAACGGAAAGGTTCCTCGGCGAGCGCGGCGCGCATTGCGTCGGGCTCGTCGTGATTTCCCGGGATGCAGAGCACCGGACGGCGCGATGCGCCGAAAATCTCCACGAAGCGCGCGTAGCCCGAGGGGTCGTCCTGTACCAGATCGCCGGTCACGAGCACTGCCGAGTGGCCGGGCACCTGCGCGTAGGCGGCATCGATCACCGCGCGCAGCGTCGAGTCGGTGACCACCCCGCGGAGCGCCGCCGCCGGGTTGCCGAAGAGGTGCGGATCCGTGAATTGTAAAATCTGCATGAAAACATGGTACGCGCCCTTTCCGGCCCGCGTCGGTGAACTCCATCATGACGGCGCGCCATTTTGCGCCTCCCCTCTAAAGACCGCTCGGACCGGCGGTCGTTCCACAGGGGCGGGCGGGAGCGGAATTGCGACGCAGGTCCGGCCGCCCGAGCGGTCATTGCTGACGAACCGGCCATCGGGGAGAATACCGGCCTTTCACGCGCAGGCCCCCCCGATGACCACCCGCCGCCAGCTCGCCAACGCCATTCGCGCCCTGTCGATGGACGCCGTTCAGAAGGCCAATTCCGGGCACCCCGGCGCCCCGCTCGGGATGGCCGACATCGCCGAAGTGCTCTGGCGCGACGTTCTCAAATTCAATCCGGCCAATCCGGGCTGGTGGGACCGGGATCGCTTCGTGCTGTCCAACGGGCACGCGTCGATGCTCCTCTACGCGGTGCTGCACCTCACCGGCTACCCGCTGTCGATGGACGACATCCGCAATTTCCGCCAGTGGGGCTCGAAGACCGCGGGCCATCCGGAGCGCGAGGTACACCTCGGCATAGAGACCACCACGGGCCCGCTCGGGCAGGGCTTCGCGAATGCGGTGGGCATGGCGCTCGCCGAGCGCGCTCTGGCCGCCGAATTCAATCGGCCGGGACACACGGTGATCGACCACCACACCTACGTGTTCCTCGGCGACGGTTGCATGATGGAGGGCATCTCCCACGAGGTGGCCTCGCTCGCGGGCACCCAGCGGCTCGGCAAGCTCATTCTGATCTACGACGACAATGGCATTTCGATCGACGGCAACGTGCGCGGCTGGTTCGCCGACGACACCGCCGCGCGGTTCGAAGCGTACGGCTGGCACGTGCTGCGCGGCGTCGACGGTCACGACAGCGCGGCGATCGCGGCGGCGCTCGCGGCCGCACGCGCCGAGACGGACCGGCCGTCGCTCGTGTGCGCGAAGACCGTGATCGGCTGGGGCGCGCCGAACAAGCAGGGCAGCAAGTCCATGCACGGCGAGCCGATGGGTCCCGACGAGATCGCCGCGACCCGTGCGCATCTCGGCTGGACCGCGCCGCCCTTCGAGATTCCCACCGAGATCCGTGACGCATGGGACATGCGCGCCAAGGGCGAGCGCGTGGAGTCCGAGTGGCGCCGGCGGTTCGATGCGTATCGAGCCGAGTACCCGCAGCTCGCCGCCGAACTGGAGCGGCGCATGAGCGGCGCGCTGCCGGCGGGCTTCGACGCCGGCGCACGCGCCTTGCTCGAACGCACCCAGGCCGAAGGCAAGGCTCTCGCGACGCGGCAGTCGTCCCAGGCCGCACTCAACGCGCTCGGACCCGCGCTGCCCGAGCTGATCGGCGGATCGGCGGATCTCACGCCCTCCAACGGCACGCTGCGCAAGGATTCGGTGACCGCCGATCCGCAGGCGCCGGCCGGCAACTATCTGCACTACGGCGTGCGCGAGTTCGGCATGTCGGCGATCATGAACGGCATGGCCTGCCACGGCGGCCTCATCCCCTACGGCGGCACCTTCCTGACGTTCTCCGACTACGCCCGCAATGCCGTGCGCATGGCGGCGCTGATGCGGCTTGGCGTGTGTTTCGTGTACACGCACGACTCGATCGGCCTCGGCGAGGACGGTCCCACGCATCAGCCGATCGAGCAGGTGGCGAGCCTGCGGATCATTCCTGGCCTTGACGTGTGGCGGCCCTGCGACGCGAGCGAGACCGTCGCCGCGTGGCGCGCGGCGCTCGCGAATCGCGGCGCGCCCACCTGTCTCGTGCTGACACGGCAGTCGGTCCCCCACCAGGAGCGCGACTCGGCCCAGCTCGAAGCGATCGCCCGCGGCGGCTACGTGCTGATCGATGCCGGCGGCATGCCCGAGGCCATCGTGATCGCCGCCGGATCCGAGGTCGGCATCGCCGCCGAGGCGGTGCGCGCGGCCAACGCCCGCGGCCGGCGGGTACGGCTCGTTTCGATGCCCTGCAGCGAGGCGTTCGACCGCCAGGACGAGGCCTATCGCCGACAGGTGCTGCCGGACGCCGTCACGCGCCGCGTCGCGGTGGAGGCCGGAGTCAGCGCCTTCTGGTGGCGTTACGTGGGACGCGAGGGACGGGTGGTCGGCATCGACCACTTCGGCGCCTCGGCGCCGGCCTCGCAGTTGTTCGAACGGTACGGATTCACGCCGCGGCACGTGCTCGAGGCCATCGACGCCGTGCTCGGAGCCTGACGCAGCGACTATACGAATCGAGAGGTTGAATCGAGATGCCAATCAACGTAGGGATCAACGGTTACGGACGCATCGGCCGCAACGTTCTGCGCGCGCTGTACGAGTCGCGGCGCCAGGGCGAAATCCGGGTGGTGGCGATCAACGACCTGGGAGACGCCAACGTCAATGCTCACCTGACGCGGCACGACACCGTTCACGGCCGCTTTCACGGCGAGGTGCGGGTCGATGGCGACTCGATGGTGGTGGACGGCGATCGCATCCGCGTGATCGCACAACGTGATCCGTCGAAGCTTCCCTGGGGCGAACTCGGCGTCGATTACGTGCTGGAGTGCACGGGCCTGTTCACGAGCAAGGCCAAGGCCTCGGCTCACCTCGCGGGCGGCGCGAAGAAGGTGGTGATCTCGGCGCCGGGCGGCGACGACGTCGACGCCACCATCGTCTACGGCGTCAATCACCATGTCCTGAAGTCCTCCCACACGGTGATCTCGAACGCCTCGTGCACCACCAACTGCCTGGCGCCGCTCGCCAAGGTGCTGAACGACACCGTCGGCATCGTCGCGGGCGTGATGAACACGGTCCACTCCTACACCAACGATCAGGTGCTCACCGACGTCTATCACTCGGATCTTCGCCGTGCCCGGTCGGCCACCATGTCGATGATCCCCACCAAGACCGGAGCCGCGGCAGCGGTCGGGCTGGTGCTGCCGGAGCTCAAGGGCAAGTTCGACGGGTTCGCCGTCCGGGTGCCGACCATCAACGTCTCCATGGTCGACTTGAGCTTCACCGCCGCGCGCAGCACCACGGTCGAGGAGATCAACGCCGCGGTCAAGGCCGCCGCCACGGGCCCGCTGAAGGGCGTTCTCGCCTACAACGATCAGCCGCTGGTGTCGGTCGACTTCAACCACGATCCGGCGTCGTCGACCTACGATGCGACCCTCACGAAGGTCATCCAGGGCACGCTGGTGAAGGTGTGCGCCTGGTACGACAACGAGTGGGGCTTCTCGAACCGAATGCTGGACACGACGCTCGCCTGGTCGAAGGCGCCCTGAGGGCGAAGCGCGCGAACTTGAGTGCGCCCGCGGCGCCGGCGGCTGGCCGGCGCCGCGGGCGTGGAGCATCCAAAACATGAAAATCAAGAAAATGTCCGACCTCGACCTTGCGGGCAAGCGCGTGCTCATCCGCGAGGACCTCAACGTGCCGATACAGGACGGCGTCGTCACCAGCGATGCGCGCATCCGCGCGGCGTTGCCCACGATCCAGGCTGCGCTCGCCGCGCGCGCACGGGTGCTGATCATGTCGCACCTGGGGCGCCCGGAGGAGGGCAAGTTCGCCGCCGAACTTTCGCTAGCTCCCGTCGCCAAGCGCCTCTCGGAGCTGCTCGGTACACCCGTGCCTTTGAAGCGCGACTGGCTGGACGGCGTGGAGGCGGCGCCGGGTGAAGCGGTGCTGCTCGAGAACGTGCGCTTCAACAAGGGCGAGAAGAAGGACGCGGACGAGCTTGCGCGGCGCATGGCTGCGTTGTGCGACGTGTACGTCATGGACGCCTTCGGCACCGCGCACCGCGCCGAGGCGAGCACCCACGGGGTGGCCAAGTACGCCCCGGTCGCCTGCGCCGGGCCGCTGCTCATCAGCGAACTGGCGGCGCTCGAGACCGCGCTCGAGAAGCCGGCACGGCCGTTGCTCGCGATCGTGGCCGGTTCCAAGGTCTCGACCAAGCTCACGGTTCTCGAGAACCTGCTGGACAAGGTCGACCGGTTGATCGTCGGCGGCGGCATCATCAACACGTTCCTCGCCGCACAGGGCTTGAGCGTCGGCAAGTCGCTGTACGAGCCCGAGATGCTGGACACGGCGCGGCGCCTGCTCGAGCACGCGCAGCGGCGCGGCATCGTCATCCCGATGCCCACCGACGTGGTGGTGGCGACCGAATTCTCGGCGAGCGCCGAGGCCGACGTGAAGCCGGTGGGGTCGGTGGCGGCCAACGAGATGATCCTCGACATCGGCCCGGACTCGGCGGAACAGATGGGCCGGCTGATCGAGTCGGCGGGCACCGTGCTGTGGAACGGCCCGGTCGGCGTCTTCGAGTTCGACCAGTTCGGCGAGGGCACGCGCGCGATCGCCGAGGCCATTGCCCGCAGCAAGGCCTTTTCGCTGGCCGGTGGCGGTGACACGCTCGCCGCGATCGAGAAGTACGGCGTCGAGGACAGCATCTCCTACATTTCGACGGGGGGCGGAGCCTTTCTCGAGTTCGTGGAAGGCAAGAAGCTTCCCGCCGTGGACGTGCTGGAGCGGCGGGCGGCGTGAACCCGGAGGCCGGCGAGGGCGCGGCGGTTGGCGCCGGCGCCGGCGGGCGGTTCCGGGGTACGGAGCGCTACGTCGCAACCGCCGAACTCGAAATGGCGGTCAACGCGGCGATCGTGCTCGCCAGGCCTCTCCTGATCAAGGGCGAGCCCGGCACGGGCAAGACATTGCTCGCCGCAGAGATCGCGCGCTCGCTCGACAAGCCCCTCTACGAGTGGCACGTCAAGTCGACCACGAAGGCGCAGCACGGCCTCTACGAGTACGACGCCGTGGCCCGGCTGCGGGACTCGCAACTCGGCGATGCGCGTGCCGCCGATATCCGCAACTACATCGTCAAGGGCACGCTGTGGGAGGCCTTCGAGAGCGACGTTCAGCCGGTGGTGCTGATCGACGAGATCGACAAGGCGGACATCGAATTTCCGAACGATCTCCTCCGGGAGCTCGACCGCATGGAGTTCTACGTTCACGAGACGCGCACGACGGTGCGGGCGCGGCACCGGCCGGTCATCGTGATCACCAGCAACGACGAGAAGGAGCTGCCGGACGCGTTCCTGCGCCGCTGCTTCTTCCACTACATCCGATTCCCGGACGAGGAGACCATGACGCGCATCGTCGAGGCGCACCATCCGGGACTCAAGCGCGAGCTCTTGCGCGAGGCACTGGCCACGTTTTTCAGGATCCGTGAGACGCCGGGCCTGAACAAGCAGCCATCGACTTCGGAACTGCTCGACTGGATCAAGCTGCTCGTCGCCGAGGATCTGCCGCCCGAGGCCCTGCGCGCGACGGAATCGAAGAGCCTGGTGCCGCCGCTGTACGGCGCCTTGCTGAAGAACGAACAGGACGTGCACCTGTTCGAGCAACTGGCGTTCCTCGACCGGCGCACCTCGCGCTGACGGCGCACGAGGGCCTCGGCCGGGTGTTGGTCAGGTTCTTCCTCGCGCTTCGCGCCGCCGGCGTGCCGGCCTCCCCGCCGGAGCTGCTGACGCTGCACCAAGCGCTCACTCGTGGCCTCGCGGAACGACGGGCAGACCGGTTCTACGCGCTCGCCCGCGCCTGCCTGGTGAAGGACGAGCGCCACTACGACCGGTTCGACCGGGTCTTCGCCGCACACTTCGCCGGCGCCGAAGCGGCGCTCGGCGCACCGGCCGGCGAGGTGCCCGGGGACTGGCTCGAGCGACTGGTGGAGCGGCACCTCTCGCCCGCGGAACGCGCCCGCGCGCGCGCGCTCGGCGGGTTCGAGGAACTGCTGCGGACCCTGGAGGAGCGGCTGCGGGAGCAGTCGGGTCGGCACGCCGGGGGATCGAAATGGATCGGCACGGGGGGCACGTCTCCATTCGGAGCGCACGGCGCACATCCGCAGGGAGTGCGCTTCGGTGCCTCCTCGGCGGGCGAGCGCAGCGCGGCCAAGGTGTGGGAGCGGCGCGAATTCCGCGACCTCGCCGACGACGTCGATCTCGGCACGCGCGGATTCAAGCTCGCACTGAGGCGACTTCGTCGATTCGCGCGCGAGGGCGCGGCCGTGGAACTCTCCGTCGAGGAGACGGTGAGCGCCACCGCGAGCAGCGGCGGTCTACTCGACCTCCGAATGTTGCCGGAGCGGCGCAACGCCATGAAGGTGCTGCTGCTGCTCGACGTCGGCGGTTCGATGGACGACCACGTCGGCGCCTGCGAGCGCCTGTTCAGCGCGGCGCGAAGCGAGTTCAAGCACCTCGAACACTACTACTTCCACAATTGCGTCTACGAGGGGCTCTGGCGCAACAACCGACGCCGCCGCGGTGAGCGCATCGGCACCATGGAACTGCTGCGCACCTACGCGTCGGACTATCGGCTCATCCTGGTCGGGGACGCGGCCATGAGCCCGTACGAGATCACGGAGATCGGCGGCAGCGTGGAGCACTGGAACGAGGAACCCGGTCGGGTATGGTTGGCGCGGCTCGTGCGCGCCTTTCCGCGGCACGCGTGGCTCAATCCGGCGCCCTTGCGGCACTGGCAGCACACCCGGTCGATCGGCATGGTGCGGGAATTGCTGGCGGAACGCATGTACCCGCTGACCCTGGAGGGCCTGGAGCGGGCGATCGACGCGCTGCGTTGAGTGGGTGGAAAAATCCGCGGCCCGTGACGCGTCCCACGGCAAAATCTAATTTTCCGCTGGCACACTGGCTTCCGGTGCCAGGGGCATGGCGGAGCGGTGGTCCTTGCGCGAGGAACAGGCGGAACTCGGCCTGGTGTTGACCGGGGGCGGCGCACGCGCCGCGTACCAGGTCGGCGTGCTCAAGGGCATCGCGGAGCTCCTGCGCCGCGGCGCCGCCTGCCCTTTCCCCGTGATCACCGGCACTTCGGCCGGCGCCGTCAGCGCGATTGCACTCGCTTCGGATCCCGCGCACTTTCGCCAGGCCGTCTACGCGATCGAGCGCGTCTGGCGCGAATTCCGCGTCGGCCAGGTGTTTCGCGCCGATGCCGCCAGCATGCTGCGCTCGGGATTGCGCTGGATGCTCGCCCTGGCGAGCGGTGGTACCTTGATCAAGCCACCTCGCGCCATCTTCGACAACGAGCCGCTTTGGGAGCTGCTGCGCGCCAAGCTGGACTTCGGGGGCATACCCCGCGGCATCTACAAGCGCCATCTGCACGCGATCGGCATCAACGCGACCAGTTACGTGAGCGCCGACTCGGTGACCTTCTTCGCCGCACAGCCGGACGTGCAGCCGTGGAGCCTCGCGTTTCGCGGCGGCGTCCGCTCGCAGTTGACGCTTCCGCACCTGATGGCGAGCCTGTCCATGCCGTTCCTGTTCCGTCCGATACGCCTGGGGGAGGAGTTCTACGGCGACGGCTCCATGCGCCAGACCTCTCCGCTCGGGCCTGCCGTGCACCTGGGCGCCAACCGGCTGCTGGTCGTCGGCGTGGGGGATCCCGACGTGCCCGGCATCGGCCTGCACGATCCGCACTGCGAACCGAGCATCGGCCAGGTGTTCGGCTTCATGCTCGATTCGCTGTTCATGGACCAGTTGCGGGCGGACCTCGAGCGCATCGCCCGCTACAACCAGTCACCCGGCGCGCGCCACATCGAGTGGATGATCATCACGCCATCGAAGGACGTGGGCGAGATCGCCAGACGGCACCGCCTCGAACTGCCGTGGGCGCTGCGCGCTCTGCTGCGCACGCTCGGCGCCAGCAACAGCGCCGGCACGCAGTTGCTCAGCTACCTGTTGTTCGAGCGCGGGTACACCCGCGAACTGATCGCGCTCGGACAGGCCGACGCGCTGGCCCGCGCGGAGGAGCTGCGTGAATTCCTGCAGCTGACGCCGCGCGGGGACCAGCGCCGCCGGGCGGGCGACGCCGGCTGAGGGAGCGCCGGACTCAAGCGTCGCGCAGCGATGCGTGGCGGGTCAAAACCCGCGGGTGCGCGGCGCGAAAGCGCGCCGCGAGCCGTTCGACCACGTAGACCGAGCGGTGCTGACCACCGGTGCAACCCACGGCCACGGTGAGGTAGCTGCGGTTGACCTGGGTGAATTCGGCGATGCGCTCGTCGAGGAAGGCGCCGAGGGCGTCGATCATCCGGCCGACGCCCGGCTGCCTGCCGAGGAACTCCTCCACCGCCGCGTCTCGACCCGACAGCGGCCGCAGCGCCTGATCCCAGTAGGGATTGGGCAGACTGCGGACGTCGAACACGAAATCGGCATCGCCGGGAATGCCGTACTTGTAGCCGAACGAGACGAACAGCAGGGACAGCCGACCCTGCTGTGGATCGATGCGTTCGCGGATGCGGTCGCGCAGATCGTGCACGCCCATCGCCGAGGTGTCGACGATCCAGTCGGCCGCCATGGTGATGGGCTCGAGAAGCCGCCGCTCGGCCGCTATCGCCTCGCGCAGGCTCATGCTTGCGTCCACCAGCGGATGCTTGCGGCGAGTCTCCGCGTAGCGCTTGAGGATCACCTCGTCCTGCGCATGCAGGTACAGAACGTCGCAGGCGATGCCGCCACGTTTCAGTTCCCTCACCAGCACGGGCACCGTCTCGATCTCCCTGGGTCTGTTGCGGGCGTCCAGACCGACGGCGGTGCGCGGGTACACGTCATCGCTGCCGCGCACGGTGTGGGCCACCAGCGGCTTCAGCAGCGCGGCGGGGATGTTGTCCACACAGTAGAAGTCGAGATCCTCGAGCGTGTGCAGGGCAACGCTCTTGCCGGACCCCGAGAGGCCGCTGACGACGATCAGCCGCACGCCCCGCCCCGCGAAACCGCGCGCGCCGTCACGCCGCCCGCGTCACGACGAGGACCGCGCCTTGAGCACCTCTTCGGCGTGGTGATCCGCGGCCTTTTCCTTGTGCTTCTTGACGCAGCGGTCGAGCTTGTCGGCGAGCGCGTCGATGGCCGCGTACATGTTCTCGTCGGTGGCGTCCGCGTAGATCTTGTTGCCGCGCAGGGTCAGGGTCGCCTCCGCCTTGTGGCGCAGCTTCTCGACGGTCAGCACGCAATGCACGTCGATCAGTTGCTCGAAGTGGCGCGAGATCTTCTCGAAGCGCTTGAGGACATAGCCGCGCATGGCCGGGGTGACTTCCACGTGATGACCGCTGAGATCGAGCTGCATGGGGCTCCTCCTTCGAGTCGACGATGACGCTACGACGCGCGGGCCGCGGCACGCTTCCGTTCGTTGGAAGGTGCGATCTGCATGCCCTCGCGATACTTGGCAACCGTGCGCCGGGCGACCGGTATGCCTCCCTGGGAGAGGATCTCCGCGAGCTTGCTGTCGCTCCAGGGGTTCTCCGGGTTCTCGCTCGAGATCAGCTTGCGCAGCTTCGCGCGGATGGCGATCGAGGACATCTCGGTGCCGTCCGCCGCCGCCACGTGACTCGAGAAGAAGTACCTGAACTCGAACACCCCACGCGGGGTGTGCATGTACTTGGCCGTGGTGACCCGCGATATGGTGGACTCGTGCATCTGCACGGCTTCGGCGACGTCCCTGAGGATGAGCGGCTCCATCGCCTCCTCGCCCGACTCGAAGAACGCCGCCTGGCGCTGCACGATGCAGCGCGCCACCTTGATGAGGGTCTCGTTGCGGATCTCGAGGCTGCGCATGAGCCAGCGCGCCTCCTGAAGCTGCGTGCGCAGCATCGCATGGTCCGACGAGCGCGACACCAGATTCGCGTAGGCCTGATTCACGCGCACGCGCGGCAACGTCGACGGGTTGATCTCCACGGCCCACCCCGTCTCCGTGCGCCGCACGAACACGTCGGGCACGACGTACTCCGCCGGCGACGGGTTGACGGTTGCTCCCGGACGCGGGTGGCACGACCGAACCAGCGCCAGCGCCATCTCCAGATCGGCCTCGCTGCAGCGCAATTGGCGCCGCAGCAGGGCGAGTTGAGCATTGCCGACCAGATCGAGGTGCTCGACTGCGATGCGCAGCGCCAGTTCCCGCGCCGGCGTTGCCGGGTCGAGCTGGCGCAATTGCAACGCCAGACACTCGCCGAGGTTGCGCGCTCCGACACCGGCGGGCTCGAGCGACTGCACGGCGGCGAGCACGCGTTCCACGTCTGCGGGCGAGGCATCGATTTCCGGACGCAGGCTCGCACGCACCGACTCCAGATCCTCGGTGAGATAGCCGTCCTCGTTGATGGCGTCGGCGATGACCCGGGCGATGGCGAGGTCCACGGGCGAGAGCTTCGCCAGTTCGAGCTGTTCCACCAGCTGTTCCTGCAGGGTCTGCCCTTGGGGATCGCCGTAATCGGTGCCCCGGTCGTCGTCGCCCGACCAGCTCTCCCCGCCGCCGCCGATTGCTGCGTCTGCCCAGGCCTCGTCGACGATCTCGACGTCCGGACCCTCGTCGGCCTCGGCTGCCGCGGAAGAGGATTCCGTGTAGGCCTCGTCCGCCGTCGATTCGCCGCGGTCCTCCGTTGCGTCGAGCGCGACTTCCGCGGCCGGCTCGTCCTCTGCCTCGAGCATCACATTGGTCTCGAGAGCCTCGCGCACGTGGGCTTGCAGATCCAGCGAGGGAAGCTGCAGCAGCCGGATGGCCTGCTGCAGCTGCGGCGTCATCGTCAGCTGTTGACCGACGCGAAGCTGCAGGCTCGGCTTCAACATGTCTCTAGTGGCACCTGCGTCTACAACTTGAAGTCTTGACCCAAGTACACCTCACGAACCTGTGCGTTGGCAAGAATCTGCTCCGCAGATCCGGATGCGAGCACGCGCCCCTGGCTGACGATGTAGGCCCGCCCGCAGATTCCGAGGGTCTCGCGGACGTTGTGGTCGGTGATCAGGACTCCGATCCCCTTGTCGGCCAAGTGTTTGATTATCCTTTGGATATCGGCCACGGATAGCGGGTCGACGCCGGCAAAGGGCTCGTCCAGGAGGATGAACTCCGGATCGGCGGCCAGCGCGCGCGCGATCTCGACCCGGCGCCGTTCGCCGCCCGAGAGGCTCATCCCCAAGCTGTCGCGCACGTGGCCAATGTGCAACTCCTCGAGCAGTTCCTCGAGTCGTGCCGCACGTGCTCCGGCGTCGAGCCCCGGACGGGTCTCGAGGATGGCGAGGATGTTCTTGGCCACGGTCAGCTTGCGGAACACCGAGGGTTCCTGTGGCAGGTAGCCGACGCCGAGCTGCGCCCGGCGGTGCATCGCGAGGCGCGTGATGTCGCGGCTGCCGAGGAAGATCTCGCCGCTTTCGCAACGCACCAAGCCGACGATCATGTAGAAGGCGGTGGTCTTGCCGGCCCCGTTCGGTCCGAGCAGCCCGACCACCTCGCCGCTTTCGACCTCCAGCGAAAGATCTTCGAGAACGCGGCGAGACTTGTAGCTCTTCGCGAGGTGCAGGGCGCGCAGCGCACTCATGGTTTGGTCGGCGGGGTGATCACGACGTGCACGCGTTGCGAGGACTGCTCCGAGCCCTCGGCTGCGATGCTCTGTGCCACCAGGTTGTACTTCAAGGACTCGCCGCGGATCTCCCTTTGACCGTCGCTCACCCAGGCGTCGTGGCTCAGGTGCACGAGTCCGGTGCGCACGTCGTAGTCGATCGACTCGGCCCGTCCCTGCGCGAGGCGTCCGGTCTTCTCGATGCGCTGCTCGAAGGTGGCCGGGCGGCCTTTGACCACGGCCTTCTGAAGCTGTTTGTCGGCGAAGGTGATCTGCGCGTCGTCCGAAGCGAGCTGCCCGCCGGGCAACCCGACCTTGACGTTGCCGCGGAACACCCATACCGAGTTGTCGAAGTCGACGCCGGTCGCCTGGCCGAGGTCGGCGGTGATGGACATGGCGCCCTGTTCGATGCGCACCTTGTGGAAATTCTGCACGCCGTTCAGTCCGCCTTCGATCGACTGCGCGTCGAGCGTGATCGGCAATTGCTGGGCGCGCGCGGGCTCCGCCGCCCGTGCCGCCGGCATCCCGAACGGCGCTGCGAGCGCCGCCAGCAGCAGGGCGTTAGGGTAGGAAGCGGCCATGAACCTTCGATTCTAAGCGCAACGTCTCGTCTTTCAAATTGGCCACCAGGCCGCGCGCGGTGAGTGTGTGAGGGCCGTACTCGATGCGCACGTCCCCCGGGGTGCTTGCGCGCGCCGCGGCGACGTCGTAGCGCAGCGTGTCGGCGTGGATCACCGGCATGCCGCCGCCGGTGTCGCCCTGGGCCTGCAGACGCACGTTGCCCTGCACGTCGATGACGTTGCCGCCGGGCAGGATCCGTGCGCCGTCGCCGAACAGCGCCCACTCGCGCCCGTCGCGGCCGTGATAGTCGACACGCACGCCGGACAACGCCACCTCGTCGCCGTGATCCACCTGATCGATGCGCTCCGCCTGTACGCGAATGCTCGGATTGCCGGCGGCGTCGTATTCCGTGAGGACCGCCTGCTTGGCGTAGTACCCGGGAAGGGCGCGCTCGGCCTCGGCGCCGCCCTCGGCGGGCCGGTGCCCGGGCGCGCTCAGCAGCCAGGTGCCCACCGCCAGGGCGAGCACGGCGAGCGCCGCCAGTACGCGCAGCAGCATCAGCGCCCGCGCGCGCGCGCCAGCAGCAGGGCGTCGGCGAGTTCGCGCACCGCCCCGCAGCCGCCCGGACGGCTCGCCACCCAGTGTGCGGCGGCGAGCACCAGCGGATGCGCGTCCGCCACCGCGCCGGCGAGGCCCACGGCCGACATCAGCGGCAGGTCGGGGGTGTCGTCCACCAGGCACGCCGCCGCGAGCGGCGCGCAGCCGTGCTTGCGCGCGAGTTCCTGCAGCGCGCCCACTTTGTCGGTGCAGCCCTGAATCACCCGCCGCACGCCGAGTTCGCGCATGCGGGCGCTCACGGCGCGTGAGCGCCGCCCGCTCACAACCGCCACGGCGACGCCCGCGGCGAGCAGCAGCTTGATGCCGTGACCGTCGCGCACGTGGAACACCTTGAGCCGCTCGCCGGTTGCGCCGAAGTACAGGCGGCCGTCGGTGAGCACGCCGTCGACGTCGAGCACCAGCAGCTCGATGCGCCCGAGCGGCGTCGCGCGGCGCGCCTTCATACGACCCCGGCCCGCAGCAGGTCGTGCACGTTCAGGGCGCCGACCGCAACGCCGCTGTCGTCGACCACGACCAGCGAGGTGATGCGATGGGTTTCCATCAGCAGCACGGCCTCGGCGGCGAGCATCTCGGCGCCCGCGGTCTTGGGGTCGCGGGTCATCAGATCGCCCATTCGCGCCGTCTTCGGATCCGCGCCCCGGTCGAGCGTGCGCCGCAGATCGCCGTCCGTGAACACGCCGAGGAGCCGTCGCGCGTCGTCGACGATGGCGGTCATTCCGAGTCCCTTGCGGGTCATCTCCAGGAGCCCGTCAGCGAGCGTGGCCTGGGCGATCACCATGGGCACGTCGGCGCCGCTGCGCATCACGTCGCGCACGCGCAGCAGCAGGCGGCGCCCGAGGCTTCCGGCCGGGTGCGAGCGCGCGAAGTCCTCTTCGGTGAATCCACGCGCCTCGAGCAGCGTCACCGCCAGGGCGTCGCCCATGGCGAGCGCCGCGGTGGTGCTGGCGGTCGGCGCGAGGTTCAACGGACAGGCCTCGGCGGGCACGCCGATGTCCAGGTGCACCGTGGCGGCGCGCGCCAGCGCCGATCCCGCGTTGCCCGTGAAGGCGATCAGCGGCACGCCGAGCCGCTTGATCACCGGCACGATGGTGAGGATTTCGCCGGTCTCGCCGGAGTTGGACAGCGCGATCACCGCGTCCTCGCGGGTTATCATGCCGACGTCGCCGTGGCTCGCCTCGGCGGGGTGCACGAAGAACGCGGGGGTGCCGGTGCTGGCGAGGGTGGCGGCGATCTTGCCGCCGACGTGGCCGGACTTGCCCATCCCGGTGACGACGACCCGCCCGCGGCAATTGAGACAAATCCGGCACGCGCGTGCAAAATCCCCACCCAGGCGCGGCAGCTGCGCGGACAGGCCGGCGATCTCCACCTCCAGGGCCTTGCGGCCGAGCGTGGCGAGACCTTCGTCTGTGAACTCGGTGTGCATCGGCGCGCATGATACCGCGTTGCGCGCGCCGCAGAGCCGGGTCGCGTCCGTGGCGACCGCTGCCTCTGACCCCTGGATTGCAAGTCGACTTGAGGAAGGCCGGAAGATCATGACTCCACAACAGGTGACCGAACTGATCGAAAAGGGTCTCGCGGGCAGTCGCGCGACCGTCACCAGCGAAGACGGGGTGCACTTCGAGGCGGTGGTGGTGTGTCCGGCCTTCGTCGGCCGCCGCCCGCTGCAGCGGCACCAGCTCGTCTACGCGACCCTCGGGGCCGCGATGGGGCGGGAGATCCACGCGCTCGCGCTCGCGGTGTACACGCCGGAAGAATTCGCGGACCGCGCGCGTGGATAAGCTGCAGATCGAAGGTGGGATCCCGCTCACCGGCGAGATCCGCATCTCGGGTGCGAAGAACGCGACGCTGCCGATCCTGGCCGGCTGTCTGCTCGCCGACGGTCCGGTGACGGTCTGCAACGTCCCGCACCTGCAGGACGTGACCACCATGATCGAGCTGCTGGGCCGCATGGGCGTGTCCGTGACCATCGACGAGAAATTGCGCATCGAGGTCGACGCCTCCACCATCCGCGAGCAGTTCGCGCCCTATCAGCTCGTGAAGACCATGCGTGCGTCGATCCTGGTGCTCGGCCCGCTACTCGCGCGCTATGGTTCCGCCGACGTGTCGCTGCCCGGCGGCTGCGCGATCGGCGCGCGTCCGGTGAACATCCACGTCGCCGGCCTGCAGGCGATGGGGGCCGACATCCACATCGAGAACGGCTACATCAAGGCGCGCGCCGGACGTTTGCGAGGCGCACGCCTGGTTCTGGAGACCGTCACCGTGACCGGCACCGAGAACCTGATGATGGCCGCCGCGCTCGCCGAGGGCGAGACGGTGCTGGAGAACGCCGCGCGCGAGCCCGAGGTCGTGGATCTCGCGGACTTCCTCAACGCCATGGGGGCGCGCATCCGCGGCGCGGGTACCGACAAGATCGTGATCCAGGGGGTGCAGCGGCTCTCGGGCACCGCCTACGAGGTGCTGCCGGACCGCATCGAGGCCGGCACCTACTTGGTGGCCGGCGCGATCACCGGCGGTCATCTGCGCGTCAAGAACACCCGGCCCGAGCATCTCGACGCGGTGCTGGGCAAGTTGCGCGAGGCGGGCGCGCGCGTGGACTGTGGCGACAACTGGGCCGAAGTCGACATGCGCGGCCGGCGGCCCGCCGCGGTGGACATCCGCACCGCGCCTTACCCGGCGTTTCCGACCGACATGCAGGCTCAGTTCGCCGCCCTCAACACCGTTGCGGACGGCGTCGGCACCATCATCGAGACCATCTTCGAGAACCGCTTCATGCACATGCTCGAGATGCGGCGGATGGGGGCCGAGATCCGCCTCGAGGGCAACACGGCCATCATCAAGGGTGTGGAGCGGCTCACCGCGGCGCCGGTCATGGCGACCGACCTGCGCGCCTCGGCGAGCCTGGTGCTGGCCGGCCTGGTCGCGGAGGGGCGCACCGAGATCGAGCGCATCTACCACATCGACCGCGGTTACGAGGCCATCGAGGAGAAGCTCAAGCAGCTCGGCGCGCGCATTCGGCGCGTGCCCGGCTGAGGGCGGCCGGAGCGCCTCGACTTCGCGGCGCTCCCCGCGATGCCGCTCAGCGCCCCTGCAGGGAGGTCTGCGCCGAGCGGGTGGGTCGTTCGAGCACCTTGATGCGCACCTTGTACGGAGCGTGGCCGTGGCGGCCCTCCAACAGCACCTCGGCGCCCGGCTTGAGCGCGGCCACGCGGGTGACGACGTCCTGGGCGCTTTGCACGGGTTCGCCGTCGAGCGCGGTGATGGTGTCCCCGGGGCGCACGCCCGCCGCATACGCCGGGCTGCTCACCAGGATGTTGACCACCGTCACGCCGCCGCCGCCGATGCCGAGCTCGGCCGCCTGGTCGGCGGACAGATCCTCGGGATTCAGGCCGAGCCAGCCGCGTATCACGCGGCCGTGCTTCAGGAGCTGATCCATCACCCCGCGCACGAGGTTCACCGGGATGGCGAAACCGATGCCCTCGGGGCCGCCGTAGTTGCGGCTCAGCACCGCGGTGTTGATGCCGACGAGATCGCCGCGGGCGTCGATCAGCGCGCCTCCGGAATTCCCCGGATTGATCGCCGCGTCGGTCTGGATGAAATTCTCGAAGGTTGCGAGACCGAGCTGGCCCCGGCCCGTGGCGCTGACGATGCCCTGGGTCACGGTCTGGCTGAGGCCGAAGGGGTTGCCGATCGCGAGCACGATGTCGCCGACGCGCAGCGTGTCGGAGCGTCCTAGCGGCATGGCCGGCAGCTTGCCGAGCGAGACGCGCAGCACCGCGAGGTCGGTGTCCGGATCCTGGCCGACCACCGTGGCGTTGGCGATGCGCCCGTCGGCCAGCTGTACGCGCACCGAGTCGGCGCCGGCCACGACGTGCGAATTGGTGACGATGGTGCCGTGCACGTCGACGATGACGCCCGAGCCGAGGCTGCGTTCGACCCTCCTGCGGTAGGTCGGCCAGAAGTCACCGAACAGCTGATCGAGCGGCGCGGGCTGAGTGCGCTCGGTGACGACGCGCGCCGTGTATATGTTGACCACCGAGGGCGCCGCGCGCGCCACCGCGTCGGCGAAGGTCGGCACCGTCTCGACGGGATGCGCGGCGGCCGTGACGGTGCGTGACGCCGCGGCGTTCGCCGGCGGGGCGGTCGCCGCGCCGGGCGCCGCCGTGTGCACACCGAGGAGGGACGGTCTCCACCAGACGAGCAGGAATGCGACCGCGAGGCCCACGACCACCGCTCTTAACAAAAAACTCACGACCAAGCGCGCCGTCTGCACGTAAAATCCCCGCCGCCAAAATTCGTGGCTCGCGCCGCCGCCGTTCACATCGCGGACTCGACGCCTCGAGGTTTGGGCCGCGAGGGTGCGCGTTTAATCCGTGTATAATGCGCCGCTCGCATTCTTTGGGAAACACCGGCTCCACGGAGTTTCGGTGAAAACTTGTCAACGTTTCGCAGGGGCATTCGCATGAGTGATCAGGTCGACCACAGCCGGCGCCGCTTGCTGACGATGGCGACGGTGGGCACCGGTGCCATCGGGGCCGCGTTCGCCGCCGTGCCGTTTCTCGCCTCCTGGCAGCCGAGTGCGCGCGCCAAGGCGCTCGGCGCGCCCACGGACGTCGATGCCTCCAAGCTCGAGGCCGGCCAGATGCTGAAGGTGGTGTGGCGCGGGCAGCCGGTGTTCGTGGTCCGCCGCAGCAAGGCGGTGATCGAGTCGCTCGGCAATCACGACGCAATGCTCGCCGATCCCAAGTCCGACGACTCGGACCAGCCGGAGTACGTCAAGGCCACCGGCGCGAATCGCGCCATCAATCCCGAGTTCTGGGTCGGCCTCGCGGTGTGCACGCACCTCGGCTGCTCGCCGCTCGGTGCGTTCGAACCCAACAACCAGTTCCAGGTCGCAGGCACGGACCTCGGCGCCGGCTGGCCCGGCGGCTTCTATTGCCCTTGCCACGGCTCGAAGTACGACATTTCCGGTCGCGTCTTCAAGGGCATGCCCGCGCCGAAGAACCTGCCCATTCCTTCCTACTCCTTCTCCGGGGACGGTCGCATCACGATCGGTGTGGACCAGGCCCCGCAGAAGGCTTGATCGACGAACGAGAGGTCCCGCGATGGCCGCTACTTCCGACTCCGCAGGCGCACCCCAGACCACCGGCCTGATTGGCTGGATCGACGCCCGCTTCCCGCTGACGAAGCTGTGGCGCGAGCAAGTCTCCGAGTACTACGCACCGAAGAACTTCAACTTCTGGTACTACTTCGGGTCGCTCGCGCTGCTCGTGCTGGTCAACCAGCTCGTCACGGGCATCTTCCTGACGATGAATTACAAGCCCTCGGCCAGCGAGGCGTTCTCGTCGGTCGAGTACATCATGCGCGACGTCGACTGGGGCTGGCTGATCCGGTACATGCATTCCACCGGCGCGTCGGCCTTCTTCATCGTCGTCTACCTGCACATGTTCAGGGCGTTGATCTACGGCTCTCACCGCAAGCCGCGCGAGCTGCTCTGGATCTTCGGCTGCATCATCTTCCTGCTGCTGATGGCCGAGGCCTTCATGGGCTACGTGCTTCCCTGGGGCAACATGAGCTTCTGGGGCGCGCAGGTGATCGTGTCGCTGTTCGGTAGCCTGCCGGTGATCGGGCACGGCCTCGTCGAGTGGATTCGCGGCGATTACGTGATCGCCGACGCGACGTTGAACCGCTTCTTCGCGCTGCACGTCGTGGCGTTGCCGCTCGCGCTCGTGTTCCTCGTGGGCGCGCACCTGATGGCGCTTCACGAAGTGGGCTCGAACAACCCGGACGGCATCGAGATCAAGAAGCTGAAGGATGCTAAGGGGCATCCTCTCGACGGGATTCCGTTCCATCCGTACTACACGGTGAAGGACGTGGTCGGCGTCGCGGGCTTCCTGTTGCTGTTCTGCGGAGTGATCTTTTTCGCACCGACCTTCGGCGGTGTGTTCCTGGAGTCGCCGAATTTCGAGCCGGCGAACCCGCTGCAGACTCCGCCGCACATCGCGCCGGTGTGGTACTTCACGCCGTTCTACGCGATGCTGCGCGCCGTGCCGTCGTTCGCCGGCACCCAGGTGTGGGGCGTGATGGTGATGGGCGCGGCGATCGTGGTGCTGTTCTTCCTGCCCTGGCTCGACAGAGCGCCGGTCAAGTCGATCCGCTACCGTGGACCCGTGTTCAAGATTGCGGTGGGCATCTTCGTGGTGGCGTTCCTCACGCTCGGCGTGTGCGGGCTGAAGCCGCCCTCGGGGATCTACCCGACGCTCGCGAAGTACTGCACGGTGCTGTATTTCGCATTCTTCCTGCTGATGCCGTGGTACTCGCGGCTCGACAGCCACAAGACCGTTCCTGAGAGGGTGACTGGACATGCTTAAGCGAGTGGTGTGGGCTGCGGCCGCCCTGCTGGCCGCGAGTGCGGCGCTCGCCCAGGAAGAGGGCCCGCAGTTGCTGCATGCCGGCAACGACATCAACAACATAGACTCCCTGCAGCGCGGCGCCCGCGATTTCATGAACTATTGTTCGGGCTGCCATTCGCTCAAGTACCTGCGCTACAACCGTATGGCGAAGGACTTGAAGATCCCGGAGGCGGAGCTGAAGGCGAACCTGATGTTCAACACCGAGAAGGTGTTCGACGGCATCAACTCGTCCATGCCCGCCGATTCCGAGAAGTGGTTCGGCAAGCAGCCGCCCGACTTGTCGCTGATCGCGCGCTCGAAGAGCCCCGACTACATCTATTCCTTCCTGCACGGGTTCTACGCGGATCCGACCCGGTTGTGGGGCGTGAACAACCTGTATCTGCCGAACGCCGCGATGCCGCACGTGCTGGCGCCCCTGCAGGGCTTGCAGAAGCCGGTGTTCAGCAACGAGCCCGATGCGCAGGGCAGCGCGAAGATGGTGCTCGCGGGCGTCGAGCTCATGACCCCGGGGCAGCTGAAGCCGGAGGAGTATGATGCCTTCGTGCGGGACATCACCAACTTCCTCGACTACGCCGGAGAGCCGGTGAAGGCGAAGCGCGAGTCGATGGGGGTGTTCGTGACGCTGTTCCTGCTGGTGTTCTTCGCCTTCGCATATCTGTTGAAGAAGGAATATTGGAAGGACGTCCACTGATAGCGAAAAGGCGGGCTTGCCCGCCCTGGGCGTCGTAAGGGAGTGTGACTCGCGTGGTGCGCCGCTCGGTGATGACGCTGTTCTCGGCACCGACTGACCCGTGGAGTCACCGGACCCGACTCGTGTTGGCCGAAAAGGGCATCGGCGTCGACTTGGTCGACGTCGACCCTCGGCACATGCCCGAAGACCTGCTCGACCTGAATCCCTACCACAGCGTGCCCACGTTGGTGGACCGGGATCTGGTCCTGTACGACTCGCGGGTGATCATCGAATACCTGGACGAGCGGTTCCCGCATCCGCCACTGATGCCGATCGATCCGGTGACCCGGGCGCAGTTCCGGGTCGCGCTCTACCGGGTGGAGCGCGACTGGTACGGGCTCGCGCACGACATAGAGACCCATCCGGACGAGCAGACGGCCGCCCACAGCCGCAAGGTGCTGGGTGAGGCGATCGCCGCGAGTGCGGAGGTGTTCCGAGCCAAGCCCTTCTTCCTGAGCGACGAATTCTCGCTGGTGGATGCGAGCATCGCGCCGATCCTCTGGCGGCTGCCGCACTTCGGCATCGAACTGCCGGCCCAGGCCCAGCCGGTGCAGAAGTACATGAATCTGGTGTTCGCACGTCCCGCATTTCGCGCCAGCTTGAGTGCGGCCGAGCGGAGGATGCGACATTGAAGCCGCGCCGGCCGTACCTGCTGCGCGCGCTGCACGAGTGGATCACCGACAGCGGCCACACGCCGCACATCGTGGTCGACGCCACGGTGGCCGGAGTCGAGGTTCCGACCGCCTACGTCAAGGACGGCAAGATCGTGCTCAACGTGAGCCTGAGCGCCGCTCACCACCTTGAAATAGGCAACGAGCGCCTGAGCTTTCAGGCGCGATTCAGCGGCGTGGTGCACGGGGTCAGCGTGCCGGTGCGCGCGGTGCTCGGCATCTATGCCCGCGAGACCGGTCAGGGGATGATCTTCGCGGAGGGAGATGCCGATCCCGATCCGAACGACACGCCGCCCGCCACGCCCGCCGGCGCGGGCGGTGCCACGGCGGCGCCGTCGAAGCGACCCAAGCTCTCCGTGGTGAAGTAGGCTCCGCTCTCCAGGTCTCGCGGCCACGCGCTGTCGGTGATCAGCCGGCGCGAAACGCGTCGACGATCCACTCGAAGCGGGGCGCTGCGCCCTCCGGCTCGTGCACGGCAACGACGTCGAAGCGGATACGCCGTTGGCGCCATTCCGCGCGCCGCAGGACGAGCGCGGCGGTGGCCCGCAGGAGCTTGCGGCGCTTGCGGCCATCCACCGACGCGAGAGCGCCGCCAAAGTCGGTCCGCGTGCGCGTCCGCACCTCCACCACCACGAGCACGGCACCGTGTTGGCAGAGGAGGTCTATCTCGCCCAGGCGACAGCGCAGGTTGCGCGCCAGGATCGTGAGGCCGCGACTCTCGAGGTGGCGGGCCGCGAGCGTCTCGGCCAGCGCACCGCGCGCCTGCGCGGGTGGCGCCCCCGGGGCGGGCGGCGTGCTGGCGCAGCGGGGAAGGCGTGTATTCGGCACCCACCCAGCGTGCGCCGCGCCCGCGCGGCGAGCCAGCCGGAAACACCGGCGATTCGCACTGAAATGCGCGTGACGGCAGACGCGCGGGGCCCGCTTGGGACGCGTCAATGACCCGCGAGCATGCGCCGCACGCGGTTGCGGCCCGTGACCGTGAAGTCCTCGGCGATCGCCAGCGCCGTCTCGGGGTTGATGAGCACTTCGACGCGATTGCGGCCGTGGCACTTGGCGTTGTACAGCGCGGTGTCGGCGAGCTGGACCAGCATCGCCGACGGTTCGGACGGCAGCGGTACGCGCGTCGACACGCCGACCGAGACCGTCACCCGTTGCGCGCCGTTGCCGGGATGCGCGATGCCGAGCGCCATGACCGCGCCACGCACCTCTTCGGCGACGCCGCGCGCCCCGGCCGCGTCGGTGTTGGGCAGCAGTACCGCGAATTCCTCGCCGCCATAGCGGGCTGCGATGTCCTCGGGCCGCTTGACCGCGTCGAGCAGAACGTTCGCCACGGCGCGCAGGCACCGATCACCGGCAACGTGTCCGTGCAGGTCGTTGAAGCGCTTGAATTCGTCTATGTCCAGCATCAGCAGCGACAGTGGCAAGCGCAGGCGCTGGGCCCGCTCCCACTCCTCACGGTAGCGCTCGTCGAAGGTGCGCCGGTTGGCGAGACCGGTGAGGCCGTCGGAGGCGGCGAGTACCGTCAGGCGAGCGTTGGTCTCGCGAAGTTCCTCCGCCATGCGTCGCCGTTCCATGAAGAGCAGCGAGGCGGGAAACAAGGCGAGGACGTGGAAGCCGAAGTAAACCTGCAGGGCCAGATTGCGCGGCACCGGCAGATCGGCCGGCCAGCGCCCGAAGGGTCCCAGGCCGTGGGTGGCGCAATACACCGATATCAGGCACACCGCGGGTATGGCGATCGCCGAGCCCGCGAAGCCGAGCGAAGAGTCGACCAGCAGCAGCAGGGGATACAGCAGGAAGGTGATCGGACAGCGGTCGAGCGCGAACATGAGCACGGCGCCCGTGAACACCACCGCAAGCACGCCCAGGGTGCGAGGCAGGCAGTTGCGCCCGAACAGGGCCTGCATCGAGGGTTCGCGCAGCGTGAGCGCGAGCGGCAGCGTCGACGCGATGCCGAGCGCGTCGGCGGTCGCCCAGCCATCGAAGGCGAGCAGGTAGTCCTGGCCGAAGGCGGCGTGGAACAGCGGTGCGGCCATCATTCCCGAGATCACCGGCCCGGCCACCAGCGCGAGCGCGAAGCGCTGGAAAATTCGAGGGGAGCGCAGCCAGCCCTCGAGGGTCTTGAAGGGCGGCAGCAGCGAGGCGCTCACGAGCACTTCCACCGCCGAGCAGCCGCGCTGCAACAGCTCTACGCCGGGGGAAAACCCGCCCGCCACGCACTCGCCGAAGAAGGTGCCGGACTCGACGCCGATCATCACGGCCAGCCAGGCCGCACGCGGCCGCATCACGAGGAGCGCAATGGTGATGCCGTTGAGCGGCCAAATGATGGTCCAGCCGTCGGCGAAGGCAAACTTGTTGAGTGCGACGTCAGCCGCGAAGTACGCCACGGCGAAGAAAAGCACGTTTTTGAAGCGCTGCATCCCTGAGTGCTCCGCCGCCGATCCCGCGCTGGTCAAAGTGCTGGGTCTCCGTTCCCTCGTCCCATCGGAAAGTTTGCCGCGGGCAAAGATGCCCTGCTGCGGTACCACACCGCGTTTGTCGCCTCGGAACGGTGACGGAAGTCGCAATTTCGGCGGGCCACGCCGGCTGCGTGGTCACGCTGAGTCGGGTGCCCGGTCAGAGCGGCTCAGGGACGCCGTCGTGCAGCTTCACCCAGTCGAGCTCCCGGCGGACTCTGTGTTCCGCGTCCAACCGCAGCTTGCCGGTCAGACCGGGGAATTCGCCGCCGCCGGCGAACCCGTTGCCGCGTAGCGCCGGCACGAGCCCGTAGGCGTCGAAGCCGAATGCATACAGCCGGTCGTCGACTTGGGCACGCCGTGGCCAGGCCTGCCGAAAGCCCTCGCGGAGTTGCACCGTGGCCGCGTCGGTGCCGACCACCCAGGGCATGTCCGGGAACTCCATGCCGTCCAGATCGGCGTTGGCGCTCGCGCCCGGATCGTAGCTCTCGGAGGTCGTGTACACCGGAATGTCGCCGGCGTAGTGGAATTTCAACTGCGGCACGATCAGCCGCGTTTGCGCGGCGTTGCCGGCGATGAATACGAACGAGGCGTCGGCACGATGAGTCACCGGCTCGCCCTTGCCGCCGTGCACGCGCAGGGTGCGCTTGATGAGCTCGGAGAAGTCGGCACGCGAGTTCTCGAAACGCGGCATCTCGAGCACGGTGCCACCGAGGCTCTGCAACTCCTGGGTGAACGCGGTGCCGACACGATTGCCCCAGTCGCCGTCGGCGACGATGGCGATCCCCTGCATGCGGCCGTCGGCCACGAGGCGTCGGGCGACACCGCGGGCCTCGTCCTCGGGCCAGAGGGCGAACTCGTAAACGTTGACCGGCAAGGGCCCGGAATCGCCGAGGAAGTTGAGCGCGAGCAGCGGCACGCGGGCGTCGTCGACGGGCAGCACCGCGGCCACCTCGTCCTTGGTCAGCGGGCCCACCACGAAACGCGCGCCGTCGGCGAGCGCGCGCCGGTAGGCATTGGCCACCGGCTCGGCGGCGACGTCGTAGATCTTGAGCCGCGGCCGCGACGCGGCCGGGACGCCGAGATAGGCGGCGAGGAAGCCGTCACGCACCGCCGTACCCACCGACTCGGCCCGTCCCGACAATGGCAGCAGCAGCGCGATCTGATCCGGCCACTCGCCGCTCCCCGCCACGGCCACTCGCGCCGGCTCGGCACCGCCCAGCACGTCGCTGGCAGGGTGCTGCGGGAAGCGGCGGCGCCAGTCGGCGAGGGCCGCCTGGGCGCGCGGTGCGGCGCTCGCGAGGCCCGCCGCCACGGGACCGAGCTGCAACCAGCCCTGCACCACGGTGTCGCTCTTCGCCGGTGCTCTGAGAGGCAGGCCGTGTTCCGAGGCCCTGCGTACCTCCGCGTAAAGCGCCTCGCGATTCGCTCGCAAAGCCTTCGGATCGGACAGGAAGCGCTCGCGCTCGACCCATGCGCGCACGCCATCGACCGGGCGGCCGACCAGGAATTCCCCCTTGCCTCGCAGCCACCAAAAGTTCTGCGCCAGGGCGGGGTCGGCGGGCGGGGCAATCGCATCCAGATTGCGCAGCGCCTGTGAGCCGTTGCCTTCCGCCACCGCGATTTCCGCGCCCACGAGCGCGTACGAGGTGGCGAGGCGGCTACGGGCGTCGGCCGAGACGCCGGCGTAGTCGCGCTTGGCGGCGACCAAGTCGCCGGCCGCGACCCACTGTTCCGCCGCGAGCATCGCGAGCTCGTCGCGATCGCCGCCGCCTGCGGTCGCGAGCGCCTCGTAGGCGCGCGCGGCGTCGGCATGATGTCCCGCCGCGGCCAGCTGCTGCGCGTCCGCCGCGGTCTGCGTCGGTGTCTCGACGGGCCGCACGAGGCTGCAGCCGCCGACGACGACGGTGAGCAGGAGGGAGCCCAGGCACACGGCACGTGGACGTGGAACGGTCGCTGCCATAACCTGCTATCCGTCGAAATCCCGGGCGGTTCCGGTGAGGGCGGAATTATAGAGACAAACGCGCCGTCGGGGCGGCTCTACGTGGTGGCGACGCCGATCGGCAATCTCGGCGATCTGTCGCCGCGCGCGCGAGAGACGTTGGCGAAGGCCGACGCCGTCGCCGCGGAGGATACGCGGCATACGGCGAACCTCCTGCGGCACCTCGGCGTGCACGCGCCGCTGCTGTCGTTCCACGAGCACAGCGGCGAGGAGCGCGTGCGCGCCTTGGTGGCGCGGCTAGTGGCGGGCGAGCGGCTCGCTCTGGTGAGCGACGCCGGCACGCCCACGATCAGCGATCCGGGCTTCGAACTGGTGCGCGCCGCGCTCGAGGCGGGCGTCGAAGTGGTCGCGGTGCCGGGTCCCTGCGCCGCGATTGCGGCGTTGTCGATCGCGGGCTTGCCGACGGACCGGTTCTGTTTCGAGGGGTTCCTGCCGGCGCGCGGCGGCGCGCGGCGCGCACGCCTCGAGGCGCTCGCCGGCGAGGAGCGCACGCTGGTGTTCTACGAGGCGCCGCATCGCATCGGCGAGACGCTCGGCGATGTCGCGGCCGCCTTCGGCGCCGACCGTGTCGCGGTGGTGGCGCGCGAGACCACCAAGCTGCACGAGACCCTGTATCGGGGCACGCTCGCCGAGCTCACGGCGCGCGCCGCGAGCGACGCCGACTTCGCGCGCGGCGAAATCGTGCTGGTGGTGGCCGGCGCCCCGGCGCGTGCGGGCGAGGATGCTCATGCGGAGCTCACGCGGGTGCTCGAGGTGCTGCTCGGGGAACTGCCCCTGAAACAGGCGGCGCATCTTGCGGCGCGGCTCACGGGCGCGCGTGACAACGAGGCCTATCGACGCGCGCTGGAATTGAAGCGCGGCGGCGAATCGGCCTGACCGGCCTCGCATTCCGAAGCCCAAGTGCGTATCGTGCCGCCTTGAGTCGGCCAGACAGTCGCTGCGTGCCTTGCGCACGTGGAGGAAAGTCCGGGCTCCATCGGGCACGGTGCCAGGTAACGCCTGGGAGGCGTGAGCCTACGGAAAGTGCAACAGAAAGATACCGCCGAAGCGCCGCGCGAGCGGCGCTGGTAAGGGTGAAATGGTGCGGTAAGAGCGCACCGCGCGGGTGGCAACATCCGTGGCACGGCAAACCCCACCGGGAGCAAGACCAAATAGGGAAGCACGCGGTCGCAAGGCCGCACCATGTGGCCCACATGAGGCTTCCGGGTAGGTCGCTCGAGGTGCGCGGTGACGCGCATCCCAGAGGAATGACTGTCCACGACAGAACCCGGCTTATCGGCCGACTCATTTTTTAGCGCTG
>DAIDHD010000044.1 GCA_027459765.1 Gammaproteobacteria bacterium | reverse complement strand
CGCCTTGAACTCACCGCCGTGCTTCTCCGCCATCACCTTCGTCAAGGCCGCGGTCAAAGTCGTCTTGCCGTGGTCAACGTGACCAATCGTGCCAACGTTCACGTGCGGCTTCGTACGCTCAAACTTCTCCTTCGACACGGCAAGTACCTCTTAAATTGAATTAAAGACTGGAGCCCACGAGCGGGATTGAACCGCTGACCTCGTCCTTACCAAGGACGTGCTCTACCAACTGAGCTACGTGGGCCGCATCCAAATGGAGCGGGTGATGGGAATCGAACCCACGTGATCAGCTTGGAAGGCTGACGTTCTACCATTGAACTACACCCGCAACCCCGTTTAAGCCAATGGCGCCGCGCCCTCGACCCAAGGCGTCGACCTATGGTGGAGGGGGTAGGATTCGAACCTACGAAGGCATGAGCCAGCAGATTTACAGTCTGCCCCCGTTGGCCGCTTGGGTACCCCTCCACGAAATGAGCCGCGTATTCTGCTGTCGGCGCGAGCACCTGTCAACGCCCATGGCGATTGCGTCGAGTCTTTTCAAAGCTGCGCTCTTAACGCTTCGGGGGCGCCCACAGCTTCACGAGCGGCCGCCGCCAACATGCGGCGGCGCAACATGCTGGTCGAACAGCCGCTCGATGCGCTTGTATTCGTCCAGCCAGGAGTCGGCGTTCGCGAAGCCGTGCCGGTCGAGCGGATAGGGCGACAGGGTGAAATCGGATTTGTGCAACTCGATGAGGCGCTGATAGAGGCGCATCGAGTCCTCGAACAGCACATTGTCGTCGATGACGCCGTGGCAGATCAGCAGAGGATCGGCGAGACCCGCGGCGAATTCGATCGGCGAGGAGCGCCGGTAGGCGATCGGGTCTACGTCGGGGTCGTTGAGGATGTCGGCGGTGTAGTCCTGGTTGTACTGCATCCAGTCGGTCACCGGGCGCAGCGCAGCACCCGCGGCGAATTCGCCGGGGGCCCGGAACAGGGCCATCAAGGTCAGGAAGCCGCCGTACGAGCCGCCGTACAAGCCGACGCGGTGCGGATCCACGCCGGCGTGCTCGACCAGCCAGCGCTTGGCGTCGAGCAGGTCTTCCACCTCCGGGTGCCCCATCTGCCGGTAGATGGCCGTGCGCCACTCGCGGCCGTAGCCCGCGGATGCGCGGTAGTCGAGATCCAGCACCACGTAGCCGGCGCGCGCCAGCCGGTCGTTGAACATTTGCTCGCGAAAATAATAGGGATAGCGCTGGTGCACGTTCTGCGCGTAGCCCGAACCGTGGATGAAAATCACCGCCGCCCGCGGCGTGCCGCCGGACGCGGTGCCGGGCGTCTGATAGAGCTTCGCGTAAATGTCGGCCTGCACGTGGCTGGAGGGAATGCGCACCACAACGGGTTCTATCCAGTCGAGCGCACGATAAGCCTCGGTGCGCGACTCGGTGATTTCGCGCGCGGGTCCCGAGCCGTCGGCCGGAGCGAGCGCGAGCCGCGCCGGCACGTAACTCGAGGAGTGCGTGAGCAGCAGGCGACGTCCCGCCCGGTCCAGCGAGAAGCGTTCGACGCCGTGCAGCGTGGTCACCGGCGCGAGCATGCCGCCGCCCACCGGCACTCGGTAGACATCGTAATCATAGGGTGCGCGCTGGTTGGCGAGCACGTACAACCAGTGCCCGTCCGGTGAGAGCGCCGGATGCGACACTTCGAACCGCCCGGCGGTCAACGCGCGCGCGGAGCCCGCCAGCGGCTTCCGGTACAGGTGCGCAAAGCCGCTCTCCTCCGACAGGTACCAGAGCGTACGACCGTCGGGCAGCCAGCCGAAGTCGTTGAAGCTCCAGTTGATCCAGGCGGCATCGGTCAGCCGGTGTTGCGGAACCAGCACGAATCGCTCGAAGTCCACGCTCGCGATCCAGCGATCCTTGTTGTCGAGCGCGCGCACCTCGACCGCGAGCGCCCGCCCGTCGCGACTGAAGCGGATGGTGCCGGCGTCGGCGGGACCCTCGCCGCGCGCCGCGACGATGCGCACGCCGCGGCGCATGGTCGCGGTCGCGTTCTTGCCGACCGATTCGGCGGCGCCGTGGGAGACCCGTGTCGCGTTCTCGGCGCGGACCGCGGCGAGCGGGTCCTCGTCGATGCCCGGCAGCGAGTCGAACGACAGCGCGTGCACCCGGTGCGCCGCCAGATCCAGCAGGAGCAGGGACTGCGGCGATTGCGGGCCGCGGCCCACGCGCGCGCGCTCCTTCTCGAATTCCTCATAGCCGGACTCGGTGACGTAGCGCGTCAGCTGGCCCTCGCGGAACTTCCCCGACGGCTTCGGTTCGGTCACCACCGCGAGCCATCGGCCGTCCGGCGAAAGCACCGTCGCCCGCACCGACACGTCCTCTCCCAGGTAGAAGGGCGCGCCGACCCGCGTCGGGTCCTCGCGAGTCTCGTTCTGTTCGTGGCGGCGCAGGGTCTCGGCGTCCGCACGCATGCGGGCAAGCGTCGAGAAGGTGCGTAGTTGCATCTCCCGAAGGTCGTCGGCGACGGCCGGCGCGTCCGGGTCCTTCTCGGTCTTGAGAATGGCCGCCGGTGCGGTCAGCCCGGTCTCGGTGTCGAACACGAACCAGTCGGTGCCGACGCGGAAGCTCAACAGCCGGCCGTCGGCGGAGAATTGCGGATCGGCCTCCTCCTGCGGCGTACGCGTGATCTGGCGCAGCCGCCGCGAGGCGAGATCGCGCACGAACACGTCGCCGTGACGCACGAATGCCGCCCGCCGGCCGGTGGCGTCGAATACCGGCGGGCCGTCCGCTTGCGCCGCGAGGGCGCCCGCGACCACCTGCTCGCCGCCGTGCGCCAGGTCGACGCGGTGCAGGTCGACCACCGGCGAGCCGGCGCGCTTCGCACTGTAGTAGGCCGCGGCGCCGTCGGCCGAGAAATACGCGCCGCTCGCGGCGGCGCCGATCCAGTCAGGATCGGCCATGATCTCGGCGAGGGTCGGCCGCGCCGATTCGGCGCCGTGTGCCACGAATGCGGCGCAGGCGAACACCACGGCGCACGCAGGGCGCAGTTTGGAGGCACGGGTCACGGGCGGGGGACCTCAGTCGCGGAGCGTCAACTCGAGATAAACGGCGTCGGGCAGCGGATTGTAGTAGTAGGGCGGCACGGTCCGGAACCCCAGCGAGGCGTACAAGGCACGCGCGCCGGTCATGCCCTCGAGCGTGTCGAGCAGCATGCGTCGGTAGCCGAGTTCGCAGGCGCGCGCCACCAGGGCGGTGGCGAGCGCGCGCCCGGCGCCGAGGCCACGCGCATCGGGCCGCACGTACAGGCGTTTCATCTCGCAGCACCCGTCCTCGTCCAGAGGACGCACGGCCCCGCAGCCGATCCACTGCGAATTGCGGCATGCGAGCAGCAGGCAGCCGCGCGGCGGGCCGTACATGCCCCCCAGCTCGTCGAGCTCGGCGCCGAACCCCTGGAAGCAGAGGTCGACGCCGAGCTGGCCGGCGTATTCCACGAACAGCTCGCGGGCGATCGCCAGTTGCGCCGGCGTCTCGGCGGCGACGACGGAGATCAGAAGCGATACCCGACCGTGATCGGCACGAACTCGATGGGCGTTGACGTGTTGATGCGGTGGAATCGGGTCTCGACGAACCAGGACTGGCCGAACGGCAGCTTGAATTCGACGCCGAGACCGGCGTTCCAGCCGAACTTGGTCACGTTGCTGGAGGCGACCACCGCCGCGTCCGGTCCGCAATAGCCGTAGAACGGATCGCAGTAGTAATAGCCGAAGCCGTACGGCACCACCTGGTCGAGTTCGACGCGGGCGTGGTAGGCGCCGATGCCCGCGATGCCGTAGGCATTGACGCCGTACGCGATCGGCAGGTGGTATTCGACGTTGGCCGTTCCCGAGATGAACTCGCTGGTGCCGAAGTCGATCGGCAGATTGGTGGCCTGTTCGCTCGCGTTGATCAGGCCGCTCGACACGTTGTGGTTGCTGTAGGACAGGTCGACCCGAAAGTCGAACGGGCTGTAGCGCGACGGCGTGATCGTGAACCCACCGCCGAGCAGATATCCGCCCTGCAGATAGTTCGACGTGTTGCCGACGGGCTCGCTGAAGCCGCCCATGACGTGCCAGCGGATGCCCGCTTCCTGTGCCTCGACGGCCGACGCGCACAAAGTGCCGGCGGCGAACAGGACGGTTGCCAGCCAGGTTCGGGACATACGGATACTCCTCGTGACTGCCAATGGAAGTGAACGCAGCGTCCGGATACCGGTTGACCCCGGATCCGGCGCGCCTGTTCCTTTAGATACGGCGCCCACGCCGTAATTCCATGGACCTGAACGAGGTTTAATGCGCCGCAGTACCGCCCGCAGCCGCAGGCTGGGCGAGCACCGTGTCGCCGACCTTCTCCGGCGGCACCCGCGGCAGGTAACGGTTCGCTGCGCTGCCGCCGTCCGCAAGGTCCACACCGGGCGCCGGCCGTGGCGGGGTGGCTTCGTTGGCGATCACCGTCGCAGGCTCACCCGGCGCAACCCGCTCGAGGACCAGGATGGCCACCCGGCGGTTGGCATTGCGCCCCTCGACGGAGTCGTTCGATTGCCGCGGGTGGTACTGGCCGAAGCCGACGATCTCCAGCCGCATCGGGTCGATACCCGCCTTGGTGAACTCGTGTACGACGCTCGCGGCACGCGCCGCCGAAAGCTCCCAATTGGACGGAAACGCCGCGGTGCGGATCGGCCGATCGTCGGTGTGCCCCTCGACGCGGATGGGATTGGGAAAGGGCTTGAGCACTTCCGCGAGCTTGTCGAGCACCGGAGCGGCCGCCGGCGTGAAGTCGCCCGCCCCGCTCGGGAACAGAATGTCGGTGTTGATCTCGATCTCCAGCCACATGCTGTCGCGGCGCACCGTCACGAGCTTGGCGTCGATCAACGCCTGCATGGCGTCCTGCACCTGGCGCTCCATTCGGATCAGCGCACCTGGCTCCTGCTGGCCCGTATCGCCGCCCGCGGCGTCCGGATTGCGTGGCGCCAGATTGGCCTCCAGAGGCTGGCTGACCTTCATGAGTACCGTCGGCGTGATGCCCACCAGCGGCTTTTCACCGCCCTTGCCCGGCTCCTTCTCACCGATGTTTACCGGACGCATGCTGCGCGGCGCACCGTGGAAGGCGGCGATCAACGAATCCGAGAGCACGCGGAACTTGCCCTCGTTGACCGAGGACATCGCGTACATCACGGTGAACAGCGCGAACAGCAGGGTGACGAGGTCACCGTAGGGAATGGCCCAGGCCTCGTGATTAACGTGGTCCTCGTGCTTCTTCTTCCTCGCCATCGGATTTCGCGCCTCTCGCGACCGGGGGACCCTCGGGGCCCGCGCGCGATCAGTGGTGGAAGTAGCCCTGCAGCTTCGATTCGATGTTGCGCGGATTCTCGCCCTGCGCGATCGCGATGATGCCCTCGATCGCCATGGTGCGAATTTGCGTCTGGTCGTGGATGACCGACTTGAGCTTGTTGCTCATCGGCAGGAACAGGAGGTTGGCGAACGCGATGCCGTAGATGGTGGCGATGAAGGCGGCCGCGATGCCGTGGCCCAGCTTGGACGGATCGGCCAGGTTCTCCATCACCGCCATCAGACCCATCACGGCACCGATGATGCCCAGGGTGGGCGAATAGATGCCCATCGACTCGAAGACCTTCGCGGCCTGCGTGTCGAAGTGCTCCATCGCATCGAGTTCGATTTCCATGCTCGAGCGGATCGCGTCGGGTTCGCCGCCATCGACCAGCGACTGCAGTCCCTTCTTGAGAAAGCCGTCCTTCTCCTGCTCGACCGCGGATTCGAGGCCCAGCAGCCCCTGCTTGCGGGCGACGTTGCTCCACTCGACGATCTTCTCGATGGTGGCGGTCGGATTCGCGGCCGGCGGCATGAACACCCAGCCGATGATCTTCCAGGCGCGCAGGAAGGTCGCGAGCGGCGTCTGCACCAGGGCGGCGGCCAGCGTGCCGATGACCACGATCACGAACGCGGCGCTGCCGACCAGGGCGCCCGCGCTGCTGCCTTTGAGGATCGCGCCGCCGATGATGGCGATGAGCGCGAGCACGATGCCGATGATGCTGAGGATGTCCATGCTGCTCGACGACCTGCCGTCAATCCGGCGTCAGCCACTCCGTGAGGCGGGCGCGCAGACGTACCAGCGCCTGGCCGTGGATCTGGCATACGCGCGATTCGGACACATCGAGCACCTCGCCGATCTCGCGCAGGTTCATGTCTTCGTCGTAGTAGAGCGAAAGCACGAGCTTCTCGCGCTCCGGAAGGTGCTCAATGGCGGCGGCGAGCGCTTCGCGGAAGCCCTCGTCCTCCATGTGGTCGAACGGCCCCGGCCGGTCGTCACGGGCATAGTCCGCGGGACTGGAGTCCTCGTCCCCGCCGCCCATCTGGTCGAAGCTGAACACGCGGCAGCTGGCGGCGTCCTTGATGAGCTTGTGGTACTCCTCGAGCGAGACGCCGAGCCCGCGCGCGATGTCCGCCGGGGTCGCGTCCTGGCCCTTTTCGTTCTCGATCCGGCGTACGACCTCGGCCATCTCCCGCATGCTGCGGTGCACCGATCGGGGCGTCCAATCGGATTTGCGCACTTCGTCGAGCATGGCGCCACGGACGCGGATGCCCGCGTAGGTCTCGAAATTGGCGCCCTTGCTGGCCGAGTAGTGCTTGGCGGCGTCGAGCAACCCGATCATGCCGGCCTGGATGAGGTCGTCCACCTCGACGCTCGGCGGCATCCGGCTCACCAGGTGGTAAGCGATGCGTTTGACGAGGTCGGCGTGCCGCAGCACGATTTCCTGCTGGGACATCTGATCCAACGGCGGGTCGGCCTCGCCGGGCGGGCGCGAGGCGCGCCCCTGCGACTTCGAGTAGTGTGCGCTTGCTCTCATTGCAATACCGTCTCTGAGTCCATCCGGACCCCCACCATGCGTTCTACGAAGAACTCGAGGTGACCTCGTGCCCCTCTTGGCACGGACCACTTATCGGCCTTGACCGCCAGATTCTTGAGCGCGAGTGACGAGGCGCTCGCCGGAAAGGCGTCCACCACCGCGGTCTGGCGCTGCACGGCGCGCCGCAGGTAGTCGTCGCTCGGCACCGACCCGGCGTATTCGAGCGTCACGTTGAGGAACCGGTCACAGACTCGCGACAGCTTGTCGTAGAGCGCGGGCCCCTCGCCGGAGCGCCGGGTCTGGTTGGCGAGGATCTGGAAGCGCTGCACACCGTGCTCGCGGCTCAAGACCTTGATGAGCGCATAGGCGTCGGTGATCGAGGCGGGCTCGTCGCAGACCACGACCAGTACGTGGTGCGCGGCCTGGCTGAAGGTGAGCACGCTGTCGGTGAGCCCTGCGGCCGTATCCACCACCATCACCTCGACGTTGTGATACAGCTCGCTGAACGCGTGGATGATGCCGGCGTGCTCGGCGGGGGCGAGGTTCGCCATGCGCTTGACCCCGGAGGCCGCGGGCACGACCTGCAGACCGTGAGGCCCGGTGACGATCACGTCCTCGAGCGCGCATTCGCCGCGGATCACGTGGCCGAGGTTGAAGCGGGTGGACAGCCCGAGCAGCACGTCCACGTTGGCGAGGCTCAGGTCGGCGTCCACCAGCATGGTTTCCCGCCCGAGCGCCGCGAACGAGACGGCGAGGTTCGCCGCGACGGTGGTCTTGCCCACGCCGCCCTTGCCGCCGGTGACGGCGATCACCTTCACCGGGCGGGAGGAATTCAGCTCCCGAAGCGTCGCCGCCTGGGTCCGCGACAAGCTGTGATCAGCCATGGGCGTGCACCGTGCCGCCGCTGCGGGCGGGTTGAGACGCGCGGCCGGCCACCGGCACCCGCGCGCGCAGATAAAGAGCCGTCTTGACCAGCCAGATGCGCCGGCGGTGCGCCGAGTGCACGTCCTCGGGTACCCGCTGACCGTCGCAGACGTAGGCGAGCTTCAAGCCGTGGCGGAGCGCGATCGACAGCGCGGCACCGAGACTCGCCGCCTCGTCGACCTTGGTGAGCACGCAGGCGCACGGCGCGACCCGCGCGAACGCGCGCACCATCTGCTCGAGCGCGTGCCCCTCGGCGGTCGCCGGCAGCGCGAGCAGCACCCGGGCGCCGGCGGCGCCGAGCCGCAGCGCCGAGAGCTGCTCGCCGAGACGCACGTCGGTGGGGCCGACGCCGGCGGTGTCGATCAGCACCAGTTTCTTGTCGCGCAGGCGCTTCAGCACCAGCTCCAGTTCCGGGCCACTGTTCGCCACGTGCATCGACACGCCGAGCAGCCGGGCGTAGGTGGCCAGCTGCTCGCGGGCTCCGATGCGATAACAATCGGTGCTGACCAGGGCGACGTCCTGGCTGCCGTGTCGCAGCGTCCAGCGCGCCGCCAGCTTGGCGATCGTGGTGGTCTTGCCCACGCCGGTCGGTCCGACCACGGCGATCACACCGGGATTCACCGTCGACAGGTCCTCCACCACCGGCAGGTGCTTCACCAGCAGCGCAATCGGAATGTGCGTCGGATCCTTCACGTTGCTGCGCTCCGGTGTCAGCGCGGCAAGCTTGCGGGCCACGTCGGGCGCGACGTCCAGCGACTCGAGTTCCTCCAGCACGCGCGTGCGCAGCGAGGCGCGCGCCCCGCTGACGCGCGGCGCCAGCGAGGCGAGCTCGCGCGCCAGCAGCGATCGCAGGTCGCTGATCTCGCGCCGCACGGCACGCAGATCCGTGTCCTCGACGGCGGTGGCCGCAGGGGGCAGCGCCACCGGCGCGGTGGTCGGCGGCGCAGCGGCCGTCGGCGTAGCGGCCGTCGGCTTAGCGGCCGTCGGCGCAACGGCCTGCGGCGCAGTGGACGCCACCACCACGGGCGCCACTGCGGCGGACGCCACTGCGACCATCTCCGCACGGGCGTCGGCGGCGGCGGCCGTCGAGGTCAGCGCCGGAGCCTGCCGGATGACCCCGACGAACAGCGCCTCGTCGTAGTCGACGGCGGCGATCACCTCCATGCCCTCCTCGACCCGCCGGCTCGAGAGGATCACGGCCTCGGGGCCCTGCTCGGCGCGCACCTGCGCCAGGGCCGCCCGCATGCTGGCCGCCACGTACCGCTTAATCTTCATGTCTTCCTCCGCCTGTCATCGGTATTCACTCACCGCCCGAGTGCGGCCACGACGCGCACTCGGCGGTTCTCCGGGACTTCGTTGTAGGCCAGCACCGCGAGGGTGGGCGTCGCGTGGCGCATCAGCCGCGCGATCCAGGGCCTGATCTTGGGCGCCACCAACAGCACGGCGGGTTCGCCGGCCGCCTCCTGACGCCGCGTGCCCTCGATGAGCGCGTGCTGCACGCGCTCGGCGAGCCCCGGCTCGAACCCGGGAGCCGCCTCGGCGCCGCCGGTCATCGAGTCCTGCAGGACCTGCTCCAGCGCCGCGTCCAGCGTCATCACCGGCAGCTCGTCGCGCAGACCGCCGACGTTCTGCACGATGCTGCGACCGAGCGCCACGCGCACCGCGGCGACCAGCACCAGCGGGTCCTGGCTCTTGGGACCGAGCTCGGCCAGCGTCTCGCAGATGGTGCGCAGGTTGCGGATGGAAACTCGCTCGAGGAGCAGGTACTGCAGCACCTTCACCACCACGCTCATCGGCAGGATCTTCGGCACGAGATCCTCGACCAGCTTCGGCGCGCTCTTGCCGAGCCGCGTCAGAAGCTGCTGCACTTCCTCGTGGCCGAGCAACTCGTGCGCGTGCGATTGCAGCAGGTGACTCAGGTGCGTGGCGATGACGCTCGCCGCGTCCACCACGGTGTACCCCAGGGCCTGGGCCTCGTCGCGCCGCCCCTTGTCGATCCACACCGCCGGCAGGCCGAAGGCGGGATCCTTGGTGGGCGTGCCAGGCACGTTGCCCGACACCTGGCCGGGGTTGATGGCGAGCTCGCGGTCGGGGAACACCTCGGCCTCGCCCACCGGAGCGCCGAGGATGGTGATCCGATAGGCGTTGGGCGCGAGTTCGAGGTTGTCGCGGATGTGCACCGGCTGCACCAGGAAGCCGAGGTCCTCGGACAGCTTCTTGCGCACGCCCTTGATGCGGCTCATGAGCTCTCCGCCCTGTCCGCGGTCGACCAGCGGGATGAGCCGGTAGCCCACCTCCAGCCCGATCAGATCCACGGCCTCCACGTCGTCCCAGGACAGTTCGCGCTGCTCCGCCGGCGCGGCGGGCGCGGCGGGCGTCGCGACCGCCTGCGTCTGTTCGCTCTGCCGGCGCTTGGCGAGCACGTACGCGCCCACTCCGCACAGCGTCGCCATGGCGAGGAACACCGCGTTGGGCATGCCCGGGATCACCCCGAGCAGGCCCAACGCCCCGGCGGTGACCGCCAGAGCGCGCGGGTGGCCGAACATCTGCGTGAATATCTGCTGACCCATGTCGTGCGGGCGCGAGACCCGCGTGACGAGCACGGCGACCGCCACCGACAGCAACAGCGCGGGTATCTGCGCCACCAGCCCGTCGCCGATGGTGAGCAGCGCGTAGGTGCGCCCGGCGTCGGCGAGCGACATGCCGTGCTGCACGGCGCCGATGAGTGTGCCGCCGAACAGATTGATGAACAGGATGAGGATGCCGGCGATGGCGTCGCCGCGGACGAACTTGCTGGCGCCGTCCATGGCGCCGTAGAAGTCCGCCTCCTCGCGAATCTCCTGGCGGCGAGTGACGGCCTCGGCCTGGGTGATGATGCCCGCGTTCAGGTCGGCGTCGATCGCCATCTGCCGGCCCGGCATCGCGTCCAGCGTGAAGCGTGCGCTCACCTCCGAGATGCGGCCGGCGCCCTTGGTGATCACCACGAAGTTGATGATCACGAGCACGATGAACACCACCATGCCCACGGCGTAGTTGCCGCCGACCACGAACGAGCCGAACGCCGCGATCACGTGCCCGGCGGCGTGCGCGCCGGTGTGTCCGTTGAGCAGCACGACGCGCGTCGAGGCGACGTTCAGGCCGAGCCGCAGCAGGGTGGCGCCGAGCAGCACCGTGGGGAAGCTCGCGAACTCCAGGGCGCGGCGCACGTAGATCACGCCGAGCAGGATCATCATCGACAGCGTGATGTTGAACGTGAAAAAAACGTCGAGCAGCACCGCCGGCAGCGGCAGCACCATCATGGCGAGCATCGCCATCAGCACGACGGGCACGCCGAGCCCCGAGCGCGCGCTCTCCGACAGGCCGGTCACCAGGGTGCGCGCGCTCATGCGTCGGCGTACTCGCCGTCGAGGGTCGGATCAGGCCGCGCGAGGCGTGCCGCCAGGGTCGGGTTCAGGGTGCGGATGCGGAATATGTAGGAGAGCACCTGGGCGACGGCGACGTACAGCCCGGCCGGGATCTCCCGATCCAGTTCGGTGGAACGGTACAGCGCACGCGCGAGCTTCGGCGCCTCGAAGATCGGCACCTTGTGCTCCTCAGCGATGCGCCGAATGTTGCTCGCGACCAGGTCGACGCCCTTCGCGACCACGCGCGGCGCCCGCATCTTGCTCGGATCGTATTTCAAGGCCACGGCGAAGTGGGTCGGATTGACGATCACCACATCCGCGGTCGGCACCTTGTGCATCATCCTTCGCCGCAGCATCTGCTGCTGTACCTGGCGGATGCGCTGCTTGGTCTCGGGCCGGCCGTCGTTTTCCTTGGCCTCGTCGCGCAATTCCTGGCGCGTCATGCGCAGCGCACGCTTGTACTGAAACAGCTGCAGCGGCACGTCGACGATCGCGATCAGCGCCAGGGAACCGCACAGCCAGACGAACGACCGTCCGAGGAGCGCCGCACCGTGGCCGATGGCCGCGCGTGGCGTCATGTGGCCGAGCGCCATGACCTCGCGGAAGTCGTGAGCGACCACCGCGGCACAGACGCCGCCGATGGCGAGACACTTGAGGAGCGCCTTGCCCAGCTCGCTCGCACCCTGCAGGCCGAAGAGTCGCTTGAGGCCGGACATCGGACTCAGCCGCGAGAAGTCCGGCGCCAGCGCCTTGCCGCTGAAGTTCCAGCCACCGAGCGCGATCGACGCGAGCAACACCGCCCCGACGAGGGCGGCGAAGATGGGCAGGAGCGCCTGCACGGCGCCGATGCCCGCGGCGGCGAGCGCCGAGAGCGCCATCTGCGGGTCGGCGAGCGCTTCGGTGTCGAAGGACAGGCCGTTGCGCATGATCGCGCTCATGCGCTCGGCGAGGCTGCCGCCGACGGCCACCAGCGCCGCGCTGCCGCCGATCATGCTGGCAAAGTTGGTCAGTTCCCGCGAGCGCGGAATGTGGCCGCGCTCGCGCGCTTCCTGGAGCCGGCGCGCTGATGGCTCTTCGGTGCGTTCTGACTGTTCGGACTCGGCCATCAGGGAGTTCCAGCGGCGGTGGTTCCGCCCAGGACGGCAGCGGCGCCGAGAGCCGTGTCGATGAGATTGCGCGCCGCCTGCACGATGCCGTCGAGACCCACGACCAACACGAAGAAGCCGGCGAGCAGCGTGAGCGTGAAGCCGATGCCGAACAGGTTCATCTGCGGTGCGGCACGCGTCACCACGCCCAGCGCCAGGTTGACGATCACCAGCGCGACCACCGCCGGCAGCGCGATCAGCGTACCGGTCTCGAGAATCCGCCCGCCCCAGCCCACCACCGCGAGCGCCATGTCGCGGCCAACGGAATCGCCGCCCACGGGGAGCGTGACGAAGCTGTGCGCGAGCGCGCCGATGAGTGCGAGGTGGCCGTCGAGGGCGAGGTAGGTGAGCAGCCCCACGGTCATGAACAGCTGCCCGAGCACCGGGGTATTGGCGCCGCGCTGCGGGTCGACCAGCATCGCGAAGCCGAGGCCCATGGTCGAGGCGACCGTCTGGCCGGCGAAGGTCAGCGACTCGAACGCGAGCTGCACCACCATGCCGATGGCCGCACCCACGAACAGCTCGCGCGCCGCGCCGAGGAGCCCCGCGCCCGACAGGATCGACAGGTCTGCCGGCACGGTGGCGAGCGGCGCCACCAGCACCGCGAGCGCGATCGTGAAGGCGATCTTCACCGGACGCGGCACGGTTACTTCGCTGACGATCGGCGCCGTCAGCACGAAGCCTGCGACGCGCAACGCCGGCCACCACAACCGGCCCACCCACAGCGCGATGGCCGAGGCGTCGAAGGTCAAGGCCTGCATGCCGCCTCCGTTGCCCGCATGGCGTTCAACCGACCATCCCCGGTATCCCGGCGTAGAGGTTGCGCGTGAAGTCGACCAGCACGCGCAGCATCCAGGGACCGGCGACCACCAGCGTGAGCGCGACCAGCAGCAGCTTGGGGATGAAGCTCAGCGTGGCCTCGTTGATCTGCGTGGCCGCCTGCAGCATGCCGATGACGAGGCCCGCGACCAGCGCGATCAGCAGCAGCGGCGCCGCGACCATGCAGGTCACCACCAGCGCGCCGTGCGTGAGGTCCATGACGCTTTCGGGTGTCATTGGTGAAAGCTCGCGGCGAGCGTGCCGACCAGCATGGTCCAGCCGTCGACCAGGACGAACAGCATGATCTTGAGCGGCAGCGAAATGAGCACCGGCGACAGCATCATCATGCCCATGGACATGAGCACGCTCGACACCACCAGGTCGATGACCATGAACGGGATGTACACCATGAAGCCGATCTGGAAGGCCGTCTTCAGTTCGCTGGTGAGGAACGTGGGCATCAGCACGGTGAGCGGCACGTCGTCCGGACTCGCGAAATTCTGCTTGCCGGCGAGCTTGGCGAACATGTTGAGGTCGTTCTCGCGCGTCTGCGCGAGCATGAACTTGCGCACCGGAGCCAGCGTCTTCTGGATCGCGGTCTCGCCGGCCAACTGGCCGTCCATGTACGGCTTGATGCCGTCGCCGTAGGCCTGCTGCAGCGTGGAACTCATCACGAAGAAGGTCAGGAACAGCGCCAGGCCGGTGAGAACCTGGTTCGAGGGCGTGGTGGGCATGCCGAGAGCCTGACGCAGGATCGACAGCACGATGATGATGCGCGTGAACGCCGTCATGCCGAGCAGCAGGGCCGGCAGCAGCGTGAGCACCGTCATCAGGATGAGGACCTGGAAGGTGAGCGAGTACGTCTGCACCCCGTCAGCAGCGCTCTTCACGGCGATCGCGGGCAGCGCCACCTGCGCGGTGGCGGCGCCGAGCGGCAGCATCACCACCACGAGCGCCAGCAGCGCGCGCAGCAGAAGCCCTCGCCGCGTTGGTGAACTCAGGGTCACGGGCCGCCCTCGCGCTTCATGAATTCGCGCAGACGCGCCGCGAATGCCGCCGGGTCGAGCGCGGGCGCGCGCGCCCCCGCCCGCTCGCCGGCGACCACCGGCGCGGCCAGCGGCTTCAAGTCGGTTACGCCGTTGGCGCCCACGCCCACCAGGAGCTGTGAATCGCCCGCCTGTACGAGCACGATGCGCTCGCGGGGACCGACCGCGACCTGATCGATCACGCAGAGCGCGCCGCGGCCGCCCGCAGGCGTCATCCGCAGGCGCTTGAGGAGCCAGCTCAGCGCGAGGATCAGGGCAACGATCGCCGCGAGACTCAGGGCGAGCTGCGTCAGGCTGCCGATCGACAGCGGCGAGGCCGGTGACGCAGCCCCGCTCATCGGGCGTGCTCCATGCGCTCCGATTCGCTCACGACCTCGGTGAGGCGTATGCCGAATTTCTCGTTGACCACCACGACCTCGCCGCGCGCGATGCGTACGCCGTTGACGAGCACGTCGAGCGGCTCGCCGGCGAGCCGGTCGAGCTCGACGATGGCCCCCGGGGCGAGTTGCAGCAGGTCGCGCACCGGGATGCGCGCGCGTCCGACCTCGAGCGCGAGGGTCACGGAGACGTCGAGAATCAGGTTGAGGTTCATCTCGCCCGCCTTGGCGCCGCCGGCGCTCGGGCCGAGGTCGCCGAACTGGGCGCGGGAGACACCCGCCTTCTTCGGGTCGGGAACGCTCATGCGGCACCTCCGGGGACGATCTTGATGGCGTTGCGGCCCTGCGATACGCCGAAGCGGCCGCGATAGAGGGCGACGTCGCCCGCAATCAGGGCGACGGTCTGGGGTGGCTCGATGGGAATGATGTCGCCGGGAGCGAGCTTGACGAGTTCGCGCAGGCTGATGCGCGCCTCGGTGAGCACGGCGCGGGTTTCGATCTCGGCTTCGGCGAGCGCCGCGCCGAGCGCCGGTCCCCATGCCTGCGACTGCGGCGCGGAGGTCTCGATCGCTGCGCCGGCCAGCGCCTCGCGCACCGGCGCGAGCAGGCTCTCGGGAAGCAGCCAGTCGAGCCATCCGCTACGCGCGCCGAATTCGACGCTGAATCGCAACGTGAACACGACTTCCGCGGGGGCGCCGATCTGCACCAGCCGCGGATTGGTCTCCAGCTTGAGCACTTCGAGCTCGACGGGCTTGACCGGCGCCCAGGCGACCGCGGCATCGGCGGCGAAGCCGCGCAGCATCAGGGCGAGGAAGCGCTGTGCGGCCGGCGCCGTGGCGGCCTGGGGATCTGCGGGCGCGCGGCCGGAGCCGCCGAAGAAGCCGTCGAGCAGCGTGAGCAGCAGCGCCGGCTCGACGCTGAAATAGCAGGCGCCCGGCAACGGCTTCAGGCGCGCCACCGCCAGCGTGGTCGGCACGGGCAGCGCGGCCTGCACGTCGGCCGCCTTGGCGCTGTCGAGCGAGGCGAGTTGCAGCGCGACCTCGCGGCCGAGCAGTGTCGCGAGCGAGGCCTGGGCACGCTGCGCGAAGGTCTTGCCGATCGTGTCGAGCAGCGGCAGCTGGCTGCGGTTGATCTTGATCGCCGTGAGATCGTAGGGCCGCACGCCGTCGGTGCGGTCCGCCTCGAGGAGCGCGGAGACCTCCTCCTCGGAGATGGTGGCGGGCGCGGGTGCCGTTTCCTCGGCCATCACTGCACCACGAAGCTCGTGAACAGGAGGTCGTCCACGTCCGGACCGCCCTCCTTTTTCTGTACCGCCCGCACTTCGGCGAGCGCTTCCTGACGCAGCTTCTCCTTGCCCTCGCGCGACATCAGCGCCTGGTAGTTGCGGTTGCTCATCAGCAGCAGGAGATTGTTGCGGATCAGCGGAATGTTCTTCTGCACGCTCTCGATGGCCTTCTGCTCGTGCGCCTGGATTTCCATGCTGATCTGCAGGAAGCGCACCACCGATCCGTCCTCGAAGTTGACCACCAGGGGAGGATCGATGGCGTAGAACAGAGCCTGCTGCGGCTGGCCGGCCCCTTCGCCGTGGCCGCCTCCCGCGGGCGGCGCGACCGCCGTGATCTTGCCGTCGGCGCCGAGCTTGAGCTCCGGCAGGGGGTGGAGTTTCGCGTTGATGTAGCCGCCGGCCACGACGGCGGCGAGGGTCAGCACGAAGATGCCGAGCCCGTTGATGAGCTTGGCGCCAAAACCGCCGCCCTTCTTGGGCGCGCTCGCGGGGGCCTGGTCGGCTGCGTCAGCCATGGTGTTTTGCTTCCTGACACGGCGTCATCCGCCGCATCGAGGATTCAGCAAGAACCATGCCACCCTCGTAGGGCGCCTAAATTCCTTCCAATTCAGGTAATTGCGTAACGAGCGCCGTCGCAACGACGCCGCCCCCAAGGGGCGGCGTCGGGAAATTGACGCTTACCAGATGCTCACCCGCTGCTCGGGAGGCAGGTACATGTGGTCACCCGAGTTCACGCCGAACGCAGAGTAGAAGCCCGGCTGGTTCTTGAGCGGCGCCGTGCCGCGCACCAACGGCGGGGAGTGCGGGTCGGTCTTGACGAGTTCGATCGCGAGCGCCTCGCGGACCTTGCCGCGCCACACCTGCACCCAACCGAGATAGAAACGTTGGTCGCCCGTGAGGCCGTCGATCACCGGCGCCGCCTGACCGGCGAGCGAGCGGTGGTAGGCGGCATAGGCGACCGCCAGACCGGAGTTGTCGCCGATGTTCTCGCCGAGCGTCAGCCTCCCGTTGACGTGGAATCCGGGCACCGATTCGTAGGCGTCGTACTGAGCCACCAGCGCCTCGGTGCGCGCCTTGAAGCGGGCGTGATCCTCGGCCGTGAACCAGTCGTGCAGATTGCCGTCGGCGTCGTACTGGCTGCCCGAATCGTCGAAGCCGTGGCTGATCTCGTGGCCGATCACGGCGCCGATTCCGCCGTAGTTGACCGCGTCGTCGGCATTGGCGTCGAAGAACGGCGGCTGCAGGATCGCGGCCGGAAACACGATCTCGTTCATGACCGGGTTGTAGTAGGCGTCCACCGTCTGCGGGCTCATGAACCACTCGCCGCGGTCGATCGGCTTGCCGAGCTTCGCGGTCTGGCGGCGGAACTCGAATTCGTTGGCGCGCTGGACGTTGCCCCACAGGTCGTCACGCGTGATCCTGAGCGCGCCATAGTCGCGCCAGGTGTCCGGATAGGCGATCTTGATGGCGAGCTTGGCGAGCTTGGCCTGCGCGCCAACGCGGGTCTGCGGCCCCATCCAGTCGAGGTGATCGATGTCCTCCCGATAGGTGGCGATGAGGTTGGCCACCAGCGCCTGCATGCGTCGCTTGTGCTCCGGCGGGAAGTACTCGGCCACGTACAGGCGTCCGAGCGCCTCCCCCATGGCGCCGTTGAGCAGCGCGAGACCGCGCTTCCAGCGCGGCAGGTTCTCGGGAATGCCCCGCAGGGTCGTGCCCGTGAAGGCGAAGCGCTCGTCGACGAAGCGCTTGGCGAGGTACGGCGCCGCGCTCGAGAGCGCGTGCCAGCGGAAGTACTCGCGCCAGACGGCCACCGGCGTCTTGCCGATCAGCCCCGCCAGGCCCTCGAGGTAGCTCGGCTGGCGCACGATCAGGTAATCGACCTTGCCGGCGATACCCTCGTCGGCAAGGTAGCGCCGCCAGTCGTAGCCGGGCACCAGCGTGCCGAGTTCGGCGAGCGACTTCTTGTTGTAGGTCTTGATGGGATCGCGATTCTCCACCCGCGTCCACTGCAGCCGTGCCAGCGCCGTTTCCAGGGCCAGAATATCCTCCGCCTCGCGCTTCGCATCGCGGTCGCCCGCCATCGACAGCATCTTTTCGACGTGCTGGCGATACTTGGCGCGCACCGCCGCGAGCTTGGCATCGTCGCTGAGGTAATAGTCGCGGTCCGGCATGCCGAGCCCGCTCTGCTGCACGCTCACCGCATAACGGGTGGAGTCCTTGGGGTCGGGCCGGATGCCGATGTCGTAGGGCGCGCCGAAGCCGCTGCGGTTGGCACGCGCCACGAGCGCCGCTATGCCGCGCGCGTCCTTGAGCGCCGCGATCGCCGCGAAGGTCGGCGCGAGCGGCGCGAGACCGGCGCGCTCGAGACGTGGCTCGTCCATGAAGCTCGCGTACAGGTCGGCGAGCTTGCGCGCATCGACGTCGGACTGCGCGCGCTCGCCGAGGCCGTCCACGATGTGCTTCAACTGCGCCTGGGTGGCGTCGTCGACCACCGTGAACGCGCCATAGGCGCCCTTGTCGGCCGGAATCTCGAACGAGTCGAGCCACTTGCCGTTGAGGTACCGGTACGTGTCGTCCTGCGCCCGCACCGCCGGATCGACGTACTGCAGGTCCACGCCCGAGGCCGCTGCGGCCGCCGGCTGCGCGGCGTCCGCCCGACCCGGGTGCGCGCCGCCCGCCATCACGCATCCGGCCACCACCACTGCCACCACCCGCCGGAGGATCATTCGCATCAGGACTCTCCCTGGAATTTCAAGGTCACTTTCAAACCCGGTTGCGCATCATCCAGAATGAGGCGCGCGCCGTGCAACTTGGCCACCGCCGCCACCAGCGACAGACCGAGCCCGGATCCCGGCACGTTGCGCGCTTCGTCGAGGCGCACGCGCCGGCCGAGCACCAGTTCGCGCTTGTCCACCGGAATGCCGGGCCCGTCGTCCTCGACGGTCACCTCGGACCCCGTGCCGGCCGCGCGCAGCTCGACGCGTATGCGGCCGCCGGGCTGGGTGAACTTGAGGGCGTTGTCGAGAAGGTTGGCGAGCGCCTGGGCGAGCAATTGCCGGCTGCCGCGCACGCCGATGCCGGTGGACACCGCGCTCGCGAAGCCGATCCCGCGCTCCTCCGCCACCGGTCCGTACAGGTCGACCACGCTCTCCACCAGTTCGGACAGATCGACGGGTTCGCGCGCCACGGTGCCCGTCTCGGCGAGCGCGATGCGCAGCAGTGCATCGAGCGTGGCGCGCATGCGGTCGACCTCAACTGACACGCTCTCCAGCACGCGCCGCCCCGAGGTGCCCGGTTGCAGCTCGTGCATCGCGCCCTCGGCGGTGGATTGAAGCCGGTTGAGCGGGGTGCGCAGATCGTGAGCGGCGCTGTCGAGCACCGTGCGCATGCCGAGCGTGAGTTGCTCGATCTTGTCGAGCATGTTGTTGATCTCGCGCGCCAGACGGTTGATCTCGTCATCGGCGGCGCGTACCGGCAGGCGGCGCGACAAGTCGCCGCGCACGATCTCGGTGGCTGCCGCCGAGATCGCCCCAGCCTGCGCCAGGATACGCCGGCCCATCCAGAAGCCGCCGCCGAGGCCGAGGAGCAACGTCATCACCACCGCAGCGATCAGGCCGCGCATCACCAGGTGCTTGACGTCCTGGCGCTCCTGCACGTCGTGCCCGACGAGCATCCGGTAGCCGCCCGGCAGAGGAAATCGTTGTGCGCGGATCTCGTGCACCCGTGTCTCGTCGCCGTAGGGCACCGCCACCTTGAAGTTTATCCACTTGCCTTCGCTGGCATCGATGGTCGGCCAGGCCGGCACGTTGCCCGCGACCGGTCGCATTTGCGGGTCGACCATCAGGTAGACCGCGCCGCGCACGTCCTGCTCCTGGGAGCGCTGTTCGATGAGTTCGATGAAGTCGCCGCGCGAGAGCACCAGCACCTGCTCGCGCAGACCCTGCACCTCGGCCTCGATCAGGTTGTCGGTGCTGCCGTCCACGACCCGCGACACGGCGTAGTCGACCGCGCCGAGCAATGCCACCGCGCCGAGAGCGAAAACCACGGAGTAGACGATGGCGATGCGAAACGGCGACGTGTCGAGCACGCCGAGCAATCGCTGCTCCGGGCCGTTCAGCTCGCCGGGCGATGCAGCCACGCGGCGGTCACTCGTCTTCGCGCAGACTGTACCCGGCGCCGCGCACGGTGTGCAGGAGTGGCTTGTCGAACCCCTTGTCGATGGCCTGGCGCAGGCGGCTGATGTGCACGTCGATCACGTTGGTCTGCGGATCGAAGTGATAGTCCCACACCCCTTCGAGGAGCATGGTGCGCGTGACCACCTGGCCGCTGTGGCGCATCAGGAACTCGAGAAGCTGGAATTCGCGCGCGGTCAGCTCGATCTTCTTGCCGGCACGGGTCACGCGCCGGGTCATCCGGTCGAGCTCCAGGTCTGCGAGCTTGAGTTTGGTGCGGGTCTCGGCGTTGCCGGACTCGCCGCGGCGCGCCAGGGCATCGACGCGCGCCAGCAGCTCGGCGACGTGGTACGGCTTGGTGAGGTAATCGTCACCGCCGGCGCGCAGCCCGGTGATCCGGTCGTCGACCTCGCCGAGCGCGCTCAGGATCAGCACCGGCACCTTGCGGCCGGTGGCGCGCAGGGACTGCACCAGCGAGAGCCCGTCCAGCTTGGGAAGCATGCGATCCACGATGGCGAGGTCCACGGCCAGCGAGGAGGCCATGTGCAATCCGTCGATGCCATCGGCGGCGGTGTCCACGGTGTGGCCCGCCTCACGCAGGGCGCGCGCGAGATAGTCGCGCGCCACGTCGTCGTCTTCTACGATGAGGATGTGCATGAGCAAGGCATTCTACTGCGGACCGTCTTCCTGGTCGCGCTGATCACACTTCTCACCGCCGCCGCGCGCGCCGACGAGGAGCCGAAGTGGACCGTCGGCGCCGGACTCGGCGTGGCGGGATTCGAGGACTATCGCGGCGCCGACGCGGTGCACGTGTACCCCATTCCGTTCCCCTACCTGATCTACCACGGCGATTTCCTCAAGTCGGATCGCAAGGGCGTGCGCGGCCTTCTGTTCGCCGGGGATCGCCTCGAGATCAACTTGAGCGGCAACGCCACCGCTCCGGGGCACAACGACCCCGCCCGCTTCGGCATGCCCAACCTCAAGCCCACCGTGGAACTCGGCCCGGCGCTCGACCTGCACCTGTGGAAGCGCGCCGACTCTCCCTGGCGGCTCGACCTGGAGGTGCCCGTGCGCGCCGCGTACACGGTCGAATCTTCGCCGCGGTTCATCGGCGGCACCTTGAGTCCGAGCCTGAACCTGAACGCACGCAGTCCGGGAAGGCTGGTGGGCTGGGATTTCGGTCTGGAGGCGGCGGCGTTGTTCGCCGACTCGCGATACGACGATTACTTTTATTCGGTGCAGCCGCGCTTCGCCACGGGGCTGCGCCCGGCCTACTCGGCGCCCGGCGGCTTCGGCGGCACGGAGACCAGCTTCACGTTCGCGAAACGCTTTCCCAGGTACTGGATCGGCGGCTACCTGCGCCACGATTCGCTCGGCAATGCCGCGTTCGATCCGAGTCCGCTCGTGCAGACCAACCACTACTGGTCGATGGGCATCGGCTTTGCCTGGATCCTGCGCGAATCCAAGGAGCGCGTGGAGGTGGAGAACTAGGCCTCGGGTACGGGTAGGCTAGGCGTACGCGTCGAGCGCCCCCGAACCGCGGCGCGCCGCGGCGGCCGGCGCTCCCACCGGCGCGATCGCGGCGGCCTCCTGGCCAGCATCCGCGGCTTCGTAGGCACGTCCCGGCGAAGGTCGCTCCTGGAAGGAGCGCTGCGAGACGTCGACACTCACCTGGCCGAAGCCGGTTGCCCCGAGCATGGCGCGCAACTGCGGCGCGCTGTCGGCCAGCGCCGCGCGCGTGAACGCGCTGTGCGCGCTCATCCACACCTGGGCGTGGTCCCCCTGCACGGCCACTTTGAGTTCGATCGGGCCGAGCTGCGGAGGATTGACCTGCAGGCGCGCGCCGTTCAGATCATTGCGCGCCATGTAGGCCACGCGGTCGGCCAGCGCCTGCGTGAAATCGGGGCTGCCCACCGGTGCATTGATCTTCGCAGTCGCGGGATCCGCGGCGGCGGTGCCCTGGGCAGCGGCGGGTCCGCCGAGACCCGCGGCGGCGCCGGTCGGATCGAACCCGGCTTGACCACCCTCGGTCCCGCCGTGAGCGCCCCCATCGCCGTGACGCGCCGCTTGCGTGACGACGGGCGTGTCGTTCGCCGCCCGCGCCAGCGTTGCGCGCGCAGCACCGGGCGCGGCCGACGACCCGGCCGGCGCGCCCTCGCCGCTCGCTCCGTCGAGCGCCCCATCGGCGTCGTCCTGCGGGGCGGCGGCCACCTTGCCCTGCGATGCTGACGTACTCTGGCTTGCCGTCACGGCGCCGCTGGTCATCGCCGCCGACGCTGCAGCGACGGTCGGCGATCCCGCCGGGACCGCGACGGTGCTCGCGGCTGTTGCTGCGGCCGGAGCCGTACCCGCGCCGTCGGCCGTCGCCACGGCAGGATCAGCGGACGGGTTCGCGTTCACCACGACCTCGCCGCCGGCAGGCCCGCCGCGCACCACCGCGCCGGCGATGCCGGAACGCGCGTGCACGGCGTCGCCTGCGCGTACCGCGGCAGGCGGTGGGGTACCAGCCGTCGAGCCCGGGGGACTCCCCGTCGCGACGCCGCTGACGGCGTCCAAGGCTTGCGCCGGCGCGGCAAGCGCGCCGAGCGTGGTCGCCGCCGTGACCGTGCGCGGCGCAGATGCGGCGCCAGGGGCCGGCGAGATCGCCACCGGCGTCGCCGCGTGCGCAGCGCTGGCCGCCTGCGACGCGTCGTCCGGCGCCGCCAGATTCATCAAGCCCTCGAGCGCCGCGAGCACGTTCTTGGCGCCGTCGGATGTGACGAGCGCTCCGGGTGCGCCGAGCGTGCCAGGGGCGGCCTCGTCCACGGAAGTCGCGCCCGCCAGGGACGGCGTCGGCAAAGCGATAGCGGCGGTGGCCAGGGCGATGCCCGGCGTCGGCGTCACCGCAGCCGCAGCGGCGCTTGCCGCGGATCCTGCCGTCGGTGCATTCCCCGCGCCTTGACTGACGGGCGCGCTGGCCGGCGGTACCAGCACGGGCGGCAAGACCGTGCCGACCGGCGGCAAGGCGGTGCCGGCCGGTGCCGTCTCCTTGCCGCCGCCGTCGGCGTGGCGCGGCACGGGGCGAGCGCCGTCACGCGTCGTCGCCTTGCGCGGAGGCGACGCCGCATCCAGCGCTTGCGCGAAATTGGCCGCCGGCGCGCCGGCCGCGGGCCCGGCCGCGTTCGTCGACGCTGACGAGGAGCCCGCGGCGGCGGAAGGCGGCGCGGGCAGGAAAGAGGGAAGCGGTGTTGCGGTCGTCATATGCAAGGAATCTTGCAATCGACGTGCCAGCGGCAGGCTCCGGCGGCTTCGACGCCGGCGGCCGCTTTAGTTGCCGGTGAGGGCTCCGGCCGAAGCGAGCGCGATGCGCAGCGCCGCGTCGTCTCCATCGTGCTGCTCGCGACGCTCGGCGGCGCGACGCTCCTCGTGGCGGAAGCGGTCCACCACCTTGGCCATGGACTCCGCCTCGATGCGCTTCTCGCTCCACGCCGCGCGTCGCCGCTCGTAATCCTCCCGCGCAGCGTCGAGGTAGCGCGTCTGCTGCTCGATTGCGGCGTTCAGGCGGTCGATGAAAGAGCGGTAATTCTGCAACCGCACCACGTCGACGACGCCGGCGCGGCCCGAGGCGTCGCGAGCGTAGTTCTCGCGATAGGCAACCAGCTGCGTGAGCTGGCGTTCGAGATCGGCGACGCGGCGTGCGGCATCCGCCATCGCCCGACTGAGGTCCGTCGCACCGTTGGCGACGATTTCCTGGATGGGTTCGAAACGCTTGGATCGCATCATGACTGTCTCACTATCTGCCCGGTGCGACGTGCGGCGCCGAGAACTGCGTCACGAGTTGCCGCAACTCCTCGTAGCTGCGCTCGATGCCGACCGGGTCGTACATGTCCTGGCGCAGGAATTCCTGCAATTTCGGCCACTGTTCCACCGCCAGGTCGACGCGCGGATCGGCGCCGCGCCGATAGGCGCCGACCGTGATCAGGTCGCGGTTCTGTTGGTAGGTCGAATAGACCTGCTTGAAGCGCGCCGCCAGATCGAGCTGGTCGCGCGTCGCGATCTGGTGCATGGCGCGGCTGATCGAGGCCTCGATGTCGATGGCCGGATACAGGCCGCTCTCCGCCAGCCGCCGCGACAGCACGATGTGCCCGTCGAGGATGGCGCGTGCGGCGTCCGCGATGGGATCGTTCTGGTCGTCGCCCTCGGCGAGCACCGTGTAGAAGGCGGTGATCGACCCGGCGCCGCGATCGCTGTTGCCGGCGCGTTCGACCAGCTGCGGCAGCTTGGCGAACACCGACGGCGGGTAACCCTTGGTGGCCGGCGGCTCGCCGATGGCGAGCGCGATCTCGCGCTGCGCCTGTGCGAAGCGTGTCAGCGAGTCGAGCAGCAGCAGCACCTTCAGGCCGCGGTCACGGAAGTACTCCGCGATCGCGGTGGCGAGCCAGGCGCCGTGCAGCCGCATGAGCGGCGGATTGTCGGCGGGCGTCGCGACCACCACGGCGCGGCGCATGCCGTCGGGACCGAGCGTATTGCTGACGAAATCCTGCACCTCGCGGCCGCGCTCGCCGATCAGCCCCACCACGGTCACGTCCGCCTTCGTGTAGCGGGTCATCATGCCGAGCAATACCGACTTGCCGACGCCGGAGCCGGCGAACAGGCCGATGCGCTGCCCGCCGCCCACGGAGAGCAGCGCGTTGATCGAACGCACGCCGACGTCGAGCGGATCGCGGATGGCGCGGCGCATGAGGGGGTTGAGCGGCTCGCCGATGAGGGAGATGCGATCGGTGCAGCGCAGGTCGCCGAGGGCGTCGATCGGCCGCCCGGTGCCGTCGAGCACTCGGCCGAGCAAGGCGTCGCCGGCGAGCAGGTCGCTCTCGCTGCGCGTCGGCACGACGCGCGCCCCAGGCTTTATGCCGCGCACGTCCTGGGTCGGCATCAGGAACAGCTTGTCGCCGGAGAAGCCCACCACCTCGGCTTCGATCCGCTTGCCGTCGGCGGTGTCGACCAGGCAGCGCGCGCCCACGGGGGCTTCGCAGCCGACCGCTTCGAGCGTCATGCCGACCATGCGGTTCAAGGTGCCTTCGACCACGATGGGAGGCAGGGTCGCCATGCGCGCGCGCGCCTCGGCGAGTGCCGCACCCCAGCGTCGCGGCCGGGGTCGCTCCGCGACCGCCGTCACGCACCCGCTCCGCGTGCCACCGGGTCCTGGCGCTCGGTACCCAACAGCTCGCTCAGGATCGCGCCGAGACGCGTCTCCAGACGCGCGTCGATGCGCGACGTGGCGCTCGTGACCTGACAGCCGCCGCGCGCCATCACCGGATCCTCCACCAGCGTCCAGGCGCGCTCGCTCTCGGTGGGCGCGAGGTGCTGCCTGACCACCGCCGCATCCTCGGGATGCAGGTGCACACGCACATCGCGCGCCGCCACCGGCAGAGCGGCGATCGCCTCGCGGATCACGCCAATGATCTGGGTCGGATCGGTCTTCAGCTCGCGGCGCACGATCTGCCGCGCGAGCGCCATGGCAAGCGCGAGCAGCTCGCGCTCGACCTCCTGGTCCATCGTCTCGAAGGGCCGGGCGAGGTCGTACCACATGGCGGCGAGGCGCTCGACCTGCGCCTGCACCTCGGCACGCCCGGCCTCGCGGCCTTCGGCGAGGCCCTGCTCGAACGCCTCCCGGTGCGCCTCCGCCTGCAGATCCGCGAGTCCGCTCACGGTGGGCATCTGAGCCGCGGCGCCTCCGACCTCGGGCGCGGACCACTTCTGCACATCGCCCGCGGCGGCGCCAGGCACCACTTTAGACAAAGTCGCCCCCGCCCTTGCCGCCCAGGCTGATGGTGCCTTCCTCGGCGAGGCGCTGCGCAATGGTCACGATCTCCTTCTGCGCGGCTTCGACCTCGGCGAGCTTCACGGGACCGCGCGCCTCCATATCGTCCTTGAGGATCTCGGCGGCGCGCTTCGACATGTTGCGCAGGATCTTCTCCTGCACCTCGGGCTCCGCGCCGCGCAGCGCGATGGCGAGCGTGTCCGAGCCCACCTCGCGCAGCAGCGCCTGGATTCCGCGATCGTCGATGTCCAGCAGGTTCTCGAATATGAACAGCAGGTCCTTGATCTGCTGGTGCATCGTGCCGTCGGCCTTCTCTATCCGGCCGAGCTCCTCGCCGCTCTGCTCGCGCTCCATCGCGTTGAGTATGTTGGCGACGGTGCGCGCGCCGCCGATCCGGCGCGCCACCGCCGGCGGCGTCGCGTTGGCCTGCTTCTCGACCAGCTGGTCGAGCTCGGTGAGCGCGGACTGGGGCACCTCCTCCAGACTGGCGATGCGCATCAGAACGTCGGTGCGCATCTCCTCGGGCAGCAGCGGCAGGATCGCCGCGGATTGCTCCGCCTCGAGGTGCGAGAGCACGATCGCGCCGATCTGCGGATGCTCCCCCGCGATGATCTGCGCCACCGCCTTGGCCTCCATCCACTTCAACTGCTCGATGCCGTTGCCGGTCTGGCCGCCGGAGACGCGATCGAGCAAAAGATCGGCCTTCTGCTTGCCCACCGCCTGTGTCAGTACCCGGCGCACGTAGTCCTGCGAACCGCTGGCGACGTCCGCCTTGGCATCGGCGACGCCGATGAAGCGGCCGAGCACCGACGTCACCTGGTCGCGCGAGACGTCCTTGAGCTCCGCCATGGCGAGGCCGAGGCGCTGCACCTCGCGCGCGTCGAGCTGTTTGAGCACGTTCGCCGCGTCCTGCTCACCGAGACTCATGAGTAGGATGGCGGCGCGCTGCGTGCCCGCCAGTTCGTCGGGTTTGTCAGCCATCCGCGGACACCCACTCCTTCACGATCTGCGCCGCCCGCTTCGGATCCTGGCCCACCAGCGTGCGCGCCGCGGCGATCTGCTGCTCGAGGCTCGGCGCGAGCTTGATCGCGGGCTCGCGTTTGCCACCGATGCTGACGCGGTCGCCGTCCAGGTCGACGGCCTCGGCGGGCGTCGCGGCGTCGCGCGCGCCGCCGCCGGCGGCCCGCGTGAGGCTCTTCATGAGCGGGCGCAGCACGATGAAGGCCACGACCAGCACCAGCACGGCGCCCAGCGCCTGCTTGCCGAGCTGCGTCACCCACGGGGTCTGCCACAGCGGCGGAGCCTCCACGGGACCCGCCGGAGCCGCGGTCTTGAAGGGTTGATTGATGAGCTCGAGCTTGTCGCCGCGGTCGTCGCGCAGGCCGATCGAGTCGCGCACGAGCTCGGTGAAGCGTTTGATGTCGGCATCGGTCATCGGCGCGGAGCTGACCTTGCCGTCGGCGCCCGTCTTCTGCCAATTGTCGAGTACGACCCCGACGCTCAGACGCTTCACCGTGCCGATGGGTTGCTTGACGTAGGCGAGCGTCCGATCGATCTCGAAGTTGCGGGTACTGCGCTGCGACGTGGAACTCGGACTCGCGCTCGCCGCATTGGTCTGCGCGGCACCCGCAGCGGCTGCGGCGGCGCCCGCCGCCGGCGAGCCGGGCGTGGGCGGGGCGCCCGCAATGGCCGGCGCACCCGACGTGCCTGGCGGCTGGTTCGACAGCGCGCCCGGAATTCCCTCCGCGCCGTCGCCGCCGCGGTGGCTCTCCTGCGCGGTCTGTTCACTGCGTACCGCGGTCTTCTGCGGATCGTAGTTCTCGTGCGCCTCCTCGGTGACCGTGAAGTCGACGTCCGCGGTGACCGTGGCGCGCACCCGGCCCGCCCCCACGATCGGCTCCAGAAGCTCCATGATGCGCCGCTGATAGCTCTGTTCGAGCTTGCGCGTGTATTCGAACTGGCGGGTGCTCACCGCGCTCTCCGAATTGTCGTCCGGCGAGTTGAGGAGAGTCCCCGCCTGATCCACCAGCGTGACGTCGCTCGGCGCCAGCTCCGGCACGCTCGAGGCCACCAGGTGCACGATGGCGGCCACCTGACCCGGCTCGAGACGGCGGCCGGGGTAGAGCTGCACCATCACCGACGCGGTCGCCTTGCGCGAATCGCGCACGAACACCGAGGGCTTCGGCAGCGCGAGGTGCACGCGCGCGCCCTGCACGCCTTGCACCTTGGCGATGGTGCGGGCAAGTTCCGTCTCGAGCGCGGACTGATAGCGCGCCGATTCCATGAGCGCACTGGCGCCGATGCCCGAATCCTTCTGGATCATCTCGATGCCCATGGAGTCGCTCTGCGGCAATCCCTGGCTCGCGAGACGGATGCGTGCCTCCTGCACCTTGGCCTCCGGCACGGAGACCGCGCCCGAAGGACTCAGCTTGTACTCGATGCCCGCGGCCGTGAGCGCGTCCATCACCTGCCCGCTCTCACGCTCGGAGAGCTGCCCGTAGAGCACCGTGTAGTTCGGTCCCTGGGACCAGAGCACGAGCCAGATCGCGGCGGCCACCGCGGCGGCGACGCCCATCAGCAAACCGACCTGCCGCAGGCCGGGTACGGCATCGAGGAGGCCGCGCGGGGCGGGCGGCAGTTGCGGAACGGGAACGACGTCAGCCATGGACCTTGAACCTCATCGAGCGCGCGCGCTCACACCGACATGTTCATCACTTGGGTATAGGCGTCGATCAGCTTGTTGCGGACCTCGGTCATCGCCCGAAACGCGAGTCCCGCCTTCTGTACCTCGAGCATCACCTTGGTCAGGTCCACGCCGGGGGCGCCCGACTCGTAGGCGTTGGCGAGCGCGGTGGCGTTGTTCTGCATCCCGGCCACCTGATCGATCGATGACTTGAGCAGGTTCGCGAAGTCCGGTCCGCTGCCCGCCGCCGGCCCGCCGGCGACGCCGCGGGCCGCGGCGGCCGTGCCCTCGATACCGGGCGCCATGCCGGCGGTACGCGCCTGCAACGCGCGCATCTCCGCGAGGACTTGCTGGATCTGTAGCGTACTCATGGGGTCACGCGGTCGCGAACTGCGCGGAGTTGAGGTCGGGCACCGCGACTCCGGCCGCCTTCAGCTGCTGCAGCTTGTGGCGCAGCGTGCGCGGACTGATGCCGAGCCGCTCCGCGGCCAGCTTGCGGCTGCCGCCGGTGAGCGCGAGCGTGGAGAGGATCAATTCGCGCTCGCGCTCCTTGAGGTCCTGGCCGAGACCGGCGTCGCCGCCGGGACCGCCACGCGCCGACGCGGCCGACGACGGGCCGGTCGGGGCGGACGCCGGCGCCTGCGCGTCGGCGTCGAATGCCGTGGCGGCGCCCACCTCCAGGTCCTCGGCACGGATCACGCCACCGGAGGCGAGCCACGCGGCGCGCTGCACGATGTTGGTGAGTTCGCGGGCGTTCCCCGGCCATGGGTAGCCGAGCAGCTTCGCCTCGGCGTCCGCGGCGAGGGTCACGGGCGTGCTGCGGCCGCGGGCACAGGCGAGGATGGCACGCTGCGCGATCGGCAGGATGTCGCCGCGCCGTTCGCGCAGCGGCGGCAGGCGCAGGCTCATCACGGCGAGCCGGTAGTAGAGGTCGGCGCGGAACCGCCCGGCGCGCGCCTCGGCGGGCAGATCGCGGTTGGAGGTGGCGATCACCCGCACGTCGAGACCGATGGTGCGATTGCCGCCGAGCCGCTCGACCTCCCGCTCCTGCAGGACCCGCAACAGCTTCGCCTGCAGCGCCAGGTCCATCTCCGAAATCTCGTCGAGCAGCAGCGTGCCGCCCTGTGCCTGCTCGAACTTGCCGGCATGCGCCGCGAGCGCGCCGGTGAAGGCGCCCTTTTCGTAGCCGAACAGCGTCGCCTCGAGCATGTTCTCCGGAATGGCCGCGCAGTTGATGGCGACGAACGGCTTCGCCGCGCGCGCCGAATGATCGCGGATGAAGCGCGCATACACTTCCTTGCCGCAGCCGCTCTCGCCCGTGATCAGCACGGTGGCGTCGCTCTCGGCGATCTTGCGCGCGAGCGACAGGATGCGCTTGGACTCGGGGTCCGCGGCCACCAGGTCGCCGGCCGCGGTACGGCTGGCGAGCTGCCGGCGCGCCATCTCGATCAGCGCACGCGCGTCGAACGGCTTGACGATGTAGTCGGTGGCGCCTTCCCGCATGGCCGCCACCGCCTGCGCCACCGTGCCGTATGCGGTCATGAGCACCACCGGCAGATCCGGGCGGCGCCGCTTCAGCGCCGTCAGCAGCTCGCCGCCGCTCATCCCGGGCATCTGCACGTCGGAGATCACCAGTGCCGCGTCGTCGGCATCGAAATGGCGCAGCGCCGCCGCCCCGTCCGCGGCGCCGCGGGCCGCGAGCCCCGCCGCCGCGAGCGTGTCGAGCAGCGCTTCGCGCAGCGCGTCGTCGTCCTCGACCACGAGGATGGTTTCGCCCAGCGTCGTCATGAATTCACCTCGGCAGGAAGATCGAGCAGGAAGACCGCGCCGCGCGGCGAAGGCACCAGCGCCACGTGCCCGCCGTGGCCTTCGACCACGGACTTGACGATGGCGAGCCCGATGCCGTTGCCGCGCGCACGCGTGGTGAAGAAGGGTTCGAAGATGCGTGCGCGCAGGTGCTCGGGAACGCCCGGCCCGGTATCGCTCACCAGGATCTGCGCGCGGCCGGCCTCGCCGCGACGGGCGAGGAGCTCCACCTCGAGCTCGCCGTCCGCGGCCTGCAGCGCGTTGCTCGCGAGGTTGAGCACCGCGGACACCAGCGACGGGGCATTGGCACGCACCTTGAGCTCCGGGGCCTGGGTGCGGATCGTGAGCCGCACGCCCGGACGCAGGGCCGGCCGCAGCCACTGCGCCACCTGTTCCAGCAGCGCTGTGAGCGTGACGCTCTCGCGCGCCGCGCCGCCGTGGGCGAAGGCGAGCATGTCGGTGACCAGGCGGTCGAGCTGACGCAGGCTGTCGGCGGTGCGCTCCGCGCAACGCGTGAGGTCCTCCGGATTGCGGCCGGGCATGGTCATTTGCGACGCGTACAGCAGCGCCGTGGCGAGCGGCGTACGGATCTGATGCGCGAGTCCGGCCGCGAGCTCGCCCAGGGTGAGCAAACGCTGCTGTCGAGCGAGCAGGTTCTGCATCAGACGCGCCTCGGTGACGTCGGTCAGGAGAACCACCTCGCCATCGGCGGTGTGCCGCCGCGAAACGGCGACCGAGCGGCCACAGCGCAGCTCGACGTGCTCGACGCCGACGGGGCCCACCGCCGCACGCGTCAGGACTTGCGCGAAGGCGACGCCCTCCAGCGGTTCCCCGAGGAGCTCGCGCGCGATGGAGTTCGCCTCGACGATGACGCCTGCGCCATCGAGCAACAGCACCCCGCCGGGCAAGCCGTGCACCAGTGCGGATAGCCGATCCGCGAGCTGCCGCTCGCCGGCGCGCGCCGAGCCGAGTTCGACCTGCAGGGCTGCGACCTGGGCGCGCAGCGCATCGAAGGTCTGCGAGAGTTGTGCCGACATCGAGCCGAAAGTCTCGAAGGCGTGCAGGAGCGCGCGTCGGTCGCTGGCGTCGGTACGGGTGGTAGCGGTTGCGAGAGTCATGCCCGTGAATCAGCAACTTCCGTGCCGGATGAACTTTTTCAATTTGAATCCGCGAGTTACGCATTTCGACAGGATTCGCGGTGGAGTCGCCACCGAGGCGCCGTCAAATTTTTGTCGGTACCCGCGGCGGCGGATCGCACCAGCTTGCGCGGCGACCGCGCTCACGCCGCCGGCACGACGCGCACGCCAGCGGCGGCGCAAGGCGTCGCGCGTAGCCAGCAGCACGCGGAGTCGGCGTCGCGTTAGGCTTCGAGCCGATACTTGCGCAGCTTTTCGACCAGCGTGGTGCGGCGGATGTTGAGAAGGCGCGCAGCCTCGGCCACGGTGCCGTCGGCCTCGGCGAGCGCCTGACGGATCAAGGTCACCTCGATGGCGGAGAGGTGATCCTTGAGATCAATGCCGCCGATCGGCAACGCCGCGTCGTCGCGGGACGGCAGCGTGACTGCCTCGGCG